>NZ_JBHUPY010000029.1:0-59805 GCF_042688385.1 Herpetosiphon sp. NSE202 | reverse complement strand
TGGCCATGGAAGCTCCTTCCGGCCCTCGACTTAAGATGGATACACCAGATCTGTCTCACCTATGTTAGCACAGAGGGGAACCGCCAACACCTATCACCCAATTAGTCCGATGCTGGGGAATCCGATCGATAGTGCGTTGATTCGTGAGGCATGGCCAGAACTCTGTCGGCTTGCACGAACCTTACGCGCGGGTCAAACCCCACCCGTTATCGTGTTACGGAAACTGGCGGCCTATCCTCGTCAACATACGGTGGCCCGTGCGCTCCGCGAAATGGGCCGCATCGAGCGCACGCTTTATGCCGTGGAATGGTTTCAGCAACCTCCGGTTCGACGGCGGGTTGCCCACATCTTAAATAAAGGAGAGGGCAAGAATAACCTCGAACAGGCGGTGTTTGCCCATCGCCAAGGGAAAGTGCATGATCGCAGCATCGACGATCAAATTGAACGAGCGAGTGGCCTCAATCTCGTCCTGGCAGCGATCGTGTTATGGAATACGGTCTATCTTGGTGCGGCAGTCGAGGCGGCACGCGCGGCAGGGCATCACATTCCGGATGCCTATTTGGCCCATCTTTCGCCGTTGGGGTGGGAGCACATTAATCTCACGGGTGACTTTGTGTGGCGGCAACGTCGCCCGCTCATCTTGCCGCCATTGGTGCGTGATTCACCGACTGCGCCATAATCCATAATCGTTGTTGTCTCATATATTTTAAGAAATATTAATGCTAGCGTATATTTTTCCCGAAATCGTACACTGATACCTACAGCCACGATGGGTTCTTGACGGGGATCGATTATCCGACGGGGACGGCGGATGTCAGCTATAACCATGACCCGAATGGGAACGTCACGTCCATGCAGGATGGGCTGGGGACGACCACCTATCGCTATGATGGACTGAATCGGCTGCGGGAACGGACGCGGGATGGCCGCACGGTGGGCTATACCTATGATGCCGCCTCGTTCCGCACGGGAACCGACTACTGGGGAACGGGCAGCGTCACGGCCACCCCTGATGCTGCCGGGCGGGTCGCAAGCCTGCAAGCGTGGGGTGGTGCAACGACCACCTATGCCTATGGTGCGCGGGGCCAGTTGGCAACCGCAACCAGCAGCACCGGACTCGGGGTGACCCCAACCTATGATACGGCGGGACGACCGCTGGCGACGCACTATACGCACAACGGCACGGCGGTGGCAAGCTTTGGCAGTACGTTGGATGCCGTGGGCAATCGCACGAGTCTCACCGATGCGAGCGGCACGACGACCATGACCTACGATGCCACCGATCGCATGGTGCAGGCGGCGGGGCCGCAGGCAACGACCGCCTATACCCATGATGCGGTGGGCAACCGGACGAGCGTGGCGACAACCGGCCAAACGCCGTTCAGCATGCAGTATGATGCGGCGAATCGGCTGACAACCAGTGGCTATAGCCATGATCCGAATGGCAATCTGACCACCACGCCCGATGCCACCTATACCTATGATGCGGCCAATCGGGTGACGAGCAGTACAACCAGTGCGGGAACCACGACCTACGGCTATGATGGCTGGGGCAATCTCGTGCGGGTGACGACCAATGGCGTGGTCCAGGATCTCGTGCTGGATGAGGCGGCAGGATTGCCGCAGGTGCTGGGGACGGTCTCGGCCAATGGCACGACCCGCATAGCCCGCGATGGCGCAGGGTTGGTGCATCAAACCACGAATGCCCAAGCCAGTACCTTGCTAACCGACCTCGTAGGGAGTGTTCGGCAGGGCATCACACCCAGCGGTACAACGCTCTTCAGCCAAGCCTTTACGGTCGATGGGGTGCCACGCAGCCACAGTGGCAGTGCCACCAGCGCGTTTGGCTTTACCGGCGAATGGACGAATTCGCTGGATGGGTTAGTGTACCTGCGTGCCCGCCACTATCTGCCGACCTTGGGGCGGTTCATCCAACGGGATACCGATTCCGGCAGTGGCCTGGCTCCGGCCTCGTTGCATCGCTATGCCTATGTCGATAATAATCCCGCGACCTGGACGGATCCCACTGGCCATCGCAAGGGGGTTCAGCCCGATGGAACCTGGATTCCATGTAGTGGCATATCGAGTAATCCCGATGAGCAATGTCAATGGAGTGATTACACCGGCTATTTCGATACGAACAGCGGTGATGACTTCTGGACCATGGTCAAACAGGTTGGCAAACGGATTAACCACTTACCACGTGATCTCTTCAAGGGAGCGCTGGCCTTTGTTACCGATCCGACGGGTACCATCATGGCAATACCTGGGTCAGTTGGAACCATGATTGACAACTGTCAACAAGGAACGTTGTGCTATAACTATGAGGCCCTTGGCGATTGTGTCTTTGACCTCGGTGGGATTGCGAGTACGGGTTTCAGTGGCGCAAGCATCGTTGATGACTTAGGACGATTGCGGGGTGGTGCGGGCAGCGTGGATGACCTGCGCTATCTTGATGATTTCGCGGATGGCATGTGTTCCTTCACCCCGGATACGCCGATTGCTACGCCGAATGGGCCGCAGCCGATTGCGCGCTTACGCGAAGGCGATACGGTGCTCGGTTACGATGAGACGACCCAAACGACTGGGGCGTACAGTATTACCGCTCTTCTCATCCACGACGATCCGGTGGTGCTGGATCTGACGCTTGACGGCGAAACGATCACCACCACACCCGAGCATCCTTTCTATGTCCAGGGGATGGGATGGATTCCCGCCGGTGAGCTGCAACTAGGTGATGCGATTCGTACGGCGCGTGGCACATGGGGATACGTGCAAACCAGTGTTGCGCGCAATGCCCCACAGACGATGTACAACCTCACCGTCGCGGAGGCCCATACCTTCTTTGTCGGTGATGCTCAATGGCTGGTGCATAATTCTGGTTGTAATTTACAGGATGCTGCAATAGAGGTTGCTGATTCGTCAGTACGGCCTCCGAAAAGAAACAAGAATCCTTTAACAGCCGCTGTAATTGAGACTCCTTCGGGAAACCGTTATCCTGGTCGTAGTATGTACAATGGTCCAATCCCTGATCAGGTGCAAAGGGCACTTGATGATATCCCTGATCTAGTGCAAAGCCCTTATCATGGAGAGTGTGCAGAGATAGCATGTCTCAGCAATGCGATTCAAAATGGTGAAGTCATAGAAGGTTCTACTATCGCAACTGCACGAATCCGAGGATATTATACATCTAATCATGGTACACCGATAGATCCTTGTTCAAGTTGTGCGGCAGTGTTGAAAGCGTTAGGAGTTACATACAAATAATGATTGAACAGTGTCTCAACTATCCACAAACTCGCCAAGCATTTTTCGATGCTGGCTGGTTCCCAGAACGCCAGATCGCGGTTGATCAATGGAAGACTGAATGTGAGCGTTATGGCTATCAATGGTCGCCGATCGTTGATACTATCATGCGCGCATTTGGAGGTTTAACCGTTCATACGCCGCTGATCGAATCACGCAGGTATACGCCAGTTCCAACGATATTTCTGCCTGAAGCAGAAGACTATGATCGAAAGAATATTGCGTTTTATGAACAGTATTTCCAGATCGCATTATGCCCGATTGCGGTAGACGATTATCAATCAGGCATTCTCATGGATGCTGATGGCGGGGTTTATAGTGTGACTCCCCGTAATCTATTATATTACGGACGTGTGATTGATGATGCCTTGGATGTCTTGATATTGGGTATTCGCTATCCAATTTTGTATGTAGGCACGAGTTGGTTCCAAAAACGCAGCATCACCGGTTTAGAGGTTCCTTGGGTCTCTAGAAAAGAATAGATTTGGGGTAAGAAACGTTAACGTATGACAGGCTTTGATTGGCCGAGAAATCAAAGCCTGTCATACGTTAATTTCCCTTGAAATTGGTTAAGAGTGAGGGCTGATATGGATACTATATCAGTACCCTACACCCCCTTTTACCCCAATCTTTTTAATAGTAACAAGAGAATAGTAAACTGGTTGTCGCAATGCCCTCGCATGCAGCAACACAGCACCATAATCCTTATTTGAGTGGTCTTGCGTTTAACCCCATGTTATTGTTATGGTGCATGTAGAACTACTGAATCACAATCTGATTGACATCAAAGTACCGAATTGCCTTAATAGAGGTTGTTTGTTGGTTTTTCGATAACACCCAGAAAAAATCATTTTCGAGGGTTATTGTTTCACGTTCACCCGTATTAAATGTGACCTCAATCAAGGCAACGCGTGGATCAATCCGACTTCCAAAGAAAAAAAAGCCTTCTGGAAGGAAGGCCATATAGGTCATTGCGCCGAAAGCGATACCTGTGGTTACATTGGCCGCACCGTTTTGTATTTTCCATTGACCATTAAGGATAGAGCCATTGCTATAGCCAAGAATCGTCTGACCATTGAGAATATAGGTATAAATAAAGACAAGGCGATTATTTGAGAGTCGAATTTTTTGATGTGCTATATTACGTGCATCAGGATTTTGATCATAGATCAATGTAAGGAAAGTTGCATCATCACGATTTGTAACAATAGGAGTAGTATCATGTGTATCAAGAACGATCACTGGCACAATAGTACTGGATATATTTTCGGAACTATTCATACATCCGGTGATACTGATCACTCCAATCCCAAGGATAGCAATCCATTGTTTTGGTCTCATGAAAGTCTCTCCTAAAGAGCAGATTTATTCTTTAATCCTTCGCAATTAAGATTCTATCTCGCTCCAATCGTACCCAACACTTTTAATTTGCCACAACCAGAGGAAATAGATATAGAGGTAAGAGGCCTGCTTGTACACAAAGACCAAGAATGCTAAAGCATTCTTGGTCTTTGTGTACAAGCCATTTAACCTTAATAGAGATAAGCATCATACCATGTAAGAGTGCTCCCAGTCGTAAAATCTCTGAAGAGGGTATTTTGCGCGTAGATCCCAGGAATAGTCGTAGTATTCTGGGTGTACCAGTTGATCGTATGAACATGATTCCACGCATAATCTGGCGATGACCCCCACTTACTTTTATTCCATGTATGATTGTTAGTGGTAGCAGTGCCAAGCCGCGTATCAGGACGGACATTTCGAACCATACAACCTCTATCTACATCATACCGAATACCCAGTTGAATTTGGTCAGTACCACCACCACTGACCGGAGATCCATACGTCCCAAAGTAAAGCACATTAAATTTTTCCGTACAAAGCGCAGTTGGTTTTATGGTAGTGGGAACATCTTTTTTTAAAACAATACTTTTTTGTTGTGCAATTTCGAGATTTTTTTCAAAGTTTCCAGTATCAGAGAAATATATTAATGTATCCCCTTGAAGTAATCGTTGCTTCACCTCTCCATACTCAAGATAGGCCATATTGAATACAGTGCCTGGTTTACAAGGAACCCTCTTAACTGTATCCGGCGTATCATGCGCCGTCCCATACCCATAACTACATTCTGAATCACTGATATCTGATACAACAATAACGATTGTTGTATCAGATATCTCATCATTTTCCAAGTTCTGTGCATTAGCATGGGTCCTAAAAAGGACGGAAGAAAAAACGACAAGGATCGCCAATAACCTCAATACAGACCGTTGCATGTGGCCTCCAGATTAGAATAGATTAAGATTGTCAATAGAGAGGGAAAGAACGCAGAGGAGATCTTCTCATATGAGGAGTATAGAGGAAGTGATATCACGTGTCAAAAATTTATACATTTATGGTATCCAGCGAAGGTTGCATATAAACTTATCCTGCGGTTTCAGATTCCCCATCGGCGAAACGGCTAACGACTTGCGGTAAATCCAACGCTGATGCAACGAACGTCAAGACATGGGTTTTCGTGCATTCTAGTGGGCTATTTTCGCTATGTGGGCTAAAATGCATAACGCCCCGGTTTAGTCCAGCGAACAGATGTGCGCCTTTATTCTAGCGTTGGTGCCGCATCCTCGTGATCGACCGCAGGGGCTTCTTCCTCATGCTCAGCCATGGCGGGGCGGTAGGCCAGGACCGCCGCCACACAGGCATCCACTGGGGCTGGCGTTCCCTCCCCATAAAACGTCCACTGCCCACCCAGGTTGAGATGGTGCCACGCCACCGGCGAGACGCTGCGGAGAAAGGCCACCGCCGCCGCGTTGCCGGCGGCCTCCTGGGCGGCAATGGCCTGTTCCAAGATGGTCATATTATAGAAGATGATCAGATTGACCAGCAGCCGACTCGCCTCGTTCCACACGTCCTGTTCGTCCTCACTGATGTAGCGCAGCTTGCCGGCGTGCCCATGGGTTAATGCTTTCTTCAGGTGGTGGAATTGCTCGCCGCGATTGAGCGCCCGCTGCACGGTCCGATGCCGGCGCGGTGAGTCGACAAACGCCAGCAGATGCAGTGTCTCAAACATATGATCGTATTCCCAGAGTGCCTGCAACGTGCGGTTGCGGCGTTTGGCGCTACTCAGCTTCTGGATCAGGACATGCTGGCTAACGGTCTTCCGAGCCAGCGACACAAAAATCCGTTCTATCTGATCCCATTCGCTCACGATCAGGGCGGTGTTGAGTTTGCGGACTGGGGGAAACAGGGTGTCCGCGCCATAGGCTGCCGGCGGCTGAAACCCGTAGAGACTGGTCTGCATGCGGTCCTGGAGGTTGGCATAGCGCGGCGCAAAGTCATAGCCAAAGACCGAGAGAATGGCAAAATTGACCAGGTTGGTTCCGTGGGTATCGGTCGAGTGGATCGTCGAGCGCACGGCCGTTTCATTGTTGTAGAGCAGATCAAACAGCGCGTGGCCCTCGTGATCGTGCGCGCTGAGCATGCCGGTAATGATGGGCAGGTTGTTGGTCACGACCGTATGCGAGACCACACCCTTCTCCCGGCCAAAGTAGCGGGCCGCGTGTTGCGACCGTGGGGTATCAATGATGGTCGCAAACTTTTGCCCATCGCTGCTGGAATGCACCACCCCGTCAATGTTGTAGTCCTGAAAGAGGGGCTTGGCGGCGATCGCATTGATAATGATCGTATTCGCCGCCCGGAGCGTTTCGAGGCGGACATAGTTGCCCGAGGCGCGCACGAGCGTGGTGGCAGGAATATCCGACATCTCGCCCATCCGATGGAGGCCGACATTGGTCCCCCAGGCGATCAGACAGGCGTGGATCACGCGGTCGTCGGGCCGCGGGCGGGCATAGCGGCCCAGCACATGGTCAAACGCATCCATAAAGCCACAGGCCGCATCGACGGTGGTCAACACCTGGGCAAGGGTGGTCTGCGGCAAGCGTTCATAGAGCGCGTGATTGGCCTGCTCGCGGGATTTGGGCGTCTTGAGGGTCCATTTGCGCGTGGTGCCGTGCTGGGTGACTTGGATCGCCGGGTTGTCGCCGGCGGCAATGCGCCCATGCACACGGGCAAACTGGGCCTCGACCTGCTGCTCCAGCGCTGCCAGGTGCTCCGTGATCGGCTGCTGGAGGATCGGCAGATTGGTCGCGGCGATCAGGGATTCTTTGTTGGCCTGCCACTCTGCCAACGGGATCAGGTCGTCTTCGAGGCTGCGAAAGCGGGTGCTGGTGGGACAGACCAGCTCACCGGATTCGAGGGCCGCACGCAGATGCAGATACAGACACGCCTCGTAGCGCTCACGCCGCAGCTGCGGGGTGCCATCGGCGGCCGTGTCATACAGATAGCGCTTGAGGCGCACGGGAATCCAGCGTGTTGGGATGGTGGCCGCCGCGACGTCCGCCAGCGTGCGCCGGCGCGCAATAGTCGCCTGGAGAAACTGGACCGCCTCCAGCAACGGGGTGAGGCTGTGCGGCGTTGTTAGGACCATCGCGCGGAGCAGGGGACGAAGCTGGGCTTTGACGCGCTGGATGTGGTCGTCCATGAAGGTCCAGAAAAAAGCGCCTTCATCGCAATCCGCGCCGGATGCGAGGTAGCTGGCGATCCGGTCCAGGCGGTCGGCAGGCAGGATGGCAAATGCGCGCTCCTGCACCTGGGCCATGGGAGTTGTCGATGCCAGCTGATCGGTGGTGAGGAGCTGGAGCACCTGGCCCGCCCGCTTGATGTCCTGGGTTCGCTGGAGCCGATAGGCGTTCACCTGCTCCTGCGCCCAGGCTTTGGCATCATCGCGGATGGTTTTGACGATCTGCATAAAGCCACTGAGCAGATGGTCATGCAGGCGCTGGGTGCGATGGTGCAGAAAGCAGAGCAGATACAGATCGACCAACCACGTCCGCAGCTGGGCCAGGCGGGTGGCGCTGTAGAAGTCCACCATGCCGGCGTAGTGCCGAATGGCATCGGGTGAGAGATCAAGGAGGGGCAGAATACGCTGGGCGGCGACGGCCAGCGGGCGCATGGTCGTTTCCCGCCGGCGCTCGCGCCCCAGCGCCCGGGGACGCAGGTTGCGGGGCACGCGGCGGATTTGGGTAATGGGATAGTGGCCTTGGTGCGGTTCGAGGAGTCCGTCGAGGGCGGTCTGTTCCGCGTCAGTCAGGTGTTCCGCCAGCAGGTCTACCAGCCGCGATTCTTCGGTCGTGATGGCCTGACCAATGATCGCCTCCTGAAGGTAGGTATAGCCCGGCAGCGTGATTTTCGCGGCAGCAAAGTGCTGCAACACGATCCGCAAGAGATAGGCGACTTTGGGGCTGAAGCGTGCGGCCCGCAGCGCAACCTGAAAGGCGGCCTGCCGATCAGCGGGCTGGCACCGCCGATAGCCGGTCAGATCGAGGATGACCTGGCGCTGCTGCTGGAGGATGCGGTTGTGCGGGATGCGCACCGTGGCGACATCAACAGCGAGGCCATGATACTGGCAAATCCAGGTCAGATCCGAGATGACATCCGCAAGCGCCGTGACACTGAACAGCCGGGGTTTGGCCTTGAAATAGCCAAGAAGGAGGATGAAAAAGGCGTGGAGGGCGGGATCGGGCCAGGTCGGCAGCAGCACCGCCTCGGCGGGCGTGAGCGCGAAATAGACGCTGCGCTCCTCGTCGGTGAAGACCGGACGGTCATAGAGGGCGGACCGATCGCTGGGATCAAGCAGCCGGAGCCGCTTGGTCGAGGTCGGAGGTGTGGCTGACAGTGCTGGCATCGGCGGCGTGATCGCTGCGGCGGGCTTACCGGCGGCGCCAGCAGAGCGCCACCAGCCCGGCCACGACCAGGGCGCTCATGGCGATGCGGGTGACATCCACGATGGGCTGGACCGTGACTCCGTCGGGACCAAGAATAATGACGGCCACCGGCCGTCCAGCGGTGCCACCGCCGCCACCCAGCCCGCCGGCAGTTCCGTCCATGCCCGGCAGCATACGCCGAAAGCCGGACCCGAAGCCACTGCCACCCGCCACCGTGCTGGCGGTGATGATGGTGTAGGGGCCGACCGTGATCGGTGCGCTGAAGATACTGCCCGCCGGCACGAGCGCGCCCGCCTGGGCGAGCGCCTGCGCCTGCGGCTCCGCGTGGGGATCGGACTCCATCAATGCTGATCGATCATCAGGCTCCATAGGTCTTCCTTCCGTTCATGCTGGTGTCCGTGTCTGCTTCGGCATCCTGCCAGAATGACGCACTCAAATAACGGGCGGCGCTATCACAGAGGATCGTGACCACGGTGCCGTGCGTAAGCTGCCGCGCCACCGTCACCGCTGCCGCCACATTCGCCGCTGCCGAGATCCCCACCAACCAGCCCGTTGTCCGCGCAAGCTGTCGGGCCATGGCATAGGCGGCGTCCGTTTCCACCGCAATCGTTCCATCGGCGAGCTGCGGGTCGTAGATCCCAGGGATGCGCGTGGTCGTGGCCAGGTGTTTGATGCCTTCAATACCGTGATCGCCGCTGGTTGGCTGTACCCCGATCAGCTGGATGCTGGAATGCTCACGCCGCAAGCCGCGGCCCGTGCCGGTGAAGGTACCACACGTTCCCATGCCCGCCACAAAATGGGTGACCTGGCCGGCCGTTTGCCGCCAGATCTCCGGTGCCGTCGTGTCCTCATGCGCCTGCGCGTTGGCTGGGTTATTGTATTGATCAGGATAGAAATAGCGGTCGGGCTGGTCCCGCACGAGCTGCTGAATGGTGTCCATCGCCCGATCCATCCCGGCGTCCGCCGGTGTCAGCAGCACCTCCGCCCCCAGGATTTTCAAGGTTTGAATCCGCTCCGGGCTGGCGTTGTCGGGCATGGCCACGGTCACACCGTAGCCGAGGGCCGCACCGAGGGTCGCATAGGCAATGCCGGTGTTGCCGCTAGTCGCGTCAGCGATGTGCATGCCGGGGCTGAGTACCCCGCGCCGTTCGCCGTCGCGGATCATACCCAGCGCCGCCCGATCCTTGACTGAGCCGCCGGGGTTCATCCATTCGGCTTTGCCATACAGCGCCACTGTGGGCGGCAAATCGGGCGCGACCGCCCGCAGTGACAGCAGCGGGGTGTTTCCAACGTGCTGGAGGATGGCAGCTTGGTCGTGGGTCTGGTCGGTCATGCAGATGGCTCCTCTGGCTGATCGCCTGCGAGACGCAGGCGGTGATAGGCGTCACCAATGATCATGGCGGCTTGGTCGATGTCGGCCCCGGTCGTGTCGCGGCCCAGGCTCAGCCGGAGCGCGGCCGCGGCCTGCGCTGGGGTGCGGCCCATGGCCAGCAGCACCGCCGAGGGCGCCGCGTGGCCGGCGTGGCAGGCCGAGCCGGTCGAGTAGGCCACCTGGTTTCGGATGGCCGTGAGCAACGCGGCAGCATTGCTGTCGGGCAGGCTCACATTGAGGGTATTGGGCAGGCGCTCGGTCGGGTGACCATTGACCAGCAGGCCGGGGATCGCTGCGTTTAGGCGAGCTTCCAGCGTATCACGCAGCCTGCGCATCGTGTCGGCAGTCTGCGGAAGGGACTCCGCGACCAGCGCGCAGGCGACGCCCAACCCAACGATGCTCGGCACGTTCTCGGTGCCGGCGCGTCGGCCCTGCTCGTGGCCCGCGCCGTGGATCAGCGGCGGCAGGGGAAGGTCGTCACGGAGGACAATCGCCCCGATGCCTTTGGGTCCATAGAACTTATGACCAGCCACGGTCAGCACATCGATGCCCAGATCCGCCAGCGTGACGGGGATCTTGCCGACGCTCTGCGCCGCATCGGTATGCATGAGGATGTGCCGCTCCCGCGCCAGCGCGGCGATGGCGGCGATCGGCTGGATGGTGCCAACCTCGTTCTGAGTGTGCATGATCGAGATCAGCGTGGTCTGGTCCGTGATTGCATCGGACACCGCCGCCGGGTCCACCATGCCGTGCTGATCCACCGGCACGGTCGTGACCTGAAAGCCCTGCGTCGCTAACCAGGCCATGGTCTGCGCCACCGCTGGATGCTCGACCGCCGAGGTAATCAGATGCGTGCCGCGCTTCCGGCGACTGAATGCCAAGCCTTTGAGCACCTGATTGATCGCCTCGCTCCCGCCACCGGTGACGATAACCTGGGCTGGGTCGGCCCTCACCATGGTTGCTACCTGCTGCCGCGCCGTCGCCACCGCCTGACGAGCGATATCCCCGTAGGGATGGTCACTGGATGGATTGCCGAAGTGAGTCCGCAGATACGGCTCCATGGCGGTGTACACGGCCGGCGCCAGCGGCGTGGTGGCATTATAGTCCAGGTAGATCGGCCTCATCAGCGCTCCTCGCGCAGCGTCATGGCGGCGACCAGGGCGGAGCCGGCGGTCAGGGCGGCAACGACGCCAATCGCCCAGGACATGCCGATCCAGTCGGCAATGAGGCCCGCGAGCAGGGCGCCGACGGCATAGCCCATATCGCGCCAGAAGCGATAGATCCCCAGCGCCCGGGCGCGCCAGACCGGCGCGGCCGCGTCACTGACCACCGCGATTAGGGTGGGGTAGACCATGGCGGTGCCAAGCCCCAGACCAATGCTGCCCGCCAGCCACCCACCAAACGAGGTCGAAACGACCGTCAGGACGAGCGAGGCTGCCTGCACGAGCATGCCCGGCACAATCAAGGGCTTCCGTCCAACCCGATCCGAGAGCGGCCCCGTGATGAGCTGCCCG
This sequence comes from Herpetosiphon sp. NSE202, assembly GCF_042688385.1. Lineage (NCBI taxonomy): Bacteria > Bacillati > Chloroflexota > Chloroflexia > Herpetosiphonales > Herpetosiphonaceae > Herpetosiphon > Herpetosiphon sp. NSE202. The sequence continues at coordinate 47,833 of NZ_JBHUPY010000029.1, read as the reverse complement.
ACGCTCCAGACGGCCGGATAGACGAACTTGAGCAGGCCAATCGCCGGCAGACCCAGGCCGTTCGCGGCGAAGAAGATCGGCAGAATGCCCCAGGACATGCCATCGTTCAGGTTGTTGACGAGGCCGGCCTGGCTGGCTCCAAACAGCGTGCGGTTGCCCCACGAGGTTTGTCGCATGATGGTCCAGAAGGATGGGACCGGCTCAGCGGCTGCCCCTGCCGTGGTCCCCGCCGTGAGCCGGGTGAGGCCAAGGGTTTCCCGCACCAGAATGACCGAGAGGATGAGTCCAATCACGGCGTAGCCAATGCCCAGATAGAAGGGAACGGGCCGGACCCCATAGGTGCTGGCCAGATAGCCGGTGGCTAGCGCGGTCAGTGCCACCGCCATGTAGCCGGTGAACTCATTGAGGCCAACCGCCAGCCCGCGCTGCTGCGAGCCGACCAGATCGATCTTCATGACCACCGCCATGGACCAGGTGAGGCCCTGGTTGATGCCGAGCAACACGTTGGCCACAACAATCCAGCCCCATGAGGGTGCCCAGATAATCAACCACGGCACGGGCAGGCCGACCAGCCAGCCCAGCACCAGGATCGGCTTGCGGCCATACCGATCGGCCAGAACACCGGAGATCAGGTTCATGCAGGCTTTGACCAGGCCAAAGCTGATGATGAAGCTCATCACGGTGGTCGTGCTGGTTAGGCCAAACGTGTCCGTCCCGAGAATCGGCAACACGGTCCGTTCGAGGCCGATCATGCCGCCCACCATGGCGTTGATCACCATCAACAGCGCGAACTGGGCGGCGTTGGCCCGGAGGCCGAGCTGCGGCGCCGGCGGCACGCGCAACCCCTCGGCGGTGGAGGTGGCGTTAGGCGATGGCACAGCGGTTCGCTCCGGCTTCAAGGGGCGTCACATCGGCGGGGATGGGATCGCCCTCCTGGTTCATGGTCACGATCTGCTGGTGGTTGGGCGGTGTCGGCGGCAGTGCCGCCAGCAACGTGTCGATAAACGCCGCCTCGGGCAACTGGAGACGGGCAATTGATGCCCGAACCGTCGCGAGGGTGGCCATGATTGGCTGGCCGTCGAACGCGGCCGGCGTGCTGGTATGGCCGGGGAGGACTTGCGTGGTGTCTGGGAGGGTCAGGAGGCGCTGGAGGCTCTGGTACAGCGCCGCCGCCCGTTCCTGAGCCTCGGCGGTCTGGGCTTCCAGATCGGGCCGGCCGACGGCCGCCAAAAACAGGGTATCGCCGGTAAAAAGCAGCCCATCATTCAGGAGATAACTGGTGCTTTCCCAGGTATGGCCGGGAGTATGCAGCGCCCGCAGCACAGTGTTCCCGACCGTGATCGTGGTTCCATCGTGGATCGGCGTGAAGAGATAGGCCAGCCGATCGGTCGCCGGCAGGTGGAGGGTGGCCCCGGTTTCCTCAGCGAGTACCCGCGCCCGTGAAAGATGGTCGGCGTGGACATGGGTATCGAGCACGGTTGTAATCGTCCAGCCATGCATTTGGGCCAGCTCCTGATAGACCGCAGGATCAAGGCTGGCATCAAGAACGGCCGCCGCACCAGCCGAGCCGATCATGTAGGAAAGACAGCCTTTGCCCGTCCGCCGGATCTGGATGACCTGGGTGTCATCGGCCAAGCGGGGCAGGCGGGCGGTGTTCCAGGCCAGGCTCCACGCCTGCATGCCCCCAGCAAGTGAATACACCGTGTGGCCGCGCGCGATCAGCTGCTCGGCGGCGATCAGGCTGACCTTGCCCGCGCCACATACGGTCACGACTGGCACGTCGCCGGGAAGATCAAAGCCCGCCAGCGCATGGGGATCATGGGCCTTGAGGGCGTGGTAGGCATCGACATGGACACTGCCCGGAATCGCCCAATCGGCATGGTCAGCGGCTTGCCGCACATCAAGGACGGTGACGGGCTGGCCAAGGGCCAACCACTGGCGGAGGGTTGGAACGTCAATCGTGGGAATCATGGGCCGCTCCTTAAGCATGACTGATGGGGTAGCCGCGGGCTTGCCACTCGGGCACGCCGGCATCTAGGCGGTAGGCGGTATAGCCGTGGCGCGTCAGGAGCGCCACGGCTTCATCGGCAAAGACACAGTAGGGGCCGCGACAGTAGGCCACAATCGGCTGATCGTGCGGCACTTCGCCCAGCCGCGCCGTGAGTTCGTCAATGGGAATGGAGCGGGCCTGGGGCAGATGCCCCGCCGCATATTCCAGTATGGGCCGGACATCGAGCAGCACCACCGCCTCCTCATCAAGCCGCTGGCGTAAGCCATCAAGGTCGATGGCCTGGAACTGGGAGCGGTCCGCCAGGAAGGTGTGGATGACCTGATGGAGGTCGGCCAGTTGGGTTTCCCCGACGGTGCGCAGGGCCAGCCAGAGATCCTGCACGCGCGGGTGAGCGAGGCGGTAGTACGCATACAACCCCTCGCGGCGGACAGCCACGAGTTGCGCGGTGCGCAAGGTTTGCAAATGCTGCGAGGCGTTGGCGACCGAGAGGGCCGCCTCGCGGGCTAAGTCCTCAACAGTCCGCTCGCCCTGGGTGAGCAGATCCAGCAACTCCAGGCGATGCGGGTTGGCGAGGGCGCGGCTGATGCGGGCGAATTGCTCATAGAGCGCGGTCTTGAATTGGCGCTTGGAGGCGAGGTCCATGGCTATATCCTCTATATTCAACTATTCAATAGATTACTTGAATATAGAAAACCTGTCAAATATCAGCCTGGCAGCCTAGTTGACAGATCCGCTCGTCGGCTGATATATTACTGTGTAGTGATATGATGATATGAACAGATAGGACGTATATGCTAACCACCACGCGTCAGAGCCTGGATTTAAAGGCCAAGCTCTTCCGGGGCTTCTCCGATCCCGCCCGCCTCTCGATCCTGGAGGCCCTGCGCGATGGCTCGCGCACCGTGACCGAGCTCGTCGAAGCGACGGGCCTCAGCCAATCCAACACCTCCAGCCATCTGAGCTGCCTTCATGACTGCGGCCTGGTCAGCCGCCAGCAGCAGGGGCGCTACGTTCGCTACCAGCTCAGCGATGACCGGGTGGCCGATCTGATGACCATCGTGGATACGCTGCTGGCCGATGTGGCCCAGGGCGTCTACGCCTGTACCCGGTACAGCGCCCGGGAGGAGCAGGCATGAGCGCGATCCAGACTCTTGAGGTTGGTATCCACGGCATGGACTGCACCAGCTGCACCCAGCAGGTCCAGAAAGCGGTCGCCGCGCTACCGGGCATCCAGCAGGTGAGCGTGCTGCTCAGCTCAGAAAAGGCCATTATCCAGCTTGATCCCGCCCAGATCGATGCCGCGGCCATCTACCGCACCATTGAGCAGGCGGGTTATACCGTGGTCCAGCAGACCGCCGCCGCTGCCCCCGAGTCGGGCCTCAATCCCATGATTCGGCCTCTCTTTACCCTGCTGGGCATCATGTTCGCGGTGATTCTGTTTGTGGTGGTGGTTGGCGAGCGGCTGGGCCTATTTGCGACCCTGACAACGTATATTCCCTTCCCCGTCGGCCTGGCGATAGTTCTGGCCGGCGGCTTCCCCATCTTTCGCAAGGTCGGGCGGGCCGCCCTGCGCGGCCAGGTGATCTCGCACACCCTGATGTCGGTGGGCGTCGTCGCCGCGCTGGTGGTCGGCGAGTGGCCGACAGCGGCGGTGGTGGTCTTCTTTATGCGGGCCGGCGAGTACGCCGAGCATTTCACCACCGAGCGCGCCCGGCGGGCGGTCAAAGATCTGACGGCGCTGGCCCCCAAAACGGCGCGGGTGGAGCGCAATGGCGCTGAGATCGAGCTGCCGATTAGCGCGGTCCAGATCGGCGATGTGATTATTGTGCGGCCGGGCGAGCAGATCCCGGTGGACGGTGAGGTCATCAGCGGCCAGGCCACGATCAACCAGGCCGCGATCACCGGCGAGTCCATGCCGATTGATACAGGTCCGGGAACTGCCGTCTTTGCCGCCACCCTGGCGACCCTGGGCAGCCTGCGCCTGCGCACCACCCACGTTGGCACCGACACCACCTTCGGCCGCGTAATCAAGCTGGTCGAGGAGGCCGAGTCCCATCGGGCGGATGTGCAGCGGGTTGGCGATACCTTCTCGGCCTACTATCTGCCGGTGGTGGCGACCATCGCGCTGCTGACCTTCCTGGTGCGCGGCGATGCGCTGGCGACCGCTGCCGTGCTGGTGGTGGCCTGCTCCTGCTCGTTCGCGCTGGCCACGCCGATTGCGATGCTGGCGTCAATTGGTGCCGGGGCCAAGCGCGGCCTGCTGATCAAGGGTGGCAAATACCTGGAGGCGCTGGCCAAGGCCGATGTGGTGCTGCTGGACAAAACCGGCACGCTCACGCTGGGCCGCCCCTATCTGACCGATGTGGTGCCGCTGGCAGGACGCAGCGAAACCGACCTGCTGTCCCTGTCGGCTAGCGCCGAGCGCTTCTCCGAGCATCCGTTGGCCGAGGCGGTGCGCGTGGCCGCGCGGGAGCGTGGGCTTCCGCTGGCGGAGCCGCAGGAGTTTGCGGCGCTGCCGGGCAACGGCGTGCGGGCCGTGATCAATGGCCGGACCGTGACGGTTGGCAATCGGCGGCTCGCCCAGCCAGCAGGGGATCAGGTCCAGGCCGACGCGCTGGAGGCCGCCGGCAAGACGGTGCTCTGGGTGCTGGAGGATGACGCGCTTGTGGGCTTCCTGGCGGTCGCGGACACCATCCGGCCGGAGGTGCCGGCGGCCGTGGCGCGCCTGCGCAGCATGGGGATCGCGACCATTGAGGTGCTGACCGGCGACAACGAGCGCGTGGCCAGCGCGCTGGCGGGCCAGCTGGGTGTCCAGCATCGCGCCAACTTGCTGCCAGAGGATAAGATCGCGGTGGTGCGCGCGTATCAGGCGCGCGGCCACACGGTGGTGATGATTGGCGATGGCGTCAATGATGCGCCGGCGCTGGCCCAGGCCAACATCGGCATCGCGATGGGCGTGGCGGGGTCGGATATCGCCCTGGAAGCGGCCCATATCGCCCTGATGCGCGAGGACTGGACGCTGGTGCCAGATGTGGTAGCCATTGCGCGCCGGACCATGCGGATTGTGAAATCCAACATCGCCTTTACGGCGGTCTACAACCTGGTCGGCCTGTCGCTGGCGGCCATGGGTCTGCTACCACCGATTGCAGCTGCGGCGGCCCAATCGCTGCCCGACCTGGGGATTATGGCCAACTCGGCGCGCCTATTGCGCCAGCCAAGCGCAACGCCGCAGGCCGCGCCGGTGGCGACGCCAGTCCCGGCGCCAGTGGTGGTCGCGGAGGTATCGTGCTGCACAACCGGGTGCTGTAGTTCAACGCCGCCAGCGACAATCCTCTTGATCGAGGAGCGCGTTGAGGCGTAGTCCAAACTGCTGCGGCTGATCTGGCAATGCTTTCCAGATTAGCCGCAGGCATCAGCATCAACGAACGGCAACTTCGGCTCCTCAACGCCAGAAAGGAATCCCATGGATCGCTCGACCTCCGCCAGCCAGGATCACAGTCCGTTGGCATGTATGCCCAGCGCTCTTGCGGCGAACCAACGTGCAGCCCATCATGATGATGCCGATCGGCTATTCCACACTGCCGTGCAGGAGCGCATCGATCTGCCGGATGGCCTCGCCGTCCGCTGTGCGGCGACCGACTACGATCTGGTCATGACCTTTGTGGCCCAGGAGCGCCGCTGCTGTCCCTTTTTCCACTTCGTGATCGAGATCACGCCCAACCACGGGCCGATCTGGCTGCGCATCACTGGCGCTGAGGGCACGAAAGCCGTGCTGGAGGCAGGGCTGGAGGCGCTGAGGGAGGTGTGTGCTCCCGATTCGGTTGAAAACGGCCCTGGGGTGTAAACTTCATTGAAATCAGGCTCTTTCGTTCTGAAGTTGAGGCCGCTTTTCGCCGAATCGGGTCACATCTTTCAAGCCCGCAAAGAAGACACTAGCGCTAGCGAGGATAACAACGCAAAATAGCCATTTTGCGCTTAATGATGCTATACTCTCCGCAACCCTGAGCGTGACTGCCGCCGAAACCACCCCGGCTAAGCCTCGCCAAAAACGACGCAAAATGTGTCTGCTCCGAAAGGACCGCCCTGATGGCCCTCGATTATCCCATTACGGACACGCTGGCAGCCTTTGATGCTTGGCTGGAGCCAACGCATGGTGCTGCCACCCGCCGGCTCTATCGCCAAATTCTGGGGCGCTTTGTGACCTGGCTTCAGGCCACCCATCCCGACAGTCCAGCGACCGTGGCTAACCTCTCGTCACGGGATGGTGCCCGCTATCGGGAATGGCTGCGCGCCCAGCAGCCGACGAAGAAGCCGGCAACCATCAATACGGCGCTGGCAGCGTTGGATACCTGGGGCGGCTGGACGGTCGTGGCGGGTCTGCGCGCCGACAATCCCTTTACCACCCTTGGGCGCGTGCGGGATGTCGATACCGAACGAGCACCGAAGGCGCTCTCCCCCACGCAGCAGGATGCCCTGCTCAAAGCGGCCGGTCATGGGCGACACGCCGCCCGGGCAACGGGCATCGTCAGCCTCTTGCTGCATACGGGGCTGCGGGTTGCGGAACTGTGTGCCTTAACCTGGGGCGATCTGGTGGTGGGGGAACGGTCGGGACAGCTGCGGGTGCGGGCGGGCAAAGGCGGGGTGGCGCGGACGGTACCGCTCAATATCGAGGTACGGCGGGATCTCTGGCGTTGGGCGGTGGCCCAGACCGCCCTTGCCGACGATGAAGCACCCGATGCGCGGCTCTGGTGGACGGCTGCCCATGCCCAGACGCTAATGGGATGGATTCAGCAGGAATCCATGCGGCCCGTGATTGGGAGTCAAAAAGGGGGACCGCTCCGGCCGCGGGCGGTGCAAACCGTGATCACAACGGTGGCCTATCACGCCAAAATCACGGAGCCGCTGGTGACGCCGCATGTGCTGCGTCATACCTATGCGACCCAATTAGTCACCAATGGTGCACCCCTGACCGTCGTGGCAACCCTGCTCGGCCATCAACGCCTGAGCACCACCGCCATCTATACCAAGCCGAGCAGCCAGGAGTTAGCGCGCTGGACGGACACCCTGGCACTCGATTAATGGGATACGAAAGGCGCACATCCGTTCGCTGTACTAAACCGGGGCGTTCTGCATTTTAGCCCCAATAGCTGATGCCCTTTGAGCAACTGGTAAACCAGCTATGCAAACAATGTCGGCAGGAACGCGTCCGGTTGCGCAACCGCCTGCCAGCCCGTCCCTGCAAACGGTGGACACGATGAAGATGAACGGGGTTACGATGTGCGTGAACAGCACAACAGACAGAGGGATACTATGTCGTTGCTGAGTTTTACCATCCAGCCCACGATGCAGCGACTGAACACATCCAAAATGACATAGGCATAGAAATAGGACCAGGTGGTCGGGCCTTTGAATTTGGTACTATCCCAACTCCAGGGCTGGTTTGGCCCCGTGGCCAACAATTCCGGCGCGGCATAGGTCGGATGCCGCAGCTGGTTGCGGCGTTCCCGGACTTCGCGATGGGCGGCCAAAATGCGATACATCATGCGCCAATGGCACAGGTAGCTGCCCTCGTCGAGCAAGGTAGCGTCAATCTGGCGTGCAGTCAGCAAAGCGGTCACTGTTGAGCACCATGCCAATGTGGGCGACCTCATCGGGCGTGAGCGCACGGGCAGGCCGACGACGAGGAACCGCTACGGGATCGGGCTGAGCCGCACGATATACGGCGCTGCGCGGGACACCGAGTACCCGACAGGCAGCGGAAATGCCCACGGTCGAGGCCAAATCAGCCACCGCCGTGATTAATCCTGTGCGTCGGTCGGCGGCGCTCGGAGCGTGATTTCCAACAGGGTTGCAAGCTTTTTTTGCACATCGATGATCACCTCGGCTTGGGCGAGTTTGGCCTGAAGCCGCTGGTTTTCGCGGCGGAGGCGAGCCAGCTCGGCGGTCTGGCGCTGAGCTTCGGGCGAGGGTGCGGCCTTGCGTTTGGGCGTGAGCGCGGCCAGTTCACCCTCGGCGCGTTGTCGTCGCCAGCGGGCGAGGTGCAAGGAATAGATGCCTTCACCGCGCATCAAGGCACCAAGTTCGCCCGGAGCACACGCATCGGCAGCGGCCAGAATGCGTAGGTGGTCGCGGGCACTCCAGTGGGTGCAGGCGGCTTTGGGCCGGACTTCGGGGTCATGGGTCGATTGGTCAGGCATTGGTTTTTTGCTGGCCATGGGAACTCCTTGCGGCCATCGACTTAAGATTAACACACCAGATCTGTCTCACTCATGTTAGCACAGAGGACTGCTCGACCACATTACCAATACCGATGTGTGGGCCGATAAAGGATTTCTTGGTGAGCAGTGGTAACAGACGGTACGGAATCAGACAGGGAATCGCGTCTGGACGGCCAAACGCCAGAATCAACCACCCAATCCCCTTAACTTTGCTCGTCTACTCGGATCAATCCACGAACTGATCGAAGTGACGTTTCATTAACTGCAAAATACCGGACGGAACAGTGAACGCTTCTTAGCCAAAACCGTGGAAGGCTTGGTGACCCGCATTGCGAGTAAGGTCACCCATCTCGTCGTGAAGGCGGTATTACGGGTACGGTTTGGCATTGATGTCCTCACCTTTACCGTGATCAAAGAAACCTAACTCACATCAGGCCTATTATTATAAAGATGTAGAAGAGTCATCTTTTCGCTCTAACCATATGGGATGCATGCACTTAAGACTACAGCCCACAATTAATGATTGGATACCCTTTTTTGATGTTATCTGTCTAAAATGTTATCTGTCTAAATGGGTTATAATAGCATTATTGGTGCTACCTTAGCAAAAGGCTTTGATGGTGCTGGATACTTCATTTGAAAATATTGACATAGTATTATTTCATCCACATGGAACTATTAAAGTTCCCCTTCTTCAGTGGATCAAGTATGGTCCTGGCGAACGATGGGGACTTCGTCCTATGGCTGTATATGATATCCATACAGGAAAAAAACTTTCCATCCGGATTATCCCGTTACAATACCGAAATACATGGTATGTACGGCTTATTATATTTTTAGGTATTATTCCCAATCCGTGGAAATAATCCGTAATAGAGTCATGGTAGGAGAGTGCTAAAAATCGGGGCACTAGCCTGATAACAGCATTGATGTCACAATTATTGGCTTAGACCAGAAGCCCACTACCATTGGCTACCGTTTGCTTCCCAATCACGGCGAGAACTACCATTCCTGCGGTATGCAGAGAAGAGAGGTGTTGCATGTCTGATAATCCTACAAAGAAGACCTTTATTCGATATTTGATAATAATGAGCGTATAGAGAAAATAGCCCACTAGGATGCATGAAAACCATTCGTTGCCGTTCGCCACACCGGTGTTTAGTTTACACCATAGAGCCAATCCGTTGCCTGCCATCCACTGCTGCTTGGGTAGTAACCTGTCAGGATAGCGTCTAAGACTGTTGCAAAGAATTGTCAATAAATCACAAAAATAACCCTATTCTGACGCTCAATTGGTGAGAAACTGACATCAGGAATGGGTATACACCAACCTGACAACACAAATGAATCGTCGTATGATTGGGAGATGGTCAAATCATCGTGTGATTTCCGCAATAGGCTAGAATATGGATCGCTATCGGAAGAGGAAATACTATGGCACTTGATATCACCCAGTTAACCCCTGAAGCCCTTGTGCTCTTAACTGCTGTTGGATGGTCACCTGATCGACACTATGATGCGACGACATGCATCATTGAACCTCTAACTGCGGTCGGCTGGCCAATTTTCCCCGAGGCCCAGCGTATTTTTGAGACCATAGGAATGTTGCGATTCGCCCAAGGATACCTACCACCCGATAGGACACACTCGCTCTATCCCGCAGCGCCTGGCCGATCAATTATCGATCATGTAAGTTTTATCAATATAGATCTTCATTTTGACCCGTATGATGGCTTCGAAATCGACCATGCTGATTTTTTAGCGGACTGGATCACCCATCCGCTTGTCGCGGAGCATGGCGGGCTCCTGTGTCCCATTGGGTCGTGTGCACCAATGGACCCCATCTTCGTCTGTGCTGACGGACTCGTCTGTCATGGAAGTTTCGAGTATATGTATCCTGTTCCGGGATTAATTATTCTTGGTGACCAGATCGAAACGGCATTAAATCTGCTCGCCTATGATGCAGTCCGCTTTGGCGAAGGACGGGCTGCATGAACAAGCATTCTACTGACACGATTGTGACATGGCTCTTACAACAGGCTGGTTGGCATCCTGAGCGTCGGATTGATTTCACCGTCTTGGATGCATGGTATGCGACCCATTGCTATATGCTTTGGCCGGAAGCGTGTGAATTCATGACCACCTTTGGCATGGTAGCGATTGATGCAACAACCTATAGCGAACAGCCGCTCCCACGTACCGTCCTCGCAGGTGATGATCAACGGCATTCCTGTTATTTTCGACGATGGAACGCTGCGGGTTTTGCAATCATCCTTGATCCACGCACAATCTCGGATTTCAGCAGGAGCCTCCCTGTTTGGGATCGGAATCCGATTTTGCAGGAACGCACTGATGCGATTCCGATTGGAACCTGCGTCACACCCTTTGAGCCTCTGCCAATTCCCCTAGTCGTCCATCGGCATGCCGGTCTTATGACGGTTCACACACAGCATACGATCGATGCGGTTGTCCTCAAACGAAGTGGTGAAACCTTGCCGCGTATGATGGCTCGTCTGGTGCGAGCGTGTCTGGTCTATGGGTGGCATCCTGCAGGTGAGCCATGAATGTATGACCATGGGCAACCGTCCATCTACAGCATCGCGTGATCAATGGAGGGAAATGACTGATGATGCAGTAAAAGTTTTTTATTATGTCACTATTAAAAACAAAGTCCCATCCGCATCGACGTGGCTTCTTTTTGGAGATTGGCTGCGTTAATCACCTGCTCCGCGCAGGATCGTCATAGCGGTATACGGCTGACACAAATACACAAATCAGCCCCCTACTCCCCTTATCCGTGCTGATGAGGGCCGCGAGCCGTGTCAACACTCGCAAAAACTGGGGGGCATCTTATGCGAATCGGAGGAGTGGAAAACACTTGACCTGTTTGTCGATGCCCTTCTGGCGGAAGGTAGAACGGTATGGTGAGGCACAAAATTCCGCCCTATCCTCCTGACGTGTATCTGTGCGCTCCATCACAACGCTGGATTCTAACGTTGTGATGGAGCGTGAGCACAAGTCATCCACAAACGACGATGTTTACTCCTGAATTGAGATACATCAAGGGGCCATGGCCGCGTATGAGGCCGGATTATACTTCCAGGAAAACATTCTTCATGTTGATAATTATGAAGGGTTATCCTATATACCTACGAAAGCAACACGGGTGGTGCAGCGATTTATTTCTCAATGACCTTGAGTATGGCATCCAAGTAACAGCAGTGATACCCTCCATACTGGCAATAATGCCTTAGGGAACTGATGGCATGGTGCGTGACCCACTTGTCCGCTTCTAGCTCGGTCGATAAAAAAACAATAGGCCTGGTTTTGTTAGAAACGGCGCGAAATGCGTACAAACGTCATATGTGGAATTCCCAAACCATACGGATTAGTTGTATAAGGTTCAGGGACAGTAACCGTTTCTTCCTGGGGGAGATGATAAGCGTGATCAATTAAGATTAATGGGAGTGACTGGGTTGGGGCAATCCCCAAACTCAGCTCAAAACCCTCGGATCCTGCTCCCCAATATTCCAATGCCCAACGCCCATCATCATCAAGCGCGGCTCGATCGTGGAGATCAACGGGTTGTTGATTAAGACTTGCTGTTAAAACCGTGGTTGGTTGCCCAAGATAGACTGCAATCATTTGGGCCTGACGCGGCGAGCGAATTCGCAGTCGAATCAGACGCATTGATGCGGTTGTGCGATCATCAATGATGTCAGCCGTTGGCGCGGCCAAGGCAAGCGAGGGGCCAGGATTGCGCAAAATTCCACGCTGACTATAGGGATAAAAATCTGTATTCAACGCTGATTCTGGTTGTGCTGAGAGCAAGGTTTCCGTCCAATCAGCGGGAACCTGATCGCTACTTAGCCACCATGCGCGCTGGGTATCGTAGTCCAAGCCATACGCTAAACTGGTTGGGATAGGATGCGCAGGATCAAACTTCGCAGTGAGGCCTCCCACAAAAGCGATTCCTATCCCAATAACCCCCAATACGCCAAAACTAAACCGTGGCAGGACATTGCCAAGCGCCAATAATCCAGGGACAAATAATCCTGTGAGCAAGACAATTAAACTAACCCCAACAAACGGCGCGACAAGGGTCAGGGCAATAAAGATTAATCCAATGATTGGTGTCAGCAAGATTAATCCTGGTACAGTTGAGAGGGTTAACCATACATTGTCAAAAGACGAGTGTTTATGAAGCGTGCTACGCCGAACGTAAAACCATAAACCACCACTAACGATCAACAATGGCCAGGTGAACAGATAGCTTCCTCCAGGCAATAGGATCGTACTCGCAAGCATTAGAAGCATCCACCAACCCAAGCTGCCAGCCAAAAGATTAACCGCATCTGTGCGCCGGGCCAGCCATTGATACACAAATCCGACAATGGCAATCGTCACGATGCCAAAGCTCAAAAAATAGATGCCGCTATTGTAGACATCGGTAAAATGGCGATAGGTATCAACCAACAACGTTACCCCATACCATATGCCTTGCACGCAGCCAACAGCAAGCAAGGTTGCCAGTGCCATTCCCCAAAAACCACGCACAATTCCGTACCATGTCAGCCGTTTTGCCCGCAAGCCAACGACAAGCATTCCAAGGGTTACGCCAAGGGTCAATAGCGTCAATGGCCAAGCCCATGTACTTGGGTAACGCACAAAAGCCAAACGACCGACATTAAAAAAGATCGCATCACGTGGAGAATCAAGGTCAATGTGGGGGCTAGCCGCCAATTGTTGGGTTAAGGCCAACATAGATCTACCATAGTGTTGAAGAGTTGCCCTATCGACATTCGCTACGGTATCTGTACTCGCATGGTAATGGACTAATCCATCAATATAGGCAAAATTAAGCCCAGCAAGGCCCGCTTCACGAAAGATAGTAAAGTCAGTATCATTGGGTAATTGTTTATAAATATCAGCAAAGAGTGAGCTTGCTACTGGCTGAGGAATTGCTGCAAGGTGAGAAACTAGGGGTTGGTTGCCCATGCTCGTCTCAAACATGAGCATGACCCCACGGCTACCGCGGGCCTCAAAGTTTAAAACCAGATCGACATCCTTCGCCCACGCATGATCGCGCATAAAGGCTGATGCCCCAAGCAGGCCAGCCTCTTCACCATCAGTAAACAAGAAAATTAAATCGTTTTTCGGAGGAGGGCCAACTAAAAGAGCTCGGAGGGTTTCGAGCATTGCTGCCACCGCGACACCATCATCATTCGCACCTGGCCCAGTTGCAACAGAATCATAGTGAGCAACCAGCATAATGGTCTGATGGGTATCACTTCCAGCAACCCGAACAACGACATTTTCAACCGATCCGGCGAGCATAAAAGCTGGGGAATCTTGCTGGATTGCTGTCGCCTTTTGAATTTCCGGCTGCAAGCCCAGTTGCTTGATTTCACTGATTAAATAATCACGGACTTTAAATTGGGCAATTGAACCAATTGGGTGTGGTTCGGCAGCAATTTCAGCGACATGGTGATAGGCATTGGCAACAGAGAATTCATTTGGTGTGGTAGGGTTTCGCAAGGGGGTAGGAAGCTTTATTGCCAGCCAACCAATCCATCCACCGATACCTAAAATTCCAAGAAGTGCTAAAGCCAGCCAAAATCGGGCGCGTGCTGGCTGCGGTGATCGCATCATGCCATAAGCCTCTGTACTAACAATACTTTGGAATATGCTATACTATGTAGTATTCTGTGGTGAGATTGTTGTGGCCAAGCATACCCGAAAGTTGAATCCCATGCAACCAATGGGTGAGGTTTTATTTAGATAGGTGGATATTGAGAGATAGTCTATATCGCTTTTTATATCGCTGCTTAACGCTTAATTTGGGTCTTCTTATGGTTTACTAAGCACGTACTATCGTTATGCGTCGTGTGTTCATCAAACAGATACATGTAAAAATTGAGTATCATACGAATCCAATGCTTCGTCTCGTGCTCAATTTTCTCGGCTTGGATGATGAAGTATAGGGGAGCTTATTAATCAAATTTAAATGTCTTTTAAATCGCGATGAATCGTATTAGCCCATAATACGATTCATAAATTGAAGCAGATTTAACAGATTTACCTAGACTAAATCGATTGCTTAACTGACACCATTGCCCCACATCCTCATTTTTGTTCAAGCAGTGATTTAGTTTTTTTATGCCTTAGAAAGGCATGATGTTTAAGTATCCAGCAACCCAAATGGATACCAACAATACATACGCGTAGTTCCAACCATACCAAACATACAGTGAATTATTGGTGCCCGTAGCGATCTTCGTGATCAGAAAGAAATGCGTAAGGAAATGCTTACGTCATGCTCTTTGCTACGAGCGTTTCGGGTGCGCGTCTCCCACTTAAGTGTGATAGTTGGGGGAATGTTTGGCCAGCATAGTCGCAACAAATCAAACAATGCAGTCTGATGATGCTGGTTCAAACATGGTAGTGGAGTGGATTTTAATATACTCTGAAGGAGCAATGATGTCTCCCTTTGGCTTCTCTGATGACCGACCATGGTCAAGCCTTGTTGCTTTGTTGCGTCAACGGGCTGAACAATCAATCAACCACGAAGGATTTAGCTTTCTTGGCGAACAACCTAATCAGCTTGAAACGCTCAATTACGCCACGCTCGACCGTCAAGCACGCGCTTTAGCCAGCCATCTTCAGGAACTCAATGCCAAAGGGCAGCGCGTTTTACTCCTTTTTCGCCCAGGTTTAGCCTACATTACCGCATTTTTTGGCTGTTTATATGCTGGAGCAATTGCCGTTCCCGCCTATCCACCAGCCTCAAACCGTCCAACGCCACGATTACAGGCCATTGTGACTGATTCGCAAGCGCGGATTGTGTTGACAACAAGTAAGTTCATGCCAAGTTTTGCCTACATGCCAGAACTTGCGGCGCTTGATTGCTTAACTCTCGATACGTTAACGCTCAACGATCCGAGCGCATGGCATGATCCCATGATTACTGCCGATTCATTGGCATTTCTCCAATACACCTCTGGCTCAACCGCAACCCCCAAAGGCGTTATGTTGAGTCATGCAAACTTATTACACAACCTTGGCTTAATCAAACACGCATTTGGGCATAGCGAAGCCAGTAACGGGGTTATTTGGTTGCCTCCCTATCACGATATGGGGCTGATTGGGGGCATTCTTCAACCGCTCTATGCCAATTTCCCCGTGACATTAATGGCACCAGTCAGTTTTCTGCAGCAGCCATTGCGCTGGCTTCAAACAATTTCCGACAATCAAGCGACAACCAGCGGCGGGCCAAATTTTGCCTACGATTTGTGTGTGCGCAAAATAACACCCGAGCAACGTTCCGAACTAGATCTCAGTTCTTGGCAGGTGGCGTTTAATGGAGCTGAGCCCATTCGGGCTGAGACATTAACCAGATTCAGTGATTACTTTGGGATTTGTGGCTTTAATGCCCGGGCATTTTACCCATGTTACGGACTTGCAGAAGCCACCCTTATGGTGACAGGGGTTGCACGCGACAGTCTCATTGAGTCCCATACCTTTGATCCAATTGCCCTTGATCAGCACGTTGTTCAAACTACAGCAACAGAAACCGCCCGCAGTATGGTGGGTTCAGGTGCAGCCTTGGGTCAACAGCAGGTCATCATTGTTGAGCCAACAACGCAACAAGCTTGTGCCAGCGACCAAGTTGGCGAGGTTTGGGTGGCGGGGCCAAGTGTTGCCCACGGCTATTGGAATCGTCCAGAGCAAAGCGAACAAACCTTCAACGCCTATACCACTACAGGCCAAGGCCCATTTTTACGCACTGGCGATTTGGGCTTTTTACACCAAGGCCAGCTCTTTATTACTGGCCGACTCAAAGATTTAATTATTGTGCGAGGTCGCAATGTCTATCCACAGGATCTTGAGTTAACTGCCGAGCGTAGTCACCCTGCTTTGCGGGAAAATGGTGGGGCAGCCTTCGCGATCGAGCTTGATGGCAACGAACGCTTAGTGCTGGTGCATGAAATTAATCGCGTCGATCGCAAAGTCGATCCAAATGTTGTGATCAATGCGATTCGGGCAGCCTTGATTGAGCAGCATGAGCTTGCCCCCTATGCGATTGGCTTGATTCATGAAGGGTATTTGCCACGAACATCCAGTGGCAAAATTCAGCGCCATGCTGCTCGTCATGCCTGGCTCAACCAAGAATTCAAGTTGCTTGGCCAAAGTATCCCTGAGCAGGATCACGCTGATCACGTCCCTGATCCTGCGCAGATTGAGCAACTCCTCCAAACCATTCAGGCTGCCACGAGTCCTGAGCAAGCTGAATTATTACAACAGTATGTTCAGTTGCGGCTCGCTCAAACCGTGCGAATTGACCCTGCGAGGATTGACCCAACCCAACATATCGCACGCCTTGGGATTGATTCATTGATGGCAGTTGAGCTGAAACAACAGCTTGAACATGATTTGCATTGTCAATTACCAATGATGCTCTTTTTAGAAGCTGAACAGGTTGGCGATATTGTTACGGCAATTCAAGCAAGTTTCCAATCAGCCAATCAGCCACAGCATCAGCAGCTAGAACCACTGATCGTTTCAGCCAATCAACCCTATAGTTGGCCAGCGAGTTATGGGCAACAAGCGTTGTGGTTTTTACAACAACGTACTCCTACCAGTGCGGCCTACAATCTGAGCAGTGCTTTTAAAATTCATGGGCCACTCAACATTTGCCTTTTTGAGCAGGCAGTTCAGCTTTTAGTCGAACGTCATGCTGCACTCCGAACGCGCTTGGAACAACGCGCTGGCAGCCTTTATCAAGTTGTTTACCCAGCAGAATTCGAAACTGCTGATTTCCACGTGCTTGAGCAGCAGCCGGAGTACGAACTAGCCCAAGCATGGCTCCAACAGGCAGCGCTTGCACCATTTGATCTGGCCAATGATCGCTTATTTCGGGTACGCATTATCAAGCAAAGCACAACCCTAAGCCTTGCGATGCTCAGTCTCCACCATAGCATTGCGGATTTTTGGTCGTTGCAAATCCTCTTGCGCGAATTAATGACCCTGTATAGCAGCCTTGCAACCAATCAACCAAGCCAACTTGCTACATCTATTGATTATGATTATGTCAAATTACAACAACACTTTGTCGCTAGCTCAGCGGGGCAACAACAACGCCAATTTTGGCAGCACCAGCTCGGTGATCAATTGCCGGTACTGAATCTACCAAGTGATCAGACCCGACTACCGCATACTATTGCTGCAAGCCAGCAGTTTCGCTTCAAACTGAGCCTAGCCCAAAGCCAAACGCTTAAGCAATTTGCCAAAACGCATGCCGTTACTCCCTATATGGTGTTATTGGCGAGCTTCAAATTGTTGCTCCATCACTATACAGGCGACAACGATTTGATTGTTGGTTCACCAACTGCTGGGCGAACACAACGCCAGCTTGAGCAGGCTGTCGGCTATTTCGTCAATCCAATTAGCCTTCGTTCAACGATACGGCGAACCCAAAGCTTTGCTGAATTTGTCCAAACAATTCGTCAAACCAGTCTCGCTGCATTTAATCATCAAGACTACCCCTTTAATCTGTTGGTTGAGCAACTTCAGCCAGATCGTCAGTCGCATTCGCCGATTTTCCAAACGATGTTTACCTTGGAAACCGCTCGCATGCACACTGAAAGCCAGCTATCAGCGTTGATATTCGGGGTTCCTGAGGCTCGTTTAGCGCTGCATGATGTGGTGCTTGAGCCATATTCGCTTGATTCGCAGCATGCTCAATTCGATCTAGTCTTACGAATGCTTGAATTACCAGATGGCTTTGCTGGGGTTTGGGAATACGCAACCGACCGCTTGAGTGAAGCAACGATCCAACAATTGCAACGCCATTTCAGCGCCTTGTTGACGGCTTGTTTAGCGCAACCAGATCAACCTTTAGCCCATGGAGCAATACTCAATCACGCCGAGCAAACAGCGATCCAAGCCCAAGCTACTGGCGCGAAACAACCGCATCAGCAGCAGCGTTTGGTGCATGAAGCGGTCGAATTTTGGGCGCACCAGCAGCCTCACAGCATTGCAATTCACCATGCAGAGGATTGGCTAAGCTATCAAATGCTCAATCAACAGGCCAACCATATGGCTCATTGGTTGATCGCTCAAGGCATTCAGCCGGAAATGCGGGTAGCGTTGTATCTTGATCGGTCGATTAACCTGATCATCAGTATGCTCGCCATTCTCAAGGCGGGGGCAAGCTATGTTCCAATCGATCCAACCTATCCCCAAGAACGGGTTGAGTTTATTCTAGCCGATGCAAATGTGCGGTTAGTCATAACCGATCAACGCTTGCGCGATCAGTTTAATCACCATGAGCTAGCCTGCTTGGTCGTCGATCAGGATCATTGGCAAGCACAGCCCCATCACAACCCAGGCCTACTGATTGATCCGCACCAATTAGCCTATGTCATTTATACCTCTGGCTCAACTGGCCAGCCCAAAGGGGTTGCGGTTGAACACCAAAGTTTATGCAATTTGATCGCTTGGCATCAATCAGCGTTTCAGATTACGCCGCATGATCGAGCAACGTTGTTGGCAAGTATCGCCTTTGATGCTTCAGTTTGGGAAACATGGCCATATCTTAGCAGTGGCGCAGCGTTGGTTATTGTTGCTGATAGCCTGCGAACCGATGCCCACCAACTGCATCAATGGCTCTTGGCCGAACAGATTACGATCAGTTTTATGCCGACACCGCTCGCCGAGCAATTGGTGCAATTCGAGTGGCCGCGCCAAACTGCCTTGCGTTGGCTATTAACTGGCGGCGATACCTTACAGCTTTATCCAAGCGCAGCCTTGCCATTCCAGTTGGTCAATAATTATGGCCCAACCGAAAATACGGTTGTCAGCACATCGGGCAGCGTTTGGGCTGATGCAACAACCCACAAACGGCCAAGCATTGGTCGGCCAATCAGCAATAGCCAAGCCTTTGTGCTCGATCAAGCGCTCAATTTTGTGCCGCAAGGGGTGGTTGGCGAACTGTATCTTGGTGGCTCAAGCCTTGCGCGGGGCTATCTCAATCAGCCCGGCAAAACCGCCGAAGCCTTTATTCCCAATCCTTGGGGTGAAGAACGTGGCTCACGCTTATATCGAACTGGCGATTTGGCACGCTACAACCTACAAGGTCAGTTAGAGTTCGTTGGGCGGCGCGACGTGCAAGTCAAAATTCGCGGCTTCCGGATTGAGCTTGGGGAAATTGAAGCCCAATTGCATCAATATCCGAGCATTCAACAAGCAATTGTGCTGGTTGATCAAGCGACAACCAAGCGCTTGATTGCGTTTGTGGTTAGCCAAGCAAAGAGCACCGTTGATCAACAAAGCCTGCAACAATGGCTCAAGCAACGCTTGCCTGCCTATATGATTCCAGCCCGGATTATCGAACTGGATTCTATGCCGATAACCAGCAACGGCAAAATCGATCAGCGCCAATTGCATCGGTTAATTCCGCTTGAACAAGCCCCATTAACGCCTTTGGCAAACCCGATTGAGCAGCAAATCGCCCAAATTTGGCAAGAATTGCTGCAAACCAACGAGCTTGGGCGTGAAAGTCATTTCTTTGAGCTTGGCGGTCACTCATTGTTGGCAACCCAAGTGCTTGCACGGCTGCGCGCACAGATTAATCAGGCTATTCCATTGGCGTTGCTCTTTGAAGCGCCAACGATTGGCGAATTGGCGCTACGGCTTGATCAGATGGCGCAGCCAAATCAACTAGCTTTGCCCCGCCTTGCTGCGCAACCCCGGCCAAAGCGGCTGCCATTGGCCTCAGCGCAACAACGCCTCTGGTTGATTGATCAAATTGATACGGCAACCGCTGCCTATACTGTTCCCGCAGCAGTGCGCTTCTCAGGCCAGCTCAATCAGCAAGCGTTAACGTATGCGCTGAATGGCATCATCCAACGCCATGAAATTCTCCGCACAAACTTTGTCAGCGATGCCGATGGTAGTTATCAAATCATCCATCAAGAACGCTCGCTCAGCCCAGAGTATATTGATCTTCAGCGCTTAACCCAGGCAGAACAAGCCGCAACAATCTATCAGCGTTTCTTGCAGGTAGGCAACCAACCATTCGATTTAGCTCATGATCTCTTGATTCGCGCTCAACTGATTCAAACTGCTGAGGCTGAATATGTGCTGCTGGTAGTGCTGCATCATATTGTCTGTGATGGTTGGTCGATTGGGGTGCTGATCGATGAATTACGCAGCCTTTATACCAATTATGTCAACAATCAGCCAATGGCAAAGGCTGAACTCCAGCTACACTATGCCGATTTTGCGCTTTGGCAAGCACAGGTATTGGATCAAGGGTACCTTGCACCAGCGTTGGCGTATTGGCAACACCAATTAGCTAACGCTCCCTCGCTCTTAGAACTGCCAACCGATTATCCACGCAGCCCGACCCAGCAATTTCAAGGGGCGCAAATTGCCATCCCAACCTTGCAGGCGTTGACACCACACCTGCATGAACTGGCCAAAACGCAGGATGCAACCTTGTTTATGGTGCTTATGGCAGGGTTGAATCTGCTGTTACATCGGCTAAGCAACCAGGCTGATCTGGTGATCGGAACGCCGATTGCTAATCGGCAAGATGCCGCATTAGAATCATTGATCGGCTGCTTTGTTAATACCTTGGCAATTCGCACAAACCTTGATCCGCAACAATCGTTTAATCAATTGCTGGCGAATATCCGCCACACCATGCTTGAGGCCTATACGCATCAAGATCTGCCCTTTGAACGGGTGGTCGAATCGCTTCAGCTTGAACGCAGTTTAAGTTACACGCCAGTATTTCAAGTGCTTTGTGTGCTTCAAAATACGCCGCCACGCAGCTTAACCTTACCTGACGTTGGGGTAGAGATTCTTGATTGGCACAATCAAACCGCAAAATTTGATCTGACCTTTACGCTTGAGGAAACCAAAACCGGCCTAAAAGGCTGGATTGAATATAATACGAGCTTGTTTGATGCCAGCACGATTCAACGCATGGCCGAACATTTTGTCGCCATCCTGCATGCAGTTGTGCAACAGCCGACTCAGCCGCTTTCCAAACTCGTAACATTACCCAAGCCCGAACTCCAGCGATTATTGCACACTTGGAATGCGACCGATTACCACTATCAGCATGATCAAGGCTTACACACCGCCATCGCACAGCAAGCCCAGCGCACACCGCATGCAATTGCCGTGCTTGATGGCTCGGATGCGCTCAGCTATCACGATCTTGAGCAGCAGGCAAATCAACTTGCCCATTATTTGCTGAGTCAAGGAGTGCAGCCAGAGCAGCGCATCGGGGTATGCGTTCAGCGTAACCGTGATCTGCTGATCTGTTTGCTGGCAATTCTTAAAGTTGGTGCAGCCTATCTCCCGCTTGACCCAACCTATCCACTAAGCCGTCTCCAATTAATGGTTGATGATGCACAGGCGCAGCTGGTACTAACCCATGCAGCAGTTCAAGCCACTGTCGCGCTTGAAAATTGTCATATGTTGGTGCTTGAACAGCTTGAGGCGCATGGAGGCAGATTGCCGACAACAGCTCCAGCGGTTCAGATCAACGCGACCCAATTGGCCTACTTAATTTATACCTCAGGCTCGACTGGCAAACCAAAAGGGGTAGCAATTAGCCATGCCAATGCGGTCGCATTGATTGAATGGGCAAAAACCCAATTTAGCTCGGCGGAATTGGCAGGTGTGCTGGCTGCCACCTCCATCTGCTTTGATTTATCAATTTTTGAGCTCTTCTTGCCACTGAGCGTTGGCGGAACGGTAATTTTGGCACAAAACGCGCTTGATCTCATTAATCTGCCAGCTGCTCACCATGTCAGTTTGATCAACACGGTTCCCTCGGCCTTAGCAGAATTAGTCCGCCAGCATGCGATTCCAACCAGCGTTATGACAATTAATCTCGCTGGAGAGCCATTGCCTCAAGCTTTAGCTCAGGAAATTTATGCCGAAACTCAAGTTGAACGCTTGTACAACTTATATGGCCCCTCGGAAGATACAACCTATTCAACCTATGCCCTGATTGCTGCCGATGGAGTGCAAGCCCCGGCAATTGGGCGGCCAATTGCCAACACCCAAGCCTATGTGCTTGATCGCTATCAGCAGCCAGTTGCCCAAGGTGTGGTTGGCGAACTCTATCTCGGTGGGGCTGGAGTGGCGCGGGGCTACCTCAATCGGCCTGATTTGACTGCCGAAAAATTCGTACCCAATCCTTGGAGCATCCAAGCCGGAGCGCGACTGTATCGTACTGGCGATCTCGTGCGCTATCGAACAAATGGGGAGCTTGAATTCCTCGGCCGGGTTGATCATCAGGTTAAAGTTCGCGGTTTTCGGATTGAACTTGGTGAGATTGAAGCCTGCTTACGCCATCAACCAAGCATTGACGAGTGTGTTGTGATTGTTGATCAAGCCCCAAGTGGGCCGCAATTGGTCGCATATTGTGCCACCAACTCTGGAAATCTCAGCGAACAAATGTTGCGTCAACGACTGGCCGAGCAGCTTCCAGACTATATGCTGCCAGCAGTAATTATGCTCTTGCCAGCATTGCCACACACTGCTAATGGCAAAATTGACCGCAAAGCGCTGCCAAAATCAGTAAATCCACTCTGGATTGCAGATCATTTCGTAGCGCCACAACATCCATTCGAAGAGATGGTAGTTAATACGATGAGTCAGGTTTTAGGGCTAGGCCAACTTAGCGTCGATGCCAATTTCTTTAGCATGGGTGGCCATTCGTTGCTTGCAACCCAAGTCATTGGGCGGTTGCGCAGCATGTTGAACCGTGATGTACCGCTTCGCTTGATTTTTGAAGCCCCAACTGCCACAGCCTTAGCTGCCCGCATCATGGCGATTCAGGCTCATCAGGAGGAGCCTGAAATTCAAGCGCTCAGCCGAGCGCAAGCCTATTTTCCACTCTCATTTGCTCAAGAACGGCTGTGGTTTTTGCACCAGCTTGCCCCCCACAACAGTAGCTATATTATTCCAATGGCGGTACGTCTGGTTGGGAGCCTTAATCAAGCGGCACTCCAAGCGAGCTTGAACGCGCTTGTGGCACGCCACGAAGGCTTACGAACAATCTTTGTGCTCGATAACGATCAGCCTGCCCAAGGTATTTTGCCCTACTCGGCGCTTGAACTGCAAAACTACGATATTCAAGCAGTTGCACCTGATGCGCAGCGGGCTGCCTGTGAACAAATTGTCGCTGAACTACAACAAGCCCCCTTTGATTTAAGCACAGGCCCACTGTTGCGTTGTGGCTTAGTCCGATTGAAGCCGGATGAGCATTTCTTCGTGCTGATTATGCATCACATTATTTCAGATGCCTGGTCGATGAGCGTCTTTGTTCGCGAAGCAATGCAGCTCTATCAGGCTTATTGCCAAGACCACTCGGCAATGCTTCAGCCGTTGCCAATTCAGTATGCGGATGTGGCAAGTTGGCAACGCAACTGGCTGCGCGGGAGTGTGCTTGACCAGCAACTTGCCTATTGGCGACAGCAGTTAGCCAATTTGAGTACGCTCAATTTGCCAACCGATTACCCTCGCCCAGCATTACAAACCACCAATGGCCGCAGCCTTGCGATCGAGCTTGACCAAAACCTGACCCAAGCCTTACAAACCCTGAGCCGTGAGGCGGGCGCAACCCTGTTCATGAGTTTGTTGGCAGCCTTCAAGATCGTGTTGGCACGCTATAGTGGGCAACGTGATATTTGCGTTGGCTCACCAATTGCCAATCGCAATCGCCCTGCAACCGAGGATTTAATTGGCTTTTTTGTCAATACCTTGGTATTACGAAGCGACATTGATGAGCACTTAAGTTTTGCACAATTGCTGACCAACATTCGTGCGACAACGCTCGACGCGTATGCGCACCAAGATACGCCCTTTGAAAAATTGGTGGAAGTGCTCCAACCGCAACGCGATCTTAGCCGAAACCCATTGTTCCAAGTGATGTTTGTGTTGCATAACACCCCAGCCAGTTTAAGCAATTTGGAGCATCTACGCCTAGAACGGGTGGATTTTGCCCAAACAACTGCCCAATTTGATCTGACCTTGGCGCTTGAAGAAACCGCCAATGGCTTAGTTGGCTATTGGGAATACAATACTGATCTGTTTGCACCCACAACAATTGAACGGTTGAGCCAGCATTTCAAGCATCTGGTGCTTGCGATTGTTGCCAACGCAACGACACCGATTAAATATCTCGATCTCTTGAGCCACGATGAGCAACAGCAATTGCTCTATACGTGGAACCATCAGCATAGCATCAAGCCATCCGAACACAACGTGCATAGCTTATTTGAGGCGCAAGTCGCACAGAATAGTCAGGCAATTGCGGTGATCGATGCCCAATCGCGCCTAAGTTATGCCCAACTCAATCAACGGGCTAATCAGCTGGCGCATTGTCTACGAGCGCAGGGCTTACAACCTGATAGCTTTGTTGGCGTGTGTATGTTGCGCTCAGTTGATTTGGTGGTGGCATTGCTGGCAATTCTCAAAGCCGGAGCCGCCTATGTACCGCTTGACCCAGCATATCCCGCTGAACGCTTAGCCTACATTATTACCGATACCAAGTTAAGCGTCGTATTAAGCCAACGCGAGGTTGTTGCCGCACTTCCAGATCAGCAAACACAGCTCAATGTGATTTGTGTTGATCGCGATTTAGGCGACCAATACCCCACAACCAATCTTGAGCTTATGATCAGCCCCGACCAGCTGGCCTACATGATCTATACCTCAGGCTCGACCGGTCAGCCCAAAGGGGTCATGATCAGCCATAGCGCGATTAGTCAGCGCCTCCAGTGGATGCAACACGCCTACCATGTGGTGCCCAGTGATCGTTTGCTGCAAAAAACCTCACTTAATTTTGATGTTTCGGTGTGGGAGATTTTTACTCCACTCATTACTGGAGCACAGTTGATCATGGCGAAACCTGATGGTCATCATGATAGTGAGTATCTGCTACAGACTATTCGTGAACACCAAATAACCTTGATTGATTTTGTGCCATCAATGCTTGAACTCTTTTTAGCTGAACCTAACGCGAAAGAATGCACATCATTACGTCAAGTAACATGTGGTGGCGAAGCGATGACTCCCCAACTGCGGGCGCGATTTTTTGCAACACTTACGGCTGAATTGCACAACATTTATGGGCCAACTGAAACCACGATTGATGCCACAATGGCAGCATGTCACCCCAATCAGCGAGAACAACGAATCACAATTGGGCGGCCAATTGGCGGCAGCGAAGCCTATATTCTCGATCAGCTTGGGCGGCCAGTGGCGATTGGAGTCGTTGGTGAGCTCTATCTCGGTGGCGTTGGCTTGGCTCGTGGCTATTTTGAGCGGCCAAGTCAAACAGCCCAAGCCTTTGTTCCCCATCCATGGAGCAGCGTTGCTGGCGCACGCCTCTACCGTACTGGTGATTTGGCTCGCTATCTGGCCGATGGCAGCATCGAATTCCTTGGTCGCCGTGATCAGCAAATCAAACTGCGTGGTCTGCGGATTGAATTAGGCGAAATTGAAGCCGCGTTACGCCACCATCCAGCAGTGCGTGAAGCCGTTGTGATTGTGCAAAACCACAGTCAACTCATTGGGTATGTGGCGCTCCAGCCAGCTATGCACGTCGATGGCAGCGAATTACGCGCCTTCCTCAAACCTACGTTGCCCGATTACATGCTCCCAAATGGTATCGTCGTTTTGGAACGCTTGCCCAGCTTGCCCAATGGCAAACTCGATCTTGCAGCTTTGCCTCAGCCACAAACCCTCCGCATGAGTAATACCGAATTCGTAGCGGCTCGCACGTCAACCGAACAGCAGCTCGTCGCGATTTGGCAAGAATTGTTAGAACTTGAACAGCTTGGCGTTCACGACAATTTCTTTGAATTGGGCGGGCACTCGCTGCTATCAACCCAAGCGGTTAGCCGCATTCGCAATCGATTTGGGGTTGAGTTAGCGTTACGAACTTTCTTCGAGCAACCAACGATTGCCGAATTAGCCCTGTGGCTTGATCGCCACGCAAGCCCAAGTAAGAACAAACCGAAAATTCAAGCTCGGCCACGCGCACAACGTCAGCTTGAGCAAACGATTGCCCAGATCGAACAATTATCAGAGCGTGAAGTTAGCCAAATTCTCGAAGAGAAGAAATTTACCCAGCAAGGAAGCATTAATGACTGATTTTGCCGACTATATCGACGCACTATCGCCAGAAAAACGTGAATTACTCGAAGTACTCTTAGCCGAACAGGCCGAGCAAGTTACAGGTGATGTGTTTCCGCTCTCCTATGCCCAGCAGCGACTGTGGTTTCTCAGCATGTTCGAGCCAGCGAGCGCGTTATACAATCTCCCAGCAGTCGTTCGCTTGACGGGGCAGCTTGATCTCGGCGCACTTGAGACAAGCTTAAACACCATTATTCAACGCCATGAAATCTTGCGTACCAGCTATCGCGTAGTTAATGGTCAACCAATGCAGGTGCTTCATAGCCAACGGCCATTGAGCATACACCAGCACGATCTAACCCAGGTTGCCCCTGCAGAACGTGAGCATGCTGCCCGCCAGATTGCTTTTGAAGAAATTCAAGCTCCTTTTGATTTGAAACAGAGCCATGTTGTTCGTGCCTTGATCATCCAACTCCAACCGCAAGAACATTGGCTCGTCCTCACAATTCACCATATCGCTGCTGATGGCTGGTCGATTGGGGTGCTGTTGCGTGAACTGACGCAAGCCTATCATGCAGCGTGTGGTGGCTATAGCCCGCGCTTACCTGAATTGGCAATTCAATATGCCGATTTTACGCTCTGGCAGCAGGAGTATTTGGCAGGTGAAGTCTTAGCTGAACAATTGGCGTATTGGCGTTCAGCGTTGGCCGATGCACCAAACCAGCTTGCCTTGCCATTGGATTATCCTCGGCCAGCAGTGCAATCGTTTAACGGCGCACGCTTCAATTGGACGATTGATCCCGATCTTACCCAAGGGTTGCACGATCTCAGTCGGCAGCATGGCGTAACCTTGTTTATGACCCTGTTAGCAAGCTTTAACACCTTGCTCTATCGCTATACTAACCAAACTGATCTGCTGGTTGGCACCCCGATTGCCAATCGTAACCAAGCCGAAATTGAAGAATTGATTGGCTTCTTTGTCAATACCTTGGTGTTACGCAGCCAGATTAACCCAGAGCAATCCTTTAGCAGTTTGTTGCAACAAGTCAGCGCCACAACCTTGGCGGCGTACGAGCATCAAGATCTACCGTTTGAAATGTTGGTCAAAGAGCTAAATATTGAGCGTAATTTAAGCCACTCAGCGCTTTTCCAAGTGATGCTGGTGCTGCAAAATACCCCCATGCCAAGTGTTGACCTTGGGCAACTGAGCCTCAGCCCGATCGAGCTTGATCGTGGCTTAGCCAAGTTTGATCTGACGCTGACGCTAGAAGAAACAGCCAATGGTTTAGCAGCAACCTTTGAGTACAACCGCGATCTATTTACCACAACCACCATTGAGCAGATGGCGCAGCATTTTAATAACCTGCTCCAGGCGATTCGTGCGAATCCACAGCAAACAATTGCTGAATTGCCATTACTTAGTACAGCAGAATTCGACTATCTCATAGGCGATTTGAACCAAACCGCTGTTGATTTTGGGGAAGTGCGCCCAATTCAGCAACGTTTTGAAGCTCACGCATTGGCGCAACCACATACCCCAGCGGTCGTATTTGAAAACCAAGCGCTCACCTATCAGGAGCTTGATCACCAAGCCAACCAGCTTGCGTGGTATCTTCAGCAGCAGGGTGTTGGCGCAAATACACCGGTTGCAATTTGCCTTGAACGCTCGCTTGAGCTTGCAATTGCGATCTTGGGAATCCTCAAAGCTGGCGGAGCATATCTACCAATCGATCCGAAACTTCCAAGCGAACGGATCAATCTGATGCTGCAAGAAGCGCAGTGTCAGCTCGTAATTACTGATCGGGCAGTTGCTGGCATGTGGGAACAGGCAACAAGTTTGGCGCTTGATCTGCCAGCAATCAAACAGGCACCAACCCAGGCATTGCCCCAGACCAACCATCCCGATGATCTGGCCTACATTATTTTTACCTCTGGCTCAACTGGCACGCCCAAGGGTGTTGCCGTAGCCCATCGGCAACTGGATAATTATGTTCAAGCGATTCAAGCACGCTTCAATTTCGCGGCTCAGGCCAATTTTGCCACCGTCTCAACGATTGCGGCGGATCTTGGCAATACGATGATTTTTGGAGCTTGGGCCAGCGGCGGATGTTTGCACATTATTTCCGACGAACGGATTCGTGATGCACATGGCTTGGCTGATTATTTCCGCCAGCAGCAAATCGATTATCTCAAACTCGTTCCCTCACACCTTGCAGCCCTATTGAAAGCGTATGAGCATGGCGATCTCCTGCCGCGCCGTGGCTTAATTCTTGGCGGCGAATCGGCAGCGTGGAGCCTGATTCACAAAATTCACGAACTCGCACCCGATTGCCAGATCTTCAATCACTATGGGCCAACCGAAACCACAATTGGGGTGATTACCCATGATCTGCGTGCAGCGTTGGCTGAACCGTTTGGCGATTACGCACCCCTCGGGCGGCCAATTGCCAACACCCAAATTTATCTGCTTGATCAAGCATTGCAGCCAGTACCACAGGGTGTTGCCGGCGAACTCTATATTGGCGGAGCCAATGTGAGCCAAGGCTATCTCCATCGGTCAGAGTTAACGAACCAACGCTTCATTGCAAATCCTTGGTCGCCAGCGAGCAAACTCTATCGCACTGGCGATTTAGCGCGGATCAATCACGATGGGACGATTCAGTATGTGGGGCGTATTGATCAGCAAGTTAAAATTCGCGGTTTTCGGGTTGAACTCGCTGAAATCGAAGCTGTTTTACGCCAATATCCAGCGGTTCGCGAGAGCGTTGTGGTTGCCTATGAGCAGCAACTAGTTGCCTATAGCGTTCCAAACGAGTCAATGGGGATTGATCAGGCAGATGTACGCCAGTTTTTACAGCAACGTTTGCCAGAGTATATGGTTCCAGTGACTTATATCGAGCTGGCGAATCTGCCATTAACCGCGAACGGCAAACTTGATCGCCGCGCCTTGCCACAGCCCGTGGTCGCAGCGAGCGAACTGGCGGATACAGCCATTGCCCGCAGCCCGCTTGAAACGATTGTAGCTGATGTTTTTAGTGCGGTGCTTGATCGGCAGCAGGTTGGAATTCATCAAAATTTCTTTGAACTTGGCGGCCACTCATTGCTGGCAATTCAGGTTATTGCCCGATTAAGTGACCTCACTATGCTCAACGTGCCAATTCGAAGTCTCTTTGAATTTCCAACAGCTGCGGGCTTGGCTCGCTATATTGCGCAACAACAAGCGAGCAATCAACCAATGCGCTTGCTTCCTGCTGATCGTAATCAGGATTTAGCACTGTCGTTTGCCCAAGAGCGAGTATGGTTTTTGCACCAGCTTGATCCGCAGAGTTCGGTCTACCATTTAACCTATAACCTGCGGCTTGAAGGTAAACTTGATCTCGCTGCCCTTGAACACAGCTTTGCAATGCTTGTGCAGCGCCATGAAATCTTACGCACAACCTTTGGATTGAGCGCAAATCAACCAATCCAAATCATCCATGACCGTTTGCCACTCAATTTCAAACTGGTCGATCTGCGCCATTATCCAATCAGCGAACAAGATCAAGCGGCGCAAGCGGCAATCCAAACTCTTGCCGAAACACCATTTGATTTGATTAACGGGCCGCTGCTGCGGATTAGTGTCGTTCGGTTGAGCGACACCGAGCAGCTATTACTCGTAGCATTGCATCATATTGTGGCTGATGCTTGGTCGATCGATATTCT
This sequence comes from Herpetosiphon sp. NSE202, assembly GCF_042688385.1. Taxonomy (NCBI): domain Bacteria; kingdom Bacillati; phylum Chloroflexota; class Chloroflexia; order Herpetosiphonales; family Herpetosiphonaceae; genus Herpetosiphon; species Herpetosiphon sp. NSE202. The sequence goes on along the minus strand of NZ_JBHUPY010000029.1, from coordinate 17,734 downwards.
GCGGCGCGAATTAAGCCAATTGTATCGCGCAGCCCAGCAACAACAACCAGCAGCATTGGCTGCATTGGCGGTGCAGTATGCTGATTTTGCCCAGTGGCAACGCCAATGGCTCCAAGCAGAAGTCCTTGAGCAACAGCTTGGTTACTGGCAACAACAGCTTGCGCATTTGCCGACCCTTGATTTGCCGACCGACTATCCACGGCCATTCGTGCAAAACTTCCGTGGGGCGTTGTATCACTTTAATCTCGCCGAGCAACTGGTTGGTGAATTGAAAGGGTTGAGCCGCCACGAAGGTAGCACCTTGTTTATGACCTTATTAGCGGCATTCCAAACCTTGCTCTATCGCTATAGTGGCCAGGCGGATTTTGCAGTAGGCACGCCAATCGCCAATCGCCATCATGCCCAACTAGAGCAGGTATTTGGCTTCTTCCTCAACATGTTGGTTATTCGTGGTGATTTAGCGGGCAATCCAAGTTTCCGTGAGGTGCTCAAGCGGGTACGCGAAACCGCGCTTCAAGCCTATGCGCACCAAGATCTTCCCTTCGAAAAAGTTGTTGATGCCTTGCAACCAGAGCGCGATCTGAGTCGTTCGCCCTTGTTCCAAGTGATGTTTGTATTGCAGCACGACAACCAATTTAACTGGGACTTGCCTGATGTGCAGGTAACAGCGCTGCCCGCCGACTATACAACTGCCAAATTCGACCTGACCTTGACTATGGTTGAAACCCAAACAGGGCTGCGGGCAAGCTTCGAATATAACCAAGATCTCTTCAGTCACGCCACTATCGCTCAAATGGCTCAGCACATGCAGAATCTTTTAGCAGCGATTGTGGCCAATCCTGATCAAGCAATTAATCAGTTGGGCTTGTTGAGTGATGCAGAACAACAGTATGTTTTGCATGAATTGAACGCAACTCAGACTGAGTATGTTCAGCAGACAACAATCCATGAACTTTTTGAAGCACAGGTCAGGCAACAACCGCAGGCAACAGCCTTGGTCTATCAACAGCATAGTTTGAGTTATGCCGAACTCAATCAGCAAGCCAATGCCCTTGCAGCGCAGATTTTAGGCTTGGGGCTAACGCAGCGCTCGATTATTGGCATCTATATGGAACGTTCGCTCGAGATGGTTATCGCCATGCTAGCTATTTTGAAAACCGGCGCTGCCTACTTACCACTCGATCCGAACTATCCCGCCGAACGCGTGGACTTTATGCTAGCCGATGCCCAAACGGCGCTGGTGCTTACCCAGTCACATCTGCACCAGCGCTTGGCGAGCACTCAAATGAGCATCGTTGTCGATAGCAATACCCACGCTCATGCCGCGCCCAATCCTGAGCAGCATGTTTTGGCAAGCGATTTGGCCTATGTGATTTATACCTCTGGCTCAACGGGCAAGCCCAAGGGGGTTATGGTTGGCCATGACAATGCAATTAATTTCTTCGTTGGCATGGATCAACGGCTTGGCACTGAACAGCAAGGGACTTGGCTAGCAGTAACGAGTATGGCCTTCGATATTTCAGTCTTGGAATTATTATGGACATTGACTCGTGGCTTTAAGGTCGTTCTTCAACCAGACCTTGCGCGCAACCCAACCGCCTCTGCTGAACCGAGCACCAATAGCCAAGCATTAGACTTTAGTTTGTTCTATTTTGCGAGTGACACTGGGCAAGATCCCCAGGATAAATATCGGCTGTTACTCGAAGGAGCGAAATTTGCCGACCAGCATGGTTTTACGGCAGTTTGGACTCCCGAACGGCACTTCCATTCGTTTGGTGGACTCTATCCGAATCCATCAGTGGTTGGGGCGGCAATTGCTGCCGTTACCGAGCGTATTCAAATTCGGGCTGGCAGCGTGGTTTTGCCCTTGCAGCATCCGCTGCGGGTGGCGGAAGAATGGTCAGTGGTTGATAACATCTCCAAAGGCCGGGTTGGGGTATCGTTTGCCTCTGGCTGGCATGCTGATGATTTTGTCTTAGCTCCAGCTAATTATCACGAACGCAAAGACATTATGTTCAGGGATATTAACACCGTGCGCAGTTTATGGCGCGGTGATGCCCAAACCTTTGTTGGCGGCAATGGCAATGATGTAGCCGTGCGCATTTATCCGCAGCCAATCCAAGCAGAATTACCCTTCTGGGTCACCGCAGGTGGCAGCCCGGAAACCTTCCGCATGGCCGGTGAAGCCGGGGCCAATATGCTGACCCACTTGCTTGGGCAAAGCGTCGAAGATTTACAAGCGAAAATTGCAATTTATCGCCAAGCATGGCAGGAGCATGGCCATCCAGGTCGCGGTTGCGTCACGCTCATGGTGCATACCTTCGTGAGCGATCAACCGCTAGAATCGATTCGGGAAACCGTTCGTCAGCCATTTTATCGCTACCTACGCTCATCAATTGATTTGTGGAAAAATCTTGCCCGCAGCCTTGGCCATGATCGCGAAACCAACGATTTTAGCGCCGAGGAAGAGGAATTCATCCTCGCCCAAGCGTTTGATCGCTATTTTGCCACCAGCAGCTTGTTTGGCACGCCTGAGCATTGTTTGGCTATGGTCAATCGCTTGAAGGCTGTCGGGGTTGATGAAGTGGGCTGTTTAATCGATTTTGGGGTTGCTACAGACGACGTGTTGGCAAATCTTCAGCATCTCAGTGTGCTGCGCGAACGCAGCAACCCAACCCACGCCACACTGCCGAGCGCCGAGCCAATAGGCGATTATTCCGTCTTGGCTCAAATTCAAACCCATGCAGTTTCGCATCTCCAATGTACTCCTGCCTTAGCTCGGATGCTGCTCTCAGAGCCGGAAGCAGCGCAGATTTTAGGCACGCTTGATCACGTATTGCTTGGCGGCGAGGCCTTACCGCTTAATTTAGCAGATCAACTCAAGCTGTTGATCAATGGTCAACTTCATAATATGTACGGGCCAACCGAAACCACGATTTGGTCAAGCAGCTATGAAGTCAGTGGCCAAGAAACCGAGCAAATTTCAATTGGTCGCCCGATTGCCAACACAGCAATCTATATTCTTGATCGCTATCAACAACCGGTACCGCTCGGAATTGCAGGCGAGTTGTATATCGCTGGCCATGGGGTCGTACGGGGCTATTTAGAACGGCCTGAACTGACAGCTGAGCGTTTTGTGCCGAATCCATTCAGCCCAGAACTTAGTAGTCGCATGTATCGCACTGGCGATCGCGCACGCTATCGCCGCGATGGCACCCTCGAATTCCTTGGTCGGATCGATTACCAAGTCAAATTGCAAGGTTATCGGATTGAGCTTGGGGAAATTGAAGCGGTGCTTGAACAGCACCCGCTGGTTGAACAAGCGATTGTTGTTGCCCGTGATGAAGCGGAGAATCAACGCTTGGCAGCCTATATTGTGCCAACCCACAAAATTCTCGCGCCATTGCAACCAGCGCTCAACGAGGCCCAAGCTAACCAATTATTTGAACAACATCGGCGCTATACCCTGCCAAATGGAATGAACATCGCCTATCTCAGCGATTTGCAAGCCAACGCAGGCTATCGTGAAGTTATCGAGGAGGCGATGTATCTTAAGCATGGCATCGAATTACACGATGGTGATTGTGTTTTTGATGTTGGAGCCAACATTGGCTTCTTCGAGTTATTTGCCAATATGTATGCCAAACAGCTCAAACTCTACGCCTTCGAGCCAATTCCGCCAACCTTTGCAGTGCTCGAAGCCAATATTCGCTACTACGGCTTAGAAAGTCGGATCTTCCCGTTTGGTTTGTCGGATAAGGCCGAAACAACCGAGTTCACCTTCTATCCTGAAATGGCAGGCTTATCGGGACGGTATTCTGAGACTGGTTTGGATCGTCAAATAACCAAATCGATTATTTTGAGCGATCTGCGCCAAGTTGATGCCCAAGGCACCAGCGTTGTGCTCGAAGAAACCGAGCTTGATGCAATTTTAGATACCCAACTTGCCAGCGAAACCTATCAATGCCAACTCCGAACGCTCTCTGAGGTCATTGCCGAGCAACAGATCGAACGGATTGATTTGCTCAAGATTGACGTTGAAAAAGCCGAAGTTGATGTATTGATGGGGATTAAGCAGGCTGATTGGCTCAAAATTCAGCAAATCGTGCTAGAAATCGACAATCGCGAAAATCTTGAGCAGATCATTACGATGCTCAAACAGCAGCATTTCGCGATTGTGGTTGAAGATTTTGCGGTTGCCGAAGCCCAAGCTGGTGAACCTGGCGTGTATGTGTATATGCTGTATGCGCGGCGGGTTGCTGCCGATTCACCGTTGTTGGCGCAACCAGTGAGCATCTTGCCTGCGCCACCGCAACGCAGCCTCACCAGCGGCGATTTGCGCACATGGGTAAAAAATCGCTTACCAGAATATATGCTGCCAGCAAGTTTTAGCCTGCTCAATAGCTTGCCACTTACGCCAAATGGCAAAGTTGATCGCAAGGCGTTGCCAGCTCCAAGCAGCACGCGACCAAGTGTGCAAGCCAGCTATATCGCCCCCGAAAGCCCAACTGAGCAAGCGATTGCGGCAATTTGGCAACAAGTGCTTCAGGTTGAGCAAGTTGGCCTTCACGATAATTTCTTTGAACTTGGCGGCAGCTCATTGCTGATTGTGCAAGCCCGAACCAAATTGCGCGAGGTGCTTGCTATTGATATTTCACTGGTCGATCTTTTCCGCTATCCCACGGTAGCAAGTTTGGCCGAAAAACTCGGCAGCAATGCAACCAATACGGCTGCCAATTTCGATAAAGTGCGTGAACGAGCTGAACGCCAGCGCCAAGCCAAACAACAACGTTCAAAGGGGAGAAAGTAGTCATGACACAGCACGACGTGCCTGAAATCGATGGCATTGCAATTATTGGGATGGCCGGACGCTTTCCCAAAGCGGCAAGCATTGCTGAGTTTTGGGCCAACTTGCGTGACGGGGTTGAATCAGTCAGCTTCTTCACCGACGAAGAATTAATCCAAGCTGGGGTCAGTGCTGAGGTACTTCAGCACCCCCAGTATATCAAAGCCCGCGCAGCCCTTGAGAAGATCGATCTGTTCGATGCTGGCTTCTTTGGATTTACCCCACGCGAAGCCGAGATTATGGACCCCCAGCATCGCTTCTTTTTGGAGTGCGCGTGGCATGCGCTTGAAGATGCTGGCTACAATCCTGAACAGTATGACGGCGCAATCGGGGTCTATGCCAGTACCCAGTTGAGCAGTTATCTGTTAGCCAATCTGTATCCCAACCGCGAGTATCTTGAATCGGTTGGGCCATTGGCGGTACGACTTGGCAACGATAAAGATTTTCTGCCAACCCGTGCCTCCTATAAATTCAATTTGCGTGGCCCAAGCATGGCCGTGCAAACTGCCTGCTCGAGCTCGTTGGTCGCCTGTCACTTAGCCTACCAGAGTCTGCTCGATTATCAATGTGATATGGCATTGGTCGGTGGGGTTTCAATTACCACGCCCCAGAAAAACGGCTATATCTATGAAGAAGGCGGCATTTACTCGCCAGATGGTCATTGTCGGGTATTTGATGCCAATGCGCGTGGCACAATCGCTGGCAGCGGCATTGGTGTGGTTGTGCTCAAGCGAGCAGCTGAGGCCGTTGCTGATGGTGATCCAATTTACGCGATTATCAAAGGCTCGGCCATGAACAATGATGGGGCCTTGAAGGTTGGCTATACCGCACCAAGCGTTGATGGTCAGGCTGAAGTCATTGCCTCGGCCTATGCGGTTGCCGAGATCGATCCAGCGACCGTTGGCTATATCGAGGCTCATGGTACTGGCACTGCGCTTGGCGATCCCGTCGAGATTGCCGCGTTAAGCCAAGTATTCAGCGAAAACACCGATCAAACAGGCTTTTGCGCAATTGGCTCGGTCAAATCAAATATTGGCCACCTTGATGCTGGTGCTGGCGTAGCTGGCTTGATTAAGCTCGCCTTAGCCTTACATCATAAGCAACTCCCGCCAAGCCTCAATTGCGATCAACCAAATCCAGTGATCAATTTCCCGACAACTCCATTTTATGTCAATACAGAATTACAGGCTTGGAATACAAGTGAGCATCCACGTCGTGGTGGTATTAGCTCATTTGCGGTTGGTGGGACGAATGTTCATATGGTGCTTGAAGAAGCGCCAACCATTGCTACCAACAAAACCGAGCCACGCCCACAGTTGCTTGTGTTGTCCGCCAAAACAGAAACAGCCTTAGCTGGTCAAGCGCAGCAATTGGCCAACTATCTGCAGGCAAATCCAACAACCGATTTGGCCGACATTGCCTATACCTTGCAACAGGGACGAAAAAGCTTTGGTGTGCGCCGGGCCGTGGTGTGTACGACTCACGAGGAGGCCTATCAAGCCCTGATTCGGTTGGAACGCAACAATGGCGTTTATGCATCAAGTTCTGAAACGGCCAAAGCAGTCAATTTTATGTTTCCTGGCCAAGGCTCGCAATATGTCAGCATGGCCGCCGATCTCTATCAACACCAGCCGCTATTCCGCCAAACGGTTAATCAATGTGCCGAATTACTGAGGCCGCAGCTTGGCCTTGATATTCGCACGCTGATCTTTGCCGATAGCGACCAAACTGCTATGGCAAGCCAACAACTGAATCAAACAATGTATGCACAGCCAGCCTTGTTTACGATTGAATATGCCCTTGCCCAAGTCTGGTTGGCGTGGGGCATTGTTCCGCAAGCGATGATTGGGCATAGTATTGGCGAATATGTTGCCGCGTGCTTGGCAGGCGTATTTTCGCTTAACGATGCCCTGATGATTGTTGCGACCCGTGGACGCTTGATGCAAAAGCTTCCGAGTGGCAGCATGCTCGCCGTCCCTTGTTCAGAAGCGAGCTTAAAACCACTTTTGGGCACAAACCTCGCTTTAGCAGCAACGAATAGCCCCACAATGAGTGTTGTTTCAGGGCCAGATGCGGCGATTGAAGCCTTCAAGCAACAGCTCGCCACGCAAGGGATTGAAGGGCGACGTTTGCATACATCGCATGCCTTTCATTCGATGATGATGGACCCCATGTTACGGGCATTTGCCGAACAACTGCGGCGAGTTCGTTTAAATCCGCCCCAGATCCCATTTGTTTCGAATGTCACGGGCACATGGATTACCAGTCAAGAAGCGACTGATCCTGAATATTGGGCCAAACATGTGCGACAAACGGTGCGCTTTACCGAAGGCATTACGACATTAACTGCTAAGGCAAGCCCAATTTTGCTGGAGGTCGGCCCAGGCCGTAGCCTCAGTACCTTCGTTCGGCAGCACGCCGCAGATGTGGTGGGCGTAACCTCGATGCGCCATCCCCAAGAGCAGGCTGACGATCAGCTGTTTCTGTTGCAAAGCCTTGGGATGCTATGGTCGCAGGGTGTACGGATCGATTGGAGTCGTATTCAAGCTCCAGCAAATCGCCGGCGAGTTAACTTACCTGGCTATGCCTTCGACCAGCAACGCTATTGGATCGACGCGCCTAGCCATGAGCAAACCCAGCAACGACCGCGCCGCCAAGGCCGTTTTACTCAAGTTGATGATTGGTTTAGCGTGGCAGGCTGGCAAATCCAACCGTTGGGCAAGCCATTAACCGCCTTGCTCACGCCTTCAACCTCATGGTTAGTTTTTGCTGATGCTAGTAGCTTTAGCCAAGCACTGGTTCGACGCTTGAAATGGCTCGATCAAGCGGTCATTGTGGTGCGCCAAGGCACGACATTCACCCGCTATGATCACGATCTGTATAGCCTCGCACCCAGCAGCGATCAACTCCAAGCACTGCTGAGCGAGCTTGTGGCAACCGAGCAATTACCCAATCACGTCATTTACACCTGGCAATTACAGGCTGATACTGCTGAGATTACAGCCTTTGAACAGGTAGTTGCAGCCTTAGCTCAAGCACCAATTGCGCTCAATCGGCTCCATGTTGTACTCAATCAAGCCTATGATCTCGCTGGCAACGCCGCAATTAAACCGCAACAAGCGCTCTTCAGTGGCCTATTGGGAATTGCAACGCAACCGAAACTCTGCATGATCGACCTTGATTTGAGCAAAAATCAGCTTGATTATGCAGCGTATTATGTTGATTCCGTGATCATCGAAGCGCTAGCCCAGTCGCAGGCGGTTGAAGTAGCCTATCGTGGTAAACGCCGTTGGGTACGGCAGGCTCAAGCGCTCAACAATGAGCAATACCAACCACGCTTAATCCAGCATGGCCACTACTTAATCAGCGATGCGCTCTCAGCCGAGGGGCTTGCCTTAGCCAATTATCTAGCAACAACCGTTCAAGCGCAATTAAGCTTAGTTACGACCCAAGCCTTGCCAGAGCAAGCACTGTGGGCGAGCTACTTGGCCGATCAGGCGCTGGATAGCGAGCTACGCACAAGTTTGCAGGCCTTACAGACGCTTGCTGAACAAACTAGGATTCAGCTCATTCAGGCGGATCTGAGTCAGTTGGATGGGTGGGCCAGCGTATTCCAACAAGTGCCAAAACTTGCAGGGATCAGCTATCGGCTTGATGGCGGCCATTCACAAAAACTTGATCAGACCCTGCTCAATCAGCAGCTTGATACGCTCCAGCAGATTGCCCAGCAGCAACCAGCCCTTGTGTTGGTCTATAGCCAGTTACAGCTTCAGCCAACGCCACTGGTGAACTGCGTTGAGCATTGGTTGCCTGCATTCGCGCAGCAGCATAGTTCAACCACGTGGATCAGCGTGCAATGGGAGCAATGGCATAGCGCTGATCGCTTTGCAATCCAGCCTGAGCACGATCACGCAGTCTTTGATCGGCTCTTTGGCTTGGCCGAACTTGGCGTGACGATTGCAACTGCTGAGCTTGATCTCCGCCGCAGCCAAGCAATTCAAACCCTCGACCTAGCGGCACTACCAAGCGAGCAATCATCGGGATTAACTGCCGTTGAGCAAACTCTAGTCAGCCTGTGGCAAGAGTTGCTTGGAATTAGCCCAATTAGTATCCATGCGAATTTCTTCGAGCTTGGTGGGCATTCGTTATTGGCGACCCAAGTGCTCTCGCGCATTCGCGATTCGCTGCAGTGCACCTTGAGTCTCAGCGATTTCTTCGCCGAACCAACGATTCATGCCTTAGCACAGCGGGTTCACGCGCAAGCGAGTAACGCCGATCAACGGATTCCAAAGGCTGATCGCAGCCAACCTTTGCCGTTATCATTTGCCCAACAACGCTTGTGGTTTTTACATCAATTGGAGCCGCAAAATCCTGCCTACAATATGCCATTTGCGGTCGAAATTAGCGGTCAGCTTGATCAGGCAGCATTGATTGCGAGTTTCCAACGACTTGTTGAGCGCCATGAAAGCCTGCGTACGATCGTTCAAGCCGATGAAGGCAAAGCGTATCAAGTGATTCTGCCAGCGCTGAAAATTGCGATTCCACTTATTGAACTTAACACGTTGGCCGAGGTAGCGCAGCAAATGGCCTTGCAAAGCCTGATTCACGAACTGGCGCAAAGCCCGTTTTCCCTCGCTGAAGGCCCACTTTTACGGGTGCAATTGGTGCAACTTGGCAATGAACACCATGTCGTGGTGGTGGTGATGCATCACATTGTCGCTGATGGCTGGTCATTGGGTGTCTTGCTACGCGAATTAGCCAGTTTTTATAGCGCTGAGCGCCAAGGCATTCCAGCCGATCTTGCTGATTTACCAATCCAATATGCAGATTTTGCCCATTGGCAACGCGCCTATCTTCAAGGTGAGGTATGGGATCGCCATGTCAATTATTGGAGACAACAACTGGCATCGCCACGGGAACGCTTGATCGCGCCATTGGCCAAAGCCCAACCGAACCAAACGCATAATCGTAGCGAATCCTATAGCCAAACCTTGGAAGCGTCACTCCTCGCTGCACTCAAACAGCATTGTGAGCAAGCAGGCGTAACCCTGTTTATGCTATTGTTGGCGGCTTTCCACAGCGTAGCCCATTGCTACACCAAGCAAACCGATCTGGTGATCGGCACGGATATGGCCAATCGAAACCGTAGCGAAACCGAAGGCCTCATTGGCTTCTTCGTCAATCAACTGGTCTTGCGCACCACCGTGAGCAGCGATTTGAGCTTTGGTGAACTGCTGCAACGGGTACGCCAAACCACCTTGGAAGCCTATGATCATCAAGATCTGCCGTTTGATCGGGTGGTTGAGGCCGTAAACCCTGAACGCAGCGCCACCATGGCTCCCTTCTTCGATGTTAAGTTGGTCTTGCAAAACACACCAGCAACCGTGATCGAACTGCCAGATGTTCGGCTCAGTGCCTTGGCAATCGAAGCCGACATTGCCAAATTCGATCTGTTAATCAATATCGTCGAAATCAACCACCGTTTGAGCATCACCTGGGAATACAACAGCGACTGCTACGAAGCAAGCGCTATTGAGCAACTTGCAGCAAGCTATGCCGTGGTCTTAGAGCACGTGGTAGCACAGCCTGATAGCACTTTAGCCGATCTTGGCCAAGCAATTAACGCCGCCGAACAAGCGGCCCAACGCCAAAAAGAAGCCGCCTTTAAAGAAGCTCGGCTCCAAAAATTCAAAAAACTTACTCGTTCGACCCAAGTATAAATTGCATTACGAAAGGATATTGACCATGACTATCGCAAAAAAAGGCCTGCCCAACATCAAACGGAAATCAGCCAGCTTTTCACAAGAAGATTTGGTTAAAACAGGTTTGTTGCCTGATGGCGGTAACTTGCCGTTTGTGGTTACGCCAGCAGTCGAAGGCGTTGATTTGATCGCATGGGTAAGCAATAATCGCGATTTTCTGCAACAAGCACTCTACAAGCATGGCGGGGTTTTATTCCGCGGCTTTAATCTCAGCGAGATTGGCAGCTTCGAACAATTTACCAAAGCCGCTTCGCAAGAACTTTTGGAATACAAAGAGCGTTCATCGCCGCGCTCACAGGTGAGCGGCAATATCTATACATCAACTGATTATCCGTCGCATCAACATATCTTTTTCCATAATGAAAATTCGTATCAACATGCATGGCCAATGAAACTCTTTTTCTACTGTGTCACGCCAGCCCAACAAGGTGGCGAAACGCCGATTGCCGATGTACGCAAGGTCTATCAACGCATCGATCCCAGCATTCGGGCAGAGTTTGCCGCGAAAGATGTGATGTATGTGCGCAACTTTAGCCAAGAATTAGGCTTGCCGTGGGAAACTGTTTTCCAAACCACCGATAAAGCCCAAGTCGAAGCCTACTGTGCCGATCATGGTATTCAGGTTGAATGGCGCGATGGTAACCGCTTGCGGACTCGCGTTATTCGCCCAGCCTTGGCAAAGCACCCGGTTACTGGCGAAGATCTCTGGTTTAACCATGGCGCATTCTTCCATGTTTCGACCCTCGAAGCGAGTATTCGCGATGCCTTGCTCAGTCAATTTGCCGAAGAAGATCTGCCCAGCAATACCTACTATGGTGATGGTTCGACGATTGCGCCCGAATACCTACAAGCAATTCGCGATGCATACCATGCCGAAGCCCGCATCTTCCCGTGGGAACAACATGATGTGATCATGCTTGACAATATGCTGACCGCCCACGCTCGTACTCCCTATAGTGGCCCGCGCAAAATTTTGGTAGGGATGTCCGAACCATTGTCACGTTCAGCATTATAAAATTAGCGTAGCAGAGGAGTTTTATTCATGAGTGTGGGTACAATCGAAGGATTTCAACTTTCACCGCAGCAGAAACATGTGTGGTGGCTGGCCGAAAATGGCCAAAATCCAACCTATGCCAATCAAATCAGCATTAAGCTGGTTGGTACGCTTGATCAAGCGGCGTTGCAACAAGCGCTCAATACAGTAACTGCCGAAAACGAAATCTTACGCACAGCCTTCTCATTGCTCACCGGCATGAGCTTGCCAGTTCAGGTGGTTGAGCAACGTGCCGCTCCCAGCCTGTCCGTGTATGATCTGCGTGCTGATGCTCAGGCTGAGCAAACAATTCGGCTTAATCAACAGCTCGTAGCCCTACAAAACCAACCGTTCGAGCAAGATCAAAGCCTCATGCATGCCCATTTAATCGTGTTTGCTGCCGATCAAGCGCTGCTTTTGCTCAAACTTTCAGCCTTGTATGCCGACCAAATCAGCATGTACAATCTTGTTCAAGAACTAAGTACAGCCTATCAGGCAGCCTTGGGAATTGAGCAACCAGAGCAAGAGCGGTTGCAATATGCCGACCTCGCCGAAATCTTCAATGAATTAATTGATTCGGAAGATATGCAAGCTGGGCGAGAATATTGGTTGCAACAACAGATTCAGCATGCCTTGCATACACCCTTGTACCCACATCAACGGGCCGCTGGAGCGCATTTCCAGCCAGTAAGCATTGAGCATAAACTTAATCCAGCGCTCGTCAATCAACTGCGAACAATTGCCCAAGCCTCTGAAAGCACGCTTGCTGATGTACTCTTTGTGGGCTGGGCTGGGCTACTAGGGCGTTTAGCCACCCAACCAGAGGTTGTTGTGGCGCGGCGCTTTGAAGGCCGCAATTACGATGGACTTGAATCGGCACTTGGTTTATTTGCCAAATATATCCCAATTAAGGGGCAAGTTGCTGAGCAACCATCGTTCAGCCAAGCCGTACAAAAATTAAACGCAACAATTGGTGAAGTGCATGAATGGCAAGATGCCTTTATTTGGGAGCATGTAACCAATCGGCCTAGCACAGGCGCACATGGCGCATTATGCAGCTATGGCTTTGATTACACGATTCAGCCAAGCGCCATCGCAACAGCCGAGCTAACGTGGCAGATCGACCAAGTGAGCAGCGTGATCGAGCGCTTTGATCTCCGGTTAGCTGTGATCGAAAAGGCTGGTGAACTGCATTTGAGCCTGGTCTATGATCAAACAATCTTTGATCACGCTGAGATTGAACAATTTCTGACCCAATACACAACCTTGCTCGGGTCAATTTGTCAGCAACCAGAAGCGGCTCTCGATCAATTAACCATCATCAGCGCAGCCGAACGTGCTTATTTGGTTGATAACCTGAATGCGAGCAGCCAAGCCTATGCCAAAGAGCGCAGCCTTGGCCAATGGTTTGAGCAACAGGCTCATGCAACGCCAAGCGCAATTGCGCTCAAGTTTGGCGCACAACAGCTCAGCTATGGCGAACTCAATCAACAAGCCAATCAGCTTGCTCATAGCTTGATTCAGCGTGGCGTGGGCAGCGATAGTCTTGTTGGTGTTAGTTTAGAGCGTTCGCCGCTGTTAGTAGTTGCCCTACTTGGGATTCTCAAGGCTGGGGCAGCCTATGTACCAATCGATTTGAGCTACCCAACGGAACGGCGAGCCTTTATTGCCCATGACAGTGGGGCAAGCTTGCTGATTACGTCGGCCAATTGGGCAGCTGAGGTTGCCGATCAGACACGCGAACTGATTGTGATTGATCGTGATTGGCCGAGTATTGCCCAATCGTCAAACGAAAATCCCACACGCTATCCGCAACCTACAAATCTGGCCTATGTTATCTATACTTCAGGCTCAACGGGCCAGCCCAAGGGAGCAATGATTACCCATCAGGGACTCACGAATTACCTGACGTGGGCAACCCAAGCCTATCCTGTTGCGCAAGGCGTTGGCAGCATTGTGCATTCGCCGATTGGCTTTGACTTAACCGTCACGAGCCTGTTTGCACCGTTACTTGTCGGTCAAACCGTTATCTTGTTGCCCGAAGCCAATCCGCTTGAAGATTTGGCTCACTACCTGCGTTCAGGCCAATTGAGCTTGCTCAAGCTCACCCCAACCCACATGGAACTCTTGAACCAGTTGCTCAAACCTGAGGAATTGGCGCAAAGTAGCCATGCCTTGGTGATCGGGGGCGAAGCATTATTGCCCAATCAAATTGCGCCATGGCTCCAGCACGCACCCCAAACCCGCTTGATTAACGAGTATGGCCCAACCGAAACGGTCGTTGGCTGCTGTATCTATGAAGTGAGCAACGATGCAGCGTTTACCGGCAGCGTCCCAATTGGCAAGCCAATCGCCAATACCCAGCTCTATGTTCTCGATCGCTATGGTGAATTATGTCCATTTGGCGTGGCAGGCGAGTTGTATATTGGGGGTGATGGCGTGGCGCGTGGCTATCATCAACGCCCAAGTTTAACCGCTGAACGCTTTGTACCAAATCCATTTAGTACCGAGCCAGGTGCACGTTTCTATAAAACTGGTGATTTGGTACGCTATCGCCACGATGGCAACCTTGAATTCTTGGGTCGAACCGATCAACAAATCAAATTCCATGGATTTCGCATTGAGCTTGGCGAAATTGAGCTAGCATTAACCGCCCATCCAGCGATCCGCGAAGCCGCCGTAGTGGCTCGCCATGTGCCACATTTGCCAGGTGAACAACATTTGGTTGCCTATGTTAGTGCCAAGCCAGATCAGAGCGTTCAAGCAGATGGGCTACGCCAATTTCTCGCTGAGCGGCTGCCTGAATATATGGTGCCCAGCATTTATATGCCACTTGAGCGCTTGCCAATTACGCCCAACGGCAAAATCGATCGCCGCGCCTTGCCCGTGCCAATCGCCAGCAGCCTGCAACGGGGCGAGTATCATGCGCCACGCAATGCTGTTGAGCAACAATTGGCCACAATCTGGGCCAGCGTGTTACGGCTCGAACAAGTAGGCATCGACGATAACTTCTTTGAAATTGGTGGCGACTCGATTCTCAGTATCCAAATTGTGGCCAAAGCGACCAGTGCTGGCTTGAAATTGAACCCACACGCCTTATTTAGCCATCGTACCATTCGTGAATTGGCCGAAGTTGTTGGCAGCGGCCCAAGCATCGACGCAGAACAAGGGTTAATCGCGGGTACGGTCACACTAACACCGATTCAACAATGGTTCTTTGAGCAACAACAACCGCATCCTGCGCACTGGAATCAGGCGCTCTTGTTGGCGGCCAATACGCCAATTGATGCTGCGCTGTTAGAGCAAGCCTTGCAGCATGTCTATGCCCATCATGATAGTTTGCGCTTGCGGTTTACCGCAACCGATAACGGTTGGAAACAGCAATACAGCGATGCCTCGACCATTGCGCTGCAAACAATCGATATCAGCAAGCACATCAATGATCTCGCCCAAGCGCTTGAAACAGCTGCTCATCGCATCCAAGCGAGCCTCGATCTGCATCACGGGCCATTATTTCAGGTGGCGTTGATTCAAACGAGCGAACAGCAGCGGTTATTATTTGTCGCTCATCACCTAATTATTGATGGAGTCTCATGGCGAATCGTGCTTGACGATCTGCAAACGGCCTATAGCCAACTCCAACACGCGACCGCGGTGAAATTGCCAGCAAAAACGACCTCGTTTAAAGCATGGGCCGAGCGCTTACCAACCTATGCAAACCAGCCGACTATGGCTGAGGTAGCACAATTTTGGCTGCCTGCGAGCGATTGGCCAACCCAAGCATTACCAACCGATCATGCAAGTAGCACCAATAGCATTGCAACTAGCAGCCATGTTGAGGTAGCGCTTAGCGTTGAGGCGACCAAAGCCTTGCTCTATGACGTGCCACACGCCTATCAAACCCAGATTAACGATCTCTTGCTCAGCGCCCTGTTGCAAGCCTTTGAACGCTGGACTGGCCAAAATCAGCTTGTGGTTGATTTGGAAGGTCATGGACGTGAGCCATTGTTTGAGGATATAGATCTCTCGCGAACGGTTGGTTGGTTTACGAGCCTCTTTCCTGTTCGGCTCCACTCCAGCGACCCGCATGATCCGGCAACAACGATTAAACACATTAAAGAATATCTCCGGGCGGTGCCACATAACGGCCTTGCTTTTGGATTGCTGCGCTATCTCAACCCCGAACTTGGGTCGCAATTGCAAGCCTTACCAGCTGCGCAGGTCAGTTTCAACTACCTTGGGCAACTTGATCAAGGTCAAGAGCAAGCGGCATTACTGCGGCTGACTCAAGAATCAGTTGGCGCAACGCGCCATCCCGCAAGCCAGCGAGCCTACCTGATCGAAATTAATAGCAGCTTGGTTAATCACCAATTGCACGTCGATTGGGCCTACAACAGCACGATTCATGAGCACGCTACCATTGCAACCCTAGCCAATGGTTTTATTGAGGCCTTGCAACAATTGATCGCCCATTGCCAAGCACCGAATGTTGGCAGCTATACCCCAAGCGATTTCCCAGATGAAGCCTTGAGCGATGACGATCTTGATGCAATTATGGCCCAACTTGGTGGCTAGGAACAGAGGACAGAAAGATACGCATGAAGAAGAATATTGAAGCAATTTATGGGTTGTCGCCCTTACAACAGGGACTCCTATTTCATAGTTTGTATGCACCCAACACAGGTGCCTATGTTGAGCAACTGCATTGTCGCTTAACTGGCAACCTTAATCAGCAAGCCTTTGAGCACGCCTTCCAGCATGTGCTCAATCGCCACCCAATTTTACGCACCGCCTTTGTCTGGGAACAACTTGATAAACCAGTTCAAGTTGTGCATACCACGATCAGCTTGCCAATTGAGTATATCAATTGGCAAGCTGATTCAGCCCAAGCGCAACAGACCCGCTTAAATCAATTGCTCCAGACTGATCAGCAAACCGATTTTGATCTGACCAAAGCACCATTAATGCGGGTACGCATTATTAAAACTGCTGCTGATAGCTATTATTTTATTTGGACCCATCATCATATTTTGCTTGATGGCTGGTCAGTTTCAACAGTTTTGGGCGAATTATTCAGTCTCTATGCCGCCTATAGCCAAGGGCAAAGCCTGAGCCTTGCCCCAACCAAGCCCTATCGCGGCTATATTAATTGGCTCAAAAGCCAAGATACCCAGGTTGCCGAACGCTTTTGGAGCAGCTATCTTAAAGGGTTTATCAGCCCAACCCCACTCATTAATCCGCGGCCTACGCCGCAACAATCGACCAAAATGGGCTATGCCGAAGATCAGCTTGCGCTTTCGAGTGCAACAACCAGCGCCTTGCAAGAGCTGGCTCGTCAAAACCAACTAACCCTGAGCACGATCATTCAAGCAGCATGGGCGCTGCTTTTAAGTCGCTATAGCAACGAGCAGGATGTGGTTTTTGGCGCGACGGTTGCTGGTCGCCCAGCCGATCTTTTAGGCATTGAAACGATGGTCGGATTATTCATCAACACGCTGCCAGTTCGGAGCCAAGTTGATCCTGACCTTTGCCTGATCGATTGGCTTCAAAACTTGCATCGCAATCAGGTGCAACTGCGCCAATTTGAATATAGCGCCTTGGCTGATATTCAGCGCCTGAGTGAGCTTCCACGGGGAACTGCATTATTCGACAGTTTAGTGGTATTTGAAAATTACCCGCTCGATGCGACGCTCCAAGGTTCGGATGCCGGGCTGAATTTCCATGATATTCATGCAGTTGAGCATACCAACTATCCTTTAACCTTGTTGGTATTGCCGAAGCAAACGCTCACGCTCCGGCTCAGTTATGCGCAACAACAGTTCAGTGCGAGCACGATTGAACATATGCTGGCTCATTTAGCCCAGCTATTAAATCAATTCTGTGCTGAACCGACCCAAAAACTTGGTGCATTCAGTTTGCTCGACAATGAAGCTCGCCAACAGATGCTGCATACGTGGAATGCCACGCACGAGCCAGCTTTTCTTGGCGAACAACGTTTACACAGCCTCTTTGTAGCACAAGCCAACCGCACGCCGGAAGCGATTGCCGTGCGGTTTGGCGATCAGTGCTTAAGCTATGCCGAGCTTGATCACC
>NZ_JBHUPY010000028.1:0-78562 GCF_042688385.1 Herpetosiphon sp. NSE202 | reverse complement strand
GAAATGGTGATGCCAGGCGACAACATCCAAATGACGGTGGAGTTGATCGTTCCGGTTGCTATCGAACAAGGCTTGAAATTTGCGATTCGTGAAGGTGGCCGCACCGTGGGTGCTGGTATCGTGACCGAAATCATCGCATAAGCTATAAAACGGCTGGCAGGTGTGCCCGTCACACCTGCCTTCTTTTGCGCTTAGGAGTAATGACGTTGGCAAAGCAAAAAGTTCGCATTCGCCTCAAGGCGTATGACCACAAGATCTTGGATCAGTCGGCACGCCAGATCGTGGATGCGGCAGAACGCACCGGTGCTCAGGTCGCTGGCCCAGTGCCGTTGCCGACCAAGATCGAAAAATACAGCGTGTTGCGCTCACCCTTCATTGACCGCGACAGCCAAGAACAGTTCGAAATTCGGACCCACAAACGTCTGATCGACGTGATCGATCCAAGCCAGCAAACGATTAATGCTTTGATGAAGCTGAACTTGCCCGCTGGTGTGGATATTGAAATTAAGCTCTAATCGGGAATCCCGCTTGGAGCCATAGCCAATACGGCTGGGCTTGGTCGCCCAGAGGCTCCGCACGCTATGGACTAAGGAGTAACCAATGCTCAATGGTATTTTGGGTCGCAAAATTGGCATGACCCAGATCTTCACCGAAAAAGGTGAAACCATTCCTGTCACCGTGATCGAAGCTGGCCCATGTGTGGTCACCCAACTTCGCACCAAGGACAAGGATGGCTATGAAGCAGTCCAACTCGGCTTCGGCGAAATCAAACCACGAAAAGTAACGAAGCCAATCCAAGGACACCTGAAAGCTGCTGGTCGGCTGGTTCGCTTCATGCGCGAAGTGAAAACCACCGACTTGAACGCACACACTGTCGGCGACGTGGTAAATGTTGATATTTTCCAACTCGGCGAAAAGATTGATGTCGTCGGCACAAGCAAAGGTCGCGGTTTTGCTGGTGTTGTTAAGCGCCACGGTTTCCGTGGTGGCCCAGCAACCCACGGTCAAAGCGACCGCCATCGCGCCCCAGGCTCGATTGGTTCAGGTACCACGCCAGGCCGCGTATGGAAAAACATGCGTATGGCAGGCCGTATGGGCAATGATCGCGTAACCGTTCAAAATTTGGAAGTGGTAAAAATTGACCTTGAACGCCACGTAATCTTAGTGAAGGGCTCAGTGCCAGGCGCTAAGAATGGTTTGGTGATGGTCTCACGGGCAGCTAAGGCCACGAAGAAATAGGAGTTGACGCATGGAAGCCAAGCTTTATAACCAAGCCGGTCAAGCTATCGGCACGCTTGAGCTGCAAGACTACATCTTCGGCATCGAGCCTAACATTCCCGTGATGCACCAAGCAGTCATTCGCCAACTGGCCAATGCACGTTTGGGCACTCACAGTACCAAGACTCGTGGTGAAGTACGTGGTAGCACGCGCAAGTTGTATCGCCAAAAGGGTACCGGTCGCGCTCGCCAAGGCGCTATTCGCGCCCCCCATCACTCAGGTGGTGGTGTTGTTCACGGGCCAAAGCCCCGCAAGTACACCAAAGATATGCCACGCAAAATGCGGCGCTTGGCAGTACGCTCGGCGCTTTCGGTCAAATACGCAGACAACCAAATCATTTTCTTAGATGATTTGAGCATGAATGCACCAAAAACCAAAGACTTCTTGGCGTTGTTGAAAAACTTGCCTTTAGTCGGCGAAAAAACGCTGGTGGCCTTGGGTGAAAAGAGCGATAACATCACGTTATCAACCAGCAACTTGCCAAATGTCAAGACCTTGTTGGCAGCCTACCTGAATGTTCGGGATCTGTTGAACTACGACACCTTGATTTTGCCCAAGTCGGCACTCAGCGTTGTTGAAACAATTCTGGGCAAAAAGTAGGAGATGCAACCGATGAACGCGCACGATATTATTATTCGCCCTGTCATCACCGAAAAAAATACGGCGTTGATGGAAGAGGGCAAATACACGTTCGAGGTGGCACAAGAAGCCAACAAGCCGATGATCAAGGCTGCTGTGCAACAGATTTTCAACGTCAACGTTAAAGCTGTTAACACCATGAATGTCAAGGGTAAGTTGAAAGTTCGCCGCACTCGCAATGGCCAACAAAGTGGCTACAGCCGCAGTTGGAAAAAAGCCATCGTTACCTTGGCTCCAGGCGAACGGATCGAAATCTTCGAAGATCTCTAGGAGGTTACGCAGTGGGCATCAAACGCTATAAACCGACATCGCCGGGTCGGCGTGGCATGACTGTCTCGGACTTCGCAGAAATCACGAAGTTCGAGCCAGAAAAAGCACTTACCGAACCCTTAAAGAAACATGCTGGCCGCAATAACCACGGCCACATCACCACCCGTCACCGTGGTGGTGGCCACAAGCGCCGCTATCGCTTGATCGATTTCAAGCGCAAGAAATTTGATATTCCAGCTAAAGTAGCGGGGATTGAGTACGATCCAAACCGCTCAGCGAATATCGCTTTGTTGCACTACACCGACGGCGAAAAGCGCTATATCATTGCACCATTGGGCTTGAAAGTTGGCGATACCTTGATGGCTGGCCCTAACGCCGAAATCCGGGTTGGCAATGCCTTGCCATTGGCCAATATTCCAATCGGTTCGCAAATTCACAACATCGAATTGACCCCTGGTCGTGGTGGCCAAATGGTGCGGAGTGCTGGTAACACCGCCCAATTGATGGCCCGCGAAGGGAACTACGCCACGGTGCGTTTGCCATCTGGCGAAATGCGCATGGTGCACATCAAGTGTATGGCTACCTTGGGTCAAGTCGGTAACGTCGATCACCAAAACATCATGATTGGGAAAGCTGGTCGCAGCCGCTGGTTGGGCCGTCGCCCAGTCGTGCGTGGTTCAGCAATGAACCCTGTTGATCACCCACACGGTGGTGGTGAAGGTCGCGCCCCAACTGGGATGAACCCCAAAACCAAATGGGGCAAGCCAGCAATGGGCAAAAAGACCCGCCACAACCCCCGCACCGATCGCTTTATCGTGCGGACGCGCAAGCAAAAATAAACCCTGGGGAGCGCTTCGTTGTGATGCGCTCCTCACCTTGGAGCAAGGGCGGCTTGGCCGCCGCTGCACTGGGTTGCGATAACTCGTGTAGCGCCTTCTCCCTCGTGAGTAGTGACAACAACTACTGCAACTAAAGGAAGGAAACGAATGTCTCGTTCAACCAAAAAAGGTCCATTCGTTGACGTTCGGCTCTTGAGCCGCGTTGAAACGATGAATCGTGGCAATGAAAAGCGCCCACTCAAAACGTGGTCACGCGATTCAACCATCTTCCCTCAGATGGTTGGCCATACGATCGCTGTCCATGATGGCCGCCGCCACGTTCCAGTGTACATCACTGAAAACATGGTTGGTCATAAGTTGGGTGAATTCGCGCCGACCCGCACATTCCGTGGGCACGGTGGCAAAAAGGCCGACAAGCGCGGCAAATTAAAATAAGAGGTGCGCAATGCAAGCTAAAGCCATTCTGCGTAACTTCCGCATGTCGCCGCAAAAAGTTCGGCTGGTTGCCGACCTCGTGCGCGGTAAAAATGTGACGGAAGCGCTGGGGATTTTGCAATATCTGCCCCACAAGGCAGCCCCAGAAATTGCCCGCGTGATCAAGTCGGCCAAGGCCAATGCCGATCACAACTATCAAATGTCACCCGAGGATCTGGTCGTTAAAACGATTATGGTCGATGCTGGCCCAGTGCTCAAGCGCTACATGCCGCGTGCTCGTGGCCGTGGTGATCGTATCTTGAAGCGTTCGTCACACATTACCGTGATCGTCGATGACGGCGAAGTCTTGTAAAATATGAGCTATGAAGCATGAAGTCAGCAGCTGATTTGCAGCGATGCGCTTCATCCTTCATAATTCATATTTCATCATTATCTTAGGAGGATCTCTTGGGTCGTAAAGTGCATCCGAATGGATTCCGCCTCGGCATCATCAAAGATTGGAAATCGAAGTGGTTTGCCGAGCGTAACTATACCGAACAACTGCACCAAGATTTGGCACTGCGCAAATATATCGAAGGTGCCGATGAGTTGAAAAACGCTGGTGTAGCCCACGTTGATATCGAACGCTCAGCCAATCGGGTTGAAGTGACCATCCACACGGCGAAGCCAGGGATCGTCATTGGCAAACGCGGCGCGAACGTCGATACACTCAAAAACCAAATTGAAAAACTCACAGGCAAAAAGGTGCGCTTGAATATTCAAGAAATTCACCAGCCTGAATTAAATGCCTACCTGGTGGCCGAAAGCGTTGCTGAACAAATCAGCAAACGGGTTTCACACAAACGCGCCATGAAGCAAGCAACCCAACGCGCCATGCGGCTTGGTGCCCAAGGCATCAAAGTCAAATGCTCAGGCCGTTTGGGTGGCGCTGAAATGAGCCGCTCATTGTGGGAACGTGAAGGTCGGGTGCCGTTGCACACCATTCGCGCAGACATTGACTACGCGTTGGTGCACGCTCACACCACCTATGGCCGGATCGGGGTTAAAGTTTGGATTTATAAGGGCGATGTGCTTGGTCAACGCGAACGCCAAGCTGCTCCAGCAGCAGCCGCAGCCGATGCACCAAAAACCAACACTCGTTCGGGCAAGGGGTCGTAAACCATGTTAATGCCCAAGCAAATGAAATATCGCCGCCCACACCGCCCTCGTAATATCAAGGGTATTGCTCAGCGCGGCGCTACGGTGGCATTCGGTGATTTTGGGTTGGTCTCACTCGAAGCAGGCTGGATTACCAGTCGCCAAATCGAATCAGCCCGCCGGACGATCACCAACTACGTGAAGCGGGGCGGTAAAGTTTGGATTCGGATCTTCCCAGATCGTCCAATTACCCAAAAACCTGCTGAAACGCGGATGGGTTCTGGTAAAGGTTCAGTTGAATACTATGTCGCAGTGATCAAGCCAGGTCGCGTGTTGTTCGAATTGAACGGCGTGCCCGAAGATGTGGCCCAAGAAGCACTGCGCCGCGCTGCCCAAAAGTTGCCTGTTAAGTGCAAATTCGTAACCAAGGCATCGCAGGAGGTTGGCTCAAATGAAGGCTAGTGAACTGCGCGATATGAGCAATGCTGATTTGGAAAAGTTGATCAACGATAACAAACAAGAGTTGTTCACCATGCGTTTCCAAAAATCAGTTGGCAAATTGACCAACACCGCTCGCGTGCGGTTGTTGAAAAAAGATATCGCCCGCGCCAAAACGGTCATCCACGAACGCAGCTTGGTGGCGGAGGGGAATTAATGAACGAGCATTTAGCAACAACTGACAGCCGCAAACAAAAAGTTGGCCGCGTTGTCAGCAGTAAAATGAACAAAACTGTGGTGGTTGCAGTCGATTACTTGCGCCCCCACCCGTTGTATCGCAAAACCGTGCGCCAAACCAGCAAGTTTTACGCACATGATGAAAACAACGAATGCCATGTAGGCGATACCGTGGTGATCGAAGAAACCCGCCCCTTGAGCCGACTCAAGCGCTGGCGCGTGGTCGAAATCGCCAAAAAGAATCGCCGCGAAGGCTTGAATGTCTTGCGCCAAGACGTTGTAACCGTTGAAGGCGAAACCGAGGAGGCCTCGTCGTGATCCAGCAAGAATCTCGCATGCGGGTTGCCGATAACACAGGTGCCAAAGAGCTGCTGTGTATTCGGGTGCTCGGTGGGACCAAGCGTCGCTACGCTAGCGTTGGCGATACCATCATTGCAACCGTCAAACAAGCCAACCCAGGTGGTTCGGCGAAAAAAGGCGAAGTTGTTCGGGCCGTAATCGTGCGGGTCAAAAAGGGCTACACTCGCCCAGATGGCTCGATGATTCAATTTGATGATAATGCAGCCGTCATTATCAACCAACAAGGCAACCCTCGCGGCACGCGTATCTTTGGGCCGGTCGCCCGTGAATTGCGCGAAAAGCAGTTTATGAAGATCATCTCACTTGCTCCAGAAGTGTTGTAACAATCTTCACGAGCTGTGGTACAATACAACGCTTGTGGGCAACCGCATAGCGTTGACTATGGAGGCAAAACCATGCACGTCAAAAAGGGCGACCGCGTAGTGGTACTTAGTGGGCGCGAAAAAGGCCGCGAAGGTGTAATCAAGCAGTCTTTGCCCAAAAAAGAACGCGTCGTCGTTGAAAATGTCAATATTGTAAAAAAACACGTCAAGCCGATGGGCAATCGCCAAGGCGGCATCTTAGAAGTTGAAGCTGCGATGCATGTCTCAAAAGTCATGTTAATTTGCCCAGCTTGTGGTAAGCCCTCACGGACTGGCCACCGCGTCAACGACGAAGGCAAAAAAGTGCGTGTTTGCAAGCAATGCAATGCCGACGTTGCCTAATTTGGCAAGGTCGAAGACAAATGAGCAATGAACAACCGTGCGTTGCTGACTACTCATTTGGTTCGGAACTATCGTATTTTCCATCTGGGCTGGCGCAGTTGTGCCGCAACCGTTTGGTAGCCTTGGTTACCAATGCTGTCGCCGAACCCCAGAAGTGAGGAACCCATGGCACGTCTTAAGGATGTCTATTTGAAGACCGTGGCTCCTGCATTGTTCAAGGACTTTGGCTTTAAGTCCCCAATGCAAGTGCCCCGTATTACCAAGATCGTCATCAACATTGGCTTAGGTGAAGCGTTGCAAAACCCCAAAGCGGTGGAAGCAGCAATCGGCGATTTGACCATGATTGCAGGTCAAAAACCAGTTGTGACCCGCGCTAAGAAATCGTTGGCAGCCTTCAAACTCCGCCAAGGTATGCCGATCGGCGCAATGGTAACGCTGCGCAATGAACGCATGTACGATTTTTATGATCGTCTGGTCAACTTGGCGTTACCCCGTATCCGCGACTTCCAAGGCTTAAGCCGCAAATCGTTCGATGGTCGCGGGAACTACAGTATCGGTATTCGGGAACAAATCATCTTCCCTGAAATCGAATACGATAAAGTCGATAAAATTCGTGGGCTTGAGGTGGCGATTGTTACCACCGCTCCAAACGACGAACAAGGCTTTGCTTTGTTGAAGGCGTTGGGCATGCCGTTTCGTGACTAGAGTTGGCAAGGGACTACAGGGGTAGTCAACCGACAACTCGTAACTGGGAGGCCAAAACAGTCTATGGCTAAGAAATCGATGATCATCAAGGCGAATCGCGCACCAAAATTTTCAACGCAGGGATACAATCGCTGCAAGCGCTGTGGTCGGCCTCGGGCGTACATGCGAAAATTTGGTATCTGCCGGATCTGCTTCCGCGAGTTGGCTTCACAAGGGCTGATTCCCGGTGTAACAAAATCAAGCTGGTAGAACCAGGAGGACGAGCTAGTGAGCGTTAATGATCCAATTGCCGACCTGCTGACACGCATCCGCAACGCGGGTATGGCACGCCACCAAACGGTGACGATCCCATTGTCGAAAATCAAGCGCGGCATTGCTGAAATTTTGCAAGCCGAAGGCTATATTAAAAGCTTTGAGGTTCAAGAAGGCACACCATTCTCAAATTTGGTGTTGACCTTGAAATATGCTGCTGACCGCAAGCCAGTAATCACTGGCTTGAAGCGGGTTAGCCGCCCAGGGTTGCGGGTCTACACCAAGCGCAACGAGATTCCTCGTGTGCGCAATGGTTTGGGCTTGAGCATCCTTTCAACTCCTAAGGGGTTGATGACCGGCGATGCCGCTTGGAAAGCTGGCGTTGGCGGCGAAATTGTTTGTTACATTTGGTAATACTAAACGAGGACAACGGTAGCTTTACCGTCATCACTCGTGGAGGAAATGACCCATGTCACGTATCGGTCGTAAACCGATTGAAGTTCCAGCTGGTGTAACTGTGAACGTCGACAGCGATAATGTTGTCACGGTCAAAGGCCCCAAAGGAACCTTGAGCGAATCAATTCGGCCTGAAATTACGGTAAATATCGATGGCGCAACGGTCGAAATGACTCGCGTCAACGACAGCCGTCAGGCTCGCGCATTTCACGGTCTCTCACGGACGCTGGTCGCCAACATGGTCGACGGCGTGACCAAGGGCTTTGAAAAAACGCTCGAAATGAATGGTACAGGCTATCGCGCTACGCTTGATGGCAAAATCTTGGTGCTTTCACTTGGCTTCTCGCACCCAGTGCGAGTTGAGCCATACGAAGGCAACAGCTTTGAAGTAGCTGAGCGTCGGGTTGTGATCAAAGGCCCCAACAAGCAAAAAGTTGGCGACCAAGCAGCGAACATTCGCAAGCTGCGTCCACCCGAACCCTACTTGGGCAAAGGCATCAAGTACAGCGACGAAGTGATCCGCCGCAAGGCCGGTAAAGCTGGTAAGAAGTAGGCTGTTGGCGGCGGCGTAGCGTGACACCACTAACGCGCCGCCTAACCCACCTACAGGAGAAATATAGCAATGTCGAAATTTTCATCCCGCGAATTGCGCGCCCGACGGCATCGTCGGCTTCGTGGCCAACTGAGTGGCACACCTGAGCGCCCACGCTTGAATGTGTTTCGCTCAGGCCTGAATATCTATGCCCAAGTGATCGATGATCTCGCTGGTCATACGCTTGTTTCCGCGTCAACGATCGATACCGAATTACGCGGCAGCCTTGGTGAGCAACGCAAACTCGAACAAGCACATTCAGTTGGCAAGGCCGTTGCAGAACGCGCTCGCGCCGCTGGGATTACCAAAGTGGTGTTCGATCGCGGTGGCTACAAATATCACGGTCGTGTGAAAGCTGTTGCCGAAGGGGCACGCGAAGGCGGACTTGAATTCTAATCAACTCTGGAGGCAACGTGGCGAAGCGAAATCGATCAAACGCTGACGAAGTTGAACTGGACGAACGAGTTGTCCAAATCAACCGGGTCGCGAAAGTGGTCAAGGGTGGCCGCCGCTTCAACTTTAGCACCGTCGTAGTCGTTGGCGATGGCAACGGCAATGTCGGGCTAGGGATGGGCAAGGCTTCTGAAGTACCCGAAGCAATCCGCAAGGGTGCTGAATCAGCTAAACGCAATATGATCGCGGTTTCCGTTATCGGAACCACCATTCCCCATGAAATTGTGTCAACCTATAAAGCATCCAAAGTGTTGCTTAAACCAGCCTCAGCTGGTACCGGCGTTATCGCTGGTGGTGGCGTGCGCGCCGTGCTTGAAGCCGCTGGCATCAAGGACGTTCTGACCAAATCATTGGGCAGCAACAACTCAGTCAATGTGGTGCGAGCTACTTTGAAGGCGCTTTCTGAATTGCGCACTCCGCAAGAAGAAGGCCGCCGCCGTGGCCGCGCTGCATCGTCATTCCGCCTGAGCGGCCAAAGCCGCGCCGTTATCAGCGGTACGGAGGAATAACGATGGCAACCTTGCGTATTACCTATAAAAAAAGTTCAATTGGCTATAGCCAAGCGCAAAAAGATACCGTTCGCTCGCTCGGTTTGCGCAAATTGAACCAAGTGGTCGAGCTTCAAGATACTCCAGTTGTCCGTGGGATGATCTTCAAGATCAAGCACTTGGTAACTGTCGAGGAAGTGACTGCGACGGAGGCCAAGTAATGAAATTGCACGATCTGAAGCCAGCACCAGGCTCAACCCGCAAAACCAAGCGGGTTGGTCGTGGTCATGGTTCGGGCAAAGGTAAAACCTCTGGTAAAGGTATGATGGGTCAAAAGGCTCGTTCAGGGCCAAACCCATACCCACACTTTGAAGGTGGTCAGAATCCTTTGGTCCGCCGGATGCCCTACAAGCGCGGCTTTACCAACATTTTCCGGGTTGAATATACCATCGTTAACGTTGGCGATTTGACCGAATGGAACAATGGCGATGTAACGCCAGAAACCCTGCGCGAAGTCGGCTTGATCAAAAACCTCAAGCAACCTATCAAAGTCCTCGGCGATGGCGACCTGAACGTAGCCCTCAAGGTGCGTGTCCACAAGGTTAGCGCCAGCGCTCGCCAAAAAATTGAGGCTGCGGGCGGTTCAGTCGAATTGATTGACGCTGCCGCCTAAACAATGGTGATGCGATGACCTTCTTTTGCGACGGCGTAGCGGGCTTTGCCCAAGGCTACGCTGTTTGCAAATGAAGGTCATTCGTGCATTACACAGGAGAATTCCATGCTTCAAGCTGTGGTCAACGCACTTAAAATCGCCGAAGTGCGCAAGAAGATTTTGTTCACCCTGATGATGCTGGTGATCTTCCGCTTTATCGCGGCTATTCCAGTTCCAGGGGTCGATACAGCCGAACTCGATCGGTTGTTTAATGGTCAGTTGCCGTTAAGCGATTTGGCAAACTTCCTCAACTTGCTCTCCGGTGGGGCGTTGCGGCAGTTCTCCGTTGCAGCGATGGGGGTCTATCCCTACATCACGGCCCAAATTATCATGCAGTTGCTGATCCCGTTGATCCCAGCGCTGGAGCAGTTGAGCAAAGAGGGTGAGCAGGGTCGCAATCGGATTCAACGCTATCAATATTTCCTCACTGTGCCTTTGGCTTATCTCCAAGGCTATGGCCAAATTAAATCGCTGATCAACAGCGGGATTAACTTGTTTGGCACGTTGAACTTCAGCATTACCCAAAACTTCTTCCAAACCTTCTCGATCTTGACGATTATGGTCGCTGGCTCGATGTTCTTGGTTTGGATGGGCGAGTTGATCGACGAACGCGGGATTGGCAACGGTCTCTCGATGATTATCTTCGGCGGGATCGTGACCGCGCTGCCAAGCATGGTCTATCAAGCAATCACCACTTCAAGCTCGGGCAATAACGTGATCGGCGGGATTTTGCTGCTGATCGTGACCTTGGCAACCGTGGTTGGGATTGTTTTGATCACCGAAGGCCAACGCCGCATTCCAGTTCAATACGCCAAGCGCGTGCGTGGCAATAAGGTTTATGGCGGTCAATCGAGCCACTTGCCTTTGAAGGTTAATATGGCTGGGATGATTCCCTTGATCTTCGCCCAAAGTATTTTGATTTTCCCCAGCACCGTTGCTTCCTACTTCTGGAAGCCTGATGGTACGGGTTTCCTCAATGGCATAGCGAACTTCTTCGTCAACAGTTTTGGCCCTAATGGGTTGGCCTTTACCTTGGCGATGTTTGTGTTGGTGTTGCTCTTCACCTACTTCTATGCCTTGGTGATGTTCAACCAACAAAACTTGCCTGAAATGTTGCAACGCAATGGTGGCTTTATTCCTGGCATTCGCCCAGGCCGCAACACTGAAGTCTATTTGACCAAAGTGCTCAACCGCATTACCTTGATTGGCGCGGTTGGCTTGGCCGTGGTTGCCGCCTTGCCCTACTTTGTGCAACAAATTACTGGCTTGCAAATTGGCTTTAGCAGCACCGGTCTCTTGATTGTGGTTGGTGTGGCGGTCGATACCATGCGCCAACTCGAAGCTCAAATGATGATGCGCAATTACGAAGGCTTCATCTCGCGCTAAGAAACGCTACCTGCTTTTGGCAGGTGGTGCTACGGCGAACAAAGCCGTTCGCCGTTCTTTGCTGACTCACCGAGGAGCACTATCCTATGAACATCATTTTGCTTGGTTCGCCCGGAGCTGGCAAAGGAACCCAGGCAACTGAGTTGGAAGCAGCAACCGGCATGAAGCACATCGCCAGCGGCGATATGTTTCGGGCTGCTGTGCGCGAAGGCACACCACTGGGAACACTCGCCCAATCGTACCTCGATAAAGGCGAGTTGGTGCCCGATGATGTTGTGATTGGCATGGTTTTGGAACGGGTACAACAACCCGATTGTGAAAATGGGGTGATTTTCGATGGCTTCCCACGCACACCCCAACAAGCCGAAGCCCTGCAAGCAGCGTTAGCTGAACATAACGATGCGATCAATGCTGTGTTGTTGTTGCATGTCGATAAAGATGTGCTGATTCAACGGGTTATTGGGCGCTGGACTTGCAGAAAATGTCAAGCTGTATATAATACATACTTCCGAGCACCAAAAGTCGAGGGTGTTTGTGATCTCTGCGACGGCGATTTGTACCAACGCAGCGATGACAACCTTGAGACGATCAACCATCGACTTGATGTTTATGCAGCTCAAACATCGCCGCTAATTGCCCATTATCGCACGCAAGGCATCTTGCACGAAATTAATGGCCTCGGCGAGATTGACGATATTACTGCACGCATGGTTCAAGCAATTGAATCGGCAAAGCCGTGCTAAATTTGTGGTATAGTAATAGGTACCGATGCAGAAGCATGGGCCGACGGCCTATGCTTCTAGCTTGCTGCGTATGCTATACACCGTCGTCTGACGTATTGCACAGCCCAGTGACGGATTATTCTTTGGGGCAATCGCGCACCACTCGCAACGCATGCGACAATTGCCACCGCTGATGTGCTAGTTTTAAGGAGTTATATGGCCAAGAAGAAGGATGTCATTGAGGTCGAGGGCGTTATTACTGAGCCACTGCCAAACGCGATGTTTAAAGTAGCGTTGGATAACGGGCTGGAAGTATTAGCACATGTCTCTGGCCGGATTCGGATGAATTACATTCGGATTCTGAAAGGCGACCGCGTGTTAGTTGAACTCTCGCCCTATGATCCAACTCGTGGCCGTATTACTTATCGGTACAGATAACACACTGACCACCGCAACCAATGCCTCTGGCCGAAGCGGACGGAGGGTTGGATTGTTGTGTGTCTACGAGCGAGGTTCCGATGAAAGTCCAACCATCAGTTAAACCACGCTGCGAATATTGCCGGGTCATTCGTCGTAAGGGCGTTGTCCGTATCATTTGCAGCCGCACCCCGAAGCATAAGCAACGGCAAGGCTAAGAGGAGCATCGAATGGCACGTATTTCAGGGGTTGATATTCCCCGCAACAAACGGGTGGAAATTTCCCTTACCTACATTTATGGGATTGGGCGCACCACCAGCAGCGAAATTCTGGCTCGCACCAGTATCAATCCAAACGTTCGGGTCAAAGATTTGACCGAAGACGAAGTAATTCGTTTGCGCGAAATCATCGACCAAGATTACACCGTTGAAGGCGATTTGCGCCGGGCTGTTCAATTGAACATCAAGCGTTTGATGGACATTGGCTGCTACCGTGGGATTCGCCACCGCAAAGGCTTGCCATTGCGCGGTCAACGCACCAAAACCAACGCCCGTACCCGCCGTGGTAAAAAAGGCGCAGCAATCGGTGGCAAGAAGAAAGCTACCAAGAAGTAATTTCCTGAATTTTTATTTTCAACGCTATTTCGGAGGCCTTGAATGGCGAAACAAGCAAAAGCGGGAGCAGCTCGCCGCCCTCAACGCGGTCGTCGCCGTGAGCGTAAAAATGTGCCTCGTGGGCAAGCTCACGTCCAAGCGACCTTTAACAACACGATCGTTACGATTACCGACCCAGCTGGCAACGTGGTTTGCTGGAGCAGCGCTGGCGCAAGTGGCTTCAAAGGCTCACGCAAAAGCACACCCTATGCAGCCCAAGTAACTGCCGAACAAGCAGCCCGCAAAGCCATGGATAACGGCATGCGCGTGGTTGAAGTGTATGTTAAAGGCCCTGGTGCTGGCCGTGAATCAGCAGTGCGCGCACTGCAAGCGACTGGCTTGTCGGTTATTGCAATCACCGATGTTACGCCAATCCCACACAATGGCTGCCGCCCACCAAAGCGCCGCCGCGTGTAATGGCTTCGCGGCAGCATGCTGTCGCCGAAGTGTGTAGTAGCAACGCCACGACTAAAATACGTGAGCAGGATGAAGCACGGCTGTTCCTATACGTGGAAATAGGAGTCGGTGTGTAAACTGCCTTGGCAATTAGGAATTGCGAAGGGACAAACAAGAACATGGCTCGATATACTGGTCCAGTATGTAAATTGGCACGCCGCGAAGGCGTTGACCTAATGCTCAAGAGCGGTAACAGTGGCCGCAAGGTGCTTGAGCGCCGTGGGAGCCAGCCCCCTGGTCAACATGGGGCTTCAGTCCGACGACGACAATTGTCTGATTATGGTGTTCAGTTGCGCGAGAAGCAAAAAGTTCGCCGCATCTATGGTGTTTTGGAACGTCAGTTCCGCCGCTATTATGGCATTGCGACCCGTACCACCGGCCAAACCGGTGCTGTGCTCTTGCAAATTTTGGAACGTCGCCTCGATAACGTGGTGTTCCGCTTAGGCTATGCGGTCACCCGCGCCCAAGCTCGCCAGTTGGTCAACCACGGTCACATTACCGTGAATGGCCGCAAAACCGATATTCCTTCAGCCTTGGTTGAAGTTGGCGATGTAATTGGCGTGCGTGCAGAAAGCCGCAAACGCGATTATTTCAAAGATCTCGAAGAAACCAAACAACTGAACCGCGTGTCACCACCAAGCTGGTTGTCACTTGACGCTGGCAAGTTGGAGGGGGTTGTCCAAACCTTCCCATCACGCGAGGAGTTGGATATGTCGATTAACGAGCAGTTGATTGTTGAATTCTACAGCCGCTAATCGGACGTAATCGGTATCACTATCCCAGCAGGAGGCGGATACGTGCTAGACATTGCAATGCCCAAACTCGAATGTGTCGCAGCGGCGGAGAACTATGGGCGGTTCAAAATTGAGCCACTGGATCCCGGTTACGGGCATACCTTAGGGAACGCGCTGCGGCGGGTGTTGTTGTCGTCCATCCCTGGGGCAGCGGTCATCAAGATTAAAATTGATGGGATTTTCCACGAGTTTTCGCCAATTCAAGGCGTGCGTGAAGATGCTACCGAGATTGTGTTGAACGTTAAAGGCATTCGTTTGCGCTCCTACGCCGAACGCCCAGTCAAGATGATTTTATCTAAGACTGGCCCAGGCGTGGTGCGCGCAAGCGATATTGAAT
Source organism: Herpetosiphon sp. NSE202 (assembly GCF_042688385.1). Taxonomy (NCBI): domain Bacteria; kingdom Bacillati; phylum Chloroflexota; class Chloroflexia; order Herpetosiphonales; family Herpetosiphonaceae; genus Herpetosiphon; species Herpetosiphon sp. NSE202. Next base: position 63,801 of record NZ_JBHUPY010000028.1, on the reverse strand, counting down.
GCCCTTCAAACGTGGAGATCGTTAATCCCGATCACTACATCGCAACCCTCGATAGTGCCGATGCTCGCTTGGACATGGAGCTGACCGTCGAACGTCACCGCGGCTATCTGCCAGCTGAAAATCGTGACCCGGTGCCGATTGGCGAAATTCCGGTGGATGCGATCTTCACGCCGGTGCACAAGGTTAATTACGTTGTGGAACATACCCGCATTGGCGGGATGACCGACTTCGACCGCTTGTTGCTTGAAATTTGGACTGATGGCACGGTTAAGCCAGGCGATGCCCTGAGCTATGCCGCGCAAGTGCTGGTCCAATATTCATCAATCATCGCCGATTTCAATCGCTTTGACGATGAACAAGAGCAAGTTGGCGATGCCAATGGTCTGGTGATTCCCAGCGAGATCTACGACATGCCGATCGAAGATCTTGACCTTTCAACCCGCACCTACAACTGTCTCAAGCGCGCTGACATCACCAAGGTGGGTCAAGTGCTGGAGATGGACGAGAAGCAACTGCTGGCTGTGCGGAACTTGGGGCAAAAATCAATGGACGAAATTCGCGAGAAATTAATCGAGCGCAATTTACTGCCAACCTTGCCTTTCAACTCCGCTATTCTGAACACCAATGTCGCTGCCCGTCTGAACGACGGTAGCGCTGAATAGACGAGGATCGTTTCATGAGACACCGTAAGTCTGGCAAGAAGATGGGCCGGCCAACGGCTCAGCGCAAAGCCTTATATCGCAGCTTGATGATTGCCCTTATCGAGCACCGCGGTATTACAACCACTGATGCTAAGGCCCGCGCTGTTCAACCAGAAGTTGAAAAATTGATTACATTGGGTCGCTTTGATACTCCCCACAATCGCCGGATGGCGCTTTCGAAGCTGCACAGCAAGAATGCCATGAACCTTTTGTTCCAAGTGGCTCCTGCTTACGCCGAACGCCCAGGTGGTTACACGCGGATTGTCAAAATGGGCTTCCGCAAAGGCGACGCTGCGGAAATGGCTCGGATTGAATTGGTCTAAGTTTGCCGTATGAGCCGTACTTTAGCATTGTGTTTTGAATATGTCGGCACTGCTTTTTGCGGCTCGCAATGGCAACCAGGCGGTCGTGCCGTGCAAACGGAGTTAGAGACCGCTTGGCAACGATTAACAAGCGATAGTGGGCGTTGGATTTTTGCCGGTCGTACCGATGCAGGAGTTCACGCCCTAGCCCAAGTCGCCCATATCGTCAGCGCTACTGACCGGAGTTTGGATACAATTGCCAAGGCAATGAATGCCATTACGCCAGCAGATATTAGTGTTCACGAAGCATGGGAAATGCCAACTGGCTTTCATGCCCGCTTTAGTGCCCGTCAACGAACATATCGCTATGTTTTTGATAGTGCACCTGCACCTTCGGCCACGCTCAATGGGCGGGTGCTGCGCCTCGATCATCAACTTGATTGGGCGGCGATGCAGGCGGCCTTGGATACGCTGATTGGTATTCACGATTTTGCGGCGTTCGCTGGCGCTGGTCACGAAGGCTCGACCATCCGCAACTGTTATTTGGCGCAATTGCGCCCAGCAGAGTGGCTTGGCCGCCCAGTGACTGTGCTGCATTTGCAGGCTAATGCTTTTTTGAAGCATATGGTGCGCAATATCGTTGGCACTTTACTGATGGTTGGCGCTGGCAAGCTTTCATTGGAAGCTTGGCTGGCAATTATCGCCAGTCGCGACCGTCGGAATGCAGGACCAACCGCGCCCCCACAGGGGTTGTATTTAGAGTCGATTGGCTATGACCCAGCACTTCAGCCATTGGCGACAAGTTCACGCTGGGATGGCACGACCTATTTTCGGACGTATCAAGGCGAAACGGTGTGAATACGGGCAGCTTGCCAACGCTTCTCACCGCCACCCTTACAACGATTTGTGAACATGCCAGCGTGGCATAATTCACAATTCATACACGAGGAATTCAGCAGCATGAAGACTTATAGCCAAAAAGCTTCGGAGATTCAGCGCGAATGGCTGGTCGTCGATGCAGAAAATCAGGTGCTTGGTCGGCTCGCGACCCAAATCGCAACCCTGATTCGCGGCAAACACAAGCCAACCTACACGCCTAGCATGGATGGCGGCGATTTTGTAGTCGTGGTTAACGCTGAGAAAATTCGCGTTACCGGCGATAAAGCCAACCAAAAAATTTACTATCGCCACTCGAACTTCCCTGGTGGTTTGAAGCGCACCGCTTATAAAGTGATGATGCAAACCCACCCAGAGCGGATCATTTACTTTGCGGTTAAGGGCATGTTGCCACGCAATCGCTTGAGCCGCCACATTATTAAGAAGTTGAAAGTGTATGCAGGTGCCAGCCACCCTCATGCATCACAATCACCTAAAACCTATGCGGTGAAAGGTTAATCCCGATGAGTGAACAACGCTATTTCCAAGGCACTGGTCGCCGCAAGACCGCTGTGGCCCGGGTACGCTTGTATCCTGGCACCGGTGAGTTCGTGGTCAATGGCCGCACCTCAGAAGAATTCTTCGGTGGTCGCGCGCTGTACCAACAATTGATTCGCCAACCTTTGTTGGCTGCCAATCAATTGGGCTCGTTCAATGTGTTGGTCAAGGTTCGTGGCGGTGGCGACACTGGCCGCGCCGAAGCTGTACGCCACGGCGTAGCTCGCGCTTTGGTCGATGCTGATGCAGCATTCAAGCCAATTATGCGCGCTGCTGGCCTCTTGACCCGCGACGCTCGCAAAAAGGAACGTAAGAAACCAGGTTTGGTCAAGGCTCGCCGCGCCAAACAATACACCAAGCGGTAAGTTTTTTACCCTTTGGTGTCGGGTTCTTCTCCCCAGCCACGGAGCTTCGGTTCTATGGCTGGGGTTTGTTCTTTTAGGGGTCAGGCTTCAGGGGATAGGGGCCAGGGTAACGAAACCACGAAGAGCACGAAGAACACGAAGGGAGAATTGGCTATAGGCTTTGGGCTATGTGTATTGATTCAGCGCGTTAACCACGGCATGATCCCCTCACCCCAACTCCTCTCCCACGGCGCGGGCGAGGGGCTTTAATCCCGTGGTTCTGTCGCACGGCGTTGGTAAAAACGGCTGCTCCCCCTCGCCCGCGTTCAGTGGGAGAGGGGCTGGGGGTGAGGGGACATGGTTGCCAACCTAATGAACCAGTACATCTATGTTCTATGCTCTCTATTCTCTGCTCTTTTAATCCCTCATCCTTCATCCTTGCTATCGTTTGGCTTTCGCCTTGGCTTTGACGACCACTGGCTCGATGACTGGTGGTGGCGGAGCTTTGCTGGCTTCGCGCCACGCACTGTAGCCACCAAGATGGGCTTTCAGGCTGCCATCAGCCACGGCCCACACTCGATCAACCACCCGATCGAGAAAGTAGCGGTCGTGCGAAATCACGATTACTGTGCCATCGTAGCGCTCTAAGGCATCTTCCAAAACCTCGACCGAATCAATATCTAAGTGGTTGGTTGGCTCATCGAGAATCAGACAATTGGGCTTGGCCAACATCAACAAGGCCAATTGCAAACGCGCGCGTTCGCCGCCTGAAAGCGAGCCAATTGTTTGGCGACATTGATTGTAGCTAAACAAGAAGCCGCCCAAAAATGCCACCGCTTGGCCTTCGTACATCGAGCGGGTGAGGCGCACCACGTCAATCGGGGTTTGGTTGTGATCAAGCGTCTCAACGCCTTGGGCAAAATAGCCAATTTCGATCGAAGGCCCAACCCAAACCATGCCATCGCTTGGCTCATATTGGCCGTGCATCAGCTTGCCCAGCACGCTTTTGCCAGAGCCATTTTGGCCAATAATGCCAACCCGCTCGCCACGCCAAATCGTTTGCTCGATGCCAAGCAGCACCAAATCATCGCCAAACCCCATGCTTACATCACGCAGGTCGATGATTTTCTGGCCGCCACGTTGCTCTGAGCGTAGGCTCAAGCCAACTTTGCGGCGCTCGAGCACTGGCTTTTCAACTTTATCCATTTTGTCGATTTGCATTTGCTTGACCCGCGCCTGCTTGATATGGCGTTCGTTTGGCACCATCGAGGCCCATAATTGAAAACGTTTAATCGCCTCTTCTAAGCGATTAATTTCCTTTTGCTGTGCCACAAAATCTTGCTGCTGACGTTGCAACACCAATTGGCGATTGACGGCGTAGGTTGAATAATTGCCAAGCCAGAGGCTGGTTTTGCCATCTTCTAAATGAACCACGCTGGTGATGGTTTCATCGAGCAAATAGCGATCGTGGGCCACAATCACCACTGCTCCGCTAAATTCGCGAATTGTCGCTTCTAGAAACTCGCGCCGATTCAGGTCGAGGTGGGTTTCTGGCTCGTCGAGCAGCAAGAGATCAGGCCGCTGGATCAAACAACTTGCCAAACCGATCATTTTGCGCTGGCCACCACTCAGCGCGCTAGTTGGCAGGCTTAAATCGTTGGCATCAAAGCCAAATTGCTGTAAATAGCCGCGCGCATCGTTGGCCAGCATCGAGCCACCAAGCTCCTCGAATTGGTTCAACAAGCGGCTGTGTTGCTCTAAAACCTGATTCATACGTTTGAGGTCGTTGGCGATCGCTGGCTCGCCAAGCTGGGTTTCGCAAGCTTGAATTTGGGCTTCTAGCTCAGCAAGATCAGGCCGCGCCGCCATGACTGTTTGCATTGGAGTGCGTTGATCGCCAACAATATGCTGCGAAAGATAGGCGATGCGCAAGCCGCGGCGCGTAGTAATTAAACCTGCGGTTGGGGTTTCGAAGCCCACCAATAAGCGCAGCAAAGTTGATTTGCCAGCCCCATTCGCACCAACCAAGCCAATTCGCGCGCGTTCGTGAATTTCCCAATTCAAGCCGTTCAAGATGCTGCGACCGCCAACGCTGTAGTGTAGATTTTGGGCACTTGCAATAATCATTTGGGCAACCTCCACAGTAGGGGGCAGCACTATGCACAGCGATTAAAAAAAGACTAGGGGCGCATAATGCTGCCCCTAGTCTTGATCATTTGGTTTCAATTACCAATTGGTTCAGATTTTAGGCGCAGCTATCCTGTCTGCGCCTTTGTTGAACCCTTTCCGTGCGTGAATCACGCCCATAAATGAATTGAAAACCATGATCTGTCTTCCAATCTATAATCCAATATGTTGGTTAGGATAGCACACGCCACCAAATGGCGAAATCGGTCTTTAGGCCGAGTCGATGATTAAACCCAATCTGTGTAATTAAACGTAGCGAGGAAGCATATGAGTCTATTAATTGGCATGAATGGTCGTTTTTTCGAGCAGAATTGGCGACCAGCGCTTACTGAAATTGCGTTTGCTGCTGCCAATGGCTTTGCCAGCATTCAGTTTCAGGGTAAGCCAGCAGGCTTGCAAGCAACCGCCTTGGGAGCCGATTTTGCCAGCATTCGTCAGCAACTGCAAGCCAAGCAAATTATGGCGGTGATGGAAATTAATTTGCAAATTGATGCGGCTGGGCGTGCTGCAACTGGGCAAACGCCGCTGGAAGTGCTCGAAGCTAATTTGCCAGCAATCAACGGCTTAGGCTGCGAGTATGTGCATTGGCACCTCAACAATCAGCCTGTGCTGGAATTTGCCCAAGTTGCCGAGCTAGAAATTGCTTTGCAACCGCAGTTTGCGGCTGGCGTGGCCTTGGCTCAGCAACATGGCTTTAAATTTGGCTTTGAGCATAACGACCCAATTTTGCGTTTATTTACCACGCCACAGGCATGCAACCAACTTTTGGCGGCTGTGCCAGGTTTGGGCTTTGTGTGGGATTTTAATCATACCCTACCTGAGGATTTGGCTGGATTTTTGCAATTGATTCCGCGAATGAGCATGTTGCACATTTCTGATACGCCCTTGCCTGAGGTGAATTATCATCTGCCTTTGGGGATGGGCGCAATAGATTTTGCTGCTTATTGCCAAGCCTTGCTTACGGCAAATTTTCATGGCCCAGCGATTCTCGAAATTGGTGGCTTGCCCAAATCTGGCGGCTATGGGCGGGATACAGATGCTGCATTAATTGATTCGTTACAACGATTGCAGGCAGCTTTGGCGTAGGCTGTTGGCTGTTGGCTGTTGGTTCCAATCAATTGCCGACAGCCTTCATTACTCCATGAAGCGCACGAAACATGAAACCGCGAAGAACGCGAAGATCACGAAGGTTAAGTTTTCTTGCCAAAGATTCCCACAGATTTTTAGGATTTATTTCTTAATAGTCCAAAGCCTATAGCCTGGAGCCATGATTCCTCTGCGCCTCTGCGTTAAAACTGCCCCTGACCTCATTTTGACTTTTGCCCTTATGTTCTATGCTCTATGCTCTATGCTCTTTGTTCTTCTTTACGTGACACCTTGCGTCATAAACCTGCTTAGGGTATGATCAAGGCATAACGACTGTGCGCCTTCAACGGAGAACGCCAAGATGACTCAATCAGATAGCCTGCGCGCTTTTGGCCTGTATATTGACGGAGCTTGGGTCGCGGCCAGCGATGCTGCGAGCGAAACCCTGTATAACCCTGCGACGGGCGAGCCAATCGCTCAGGTGGCGCGGGCAACCATCCACGATATTGATCGAGCGGTTGATGCTGCGCGAAAGAGTTTTGATATTGGCGCATGGTCGCAAATGCGGCCTGTCGAACGCGCCAAAGTTCTCGAAGCAATCGCCGATGTGCTCGAAGAAAACACCGACGAACTAGCTGAACTCGAAACCCTCAACGGCGGCGCAACGCTACGCAAAAGTTCATGGCTCGATATTCCAGTTGGCATCGAGCATTTGCGCTACTTTGCCGATTTGGCGCGCCAACATCCAATGCAAACTTTGCCCTATATCGATTTTCCTTCGCCAAGTGCCAACGCTGTTTGGCGCGAACCAATTGGGGTTTGTGGCCAAATTATCCCGTGGAATTATCCCTTTTTGATGGCGATTTGGAAGATTGGCCCAGCCTTGGCCGCTGGCAATAGCCTTATCCTCAAGCCTGCTTCGTTAACCCCAGTGAGCGCCTTGCGCATGGCCGAATTGATCCACGAGGCCGATTTGTTGCCGCATGGGGTTTTCAATGTGGTGACTGGGCCGGGCAGCTTGGTTGGCGAACGCCTAACCAGCCATCCAAAGGTCGATAAAATTGCCTTTACTGGCTCGACTGAGGTTGGCCGCCAGATTGCCGAAGTTGCAGGTCGCAATCTCAAACGGGTTACCTTGGAGCTTGGTGGTAAATCGCCAGTGGTTGTGTTGCCCAATGCCGACCTTGATTTGGCGGTTGATGGTGCGATTTGGGCGGCGTTTATGCATTCTGGCCAAAGCTGCGAAGCTGGCACGCGCTTGTTGTTGCCCGATTCGCTACACGATGAGTTTGTTGAGCGCTTGGTTGCGCGGGTTGAACAATTGGTACTTGGCGATCCGCTTGATCTGACGACTGATTTAGGCCCGTTGGTTTCTGCGGCTCAAAAACGCGCCGTCGAAGCCTATATCGAGCTGGGCATTCAAGAGGGTGCGACCTTGCGCTGTGGCGGCGTTGGCAGCGATGATCCTGCGCTTGCCAATGGCCATTTTGTGCGGCCAACGATTTTTACCGATGTCAATAATCGCATGCGCATCGCCCAAGAAGAAATTTTCGGGCCTGTGCTCTCAGTTATTCGCTATCAAACGGTTGGCGAGGCGATTACCATTGCCAACGATACCAATTATGGCTTGGCTGCCAGCGTTTGGAGCCGCGATTTGCAAGATGCCCAAGAAGTGGCGCGGGCAATTCGGGCTGGCACAGTTTGGATCAACGATCATCATTTAATCAATGCCAAAGCGCCATTTGGGGGCTACAAAGATAGTGGTATTGGCCGCGAGTTGGGGCCGAATGCGCTTGATGCCTATAGCGAAGTTAAGCATATTCATACTGACTTGACCCAAGAGCGCACCCGCCGCATTTGGGTCGATATTGTCACTCCTCGCCTCGACGACTAAGTTATGAAGGATGAAGGTTGAGGGATGAAGGATGAAGGAGCAACGTTTTTAACCACGAAGAACACGAAGCACACGAAGGCCAATTCAGTGCTGCTTACGTGTTCTTCATGGTTTAATTAATGATTCCGATAGCCAATAGCCTTCTGCCTAGAGCCATACAACATGCTTAACCAAGCCTAAACTTGCAGATTGGTGGGCCATGATATGATGGCAGCCATGATGATACAGTCGTTGAGCGAGCTTTACCCCGATTTGCGGCGCTTGCGCTTTGGCAGCATTGTGTATGCCTTGCTGACTGATAGTACGCCCGAAAATCAACAACATCGATTGATTCTTGATGCAGCGTTGCAGGAAGCAGGCAGCCGTGGTTGGCTTACGCCTGATGTTTTTGGCCGCCTGCGAGCCGGCGACGATGCAGTGGTGCTGTCGATTCTCGATGAATTGTTGATTGCTCAAGCCTTGGATCGGGCTAACTATAGTTTGCAGTTTAACCCGCCTGGCGAAGGTCGGCACGTCGGCGAGTTGCTGATCGAACGGGGCGATTTGCGCTCGTTTGTTGAAGTTAAGTCGTTGTTGCCAGCAGAAGCGGTGGTTTTGGCCCAAACAACCTTGGCTCGTTTGCGCGATTTGGCCAGCACTATTCCGTTGGCGGCCCGCTTAACCCTCGAAATTACCCATCATCCGAGTAGCGGCATTAGCCATCGCGAGGTGCGACGCTATTTGCATGTCTCAGCTGAGCAAATGTTGAGCGGCTGGACGCATCCTGCTGCTTATACGCATAGCTCGGGCATTTATCTGCGGCCTGTTGCTTGCCAGCCCTTGCCTGAAGCCGAGCATTTACAAATTGTGCTGCATCAAGATGATTATCCTGGTCTGGCGCGGCGCGCGCATCGGGCTTGGTGCGACCGTTTGTGGCGCGCGATTCGCGGTGGCTATACCCAATTGCCTGCTGGCGAGCCTGCGCTGATTATTGTGGTTGATCATGCGCAGCCTGCGCCGCCGCTTGAGGCGTGGCTCACGCCATTAAGCGATATGCTGCGCATGGGCGCACATCATCGCTTGAGTGCAGTAATTCGAATCGAGCTGGCAAGTTTGCGCAGCGGCCAGCCAGCGCTTACAATTTTTCACAATCCTCGGGCCAGTAGCCCGTTGCTGAGCCAACCAATTCTTGGCCAACCAGAAATACATCTTTCAATCTTGAATCCTGAAACATGGTGAGGACAAATCATGCCCCGAATAACCAAAGTTTATACACGAACTGGCGATAGTGGCACGACAGCGCTTGGCGGCGGCCAACGAGTGCCCAAGGAATCGTTGCGGGTAACTGCTTTTGGCACGGTCGATGAGCTTAATTCGCATCTCGGCGTAGCCTTGGCGGTTGGCGTGAGCGAGCGGCTGCAAGCGCCGTTGCAAGCCATCCAGAACGAATTGTTTCACCTTGGCTCCGACCTGTGTATGCTCGAAGAAGACAAGCAGAAATGGCCGATACCGCAAATTGAGGCGCGGCATATTGATGCGCTTGAACACTTGATGGATGAATTGATGGACAAAGTTGGCCCGTTGGAGAATTTTATTTTGCCTGGTGGCTCGCAAACTTCGGCCCATTTGCATGTTGCGCGCACTGTGTGTCGCCGCGCCGAACGCGACGTGGTGGCGCTAAGCCGCGAGGAAACCATCGGCAGCTTTGTGATTAAGTATCTCAATCGGCTTTCCGATGCGTTGTTTGTGATGGCCCGCTATGAGAATTTTGCCCGCAATATTCCCGATGTGATTTGGGATAGCCGCGCCTGAGGCATACGCCGATCATGGCTAAAACCCATGATCGGCTTAGTTATAGCCAATTTGCTGGCGAATCGCGGCGTTGAGCCAAGCGCTAAATTGACACATACGCCAATCGTTGCATGGCTCGCACATTAAATTAAAAGCGTTAGCCCCAGTTTTGGCCTCGTAAATGTGAAGTTTGTTGACTGCATAGCGCACTAAATCGGGGGTTGCGGTCAGCGCTGCGACCATGCGCCGCACTTCCTGCTGTTGAATCAGGCGTGGCTCTAATTCGTGGAGCGAATGATCAAGCAGCTCTAAAACGGCGGTCAAGGCCACCGCCAGCAAACAATGACGCTCACGATCATACAAAAGGGCGTGGGTTGGTTGCTCACCAAAGACATTACCAAAGGCCAATTGCGGGTTCAACAAACAAGCGTCGCGTAAATCTTGGATGAAGTTCATGTGCCATAACCCAGCCTCAGCCACCAGCCAGCCATCGTTGGCAATCGCAATCAGATGATTGTATGCTGTATGCCACCACCAGCATAAAAACCGCGCATCGCCATGATAATCAAGCAGCGCCGCAAAGCTCCAAGCAGCCTGTGGCGGCGGCAACGGCACTTCAAGCACAATTCCACCACTGACCAACAAGGCGAGTTCTAAATTGATAATCATAGATCACCTGCGATCGTTTGCAGGTCAGCGAGCCAGCAGTAGTCCATTAACTGAGCACGCAAAACGAGAATGTTTCGACTACACACAGCCATAGCCTCATCCTTGCAAAAGAACGAACCCCAAATCGTCTATTCACTGATCTAGAGCTTTAGGATATTGCTAATTATAGGATGAGCCAGCAAAAAAACATAGGTGAATTTTGGTATGAATCCCAATCCGTTTAAATCATTTGGGCTATGATTTAAACGGATTGGTTAATATTTTTAATTATCTGCCATGAATTTGCTTATTGTGGCTTTATTCGTTGGTGGTGATTAACACTGGCAGATTTTTGACCCCAAAGGTAATTGGGGTTGGAATTGGCTCTAATTGGGCATCTGGTTTAATCGCAATTGTTTCGACACGTTTAATCAAAGCTTCCAAGGCCAATTTGCCTTCGAGCCGAGCCAGCGGCGCGCCTAAACAATAGTGAATACCATGGCCAAAGGCAATATGTTGGTTGCCTTTGCGATGCAAATCGAAGCTATCGGCGTTGGGGAATTGGCTTTCGTCGCGGTTGGCCGAACCAATCACCGCCATAATCCGTTGGCCCGCTGGAATCGTTACATCGCCAATTTGTTGCTCGGCATGGGTGTGGCGGGGCATGGCTTTAACTGGCGAATAATAGCGCAGCGTTTCATCCAAAACATTTGGAATCAGGCTTGGGTTGGCGCGCAATTCAGCATAAATTGCTGGCTGCTCGCTAAATACCCGTACTGCATTGCCCAACAAGTTAGTGGTGGTTTCGTTGCCTGCGACCAACAACAAAGCGCAAAAGCCAATCAAATCCATATCCGAGAGCGATTCGCCATCGATTTGGGCTTTGAGCAAATCGCTAATCAAATCTGCTTGTGGTTCGGCGCGGCGCTGCTCGATCATGCCATACAAATAGGCCCCAAATTCTTGGTAGATGGGCACAATTTCGGCCATATTGGGGTTGTTCGACGAAGTAATGATTTGTTCGGTCCAATATTTGAACTTATCTTGGTCTTCGGTGGGCACGCCCAGCATTTCGGCGATCACGGTCATGGGCAAGGGCGTGGCAAAATCGCGAATGAAATCTGGCTCGCTTTGGGCCAACATATCGTCGAGCAAGCGATTGACCAAGCCATCGATCCGCTCGTGCATTTGCTCGATCATGCGTGGCGTGAAGGCCAAATTGACCAACGAACGCAACTGACGATGGCGTGGCGGGTCGGTCATCAACATGCTATTAGCAAACATATTCATGCCATCGCCACGGTCTGGTGGAGCCGAGGAGAAATGTTCGTAATCGGTCATGACCTGCTTGACATCGGCATAGCGAAAGACCACCCACGAGCCAATCGTTTGATCAAAATAGACCGGATTTTGCTCGCGCATGGTTTTGAACCATGGATACGGATTCAACAGTGATTGCATGAAACTCACGAGGGTTCTCCTTCCGACTGAAACAACACAATCTTTAGTATTCTACTGCTAGATTATGAATCTGGCTTGATTGGGGCTTGGCCAAGCCGCAAGAGCGTTGTGGTTTGCCATTGGCTGCTTGGGCCTAGGCGCGTAATCAATTTTTGGCCCAGCAATTCGTTACATGCTTTTTGAAAATGAGCTTCAGTGATTTTGCCAAGCCAGCCTTGGCGCAACAGCGTATCGAACAAATCGCCATAGCTCCAGAGGCGTGGTTGTTGCAGCGCCAAATTGCGCAAGGCAGCGACGATCTGCTCGTGTTGCTGGCGGCGCAGTTGGCTTTTGCTAGGTAGCGCTGGGTCGAATAAGCCGATTTGTTGCGGATTGCCAGCATTATTAAGCAGGGCTTGAGCTTCGGGGTTTTCAAATAATGCGCCTTCAAATTGATACAAGGCTTGGTTGAGCGGCAAAACCAACGAACGATCGCTGGTTGCAATCAGCAGATCGTACAATTTTTGGCCCCATGTGGTATGGATTGCACAAGCAGCAGCCCAACGCCAGCGCGAGCCTTTGAGTTCGCTAAGTTGCTGAAGATAGAAGCTTTGCAAGGCTGCGAGCACAGTTTCGCTTGGCGATTCGTTCACAATTGTTCGCCAATTGCGGCTGGCAAACAGCTGATCAAGCTGGCGCTCGGTTTGAGTTGGTTGCTGTTCGCGCTGGGCAAGTAGGTCGGCAAGGGCTGCTTGATCAAAACGTAGCAGCAGATCGGTGCGGGCCAATCGCCGTGCTAATTGATCGAGGCCATTGCTGATTGGAATCAGGCCAATATCGCCATCAAGCAGAATCAGGGCTGGGTTAGCGGCCAAATGGCTGGTTAGTTGGTTGAGATTAAGCTGATCGGGGAGCCAACATGTGAACTGTTGCTCGCTGGCTTGCTGCCATTCCGCCTGGTTTTGGGGGCTGGTGGTGCGCACGATGATTTGGACTGAGGCTTTGAGTTTGCTGGCAAGCTGTTGATAGTGAATCGCTGCGCCAGCAGTTGCCAAACGTCCGTTGCCATACTGCACCGCGCCCGCTTCACCATCGAAAATCACCAATTGTTGGTGCGGCGAGAGGCTCGGCACAACGAGCGGCAAATAGCTTTGGACAAGGCTGGCTTTGCGTTCAGACCGACGTTGGGCTTGCGATTGCAACATAGGGTTACTCGTAGCAACAAAACCACTTCTCTGTATGCTACCACGAGCAACCCTACTTTGCCTATGGATTTTTATGGATTTATGGATTCCCTCACCCCAACCCCTCTCCCACGGAGCGGGCGAGGGGCTTAACACGGTGGTTTTTGCGTGATACGTTGGTGTACTATGGTTCCCCTCACCCCCCAGCCTCCTCTCCCACTGGACGCGGGCGAGGGGGAGCAGCCATTCCATAGAATCAACGGGAAATTATCGACCTGCCCTCGAAAACTCGGGCGAGGGGGAGCACCCGTTTTCACCGCAAAATGCCGAAAGAACCGCCATGTTAAAGCCCCTCGCCCATCGAATGGGAGAGGGGTTGGGGTGAGGGGGCGACCACTGTAAGGCTGGGGGGTGAGGGGGCGACCACTGTAAGGTGTAGATTTACTTATGGTTGCAAGACGTTTTCGTCGCCTTCGACGGTCATAACCACGTTTTTAACTTGGGGAAATTGCTTTAAGGTAAAGTCGACTTGAGCTTGGAGTGATTCGAGTTGCATTGCGCCACCGCCCCATGCCCGCATTTCGCGGCTCCAATCGACATAGGCGGTATCGCCTTCGATGCGCACTGAGCGCAGATAGACCCGTCCAGTCCAGCCAGTTTTATCGCCAGTATAGTCGGCAACTGCTTTGGGGCTTGGAATGGCGGTGCTATAGACTGCATCTTCGCCAACTGGACCCCAAACCAATTCACGCAGGGCGGCGCTGGCAACGCTTGCAGTTTTGGGCAAAGTTCGAACGCCGTTGATTGAGCCTTCGCCTGCTAACCACGAAACTTCGACTTCGGTGGTTGGTTGGCTGGTCAGATCAAGCATGCGCAAATTTTGGGTTAATTCAACCGAACCATCAGCTTTGACCAATTCGAGAATTGCGCCTTGGGTTGGCAATGCTGGAGCGTTTGAACCTTCCCACATCAAGCTGAGGGCCAAATAGCCGTTATAGGCTTGGGTGTTTTGCTCCAACAAGGTGCCATCGGCATAGCGCAAGCGCACAGTGTAATTATCGCTGCTCAAGCCAACTGCCTCAACGTGCAATGGCAAGAAGGCGTTGGTTTCGGGTGCTGGTTGAGCCATATATGCGCCGGTGCCTTCCCATTGTGGCAAGGTAACCGTTGATTCAGCTTGGCCAACGACCGCACCATCTTTGGGCGAGGTTGTATAAGCAATTACGCGACCGATGCGTTTGGTTAATGGGGCTTGGAAATTAATGCTGCCGCTAAATGTTCCTGCCGAGCCATATTCGCCATCGGCGGTGACGCTGGTTTGGCCCAGCAAATGTAATTCGCTATCGTACACTTCAACGACCACATTTTTTTCAAATGGCATGGCCGAGAGCGTGCCTTTGAAATTCAAGGGATTGCCAACGACCGAGTGCATTGCTGGCTCAGTCAATTCGATCAAAATCGATTGCTCAGGGGCTTGGGTTGCTTCCGCGCCAACTGGCGCAAATTGCACCGCTTGCTCGGCAATCGTGCGATAGGGCAATTCGCCGCTCATATCGTCTTCGATGACCTTAATCACACCTTTGCCTGCTGCTGGCGGTGTGAAGTCGACCGTCACATCGAAGGTTGCGCTGCTGCCATATTCGCCAACCGTGCTAATTGGGCCTTCGTAGACGGTGCTGCCATCTTCTGCTTGAATCAGCAAGCGCAAGGTTTTTTCGAATGGCGTGAGCACAATCGTGCCTGCAACGCGTACCGATGTGAGTAATAATGCATCTGCTGGCGGGGCACTTAAGTTAATTTGATTAGCCGTGGCAACCGTGGCCTGGGGGTTGGTGGTTGCTTGCGGCGCGGTGGTTGGAATGCTGGTTGCCGCCGAGCCACTTGCGATGGTGGCTGTGGCTTGGGCTGGTAAATTGCTGGTTGCTGCTGGCGTGTTGGTTGCTGGGGTTTGGCTGCTACAGGCTGCCAGCAATAAGGCCAAGCTAATATATTTCAATGAACGCATTGAGTAATTCCTCCTACAAATACACACTTACTTTAGCGATTAATCACAATTTAGGCCATGGCTGGCAACTGAAGTGCATCTGATAAAAGGATGAAGGATGAAACGGAATTATGAATTATGAATTATGAGGGATGAAGGATGAAGGATGAGGGATGAAGCTAAGAACAGAGGATTCAGGGGGAGTTTTAACGCAGCGGCGCAGAGGGAAAATAAAGGATGAAGGATGAGGGATGAGGGATGAAACGGAAGGATGAAGGATGAGGGATGAATATTGACCATTCGTGTAATTTGTGGCAAAAAACGAATCTTCGTGCTCTTTGCGACCTTCGCGGTTGCGATCCTTCGTGCTCTTCGTGCGCTTCGTGGATCAAAAAAGGCCTTGTTTTTCAGCGCTAGATGGCCTAAACTAGCTAGAGTCGCAAGAATCTTGCTAGCGAAGGAGTTCGCAACCTATGATTAATCCAACTATTGAAGCCGCAATTAACGATCAAATCAAGCATGAATTTGAGTCGGCCTACTTATACCTCTCGATGTCGGCCTACTTCGAATCGGTTAATTTGGGCGGCTTCGCTCATTGGATGCGCTTGCAATACGAAGAAGAAACCGAACACGCCATGAAGTTGTTCGATTATCTGCACGATCGCGGCGGTCGCGCTGTTTTGCAAGGCTTTGAACAACCTCAATCAACGTTCAACTCATCGCTTGAAGTGTTTGAGTTGGCCTTGCACCACGAAGAAAAAGTTACGGCGTTGATCAATTCGCTCTACGATTTGGCAATCAAAGAGAACGATCATGCGACCCAAATTCACTTGCAATGGTTTATTACCGAGCAAGTTGAGGAAGAAAAAAGCGCCTCGGATGTGGTCGAAAAGCTCAAAATGGCTGGCGATCACCCAGGAGCCTTGTTCTTGTTGAACGAACAATTGGGCAGCCGCGCTGGTGATTAACATTCAGCGCTCGCATCCTAAGGCACGCATTAATCTGCGTGCCTTTTTTGCTGTTTAGTTTTGCTGCGCTTGCCGCCAACGCCACCCTAGCAGCAGCACAATTGCAATGCTATTCAAGCCAATTGAGATATTTTTGAACATAAAGCTCGCCGTCCAGAGGCTTGCCACGCTTGGCAATTGTTCAGGATATTGGCTCAACAGCAGCGCTTCGCAGATATTCTCGCTATAATCGCCAAGCAAATAGAGGCTGGCTAAGCCTGGCAGCCAGCGTTGCCAACCAGCCTGCTCACGAGTAAGCCAGAGCAGCGTTAGACCGAAAAAGAGCCAAACCCCGATTGGCAGCAGCATATCGGGCAGAATGAGCCACAAATGGCTGCTGCGCTGCGTGCCATAGTTGCTCATTAATTCGTAGGCCAACGCTGGACTAACGCTAGTTTTGGCCGAAAAAGCATTCGCCCCGCCGCCCAAATCCAATAAGCCATAACCGCCAGTCCACGAATGAAACAGGGTTGCCAGCAGATTGCTAATGAGCAATAAGACCATCGCTATCCCAAAGGCCCACCAAATCAGGCGTGGTTGGGCAAATTTATGCAGAAATTTGGGCATTGCTCGTTCCTCAATATTCACAGAATTATTGCAATTCAGAGCATAGCGATCTGAGCAAACGCCTGTCAAGCATGAAAAAACCGCTCGAATTGAGCGGCCTTGGAGCTGAGCAGCAATCGGCAATTAACTTGGTAGCAGCACGATAGCTTCGCCCTCGATCAAAGTTTTGCCTTCTTCGTTGAGCAATTGGGTGATTAATGTGGCGATTGGTTTGTCGTCACGCAGGCTTTTGATTTCGGCATAGGCCGTGACCGTATCGCCAATGTAAATCGGGCTACGAAAGGCCAAGTGTTGGTTGAGATAAATTGTGCCTGGGCCGGGCAAATGCATGCCAATCACTGCCGAAATTAAGCCAGCTCCAAGCATGCCGTGGGCGATGCGCCGCCCAAAGCGCGATTCGCGGGCAGCAATTTCGTCGATATGGACAGGGTTGGCATCGCCCGAAATGCCCGCGAACAAAATAATATCGGCTTCGGTGATGGTTTTGCGCAACGTTGCGCTTTGGCCAATTCTATAGCTCATAGTTGAAATCCTTTAATAAGGCATCAGGGGCTAGGATTCAGGAATCAGGAAACTTGATCCAAGAAGCATGAAACCACGAAGCGCGCGAAGGTCGCGAAGATTTCTTATTCCCGCGTCCATGCATTTCCTCCTTCATCCCTCATCATTCATATTTTTGAAGCTCTGCGCCGCTACGTTGAACCTGAACCCTATGCTCTATGTTCTATGCTCTTTGTTCTAATCTAATAGCCAAACAGCTTGCGTAGCTCTGGCTTGACGACCTTGCCACTAGCGTTATGCGGTAGCTCAGGTAGGAAATAAATTGATTTGGGGGTTTTGTAACTGGCGAGGCGTTCGCGACAGAAGGTAATCAACGTGGCCTCATCAAGCTGCATGCTTGGCCGCAACACCACTAAGGCCCGCCCAACTTCGCCCCAACGCCCATCGGGAATGCCAATTACCGCGCATTCTTGTACGGCTGGGTGCTGATAAAGCACGTTTTCAATTTCGGCAGGGTAGACATTCTCGCCGCCAGAAATGTACATATCCTTTTTGCGATCGACGATGTAGAAATAGCCTTCTGCATCAACTCGCGCCAGATCGCCGGTGTAGAACCAGCCTTTTTGCAAGGCTTGGGCGGTTGCCACCGGATTGCGCCAATAGCCATTGCAGACCGTCGGCCCACATAAAATCAATTCGCCAATGCTGTTGGTTGGCATGTCGCGGCCAGCCTCATCAACAATTCGCGCATCAAGGTGGAAAATCGGCTTGCCAACCGAGCCAGCCTTGCGAATCGCATCCTCAGGGTTGAGTGTGAAGCAATTAACCGACACTTCGGTGAGGCCATAGCCTTGGCGAAACGGAATATTGCGTTGTTGATAGGCCTCAATCAACGGAATTGGGCAAGGCGCGCCGCCAGCAATGCAAAAGCGCAGGCTGCTGAGGTTGGTTTGGGCAAAATTCGGCGCTTGCAGCAGCATTTCAAACATGGTTGGCACGGCAAAAAAGATCGTCACATGTTCGCGCTCAATCAACTCTAAACAGCGCGCTGGCTGCCAATCGTGCATCAAGACCATCGTGCCACCAGCGTGCAAAATTGGCAACGTCAGCACATTCAAGCCGCCAGTGTGAAATAATGGGGTGTGAATAATGCTCACATCATCGGCGTGCAAATCCCAGCCCACATTCGTATTCAGCGAATTCCACACCAGCACCCGATGCGAAAGCACAGCGCCTTTGGGCGCGCCAGTCGTGCCCGAGGTATACAAAATCAAGTGCGGATCATCGAGATCGACCGCTTCGCTGATTGGGAGATCGCTGGCTTGAGCCACAAGTTGATCGTACTCAGCACCTAGTTCAATCCAATGCTTGAGCGGGCTTTGGCTGCGCAATGTTGGCAGCATTGAGCCAAATTGGCTATCGTAGAGCAACACGCTGGCGGCGCTATCTTTGATCATATAAATCAATTCGTGCTCAGTTAAGCGCCAATTCAGGGGCACTAAAATCGCCCCAAGCTTGCCAGTGGCGAATAAGGCATCGAGGTAGCCAACTTGATTTTTGGCCAAAATCGCCACCCGATCGCCTTTGCGTACACCAAAACGCTGGCGCAAACTGGCGGCCAAGCGATTGGCGCGACTATTCAATTGGCGGTAGCTATAGCGCTCGCCATCGCGGTCGTCAACCAGCGCTATTCGCTCTGGCGTAAGCAACTCGCGCTTGCCAAGCCAGTCACCAATGTACATTGCAATGCTCCTTTAGAAGAACATAGAGCATAGAACATAGAACATAATCCGTATCTTTAAAAAACTGCTTGAATGCATTTCGATGAAAAAATTCTATGCACTATGCTCTTTAAATTCTTCTCCTTCATAATTTATGTTTTGCCTTGATCTCTATGTTCTATGTGTACTGGTTCATTGGGTTGGCAACCAGGTGCATGCCCTCACCCCCAGCCCCTCTCCCACTGAACGCGGGCGAGGGGAGCCCTGATTCAGCAGTTCCCCCTCGCCCGTTCGACGGGAGAGGGGGTTAGGGGGTGAGGGGGCAAACCGTCGTTAACGCAATGTACCAGTACATCTATGTTCTATGCTCTACTTTCCCCAGCGCACGGCACTTGCGGCCCAGGTATAGCCAGTGCCAGCGCCCGCCAACACTACCAAATCGCCAGCCTTGAGCAAGCCTCGTTGCTGCGCTAAATCAAGTGCCAATTGCTGATCGACCGATTGAATATGGCCATAGTCATCGAGGTAGATTGCTTGCTCAGGGCGTAAACCCAAATCGTGCAACAAGCCTTTATGAAATGATGGCTTCATATGGGTAATTGCCAAAAAGGCAATATCCGAGCGCTGATAGCCCGAACGCGTGACCGCTTGATCAATCACCTTGACAAAATTGGGCTGCGAAACCAAGCCTAAGCGATCGCGCATATCTTCAAGTTGCAAGACATCAAGTTGGTGGTAGCCAGCTTCGACCGTGGCTTGGCTGGTGGGGAAACGTGCGCCACCGCCGCGCATCACCACGTTTTCGCTAAATGAGCCATCAACTAATACCGCCGATTCAAGCACTTGGTTGGTTGCATAATCGCGGCGCAAGAGCATGGCCGAAGCGCCAGCCCCAAAGTTGAACATAAAGCGCGCTTGTTGGTTGTTGTAGCGCACTAGTTCGTTTTCGCGGGCCGCCGAAACCAGCAGCACATTGCGCAACATTGGGTCGGCGCCCATCTGATCGCGGGCAGTTTTGATGGCGACTGGCGAGCCTGCACACAAGGCATAAATTTCGTAGGCATAGGCGTTTTTGGCCCCAATCAGATGTTGAATTTTGGCCGCTGCCGACCACACGACATAATCTTTGTACTCGCTGCCGTGATAGATAATCAAATCAACATCCAACGGATCAAGCTCGGCGCTTGCCAAGGCTTTGCGCGCTGCCTCGGCTGCCATTGCCGATGGTGTGTCGTGAGCTTCGGCCACATGTTTTTGGCGAATGCCCAGTTTTTCGATCACCACGGCTTCGGGAATGTTGGCGGCGATGCCAATTTGGCACGCGGTTTCAACGGCTGCTGGCAGGTAGGTCGCAATCGCAGCAATGCCAATTGGCGGAAATTCGTAACTCATGATTCTGCCTTTGGTTTCATGGCTTGGCGCAGGCGTTCGACTGAGCTGCGGCTGGCTTTACCGCGCAATTTGCGAATCGCCCCCATCAAGCCAGCAGGGAAGAACAACACCAGCACCACATACACGATGCCAAATACAAGATCGGGGCGCAACCAAGCTGGTAAGAGCGCTTGCATAAATTCGCCTTTGAGGCCGTGATCAAGCAAGCGGATGGTCGCAGCACCGAGCATTGGCCCAATCAGCGTGCCAATCCCGCCGATGATCGTCATCAACAAGGCTTGGATGGTCAGATTGACGCTGAGCATTTCGAAACTGGCGCTTTTTTCGTAGAGCACCATCAACATGCCAGCTAAGGCGGCAATCGTCGATGAAATTGCGGTTGCGAGCAGTTTGAAATGCAGCGTGTTATAGCCCAAGGCCGTGGCGCGTGGCTCGTTCTCGCGAATTGCCACAAACACGCGGCCAGTTGGCGAGTTGATCAAGCGTCGCGCCGCGTAATACAGCCCAACCATACAAGCCAAGGTCAAAAAGTAGAAGCGCAAACGATAGGTTGTGGCATCGATTGCCGCTGGCACGACAATTCCTTGCAAGCCAATTTCGCCGCCTGTAATTGGCTTGAGCTTGGGATCATCGGCTTTGAACAAGATGAAGAAAATTTCGGCCAGCGCAAGGGTAATCATCGAAAAATAAACCCCGCTTACCCGCAGCGATAAAGCCCCGACTGCTGCCCCAAGGGTTGCGCCAACGACGATCACCGCTGCTAAGACAATCAGCATTGAGGGCGGCTCTGTTTGGCGCAGCAAAATCGCGGCGGTATAGCCGCCAGCGCCAAAAAACAGCGCATGGCCAAACGAAATCATGCCGGTGTAGCCCATCAACAAATCGTAGCTCAGAGCATAAATCGCCAGAATGAAAATCTGAATAAAGACCCCTTGCCAAAAGCGGGTCGTATCGGCTGCAAAGGCAAATGGCAAACTTGCCAAGCCGCCAATCGCCACAAGTGGCAGCAGTGGGCGCAAACGCTGCATAGCAAACCTCGCCTAAACCTGAGTGAGAAAATCAAGCAGTGCCGTGTTGAACAAGCTTGGTTGTTCGATATGCGGCGAGTGGCCGCAATTGGCCAACACCGTTTCTTGGTATTCGCCGCCGTGGGCTGCGTAGTTTTCAAGCACTGCTCGCATTTGGCCAACCATTGGCTGAGCTGGATGAGTTTCCGCGCCAGGCCAGCCTGGTACTAAGCCCAATTGCCCAAGCATGCACAAATCAAACATCGAGGCATCGGAGACAATTTGGTCGGCATCGCCACGAATCCAGAGCACTGGTGGTTGCGGTTGAATGCTGGCAAAATCGCTTTGGTTCAGATATTTGGGCGATAGCGCATTGTTAACGCCGCCTGTACCTGGTGCAACCAGCGGCCAGTTTGCTGAAGCCACCAAATCGCCTGGGTAATTTTGCGGCGAGCAATACATCTGGAGCATTTCATCAACAAACACATCTTCGCGGCTGGAGCGGAACGGTGGCTTGAAATAAAACGTATTCATAATTGTGCGGGGCGAAACTGGGCCATCGCCGCGATCTTGGTTTTTGAGCGCTTCGATAAAGGCTGCATTGGCAGTTCCGCCGCCGCTACCAGCGTAATCAGGGCTGTTGGGTTGGCCGTCGAGGCCTTGGGTTCCGCCGTATCCATAGGGCGAGCCAGGCGCGACCAAGGTCAGCGAACGCACATTCGCGGTGTGATCAAGCGCATATTGCACAATGATGTTGCCACCCAGCGACCAGCCAACCAAGTGTGGTTGGTTAATGGCGAGGGTTTGGAGCAAACTATCGAGATCATCGCTGAAGTCGCGCACGCCACGAGTTGCATCAAGCGGCAAGCGCTCCGAGCGGCCATAGCTACGCAGATCAGGAGCAATGACATAATAATCGTTGGGCAAGGCCAGCATTAATTCTTCCCAAAAACGGGCGGCTGAAACATTGCCATGCACCAGCACAATAGGCTGATTCTTGGGGTCGCCACGCTCAATCACATGCATTGCCAAGCGCGGCGTTTGAACTACACGGGCGGTTAATCCGGCTAACAATGGTGGATTGAGCATGATCGTTCTCCGTTATTGATAGGGGTAGGGGGATTGAGTGTACTGGTTCATCGGATTGGCAGCCAAGGACATGCCCTCACCCCCAGCCCCTCTCCCACTGAGCGCGGGCGAGGGGAGCGTTAATTCCATGGTTTCCCCTCGCATCGCGCTAGGGGCTGGGGATCGGTATCTCGTTCACTGCCAACCATCTGTTGCCAACTCCAATGATTTTCCGCTAGCCAAAAGCCTAGAGCCTCATCTACTTTTCCCCTTCGTGCCCTTCGTGTTCTTCGCGGTTCCGGTCCTCGATGCCTAGTTTTTCTTGCAATTAGATTTCTCCACCCTTCCGTCCCTCCGCTGGAGGGAAACGCAGGGGGTTTTCATCCCCCTGCACCGCCTAATATTTGGGTTGTGGATTATTTTTAAGTTTCCTTCACCCCATCATTTGTGCTCTTCGTGGTTTCCATTATTCTCCCCTTCGTGCTCTTAGTGCTCTTCGTGGATCAAACCTTCGCGCTCTTCGCGCTCTTCGCGGTTTCCACCCCTATTGTTTATTGAAAATTCCGCCGGGCTTGAGCAATAGCACAACCGCCATGACCAGCACGGTCGAGGCCGAGGCGATGGCGGTGGGCAAGCCTGTTTCGAGCACCAAATGGTCGCTGAAGGTGCGGGCCAGCCCAATTAACAAGGCTCCTGCTGCCGCGCCGCTATAGCTGCCCAAGCCACCAATCACCACCACGATAAAAGCGAAAAGCTGGTATTCCAAGCCCATCTCGGGGTAGACCCCAATGAACGAGGCTGCAACCGCGCCGCCCAAGGCCGCCAAGCCACTGCCAAAGCCAAAGACTACAGTAAAAACGCGGCGCACGTTGATGCCCATCGCTTCGACCATCGCACTATCTTGCACGCCAGCCCGAATCGTCAGGCCAATCCGTGAGCGGCGCAGCACCAAGGCGATAATTACGGCAAGCGAAACGCTCAAGCAGATCAAAAATAGGCTATAGCTGGGGAAGCGGCGGCCCAACAGGCTGAGGCTTTCGGTGAGCATCGGCGGCTTGATTGGCGCACGGCTGAGCGAACCCCACGCTGGAATTGTGCGTACCAAGGCATCAAACACAAATACTAAGCCCAAGGTCAGCAGCACTTGGTAAATTGGCCGTTTGTAAAGTGGGCGAATCAGGCTGATTTCGATCAGGCTGCCAACCGCTGCACCCACCAAGGCTCCCACAATCAAGCCGATGATAAAACGCAGATTACCGCTGGCGATGGTGAGCGGCCAATGGCCTGGGTAAGCTGGGTCAAGCCATTGGTTGCATGTCCAGGCGCTGTAGCCACCGAGCATAAACAGCGAGCCATGAGCAAAATTCAGCACATCCATCAGGCCGAAAATCAGCGATAAGCCAGCAGAGAGCATAAAATAAATTGCCGCCAAGGTCAGGCCAGGCAACAAAATGCCAGTGATTAATTTGGGCCAACTTGCAGGCGCAACCACCAACACTGTGGCGAAAATCAGCACAAATACTGCTGGAATAACCAACGGCGCTAAACGCTCGCGCAACGGCTTGGCTTGAATTGTGGGAGGAGCAGCAACTGCCATACAATCACCTTTTAGGCAGCGCCAAGATAGCGCTGAATCAATTGCGGATTGGCCCGCAGTTCCGTCATCGTGCCATGATCGACGGTTCGGCCATCATCGAGCATAAAGTAGGCTTGGCTGATGGCGCTGGCCATGCGAAAGTTTTGTTCAACCAACACCACCGTGGTATGTTCGCTCAGCGCGGTAATTGCCCGCATCATTTGTTCGATAATTACTGGTGCAAGGCCCTCGCTTGGCTCGTCAATCAATAGCAATTGGGTTTCGGGAACCAAGGCCCGTGCAATCGCCAACATCTGTTGTTGACCACCAGAAAGTTGGCTGCCGAGCAAGCGTTCGAGCCGCTGCAAATCGGGAAATAGGCTGAAGATCAAATCGCCACGTCGCCGTAAATCGCCGCGCTTGCGCTCAGCCAATATTAAATGCTCGGTTACCGTGAGATCGCGAAAAATTGCCCGATGCTCTGGCACATAGCCAATGCCCAATTGGGCAATTTTGAAGGTGCGCAAGCCATTGATGCGTTGGCCAGCAAAGCGAATTGTGCCAGTTTGGGGCGGTGTAAGGCCCATAATCGATTTGAGGGTGGTCGTTTTGCCTGCGCCGTTGCGCCCAAGCAGCGCGGTAATTGTGCCTTGCTCGGCCTGCAACGAGACATCGTGCAAAATATGGTATTGCCCGATGAAGGTCTGAATTTGCTCAACTTCAAGAATTGGTGTCATGGGCGACCTCGTGAGGCTGACTTAGCACATCGTCATACAATTCGCCAAGGTAGGCTTGCTGCACGCGTTTATCTGCTGCAATCGCTTGGGGCGTGCCTTCGGCCAGCACACTGCCACCATGCATCACCGTAATTTGATCCGAAATGCTCATCACCACATCCATGCGATGCTCGACCAAGATGATGGTATGTTGGCCGCTTTGGCGCAGTTGCTGAATAATCTCGATCAATTCGGGCACTTGGTTGGCAGCCATGCCAGCGGTTGGCTCATCGAGCAAGAGCAAGCGTGGTTCACTAGCCAGCAACAAGGCCAATTCGAGCTTGCGTTTATCGCCGTGGGGCAAGGCACTGGCGAGCATATGCTCAACGCCACGCAACCCAACCAACTTGAGCGCGGTTTGTGCTCGTTCGTGGTAGCGCTGGAAGCGATCGCTGTGCTGCCAAAATTTGAAGGTATCGCGGCCCCGCGCTTGAGCTGCCAACCGGACATTTTCAGCCACACTCAGCGAGGGAAATAAACTAGTAATTTGGTAGGCGCGGCCAATGCCAAGGTGAATCATGCGGTGCAAGGGCTGGCCGGTAATCTCGTTGCCAGCAAAAAATACCTTGCCGCTGCTGGGCTTAATCGCGCCACTAATCATGTTGAAGAAGGTCGTTTTTCCGGCCCCATTTGGCCCAATAACCGAATGAAACGAGCCTTCTTCAACTGCGATGCTTACATCACGCACCGCCTGCAAACCACCAAACGAGCGCGAAAGATGGTCAGTTTTCAGCAAAACGTTTGGCATTGGAAGTTCCTTTATTGAGCGAGGGGTCAGGGATCAGGGGCTAGGAGCCAGAAGCTTGCCTGTACGATTCCCCAACTACTGGCCCCTGATCTCTAAATTACTGACCCCTCGGCTTACTTCGTCACCATCACTGGCGGGGCGGTTTGTTCGGCGCTGCGTTCTTGCAGCAACTCAAAGAATTTTGCATCAGGATCGCTGGTGCTAATCAATTTCACCATATACATCGGCTGGAGCGCTTGATGATCGTCTTTGCGGAAGGTGTAGGTGCCTTTTGGCCCCTCAAAGCTCATACCTTCGAGCGCCGCAATCAAGGCATCGGCGTTGGTATGGCCCTTGGTTGCTTCCAAACCGCGCACGGTTGCAATGCCCGAGGCCATGCCGCCAGCGGTAAAGAGATCAGGGTATGAGCCATATTTGGCTTTGTGCTCCTCAACTAACCAATCATTGACCTCGTTCTTGGGCAAAGTGTAGTGGTAGGCGATCATGCCAACCGAGCCAACTGCATCGGCATAAACCATTGGCATGGTCACGTTATCGCCAAAGCCGGTTGCCAAGGTTAATTTATCGAGCACGCCTTGCTCTTGCATTTGCTGGAACAAGCGTGGAAAGTTCGAGCCAGCCCAGGTGACCATCAAGACTTTGGCCTGTTTTTCGTCGGCGGCATCAAGCAATTTTTGCAAGTAGGGCGTAAAGTCGGTCGTATCGGCGGGAATAAACACATCATCGGCGACGAAGGTGCCACCGTTGGTCTCGATGATCGAGCGCCACGAGGCGGCTGAGCCTTTGCCAAAATCGGTGTCAGGAGCCAATTGCACAAACTCTTTGCCAACGTTCTCGACCATATACGGGCCTGCGGTCAAGGCATCTTGCAAGGTGTTGCGGCCAGTGCGGAAAACAAACCGATTGAAATTCGAGCCAGTAATTTGTGGCCCAGCCGCAGGATCAATCATCGCAATGATGTTGTTTTCTTTGGCAATTTCAATCACGGTCAAGGCGCTTGAGGTCGAGGCGCAGCATTGCAATAATTCAACGCCATCTTTTTCAATCAGCTCGCGGGCCAATTGGCGAGCGCGTTCTGGGTTATTTTCATCATCTTTGACAATCACTTCAATGGGGCGGCCAGCCACTTGCATCGTGCCGTTGGTAGCATATTCCAAGCCCAACATAAAGCCATTGATTTCTTGGCTGCCATACAACGACAAGGCTTTGGATTGATCGGTGATTAGGCCGATTTTGATTGGCTTGCCAGTTGCAGCAGCGCTAGCGCTGGTTGGCGCGGCGGTTGGGTCGGTGCTTGCTGTGGTTGCGGCAGGTGCGGTCGTCGCGGGAGGAGCTTGGGTGGCTTGGGCCGATTCACTGGTCGGATTGGTGGTCGTTGGCTCAACTCCGGTGCCACTGCTACAAGCAGCCAAAAGCTGAATTGCAGTAACCAGAATGATCAACATCGAAATCAAACGCTTCATTACGTGCGTCCTCCTTTGGACTATGCAATTGAAGTAGCTCTCACTTCAGCATAGCAAAGGCCAGTTACACTTGAGTTACACTCGTTGCAGCGTTTGTTCTGCTTGTTGATAGGCCGCTTTGGTCGTAGCCAACGGCGCTAAGCCCAAATCGTGCTCCAAGGTTTGTTGGCAGCGCTGATAGCTGCGTTGCAATTGTTGGCGATTGCCAAGCTGAGCATAGGCCATAAAGCTAGCTTGATAGGCGGTTTCTTGATAGGGATCAGCGTGGAGCGCCGCCTCTGTCCATTCCAAAGCCTCGTTTGGCTGCTGTTCGGCCAGCAATAAGTGGGCCAGATCGCATGCTGCTTGCACATAATTCGCCCGCAATTGCTCGCGTAGGCCATTGGCCCAATCGCTATACAAACAATCGCCCAAAAAATCGCCAGCATACAGATTGAGCGCTTGGCGATAGTAATTAATCGCCTCTGTCCGATTGCTGGCGTGGGTTGCCCGTTGTAGCAATTGCTCAAAACGCAGCAGATCAAGCTGAATCGGCGCGGTATCGAGGGCCAAGCGATAGGCAGTATGGCGGCGTTGAATATAGCTTGAGGCTTGACGCGTCGGGCGCTCTGGCTCCAACACGGCGGTGAGCGCATTTAGCGCCACTTTAAATTGGGCTTCTGCTTGGCTCGGCGCTAAATCAGGCCAAAATAGCTCGCAAATTTGCTCACGCTGTATCCATTGGCCACGCTGGGTAATTAACACACCGAGCAAAGCAATTGCCGATTTGCGGCCCCAATTGATGATCTCACTTGAGCCACGCCATGCTCGCAGTTGGCCAAACGCCTGCACATGCAACACATGCGGGGCTTGCCAATGGCTTGGTGGCAAAATCAAGTTTGGCTGTTCCTGAATAATAATGCCACTGCTGGCTGGCTCGCTGCCCAATTGTCCAAGCTGTTGCAGCGCATTAATCCGCGCTTCGGTCATCACCAACATGCCAAGCGAGATGATGGTGTGAGTGCGTTCGAGCCACCAAGCCAAGGCATCTGGCTCACGTTGCAAGGCTTGTTTTAAAAATTGGGTCATGACATTGGTCGAGAGATGGGTCACCAACATGCTATGAACTGGCGAAATGCCTTGTTGTGCCCGCTGCACTGCCACATTGCGCCAATAATCTGCATACACCGAGGTTGTGCCTTGGGCCAAATCAATCTCGATTGAATGGATCGCGTTGTAGAGCGCCATTTTGACATGCTGCTGCGGCAAACTGGCATACACAGGCACATGGTTCGCAACAATTTGCGCAGAAACATGGTCAACAAAATCGGGCAAGAGTTGGTGAAAAACACGTACTACCTGTTGCATACGCTACTCCTCAGCAGTGAGGTGATGGTTGGTCGAAGCAGTTGAGGTTATTTAAGCATTGAAACAATATTATAGCAGAGCTGTGAAAAGGATGAAGTATGAGGGATGAAATTAGAGCATAGAGCATAGAACATAGGGAATAAGGCTATAGGCGATAGGCGATAGGCTATTGGTACATCAGGTTAATTACGGCCTGATCCCCTCACCCCAACCCCTCTCCCACTGGACGCGGGCGAGGGGCTTTAACGCTGTGGTTCTTGCGCAATGCTTGGTGAAAATGCGTGCTCCCCCTCGCCCGCGTCCAGTGGGAGTTAGCTTCAGTCTTTTCGGGTGTTCCCATAACAATGGGTGAAAATGCGTGCTTCCCCTCGCCCGCGTCCAGTGGGAGAGGGGGCTGGGGGGTGAGGGCATGAAACATATTGCCAACCTAATGAACCATTACATCTATGGGCTATTGGCTTTGGGGAAGGAATATGTTGCACTAATCTGTGGCTAAAAATTTAACCTTCGCGGCCTTCGTGTTTTTCGTGGTTTCCGTCCTTCGTGCGCTTCGTGTCCTTCGTGGATAA
The DNA here is from genome assembly GCF_042688385.1 of Herpetosiphon sp. NSE202. NCBI lineage: Bacteria > Bacillati > Chloroflexota > Chloroflexia > Herpetosiphonales > Herpetosiphonaceae > Herpetosiphon > Herpetosiphon sp. NSE202. The sequence goes on along the minus strand of NZ_JBHUPY010000028.1, from coordinate 35,085 downwards.
AAAACTGTGCGTTAAAATCTCGCTCTCTGGTATACTCGTACATATTTGCTAAAAAGCGAGGCGATGATGACGACGATTGCATTTTTACGCGCGATCAACATTACCAACCATTTTGTGAAGATGGAAGATTTGCGCGCGGTGTTGGTTGGCCAAGGCTTTGAGAATGTCCAAACCTACATTCAATCGGGCAATGTGGTCTTCGCTGATCCAACGATCAGCTATCCAGAGGCTGAAACATTGATTAATCGCCAGCTTGAGGCCCGTTTGGGCTTTGCAGTCGAAACATTTTTGCGCTCAGCCAGCGAGTTGGTCGAGCTTGAACAGGCTTGCCCATTCGAACCAAGCGAAATCGATCCCAAAGCTGCGTTATATGTGACCTTTGTGCGCCATGAGCCTGATGCAGAGGCCCAAGCCCGTTTAGCCAAACACCAAAACGAATTGGATACGTTTCGCATTACTGGGCGGCATGTTTGGTGGTTGCGCCATAAACAGGTTGGCGAGAGTAAATTTAGCGGCGCAAAATTAGAGCGGGCACTCAAACAAGCAGGAACCGCCCGCAATATCACCACAATTCGTGCTATGATCACTAAATATGGCTTTACAAAGGCCTAAACATCAAGCCAAAGGTGGTTCTATGCATGAGCGAATTATTGTTGGGGCTGGCTGTTTTTGGGGTGTCGAAGAAGCCTTGCGCTCGATCAAGGGCATCATCCAAACCCAAGCGGGCTATGCTGGCGGCTGGACTGAGCATCCAAGCTATGAGGATGTTTGTGCTGGCACAACCGGCCATGCAGAGGTCATCGAATTACAATTTGATCCAACGATCATCAGTTTGGTTGAGCTATTGAACCAATTTTGGGCAATGCTGGAGCCGCCGCTAGATTCCGATCCGCAATATCGCCCGCTGATTATTTGCAGTACCGCTGCGCAGTTGGAGCTAGCTCTGGCCAGTAAGCTAGCGCAACCGCGGCTGGCTGATCTCAGCATTGAAATCTTAATTGATTTGCCGTTTTACCCCGCCGAGGAGTATCATCAACAATGCTACAGCAAATGGCGCACGCGCTTCGAGCGCAGGGCTAAAGCTGTTTAATCAAATCTTGAATCAGTTCGTGATTGATGCCAGCGCCTGCCATTGCTCCCCCAGCGGCGGCATTGATGGCTTGTTGCATGCCTGCGGTGGCATCGCCAGCTGCATATACACCTGGCACGCTGGTTTGACCAAGCATTTGCACTTTGATTAAGTTTGGCATTTGGGGATTATCGGAAACTTCGCAGCCTAATTGGGCTGGCAATTGGCTGCGTTGGCGTTGGGGCACGCCAATCAACAAGCCGCTGCGAGCTAATGGCTCACCTTGGTCGAAAATCAAATGCGTCAGTTGGCCATTAGCTTGCTCAATCCCCACCAAGCGATCTTCGCGAATTGGCAAATTGAGTTTGGCCAAGATTTGGCGTTGTTCTAGGCTAAGTTGGGCCTCGCCATTGGTACAAACCACTAAATCGCTACTCCAATTTTGCAGCAAGGTTGCGACGTGAAACAGGCGATCAGCATCGGATACTAAGACGGCCAACGGTTGATCGCGCACTTCCCAGCCGTGGCAGTAGGGGCAGTGAAACACGCTTGATCCCCATAATTCGGCGATACCGTCGATTGCTGGCAATTCATCGATTACACCTGAGGCAATTAATAATTTGCGGCTGCGTAATTCGCTGCCATCATCAAGCGTCACCACAAAACCGCCGTCGATCGCTTGAGCCTGCTCGGCGGTGGCGAAACGCACTTCCACGCTTGGATACGGCTTAAGCTGATCGCGGCCAATTTGGCGTAGCTCAGCCGGCAAAATCCCATCACGTGAGAGAAAATTATGCACGCCAGGCGATTGGGCATTGCGCGGCCGTTGGCTATCGAGCACCACAACCGTACGTCGCGCCCGACCTAACACCAAGGCTGCACTCAAACCAGCGACGCTGCCCCCAACAATAATCACATCAAACATTCCATAAACTCCTTATTGATACTTAATATCAATATATAAGGGTTTTGTTGAATTGTCAAATCTGTAATGATCGTTATAGTGATTACTCTTAAAATCTGGAACAATGGTTTATTTTTAAGTAGTATTGGATTGACAATCCGTTTTTTTGGTTTATGCTCTTGGTGATAGAGAGCCACAATCTCCTCGTTTTCGCCTCAAACTCTTTTTCGACATCCGCTTTTTGGTCTTAGCTTATTGATTAGTGAGGCTTATTTCATGACGATTACATGGAGCCTATTGGGGAAGCGTTTTTTACAAATAGGATTAATATTTGTAAGTCTTTGGGCCATTTCAAGTCATCCAAATACTGTATTATCGGCGCATAGTGCTTATACTGGCGATGCAGAGACATATGCGAAGGATTATCAAGTTAGCCTCGATGAAGCCATCTATCGATTGAATATTCAAGAAGAAATAGGGATCTTGGAGCAAGATTTACAAACAAAAAATTCGGCTGTATTTGCAGGTATATGGATTCAGCATCAGCCCAAATATAGCATTATTCTGCATCTCGTTGCCGATCCAAATCAACGGATTGCTACTTATTTAAAAGCTCATAAATTATATGCACTGATTGATATCCAATTCGTAAAAAGATCGTATAACGATCTTGTAGCAACCCAAGCACAGATTCAAGCCCTCTCGAAGGTTCTCAAGCAACCAATTGCATCATCAATTACTATTAAAGAAAATATTGTTGAAGTCTATACAGAAAATAAATCGCTACTTATTAGCCAGATACAAACAAAGAATAACAATCTTCCTGTAGATATTGTGATTAAAGAGCAATCATTACCCGTTGCTCAAACCCAGTGGTATGCAGGAAATTCGTTGCCGGGCTGCACCACGAGCTTCTCGATCAAGAATAATGCGACTGGTGTACGTTATATAATGACCGCTGGCCATTGCCAAGATAGCTCTATTTCGCCACCATTTAATCCCCTTCCGGTAGCATCAGGTGGCAATCTTGTGCTTTCTTATAGTTTTCAAAACGGCAGTGGTTATGATTATAAAGTGCTCACAAAGCCACAAGCAAGCGATACAATCACAAATTTAGTTCGTGATAACGCACCGCCTTTTTATAATCATTCAATTACTGGCTACCGATTTATGACCCCAACCATTGGTACCTATCTTTGCAAATATGGTAAAACAACAGGCTATACATGCGGCACGATTACAAGTACAACTTTTAGCTTAAATGGCACAACCCCAGCCAGCTATATTGAGGTTTTGCGCTCAAATACTAGTAGTGCATTATCGTGTTATGGCGATAGCGGTTCTCCATGGTATGCAGGGCAAATAGCCTATGGTGTTCATACTGCTGGCAATAACGTGCCATGTGGCATTAATAGTAGCCTCGGTTACTTTATGCCTATTGCAAAGATTTTTGATCATGGCTATTCGCCACTGTTAGTGCCATAACTGCGATGCGAACATATATGATAAAACAGATCTATCTGGCATTGAGCTTGTTATTACTAATCATTAGTGGTTGCGCTGCCTCAAACCCAACCAGCCAACCAACCGTTGGATTGGTTTTTCCCCAAGTGCGACCGAACAGCATTGGTCAAGTGCCGCAAGCCATTGCCAGCGGCGAACTGATTATTCGTGGTAATTGCCTGCGCCTTGAACCTGCCAATAATCAAGCAAGCTATCTGATTATCTGGAATGAGCAATTTCGGCTTGAAAAAACGATGATCAGCGACCTCCAAACCGCTCAGCAGGTGGTTGTTGGTTCAGAGGTACGGCTGGGCGGTGGCGAAGTTCAGCCAGAATTTTTCACGCATTTGGTGGCTCCACTCAATAATGCCTGTAGCGGCCCATATTGGTTTGCCAGCGAGATTATTCCAAACTAAAACGAACAAGCCCGATTCCTTGATTGGAGTCGGGCTTGCTTGGTTCAATTCGGCGATTATGCGCCGTAGGGAACCCAGATATTTTTGATTTGGCTGGCGTGGCGCAAAAATTCTTCGCCCTCGCCAACTCGTCGATCGAGCCAATCGCGGCTTTCGCCGTAGTTGACCCAAGTTTGTTTGAGATTGCCAATTGAACTGCGTTCAACCAAGGCGCTGCCCTCAGCACTGCCCCAATACCACAAACCATCAATGTCGTTGTGCTCGGCTAGCACTTTGGCCAAACTATCGCGGTCGCCAGTGATGATGTTGACCACGCCAGCAGGCACGTCGCTGGTATCCAGCACTTGATACAAATCGGTGGCTGAAAGCGGATGTTCGGCAGATGGAATGATGATTGCGCTATTGCCCAAGGCGATGGTTGGCGCAAGCAGCGAAATCAGGCCCAACAATGGATAATCGCTTGGACAAACCAAGCCAAGCACGCCGATTGGCTCGACCATGGCGAGAGTTGCGTTGCGCACTGGCGTGGCATGCACCGCGCCATCATATTTATCGGCCCAAGCAGCGTAGGTGAACAAGCGCTCGATCGCAGTTTCAACTTCAAGCTCTGCATCGTTGCGGCCTGTTTGCTGGCGAATGCGTTGAGCAAATTCGCTGGCGCGTGCGCCAAGGTTTTCAGCCAAGAAATAGAGCACTTGCGCGCGATTGTAGGCGGTTGCTGCCGACCATGTGTTGGCGGCGCTACGAGCCACTTCGACCGCATTACGAATATCTTTGCGGCTGCCATCGCCAACTTCGCCCAGCGTTTCGCCATTGCTGCCAACCACAATGCGGCTATAGCCCGAATCGGGGCGGGCTTGCTTGCCACCAATATAGATTTTTGGCGTGCGATCAAGCGCTGGCATGCCATTGCTGACTGGAGTTGTAACTGCTGCTGTGGCAGGGCTGGCCTTAGTTTTGAGCTTTTTGACCTCGGATTTTTTGAGGTATTCGTATAAGCCTTCTTTGCCACCTTCGCGACCATAGCCGCTTTCGCGATAGCCGCCGAAGCCTGCTGCTGCATCAAACAAGTTGGTGCTGTTGATCCAAACCACGCCTGCTTTGACCCGCGCTGCGGCGTGGAGCGCCACGTTAATATCTTCGCTCCAAATGCTGGCAGCCAAGCCAAAACGGGTGTTGTTGGCGATGGCAATCGCTTCATCGGGCGTGCGGAAGGTCATCGTGACCAACACAGGCCCGAAAATTTCGACTTGAGCCAAGGTTGAGGCGGGAGCCACGTTGGTGAACAAGGTTGGTGGGTAGAAATAGCCATCGGTTGGGCATGCCCACGATGGTTGCCATTTGACTGAGCCTTCTTGCTCGCCTTCGGCCACCAATTGCTCGATTTTTTGCAATTGGGCTGGGGCAACAATCGCCCCAATATCAATCGCTTTATCCAAGGGATCGCCAATGCGCAATTGCTCCATGCGGGTGCGCAACTTGCCAATCAGCTTATCGGCGATATTTTCTTGCACCAACAAGCGTGAGCCAGCGCAACAAACTTGGCCTTGATTGAACCAAATCGCATCGACCACGCCTTCGACCACGCTATCGAGGTCGGCGCTATCAAAGACGATAAACGGCGATTTGCCGCCAAGCTCCAACGAAAGCTTTTTGCCAGTGCCAGCGGTGGCGCTGCGGATAATTTTGCCAACTTCGGTCGAGCCAGTAAAGGCAATTTTGGCAATATCAGGATGCTTGACGATTTGCTCGCCAACTTTGCCATCGCCAGTGACGATGTTGACCACGCCCTTGGGCAAGCCAATTTCATGGCAAATTTCGGCAAACGCCAAGGCGGTTAATGAAGTCCATTCGGCGGGCTTCAAGACCACCGTGTTGCCCATGGCCAAGGCTGGGGCAATCTTCCAGGCCAACATCAACAAGGGGAAGTTCCACGGAATAATTTGGCCAACCACGCCCAGCGCCTCGTAGCCTGCCAAATCGCTCTCTTGCAACTGCGCCCAGCCAGCGTGATAATAGAAATGGCGGGCAACCAGCGGAATATCAATATCGCGGGTTTCGCGAATTGGCTTGCCATTGTCGAGCGTTTCGAGCACTGCGAAGCGTCGCGAATGCTTTTGGATTTGGCGTGCCAAGGCATACAGATAGCGTGCACGCACATGGCCACTGGTTTGCGACCATGCAGGAAAAGCCGCCTTGGCAGCGGCCACAGCAGCATTAACTTCATCGCTGCTGGCTTGGGTCACTTGCGCCAATACACTGCGATTAGCAGGATTGATCGAATCAAACAAGCGCTCGTTGGCGGCTTCAGTCCATGTACCATTAATATATAGCCCGAAACGACGGCTATGGGCATCTAGCCACTCGTGGGCAGGAGCAGCTGCTTCTGGGGCAGGGCCATAGCTCATTGTTTCGTAAATCTCCAGCAATGTGCTCATCATCGAGTCCTCGTGTGTGTTATTCAGTCGTTTTGTGCCATCCTAACAGGCTTAAGCGATTCACGCAAAGGTATCTCCCCTCAGCCCAACCCCTCTCCCGTGGTGCGGGCGAGGGACTTTAACGCTGTGATTCTTGCACAATTCGATAGTAAAAACAGGTGCTCCCCCTCGCCCACGTTCAGTGGGAGAGGGGGCTGGGGGGTGAGGGAACTAAAAACAAAACGAGGGCCAAGAACATATTAATTCCTGACCCCTGACAACTGAATTCTAGCCCCTTGGCACTACCATTGCGCCAAGCTGGTTTGTTCGTGCTCGATTTGGTCTAAGAACCACGAGGCTTCCATGGCTGCCATACAGCCACTGCCAGCGGCGGTGATTGCTTGGCGATAGACGTGATCTTCGACATCGCCAGCCACGAACACTCCAGGAATGTTGGTACGGGCACGGCCTGGGCTAACGATATAGCCATTTTCATCCAAATCGATTTGATCTTTGAACAACCATGTGTTGGGAATATGCCCAATGTAGGGGAACACGCCATCGGCAGCGAAGGTTGATTCCTCGCCGGTTTTGACATTTTGCAGGCCTACGCCTTCGACCTTAACTGTGCCTTCGACTTTGGTTACCACGGTATCCCAAATAAACTTGATCTTTGGGTTATTTTGGGCACGTTCAATCAACACTGGGTCGGCGCGCAATTGGTCGCGGCGATGGATGACGTGCACTTCTTTGGCATAGCGAGTCAAGAACAAACTTTCATCCAAGGCGCTATTGCCGCCACCAACCACGACCAAGGTTTTATCGCGGAAGAAGAAGCCATCGCACACAGCACAATAGGAAACGCCGCGATTAGCCAATTCTAATTCGCCTGGCACACCCAATTTGCGGGGCGAAGCGCCAGTTGAAATAATCAAGGTTTCGGTTTCGACAATCGTGCCGTTATCAATATGCAGCTTGAAAGGCCGTTCGCCCAACTCAACTTTTTCGACAATTCCATCTAAAAAGTGGGTGCCAAAACGCGCTGCTTGTTTTTCCATTTTATCGGCTAAATCAAAACCATTAATTGCATCGGGGAAGCCAGGATAATTTTCAACTTCGCTGGTGGTGGCAATCAAGCCGCCAGGCTGAATCCCGCGAATAACCAACGGGGTTAAATTGGCCCGCGCAGCATACAGCGCCGCCGTCAACCCTGCTGGCCCCGAACCAATCACGGTTACTTTTTGCTTTTCCATCTGAATAAGGCTCCTTTGTTGGCAGCATCCCCGCATTTCCAGTTGGCATGGTCGCTGCATGTCGCATCAGTATAGCACGACTTATTGCTAGTATACATCAATTCTGTAATAAACGCTACACTTTATTATTTGATGTTTCTTTTTGGGTATTTACCAGCCAAATGCCGCCAATCACCAAGCTGCCACCGATAATTTGAAAGATCTGCAAAGGCTCGTTTAACAGCGGAATTGAGATCAGCGCGGTCAAAACAGGCTGGCCCAACAAGCTGACTGAAGCAGTGGCTGCTTTAATGTGACCAAGCGCATAATTAATTGCCAGCCAGCCGCCGAGGTGCGAAACCAAGCCCAAGCCAAGCAACGACCACCACGTTTTGGCGCTGAAGCCAATAATGCTAAAGCCACCGATTAAGCACAACAAGCCCAAAATTACAACACTTACCACGATGCCCAACGTCATAAATGTCAGCGTATCAAGCTCGGCGCGGGCGCGTTGGGTTGTCAGCAAATAAGCAGCATAAAAACCACCAGCCGAGATCGCCAGCAAATCGCCACGGCTGATCGTGAGCTGCTGCAAATTCTCGCCCATAATCACCACCACGCCAATTAGCGCAATTGCCATGCCCCACCAAAAGCGCTGCGGCAAGCGTTCGCGAAAAATTAGCCACGCCCCCAAGCCAACCCACAACGGCGCGTTATTGGCAAACAAGGTTGAGTTGGCTGCCGAAGTCAGCAAAATTGCCGTGTTCCACAAAGCCAAATCGAAGGCGAAAAAAACGCCGCCCAGTAGCGAAAGCCGCGTGGCCTGCTTGGGCAGATGTTTAGGCCGTTTGGCAAACCACCAGGGCACTAAAATAACCGCTGGAATGAGCATGCGATAAAACGCCGAAACCGGCCCGGGCACAGCTGCCCATTTGACCCAAATCGCCGATAGCGCGATACAAACAATCCCAATTGCCAGCGCCACATAGGCCCGCCACGGAATTTCGGCTCGATTTTGATTGGTTGAAACTTGCACTGCCTGCATCGAAGTACCCGCTATCTGCACGCCCTAGGTTGTGCACGTATTTGCATAGGTCAATATGGCCAGTGTACCATGAAGAGCGGAGCGCAAGGAAAAGTCAGAAGTCAAAAATCAAAAGGGGTCAGGATTCAGGGATGAGGCTCTTGGCTATAGGCTATATATAATAGTTCATTAGGTTAACCACGGCTTGATCCCCTCACCCCAACCCCTCGCCCACGTGGCGGGCGAGGGGCTTTAACGCCGTGGTTCTTGCGCAATACGGCGGTAAAAACCCGTGCTCCCCCTCGCCCGCGTTCAGTGGGAGAGGGGGTTGGGGGGTGAGGGAACATGGGTGCCAATCTCATGTATCAGTACAGCTGTACTAGTTCATGAGGTTAACCACGGCTTGATCCCCTCACCCCAACCCCTCGCCCACGTGGCGGGCGAGGGGCTTTAACGCCGTGGTTCTTGCGCAATACGGCGGTAAAAACCCGTGCTCCCCCTCGCCCGCGTTCAGTGGGAGAGGGGGTTGGGGGGTGAGGGAACATGGGTGCCAATGCAATGAACTAATACAGCTATTGGCTTTGGGCTTTAACTTGATCCTTCGCTTCTTTGCGCCTCTGCGTTAAAAATATGATCCCCAAATCCTATGTTCTATGCTCTAACCTTCATCCTTCCTCCTTTTCTCTGCGCCTCCGTGTTAAGCAATCAAATCAAAATTTCATCCCTCATAATTCTTCCTTCATACTTGGTTTGTGCTACCATGAGGCGAAGCTTTGGCTTGCAGCAATGAATTTTTACGATTAGGATAGAAGCATGACTGATCAATCACCGCAGGAGCACCCAATGACAGAGACGGCAACAATGGCGATGCCGCAAATTCACGACTCCATTTTGGACGCAATCGGTAACACACCGTTGGTTCGGTTAAATCGCGTCAATCGTGGCGTTCGCGCCCAAGTCTTGGCCAAAGTCGAATACATGAATCCAGGTGGTTCGGTTAAAGACCGAATTGGGATTGCCATGATCGAAGATGCCGAGCGCTCTGGCCGCCTCAAGCCAGGTGGCACGATTGTTGAACCAACTAGCGGCAATACCGGTGCGGGCTTGGCAATCGCTGCGGCAATTCGTGGCTACAAAACGATTTTTGTTATGCCCGACAAAATGAGTGACGAAAAAATTCGTTATTTGCGTGCTTTAGGCGCGAAGGTTGTCATTACGCCAACCGCCGTCGAGCCAGATGATCCACGCTCGTATTACTCGGTTTCTAAACGCTTGGCTGAAGAAACGCCCAACGCAATTTTGGCTGGTCAATATTGGAATCAAGCTAATCCCGATGCCCACTATCGTTCAACCGGCCCCGAAATTTGGCGGCAAACTGCTGGTAAAATCGATGCCTTTATTGCCGGCATGGGCACGGGCGGCACGATTAGCGGCACAGCTAAATTCTTGAAAGAGCAAAATCCTAATATTCAAGTTGTTGGTATCGATCCAGTTGGCTCGTTGTATACCGACTATTTCCGCACTGGCCAGCTTGGCCCAGCCTTTGGCTATAAAGTCGAAGGTGTCGGCGAAGATTTCTTGCCAACCACCATGCACTTCCAATATGTTGATGATGTGGTGCAAGTTGGCGATAAAGAATCGTTCGTCATGACCCGCCGCATGGTGCGCGAAGAAGGCTTGTTTGTTGGTGGCTCGTGTGGCATGGCTGTGGCTGGAGCGATGCGCTGGTTGCGGGCCCAAAATTGGGATGAAAGCAAAACCGCAGTCATTTTGCTGCCCGATTCTGGCGTGCGCTACATTAGCAAAATCTTCTCCGACGACTGGATGCGCGAAAACGGTTTCTTGGAAAGCGAACCAATCAGCCAATTGCTCGATATTCGGCCTCGCTCGGTCATTTCATCCAAGGCAACCCACACGGTTGCCCAAGTTATCCAAGATATGAAGGCCAACGATATTTCACAAATGCCAGTCGTCCGCGACGATGGCACGTTGGTCGGCTTGATCACCGAAGTCGATTTGTTGGATTACCTGCTTTCGGGCGCTGGTCAGATGGATCACCAAATTAGCGATATTGTTAGCAGCGCCGTGGCAACCGTCGGTCCCGACACCAGTATTGATGCCTTGACCGAAGTATTTAGCCGTGGTCAAGTGGCGGTTGTGGTCGATGAATCCGAGGTTGTGCGCGGGATCATCACCAAAATTGACATGATTGATTATTTAGCCAATAAGGCATAAGATCTAGCCGATCGCTTTCGTGCGTTGGCTTGCAAGATCAGCTTTGGCTCAAATCATCAGACATTCGCGATCAGCACCCAGCTTTAAGTTTGGGTGCTGATTCTCGATTAATCCTCTGCTGTATTCCACCTCAATAGACATTGCTCCTTGGCCAGCTAACGTACTCATCAATAGATATTTGGAGCATTTGGTTATGACCGAGGTTAACGCTGGCTTTTTTGTTCGTTCGCCTGGGCGAGTTAATTTAATTGGCGAACACACCGATTACAACGCAGGTTTTGTGATGCCGCTGGCGCTTGAGCGTGGCACGACCTTTCAAGTGCAACCGCGCGCCGATCAACAATTGATTGTCCATGCGTTGCGTTTCAATGCCCATGATCAGGCCGATTTAGCCAATTTGGCTGCTGGAACCCATGGCGATTGGCGCGATTATGTGCGCGGCACGGCCCAAGCATTGCTTGATGCTGGTTATCAATTACAAGGTGCTGAGATTAGTATCGATGGCGATTTGCCCTTAAGTGGCGGTTTAAGCTCATCGGCCTCGCTCGAAGTTGGCTTGGGATTTAGCCTTTTGCACGCCCAAGGCATCACGATTGCCCCAACTGAATTGGCCAAAATTGCCCAACGCGCCGAAATTGTATATGCCCACGTCAATTGTGGGATTATGGATCAACTCTCGATTGCTGCAGGGGTTGTTGGCCACGCCACTTTGATCGATTGCCGTTCGTTGGACATCGAGGCTGTGCCGATTCCTGCTGAAGTGGCGGTTTTGGTGATTGATAGTAACGTGCCACGCACTTTGGCTGGCTCGGCCTACAATCAACGCCGCGCTGAATGCGAACAAGCAGTGGCAATTTTGCAACAGCTTGATCCAAGCATTCAAGATTTGCGCGATGTGAGCAGCGATTTGCTAGCCCAAGCTGCCGCCCAAAAGCTGTTTAATGATGTCATTTATCGACGTGCCCGCCATGTTGTTAGCGAAAACGAGCGCGTGCATAAGGCCGCCGCTGCATTTCGGGCTGGCGATTTTGGCTCGGTTGGCATGTTGATGAACGAATCGCATTGGAGCCTGCGTGATGATTACGAGGTCAGCGGCCCAGAGCTTGATCTGCTGACCGCGTTGTTGCGCGCTATGCCTGGCGTGTGGGGTGCGCGGCTCACGGGCGCTGGGTTTGGTGGTTGCTGTGTGGCTTTGGTCGAAGCGCCGCAGGTCGATGCGGTGATTGCCGCCTTGGGGCCGGCGTATCAAGCAGCAACCGGCCGTACATGCGAAGCATTTAGCACTAAAGCCTCAGCATTAACCGTTGAAGAACAGCGAGCATAGAGGTACTGGTACATCAGGTTAACCACCGCCTGATCCCCTCACCCCAACCCCTCTCCCACGTGGCGGGCGAGGGGCTTTAATCCCATGGTTCTGCCGCACTGCGTGGTAGAAACGCGTGCTCCCCCTCGCCCGCGTCCAGTGGGCGAGGGGGCTGGGGGGTGAGGCGACTATGCCATTGTCAACCTCATTACTAATACACCTATGTTCTATGCTCTTTGTTCTATGTTCTTCAAGGTATACAATATCCCCAAGGATCGGCAAGCGTCGAGGGTGCTATGACAATGATCGAGGGATTAATCAATCTTGGGGTGTTTTTGATCGGGTTGGTAATTGTGGCCTTCACGCTATTTAGCGCCATTCGCATGGTTGTGTTGCCACGTGGCGATAATGTTTGGCTGACGCGCAGCACATTTCGGCTGGTGTATGGCTGCTTTCTGTTGCGTTTGCGCCGCATCCACCACTACGAACAAGCTGATCGGGTGTTGGCGTTTTATGCGCCAGTCGCCTTGTTAATTATTCCCGTCGTTTGGATGGTGTTGGCGATTACGGGCTTTACCTGTATGTTTTGGGCAGTTGGCGAACATCCATGGAGCAAGGCTTTTTTGCTTAGCGGCTCTTCGATGTTGACCTTGGGCTTTGCGCCGGTCGATTCAACGATTGAAACGATTTTGGCCTTTTTGGCGGCGACGGTGGGCTTGGGCATCGTCGCGTTGTTGATTGCCTATTTGCCAACGATGTATGGCGCGTTTTCCAAGCGCGAAGAAGCTGTAACCTTGCTCGAAGTGCGGGCTGGCACGCCACCATCAGCAATTACCATGATTCAGCGCTATCAACGGATTCATAATTTGGAGCGCATGCCTGAGCAGTGGGCTGCTTGGGAACTTTGGTTTGCTGAGCTTGAGGAGAGCCATACGACTTTTGCAGCATTGGCGTTTTTTCGTTCGCCTCAGCCCTATCGCTCGTGGATTACGGCTTCGGCGGCGGTCTTAGATGCTGCTGCCTTGGCAGTTTCGACGCTCGATATTCCGCGCCAACCTGATGCTGATTTGTGCATTCGAGCTGGCTATTTGGCGCTGCGGCGGATCGCCGATTTATATATGATTCCCTACAATGCTACGCCCCACGCCGACGACCCAATTAGCATCACCCGGGCTGAGTTTGATGCGGCGTATGCTGAATTGGCTGAGATTGGTGTGCCGCTCAAAGCCGACCGCGATCAAGCCTGGCGTGATTTTGTTGGCTGGCGGGTTAATTATGATCAGGTGTTGATCGAATTGGCCAAATTGGTGACTGCGCCACCAGCGCCATGGACTGGCGAACGTCCGTTGCCACTCTGTTTCAACATGCCCCGTTTTGGCAACAAACGCCGCCACTTAGCCAAAGAACCAACTGGCTCGATTTAACCAATAGTTCCCTCACCCCCTAGCCCGCACGCGAGGCGAGGGGGAACCACTCATTTTTTGACCGAAGCATTGCGCTAGAACCACAAGGTTAAAGCCCCTCGCCCAGTGACTGGGAGAGGGGTTGGGGGTGAGGGAACAATAATCAGTTAACGGGTATATTTGCCGTTGCGATAATTATTTTGGCGTGCGGTTGGCCATGGCATCCGATCCAGCCGATAGGTTGCGGGCGTAGCCCAAACGTATAGCACGCCGCCCTTGCTATGAGCCAAAATCTCAGTCTTGCCATTGCGATCCAAATCGGCCAAGGTTGGGCCAGCAGAAATACCTTTGAAATTGGTGCTATTTGGCTCGTAGGTAAATTTCAGCGGGTATGGTGCTTGGTTTACGCCGCTGGTGTTGAGCGCATACAAGCGCACGTAAGTATTGGCGGTCGTATCAAAACTATAGGTTCCAAAGACAATATCGACCTTGCCATCGCCAGTTACATCGCCAATCGCCACCTCGCTGGCATAGAGTTTTTTGCCGCTGGTGTAATTAAACGACCACAATTGGCTGCCATCGTGCTTGTAGGCGCGAATTGTACCATCATCGTAGGTCACGACAATTTCCAATTTGCCATCGTTTTCAAAATCGGCCAAGGCCACAGGATTGTTAGGCGTGAAATAATTGGCTTTGAGCGGTCTGCCGACAGTTTTGCCAACCGACCAGCCGGTTTTACGTTTGCCATCAGCGCCAACGACCAACAAGGCACTTGAAGTTTGTTCGTGGTTGCTCAGTGGGTCGCGCACCTTGCCCGCAAAGACGATCTCTTGCTTGCCATCGTTATCTAAATCGCCGATTGCTGGCGCAACCCGAGTATATTCGATGTATTTATCTTTGCCCCAGGTGCGTTTATTTTCGTCGAGGTAGGTTTGCATGGGCCAGCCAGGTAGCAATTGGCCTTTGCCATTGTAGGCATAAAAATATAGCTCATCGCGGCCCATCAAAATTTCGGCGTAGCCATCGTTATTAATATCAGCAGCGCTCACTTGGCCAAACGCACCAGAGCCTTTGTGCGACGAGGTTGGAAAGCCCGTCACAGTTGCGCCATTATGCGACCAAGCATACAAATTGGGTGCATAATTGGTATCGCTCCCAGCTTCGTTGGTGGTAATCCCAATCACTTCCATGCGCGAATCGCCCACAATATTGGCAATTGTCACGCTCATAAACTCTGGCTCGTTGCCGTTGGTGATGTTGGCCCAAGCCATTTCACGCGGCCAGCCGCTGCGAATGTTGCCCTGATAATCAAAGACAAATACTTTGCCGCGTTTACCAGCGGTTGCGGCGCTGCCACGGGTTCCAGCTACCACTTCGAGCTTGCCATCATTATCAATATCGCCAATTGCCAGCGAACTATTGATGCGCGGATCGTTATCGCAGACCGTGCCAGTTTTCCATGGAAAGCCTGCTAACTCCTTGCCCAAATGATCCCAGCCCCAAATACAACCGGTGCTATCGGCGGTCAAGACCTCTAAATTACCATCATTATTCAAATCGACAACACTGGGTGAGGCAAAAAAACTGCCATATGGCTCGGAATCGGGGAATCCTGCTTGATAGGGGATTGTAGATTGAGCGTGGACTGGCTGAATTAATAAACCGATTAACAACACACAGAACAACATCCCTAAGCGTCGATACAACACTCCTTACCTCCTATTGATGAGATGATGGGGAACAATGGAAACAACATTGTCTCTTCTAAATTGGGTTGTTGGATGTACTAGGGAGTGTAGCATGGATTATGCTGAAACTTATGAACTTTGATTAACATAAGCGACGAATTTTTAATAATTAAGCCCAAAAATCACGGCATTGCTTCTGCTATAGCCAACCTTAGAATAAGCAAGGAGGCTTTATGCACTGCCCAAAATGCACAAATGCAATGACCACCTCGGCTTTGGTGACCCCAGATGGGGTTGAAATTATGGTGCTAGGCACCTTGGCGAGCGGCCATCGCCCGCTTTCGGCCCAAGTCTGTAGCGCCTGTGGTTATACCGAGCTGTATGCGGCTCAATGGACGGAAGAAATTCAACAAGCGCGTGAAACTGCTGTTTTAGAAGCTGAGCCAATCGCTGTTGCCAGCGCCGAACCGGCCTTGTAGTGCCTCAACGTCCAGCATCGGTTGCTGGACGTACCCTTTTGGGCTAGAACTAGGCCAGCTTAGGATTAAATGGCTAGCCCCAAGGATTAATTGAGATTTGACATTCGCTGCTAACCTACGTATAATTGCAGGCGCGTAAAAACCATTAAATTTCGTTGATCGTAGCCTTACGTCTCTGTGAGTCGTGGTTGTGCTGATAACCAGCGAAGGAGAACACAGCGTTTCGTGTTTCCCCAAATCACCGTCAAACAAAGATGCATTTCGCGCAAAGCACGATCACGTGATGCGCTTTTTTAACGCCATTTTTTCAGCTGAACAGTCAGCGGGCGACCTCGCTGTTTGGCGTTGACTATAGATGCAACTTTGGTGTGGCAGCACGTAAATCCTCATTTCTACGCAACGCCTTCCGAATGAAGCTCTCCGAATATTAACTTGGTCGCATTGGCCTAACCCTGTGAGCTTGCTCGCAGACCCATCAAAACTAATTGGAGACCCGATGACAGTGGACACCGAAAGCATGGATGCCGTTCAAGATTGGACGACACTGCTTGCTGAGTACGATTATCAACGCCCAGAACGCGGTCAACTGCGTGAAGGTATCGTTATGCGCGTCGAAGACAGCCAAATCTTGGTTGACATTGGCGCAAAGCACGAGGGCGTTATCCCTAACCAAGATCTGCGGCGCTTGCCACCAGAAATGGTTAGTGGCATCAAGAACGGTGACACACTGCAAGTGTACGTGATGGAACCAGAATCAAAAGAAGGCGAACTGGTTCTTTCACTCAACATGGTGCAGGTTGAGCGCGATTGGCAAGAAGCCCAAACGATGCTCGAAAATGGTCAAATCATCGAAGCTGGCGTTGTTGGTTTCAACAAGGGCGGTTTGTTGGTTCAAGTTGGCCGTGTGCGCGGTTTCGTACCAGCCTCACAAGTTGTCAACTTGCACAGCCGCACCGGTACCGAAGGCCAACAAAGCGCTATGACCAAGATGGTCGGCCAAAATATTCCTTTGAAAGTTATCGAAGTTGATCGCGATCGCAATCGCTTGGTACTTTCAGAGCGGGCCGCTATGCAACGCTGGCGACAATCGCAAAAGGAACGCTTGCTCGAAACTCTCGAACCAGGCGCAGTGGTCACTGGTCGGGTCAACCAACTTACCCCATTCGGTGCGTTCATCGATTTGGGCGGCGCTGATGGTTTGGCTCACATTTCAGAGCTTTCATGGCAACGGGTTAACCACCCACGCGAAGTCTTGCAACCAGGCCAAGAAGTCCAAGTCTATGTCTTGGAAGTCGATCGCGACCGCGAACGGATTGGCTTGAGCTTGCGCCGTTTGCAGCCAGATCCATGGGCAACCATCGATCAACGCTACGACCTCGGCCAATTGATCGTTGGTGAAGTAACCAACATCGCTCCTTTCGGCGTGTTTGTACGCGTTGAAGAAGGCGTTGAAGGTTTGATCCACGCTTCAGAATTGACCGAAAATGGCCAATCGCCAGATTCGTTGCAACAAGGCCAACAAGTGCAAGTGAAGGTGATCAGCCTTGATCGCCAACGCCAACGCCTTGGCTTGAGCTTGCGCCGCGTTGATGGCGATGGTGAAGCCGCTGAAGCAACCGCAGCTCCTGTAGCTGACGTTGTTGAAGCTAGCACCGAAGCCGCTAGCGATGCTGCTGAAGCAACCAGCGAAGAAGAAGTCGGCGCATAAGATCGTCTGACGATTTTGGACAACGGGCTGTGTCGTTTTGGCACGGCTCGTTGTTTTTTTAACTGGGGATCGGGGGTTGGGGATCAGACCATTTAACCACGAAGGACACGAAGCGCACGAAGGATTAATGGCTATAGGCTATGGGCTACAGGCTATGGATTAGCAACTAGGATCATTCCCTCACCCCCAGCCCCTCTCCCACTGAACGCGGGCGAGGGGAGCACTGACTCAGCGGTTCCCCTTCGCCCGTTCGACGGGAGAGGGGGCTAGCTTTCAAGGGTAGGTTTATAAGATCCCCTCACCCCAGCCCCCTCGCCCACTGCGGCGGGCGAGAGGCTTTAACGCGCTGGTTCTCCCGCAATTCCTTGGCGAAAAATGGTCTGCTCCCCCTCGCCCGTGTTTTCGTGGGAGAGGGGGCTGGGGGTGAGGGAACGCTCCACTGCCGACCAATCGCTCAAAACCGACCCTTGAAAGGAGGGGCTAGGGGGTGAGGGGCAAACCGTCGTTAACGCAATAAACCAGTACATCTATGTTCTATTTTCTATGCTCTATGTTCTATGCCCCAACCAAATTCTATGCTCAAAACACTCTATATAACCTACGATGGCTTGCTCGACCCGCTGGGCCAAACACAGATTTTGCCTTATTTAGAGGGCTTGGCTGCCCAACATGGCCATCGATTTGTGATTCTCTCGTTTGAAAAAGCTGCCCGTTGGGCCGACGTTGCGCGTCGCCAGGCGCTGATTGAGCATTTGCAACGCCATAATGTTGTGTGGCTGCCGTTGAGCTATCATCAACGCCCAACCTTACCCGCAACCTTGTATGATTTGATGCTGGGGCTGTGGATGGCAACCATCGCTGTGCGGCGCTATCGGATTCAAGCCTTGCACATTCGTTCAACGGTGCCGCTCACGCTTGGGCTGCTGCTCAAACGCTGGTTTAAGCTGCCTTTGCTCTTCGATTTGCGCGGTTTTTGGGCCGATGAACGGGCTGATTTGGGTATGCCACGCACTGGCTTGCTCTATCGTTTGCTCAAAAAACTTGAGCAAACTGGCCTCAACCAAGCTGAGCAAATTGTCACCTTGACCAAACAAAGTTTGAGTTATTTGGCCGAGCATAGCCACAATTCACAAATTGCCAATAAAACCTCAGTTATTCCATGCGCCGCCAATTTGCAACGCTGGCAGCGCGACGAGCAAGCGCGAACTCGGATTCGCCACGAATTGGGCTGGCAAACAAAGCAGGTTGTAGTTTATAGTGGCTCGCTTGGCGGCGGCTATCGTAGCGCTGATCTGGCCGAATGCTTCGCCACATGGCTGCAAAGCGAGCCAGATTTGCGTTGGTTGGTGCTTTCCAACCAAGATCCGCAGCCGCTGATCAACGCCTTGCAGCATTTGAATGTCCCCGCAGAATCTTATACAATCCGCAGTGTGGCGAGCAACGACGTGGCGCAATGGCTGAGTGTTGCCGATGTTGCGATCTCATTAATTACGCCCAGCTATGCCAAAATTGCCTCGTCGCCAACCAAATTTGGCGAATATTTGGCTTGTGGCTTGCCGATTTTTAGCAACGCCGGCATTGGCGATAGCGAAGAATTATTTGCCCAAGCTGTGGCAATTGAAATTGCTGATTTTAATCGAGCAGCCTACCAAGCGGCTTGGCAAAGCTACCAAGCCTTGCGCCAACAACCCGATCTTGGCCAACGCTGCCGAGATTTTGCCGAACGTGAGTTTGATTTGGCTAGCGCAATCGAACGCTATGCAGCCTGTTATCGTGAGTTAGAACGATGAACCAAGCGCACTCTGTGCTTTGCCTGACAGCCTATCAACCAATGCTGACAGCCAGTGTGCGCTATCGAATTATGCCCTATGCGCCAGCCTTGGCCGCAGCGGGAATTGAATTGCGCTATGTGCCATTTGCCACGCCACGGCTTCAGCGCTTGCTCTATCAACCCAAGCGTTACCCTCAGAAAATGGCGGCATTGCTTAGCTCGTTGATTCAATGGCTGGCCAAATTGCCGCGCCAACCAGCAGCAGTGATTGTGCAGCGCGAGGCGGCGTTAATCGGCGCGCCAATAATTGAGCGTTGGTTTAGTCGGCGCGTGCCAGTTATTTTCGATTTTGATGATGCGATTTTTTTGCCGACCGATCCCAAGCGTAGCATTAATGGCTGGCTGAGCCGTTTGGCCCGACCAACCAGCAAAACCGATCAATTATTGAGTTTTAGCCGCATGGTTTGGGCTGGCAATAGCTATTTGGCCGATTATGCCCGCCGTTTCAATCAGCATGTGCATGTCATTCCCACCGTGGTGGATTGCCAACAGTGTCAGCCACGTTCTGTACCAAATTCCCAAATTTGTACGCTTGGCTGGATTGGCAGCCACTCGACCGCCCGCTATTTGGAGCAGCTGCGACCAGTATTGAGCCAGCTCGCCGAGCGCTATCGCTTTCGCTTGCTGGTGGTTGGCACGGCGCAAGCAATCGAAATTGCAGGTGTTGAATGTTTGAATCTCGATTGGCAGCAAGCCCGCGAATGGCACGATTTTCAGCAAATTGACATCGGTCTATACCCAATTGAAGCCGATTTGTGGGCCGAGGGCAAATGTGGCCTCAAAGCAATTCAATATGGCGCGGCGGCAATTCCCAGCGTGTGTAGCGCAGTTGGAGTTAATCAACAAATTATCGAGCATGGCCAGACCGGATTTTTGGCCAATAACACCGCTGAATGGGCCGAATATTTGGGGCGTTTGCTTGAAGATGGGCAATTGCGTCAGCAAATGGGCCAAGCAGCGCGCCAAAAAATCGAGGCCGAATACAGCGTCCAGCGCTATCAAACCAGCATTGTGACAGCACTCAAGGAATGTTTATGTGTGGAATCTGCGGCATCGTCAGCACAAGCCTAATCGAGCCAAACACCATTCAGGCAATGAACCAGCAATTGAGCCATCGCGGGCCGGATGGGGCAGGTATCTGGCAATCGAGTAGCTGTCAATTAGGCCATCGGCGCTTGGCAATTATCGATTTGGCAACTGGCGATCAGCCATTGAGCAGCCCCGATGGTGCTTGGCAATTGGTATTCAATGGCGAAATCTACAATTTTCGGGCCTTGCGCCAGCAATTGCGTGGGCTTGGCCATCAATTTCGCACCAACAGCGATAGCGAAGTGCTGCTTGCGGCCTTGATCGAATGGGGCGAACAAGCCCTGCCACGGCTTGAAGGCATGTTTGCTTTTGCAGCTTGGCACGAGCCAAGCCAGCGTTTGTGGCTGGCACGCGATCGCTTGGGCAAAAAACCGCTCTACTACAGCCAAACCAGCAATGGCTTGGTCTTTGGCTCGGAAATCAAAGCCTTGTTGGCGTATCCTGAGCTTGAATGCAGCTTGAATCCACAAGCGCTCTCGGCCTACTTAACTTATGGCTATGTGCCGAATCCAGCGACATGGTATGCCCAGATTCAGCAACTTGCACCCGGCCATGGCTTGGTTTGGCAAGCTGGCAGCATTCGCGAATGGCCTTGGTGGCAGGCTCGCCAATTTGCCCAGCAACCACGGCTCAGCATTTCGGCCAAAACCGCGATTGAACAAACGCGCCAGTTGGTCAGAGATGCAGTTGCAAAACGCCTCATCAGCGATGTGCCATTGGGCGCGTTTCTCAGCGGTGGCTTAGATTCAAGCATCGTTGTGGCTGAGGCTCAAGCATTGCTCGGTCAACAATTGCAAACCTTCAGCATTGGCTTTGCTGGCGGTGGTTGGTATGACGAAAGCGCTTATGCTGAATTGGTTGCTAAACAGCTTGGCACCAAACATCATTGCTTTATGGTCGAGCCAAATGCAATTGTTGAATTGCCGCATGTGCTGGCCCACTATGATGAGCCATTTCTCGATTCTTCGGCCTTGCCCATGGCCTTGCTCAGCCAAATGACCCGCGAACATTGCACGGTGGCCTTCTCGGGCGATGGTGGCGACGAGGTGTTTGCAGGCTACGAACGCTTTGGCGCTGGCATCTGGACGCAGCGCTACCACCAATTGCCAAGCCTGCTGCGCCGCAGCATTGAACAAACAATCGCGCTGCTGCCTGAAACCAAAGCTAATCAGCGTTTGGCCCGCATCAAACGGGTGGTGGCAAAAATCAAATTGCCATTGGCGCAGGGTTTTCCGCGCTGGCTCATGGCCTTTACCCCAGAAGAATTGGCAGATTGGGGTGTAGCTGAGCTTCAGCCAAGCGCTGCCAAACACTATCGCCAATCCACAGCTGGCATTAGCGATCCATTGGCGCAGTTGTTGTGTTATAACCTTACTAGCTATTTGCCCGATGATCTATTGGTGAAGGCCGATCGCATGAGCATGGCCTATGGCTTGGAAGTGCGCTCGCCATTTTTGGATCAGCATTTGGTTGAGTGGGCTTTGCAATTGCCCGCTAATTTACTCTGGCGCGGCGGGCGCGGCAAATGGTTGTTACGCCAAGCCTACGCTGATCGTCTGCCCAAAATAATTCTTGAGCGGCCAAAACATGGCTTTGGCGTGCCGCTTGATGCGTGGTTTCGCCAGCAACTCAAGCCGATGCTGCACGATTATTTGCTGGCTGATACGAGTAAACTTCATCAATGGTTGGCCAAACCCAAGCTTGAACAACTCTGCAAAGCCCATTGGGCTGGTACAATCAACGCAGGACATCAACTCTGGACATTGCTCAGTTTAGAACTATGGCTGCAAACTCATCACCAAATGAGGCCAGATGCGCACAATTATGTGGATTAAGAATCATCGTTGGCTTAGCTCATTGTTGGTTGCCTGCCTTTGCTTTGGCTTAGGCGGCGTGGCGGGCTTGATGCCGCTGCGTTATTTGGCTGGGATGGCATTTTGCCTTGGCCTAACCGCGCTGGCGTATGGCTGGGTTTGGCTGATTAGCAAGCCAGCCGAGTTGCGTAGCATGCTTGTGTTGTGTTTTGCAGCGATGGGCTTGCGTTGGGGAGCCAGCTTTGCGCTGGAGTTTCTGTGGCCCAGTTTTGAATCGCTGAGCGATGGCGCAGCCTATGGCCCGCATGCCATGGCGATTGCCCAAGCGTGGCGACTTAATTATTTTGCCAGCTACGAAGCAGTGGTGACTATGCCAGTTGGTGCGCCTGGCTATGTCTATTTTTCGGCAGTGCTTTTTTGGCTGTTCGAGCCAAATACCTTACTGGTGAAATTGGCCAATGGCTTGTTTGCAGGCATGGCGGCGGTCTACACTGCCAAATTAGGCAACCACTTTTTCGACCAGCGAGTTGGGCGTTTTGCCGCAATTTGGATGCTGTTTATGCCCTCACTGGTGCTCTGGACTTCGCAAAATCTCAAAGATAGCGCGGTGGTGCTGCTTTCGGTCTGGGTTTTGTATGTAGCCAGCCAAGGTTTGCGCTCGTCGCTCTGGCAAATTCCCTTGTTGGTGGTGCTGATTGGGGCTTTGATGAGCGTGCGCCGCGAAACCTCGATTGGCATTGGTTTGATGATCGCTTTGACGATTGGCTTTCAGCAAACTCGCCATTGGCTGATCCGCTTGAGCCTCAGCGCCGTGACGATTGTGGCCCTCGGTTTGGTGCTTTCGAGCAGTGGCTATGGCTTTTTGGGCAGTAATTATTTGCAAGAGCGACTTTCGCTGAGTGCAATTGCCGAAAAGCGCGAGGCCAATTCGACCGGCACAGGCACAATTGAAAATACGATTGATACGACTACGCCGCTTGGCTTTGCCCGTTATTTGCCAATTGCTTTGATTAATTTTTGGTTGCGGCCTTGGCCTTGGGAAGCAACCAAAAGCACCGCCCAGTTGCTGACGATTCCCGAAGCGGCCTTGCTGTGGTATCCGTTGTGGATTTTGGCGATGGTTGGAATGCTGTTGGCGTGGCGTAGCCGTTGGCGCGAAACGATGTTGCTGTGGTTATATTTGTTGGCTGGCAGTGCTGCTGCCGCACCGCAATATGGCAATTTTGGCACGGCCTATCGTCATCGGGTGCAATTGTGGCCAATCTTCTTTTTGTTTGCTGGCTATTGTTGGTATCGTTGGCGCGATGCTCAGGTGGCGCAACGCCAAGCAAGAACCGTGCACTATGGGCCGAGTATAGAGCAAAGAACATAGGGGCGGGGGATCAGGGGTCGGGGATCGGGGGCGAGAATAACCGAAACCGCGAAGCACGCGAAGATTTGATCCACGAAGGGCACGAAGGACACGAAGCACGATTATTTTTTAGCCACGAATTACACGAATGATGATTTTTTGCCACGGATTGCCCAGATTCGTGGAATTATGTTCTACGCTCTATGCTCTATGTGTACTAGTTCATTGGGTTGGCTACCATGTTCCCTCACCCCCCAACCCCCTCTCCCACTGAACGCGGGCGAGGGGGAGCCGACCATTGTTCGCCAAGCAATTGCGGGAGAACCACACGTTTAAAGCCCCTCGCCCGCCACGTGGGAGAGGGGGTTGGGGGGTGAGGGGATCAAGCCGTGGTTAACCTAATGAACTAGTACAGCTATGCTCTTACCCCTGATCCCTGACCCCTAAAATCTGCTAAGCGTTTGACACTCCGAATTGGCTATGCTATATCTTTGAGAGAACATAATCAATGGTATCATAGCGAGCAACCGTTCAAGCGGAACGGTCTGTTTGTTAGCGCGTACAAAGGAACCGAGGCCTATGCCGGCTCTTGCCACCCCTGAACAAAAAAAAGAGGTCAGTGCAGCAATCAGTGAACGCTTGCCTGCAAAGCCTCGCGATTCGTTTCGTCCGACCGCAGCCTTGACGGCGGTTTTTAGTGCATTAACAACCGTCAATAGCCTATGGTGGGTTTTGAGTCCACAGCATACGCTGGCTCCGGTCGTATTCGGTTGGTTGTTGGTTTGTGGCTTGTTGGGCTTGATCTCGGTGGTCGGCTCAGCGCGAGCTGAACATCGGCCAATTCAATGGCTCACCTGGATTGCCCAGCCCTTGGGCATTGCCGTAATTGCCTTGGTCAATACCACCTACGCCGATTGGGTTGGTTGGGCCAATTTGGCGTGTGCCGTGGCAACCACCATCGTCACTGGCTTGATTACGTATTTGGCCTATCACAGCGAAATCAGCACACCTAAAAATCAAACTAACAGCAAATTGGCCGATTTTCGGGTCTTGATGAAATTTCGGATTATTTCGCTGCTCTTGCTGACGACCCTGATTCCCATGTATTTGGCGAATGGCGGCGAGTGGCCTAAATTCTATATTGTGGTGTTGACTTTGCTTGGTGGCACGTTGGCCGCAGGCGGGGCCAATGCGATCAATATGTTCTACGATCGCGATATTGATGCAGTGATGAGTCGCACCAAAAAACGGCCCTTGCCCAATAATCGCTTGACCCAATGGGAAGTGTTGGGCTTTGGCCTGACGCTCAGCGTGTTATCGTTTTTGGTGCTCTTGCCAGTTAATTTGTTAACCGCAATTTTGGCGGTGAGCGGCATTTTCTACTACGTGGTGATTTATACCATGTGGCTGAAGCGAACCACGGTACAAAATATTGTGATTGGCGGCGCAGCTGGCGCGATTCCGCCAATGGTTGGTTGGGCAGCTGGCACTGATATTAACTTGTTTGTGGATAGCCCAATTAAGTGGCTGCCCGCAGTGTTTCTGTTTGCCATCGTCTTCTACTGGACTCCACCACACTTTTGGGCCTTGGCAATTATTCGGCGCGAAGATTATGCCAAAGCTGGCGTGCCAATGTTGCCAGTTGTCAAAGGCGAGGCCGAAACCCGTCGCCAAATTGTGCTCTATTCGTTCATTATGATTGCGCTTTCGTTTATGTTGGTTTCGTTGCAAGTGGTTGGCTTGTTGTACCTTGGCTTGGCCATGGTGCTGGGTGCAATTTTCTTGTATTACGCTGCCAACATGATGCGCGACCATTCGCATGCCGCCGCTTGGAAGCTCTATCGCTATTCGTTGCTCTATCTGGCGCTTTTATTTGTGGCCATGGGCATCGACCGCGCTTTGCTTGGCTAAATTATGCGTAAGCAACCCGCTTGGCTTTTAGCGAGTCAAGCGGGTTTTGCATTTTAGCTGGGTTTGCGCGCCAGCGGCAGATAAATAGTATGGCTTGGGTTAAATGGAGCGCCATTATATTCAAATGCGCCAATGTCACAGGTTCCCGCCCGTGTATACCCACGCTGATCAAGCCCAATACAGGTTGCCGGATTGCCTGCATTGATCGCTGGACTCCCAGCAGGCAAGGCTGCTGTTTTGGTCGCGCCACCGTTATTTGCAAGGCCTACAAGGTTCAACTCGGGAGTGCGGATGCCGCTCGTACAGTTGGTTTCGTTCCAGAAATTAGGGTTGGGATTCTTGGGCGGATATTGCATATTATTGCCGCCATCAATCAATGCGTTGGTACAATGTTGCATAATCTTGATGTTCCAATCGGTTGAGTTGTGGGCAAATAGCGTATTGCGAATTGTGATCGTTTGGCCTGCGATTGCGCCGCCATTGAAACCAGCATGGTTCTGGGCAAATGTTGCGTTAGTAATATCCACCGCTGCGTTATTATTCACTGCCAAGGCTCCGCCATTGCCTTTTTTCCATTCTTCGCCATCAGGATAACTACGCGGATCGGTTGCATCATTGGCATAAAAGGTTGTGTTGCGAATCGTTGCTGGGGCATCAACCCACAATCCACCGCCTTGACGAATGGCTTTGTTGCCTTCGAGCGTCGAATTGTTGATAATGAGGCGTTCGTTGCTTACAACAGTTGCGGCAAAACCATACCAAATTGCGCCTCCAGTGCCTGACCAATCGGCTGATGGAGCGTAGGTTACGCTATTATTGGTGAAACTCGAACGCTCAATTGTGGCGGTTTCGTTGCTATACAAGCCAATAAAAATCGCGCCGCCATGATTGTTGCTTGTATTGCTCGTATAGCTATTGTTCTGTAGCATAATGCCATCGGGGCCTCCATCGGCGGGTGATCGTGTTCCATCGATGTAGATTGCGCCACCGCCGCCACAATCGCCATGCTGATTGATTGCAGCAGTATGCATGGCGCTATTTTGCTCAAAATTGCTATTACTAACAACTAAATTTGTGCGCAAACTATTAATTGCGCCGCCATTATTAGCCCGATTGTTGATAAACATGCTCTGATCAATTGTTGCCCGGCTGCCGCCACCAATGAAGATTGCCCCACCACCATCGCAGGCTGCACTATCTTTCGTCGCTTGATTATTTTCAAATCGCAGATTGCTGATGCTCAGCGTGTTCCAAAAGCCAATTTTGAGGCCTGCGCCTTGATCGCTCGTATGGCCATTGCGAATCGTTAAGTTGCGCAGCGTAATGTTGAGGTGATTGGCACTGCGCAGCAAGCGCCGCGTATTCTGGCCATCAAAAATTGCGTTGTTATTGCCATTGATTTCGGTATGTTGGTTAAGTACAAGTTCGTTGCTAAATATAAGCACGGTTGGGTTGCTACAATTCATATTGATGATGCCGCCTGCGTTGATTGCTGCGCTAACCGCTGCCGAATTACAATCGACAAGCGGGCTGCTGGCTTGAGAATTGCTCGGCCATACTCCAGCCAGTAACCCAATCAGCAAGAGAATTCGTCCAAATAACAAAACCATCGAACACTCCTTAATAATGAATTAATTCAATGGCTTATGATACTGCACCATACCAAAACAATGCTTTTT
Organism: Herpetosiphon sp. NSE202; assembly: GCF_042688385.1. Classification (NCBI taxonomy): domain Bacteria; kingdom Bacillati; phylum Chloroflexota; class Chloroflexia; order Herpetosiphonales; family Herpetosiphonaceae; genus Herpetosiphon; species Herpetosiphon sp. NSE202. The sequence continues at coordinate 8,029 of NZ_JBHUPY010000028.1, read as the reverse complement.
GGTGCAATCATCACCATTGAGCCAATTTGAATCTATAATGAAGCAAGGAGGAAATTTGTGATGGAATTACGCCACCGCGCTGTTGGGCCATGGCCTATGAACAGCTATGCCTTGGTTTGCCCCCACACTAACGAAAGTGTGTTGATCGATCCGGGTGCTGACCCAGCACGTTTGCAGGTGATGCTCAACAACACCACGCCGATTGCAATTTGGCTAACCCACACCCACAACGACCATATTGGCGAAGTTGCCAGCATTCGCCAACGCCTGAATGTGCCCGTGCTCGGCCATCCCGGGCCGCAAACTCGGCCAGTGCCGCTTGATGCTGGCATCAACGATGGTCAGCTTTTGACAGTTGGTCACCACACGATCAAGGCCGTCTACACGCCTGGGCATACTGGCGATATGGTCAGTTTTTTGGTCGCTGATAGCCCAATTGCGATTGTTGGCGATACGATTTTTGCTGGCGGGCCGGGCCGCACGTGGTCGGCTGCCGATTTTCAAACGACCTTACAAACTCTGCGCAATATCATCCTCAGCTGGGATGATCAGCTGATTTGTTATGCTGGCCATGGCCCAGAATTTAGCCTAGGCTCAATTCGGCCCAAAATCGAAGCCTTCCTTGCCCGCGATCACGGCGAATTCTACGGCGACGCTGAGTGGTAAAAGCTGGGGGTCGGGGATTGGTTGTTGGGGATCGGGAATTATAAGAGCATAGAACAGAGATGTATTAGTTTATTGCATTAGCAACGGCCTGATGCCCTCACCCCAACCCCTCTCTCATTGCGCGGGCGAGGGGCTTTAATGCCGTGGTTCTGCCGCAATGGGTGGTAAAAAAAAGAGTCTGCTCCCCTCGCCCGCGTTCAGTGGGAGAGGGGCTGGGGGTGAGGGCATGTCATTGATTGGCCATCCAATGAACCATTACGTTTATGCTCTCCGATCCCCAACCCCTAACAACCGATTCCCATTAGTAACGAGAAACACCGATGCACTATCCAACTTGGACACGCGCTGTCTACCACGATGGTTCGGCGCTCTATCTTCAACCAAGCCAGCCCTATCAACTTGGTCAAACGGTGACAGTGCGGTTGCGCAGCTCGCTCGATGCACCCATTAGCCAAGCCTTTATTCGGCTTTGCCCCGATGGTGAGCAAACTTTTGTGCTGATGCAACTTGCCGAACGCACGGCAACAGAGCAATGGTGGCAGGGCAGTATTACGCTCTCAATGCCGCGCACTGGCTATCGCTTTTGGCTGATGACTGAGCATGGCGGTTGGTGGCTTTCGGCAGCGGGTATGCAACGCTCAACGCCAACCGATGCGACAGATTTTAAGCTGTTGGCCGAGTATCACGCCCCAACTTGGGTGCATTCGGCAGTGTTCTACCAAATTTTTCCCGATCGTTTTTGTGATGGCGAGCCGAGCAATAATGTGGTTGCTGGCGAGTACAACGTGTATGGCGTGCCAGCTATCGCCCGGCAATGGGGCGAAACGCCGCAGAAAGCAACTGGTGGGGTGGAGTTTTTTGGTGGCGATTTACAGGGCATTACCCAAAAGCTCGATTATCTTGATCAGCTGGGAATTAATGCGCTGTATCTTACGCCGATTTTTACTGCGCCATCGAACCACAAATACGATACTGCCGATTATTTGCAGATCGATGCTCATTTTGGTGGCGAAGCGGCCTTGGTGGAGTTGCGCCAAATTAGCCAGCGCTACCAGATGAAATTAATGCTTGATATTGTGCTCAATCACTGTGGCTATACCCATCATTGGTTTACGGCAGCTCAAGCTGATGCCAACGCGCCAAGCACCGATTATTTTTCGTGGATCGAGCATCCCAACGAGTATCAATCGTGGCTTGGTCATCGTTCGTTGCCCAAACTCAATTATGCCAGCCAAGGCTTGCGGCATGCAATTTATGGCGACGAGCAATCGATTGTGCGCCATTGGTTGCGCCAACCATATGCAATTGATGGCTGGCGCATCGATGTGGCAAATATGTTGGCCCGCCAAGGCCCAAGCCAATTGGGGCATAAAATTGGTCGCGCCTTGCGCCGTGCGGTCAAAGCCGAAGCCCCAGAGGCCTATTTGCTCGGCGAACATTTCTACGATGGCAGCAATCACTTGCAGGGCGACGAACTCGATGCCAGCATGAATTATCGCGGTTTTACCTTTCCAACTTTGCAGTGGTTGGTTGGCTTCGATATGGCTTCGGTCTGGAATTTGGCGTGGGAAGATCGGGCCTTATTGCCAAGCGAAGCTTTGGGCGAGCAATGGTTAGCATTCTTGGCGGTTATTCCGTGGCAAATCGCCTTACAACAATTTAATTTGCTCGATTCGCATGATACGCCGCGCTTGCTGACGATTGTTGGCGGCAACCGAGCCTTGCACCAAGTTGCGGTAACCTTGCAAATGAGCTTTCCTGGCGTGCCGTGTATTTATTATGGCGATGAAATTGGGCTGCAAGGCGGCGGCGATCCCTATTGCCGTGGCTGTATGCCGTGGGATGCTCAAGCTTGGGATCACGAATTGCTCGGATTTTATCGGCGCTTGATTGCATTGCGGCGAAATTCGAGTGCGCTAAGCGTTGGCGGGTTTCAATTATTGCAGGCCGAGGGCGATACGGTGGCGTTTGTGCGGCGTAGTGCTGATGAATGTTTGTTGATTGTTGCGCAGCGAGCCGCCGCCAACATTCCATCAATTCCCATGCTGGCAACCGGCCTCGCCGATGGAACTGTTTTTGCGCAGGTTGACGAGGCAAACGAAATTACCATTGAGGCTGGCGGGTTGCAACTGCCGCAAACTGGCATCGGTGCAAGCATTTGGCGCATGAAGTAAGAACAGAGAACAAAGAGCATAGAACATAGAGATCTTGCGATCGGTTGTTGGGGATTGGGGCAGCATTGATTCACGAAGGGCACGAAGTATGAAACCACGAAGAGCGCGAAGGTCGCGAAGGTTTCTCATTCCCTCGTCTGTGCATTTCATCCTTCATCCCTCATCCTTCATATTTTTGAATCTCTGCACCGCTGCGTTAGTAATTGATCCACGAAGGGCACGAAGCGCACGAAGCATGAAACCACGAAGAGCGCGAAGGACACGAAGCACGATTTTTTGCCACAGATTGACACAGATTTTGGGATTATGTTCCTGCTCCCCGATAGCCAATAGCCAATAGCCATGCATCCTCTGCGCCTCTGCGTTAAACGTCCCCGATTCCCAATCTCTGATCTCTATGCTCTCTGCTCAGCTCTTTTGATTTTTGCCTTCTGCCTTTTGACTTTACGTGACTTCTGCTATTATGCATATATCGACATATTGCATGAGGTAACGGACAAATCATGGCAATTCCAGTAGGCGCGACTCGGGGGCGCAGCAGCCAACGCAGCGCTGTATTAAAGTTGGGCTTGCCAGCAGTTGGCGAGCAATTATTGAGCTTGATGGTGGGCTTGGTGGATACCTATGTGGTAGGTCACTTAAGCCTTGAAGTTGCTACTGCGAATGGCTACGACCGCCAAGTTGCGTTGGCGGCAACTGGCATTTCGAGCCAAGTTACATGGACATTAATTACCTTTTTTATGGCAGTTGCGCTTGGCAGCACGGTGGTAATTGCGCGCTTTATAGGGGCTGGCGAGCGTGAACAAGCCAACCAAACCTTGCGCCAAGGCTTGATTATTGGGCTGGCAATGGGCTTGCTTGGCCTATTTTTAGCCTACGCCTTTGCGCCGCAACTGATGGATTTGCTTGGTGCGAACGAGCAAGTGCGACGTTATGGTGCTGGCTATTTGCGCATTTCATCCTTATCAATGCCGCTGATGGCGATGCTCTATGTTGGCAACGCCGCCTTGCGTGGCTCGGGCGATACCCGCACGCCGCTCAAAGTGATGCTGGTGGTCAACGGCATCAATGCAGTGTTATCGTTGCTCTTGGTCAATGGCTACCTTGGGTTTCCGGCGCTCGGCATCAATGGCGCAGCCTTTGCGGCCATGAGCGGGCAAGGAGTCGGCGGCTTAATCGTGCTCGCAACCTTGATTCGCGGGCGCTCAGGTTTGCAACTCAATCAAATCCCGCGGCCTAATCGCAGTTTGATGTGGCGGATTTTACGCCAAGGCCTGCCGTATGGTGCTGAACAATTTATCTTTCAAGCAGCATTGTTGATTTTCATCCATTTGATCAACGATATTGGCACGGCGGCCTACGCTGCCCACAACACGATTATCACGATTGAGAGCATCTCGTTTTTGCCTGGCATGGGCATGGCGGTGGCGGCAACGACCTTGGTTGGCCAACATATGGGCGCAAATCAGCCCCAAGCAGCCAGTGAAAGTGGCTTCGAAGCCTTTCGTTTAGGCGCAATTTTTATGAGCGCGATTGGCTTGCTGTTTGTGATTGCGCCCGAAGTCTTTTTGCGCTTTTTCGTTGCCGATGAAGAAGTTGTGCGTTTGGCGGCCTTGCCCTTGCGCATGGTTGGTTTTGCCCAGCCAGCCTTAGCGGCCAATTTTATCTTCAGCGGCAGTTTGCGCGGCGGCGGCGAGCCAAAATGGCCTTTGATTAGCAAAATGCTGAGTGTTTGGTGCGTGCGTTTGCCCTTGGCTTGGCTGCTGGTCAAACACTTCGATCTTGGCTTGAATGGCATTTGGCTAGCGATGTGCACCGATTTTGCTGTGCAAGGAACCTTGGCTTGGTGGCGCTTCCGCCAAGGCAAATGGCAAAGTGCCAAAGTCTAGCAAAGGATGAAGCGTAAGAACATAGAACAGAGAGCAAACGATGAAGGATGAAGGATGAAGCGTAAGAACATAGAACAGAGATGTACTGGTTCATTGCGTTAACCATGGATTGATCCCCTCACCCCCAGCCCCCTCGCCCGTTCGACGGGCGAGGGGGAATCACGGAGTCGGTACTCCCCTCGCCCGCGTGCAGTGGGAGAGGGGCTGGGGGTGAGGGCATGCCAATCCAATAGCCTATAGCCCATAGCCTGTAGCCAAATTCGGCTTTTGATTTTTGCCTTTGCTACTGCCTTTTCATCCTGCTTTCATTGCGGCTGATCCATTTAGCTTTATAATGGAACTACGTTTTGGTTACAGGAGAGCGGTCGCATGCAGCGTTTCTTGAAATCAGTAGCTGGGTTAATCGCGGTTGGCTTGATCATCTATGGCATGGTGCCGTGGTCAAAAGAAGAGCATTGGCTGCCATGTTTATGGGCTGCCACGTTGCTTGGTGGTTTTGCAATTTGGCCGATTCGCACCCAACGTGCCACCGGAATTTATACTGCAACCCAAAACTTAGCCTTGTTTATGATCATTGGCTTTACGATGTTGACGCTGCAATTGCTGCGGACGCAAGTTATTCGTGCCGATGAAATTTATAATCGGGTCGTGGCCGAGGACGATGGCAATGTTACCAGCAATATTCGGCTTGTGCGTAGCACCAACCGAATTAAGCGCGGCGCGATTTTCGATTCGCAAGGCGTAACCATGGCCGAAAATGTGATCGTTTCGGATAATCGCTCGTATCGTACCTATCCAATCGCCAATCAATACGATATGCGTGCGTTTGGCCATACCTTGGGCTACGTTAGCAGCATCTATGGCTTGTATGGATTGGAAAGTAGCTATAACGAATATTTGGCTGGTGGCAAGGGCAATAGCTGGCAGAATTTGCAAAATCAGCTGTTTAGCCGCCCCCGCGAAGGCAATAACGTACAGCTGACAATCAATGCCCAATTGCAAGACCGCGCTTTCAAGGCGCTCGATGGGCGGGTTGGCTCGGTCGTGGTAATGGATGTTAAAACCGGCGCAATTCGGGCTATGGTTAGCACGCCCAGTTTCGATCCTTCGCAATTGACCTTGCGGCTTGATGCAGAAGATTATGCTGCTGAAAGCGATCGGGTGGTTAATTATTGGAACTCGTTGATTAGCGATGAATCGCGGCCCTTAGTATTTCGCTCGACCCAAGGCCAATATCCACCAGGCTCGACCTTCAAAACGGTCACGGCAATTGGGGTTTTGAATAATCCCGATGTTGGCAAGCCTGAGGAAATTACCTGCCCCAACGAGTTGTTCCCACAAGAAGGCGTAAGCGTGCCCGTGGTCAATGCAGTTGATGACGAAGCTGGCTATATTGCTCAAAAATTTGGCCAAAAGTTTGGGCTTGATGGTGTGTATGCCTTTTCGTGCAACACCGCCTTTGCCCAATATGGCATTCGCTTGCAAAGCGAGGGCCGCAATTTGCTTGAAGATCAAGCGCGGCGCTTCCATATTTACCCCGCCGATGAATTGCCCGATACTGGCGATTTGACCGACTTGCCATCAGCGCCAAGCCAACTGTATGGCGGCGAAGACGGCGATGAGTGGTGGAGCCAGCCGGTGGCAGTTGCCGACACGGCCTATGGCCAAGGCCGCTTGTTGGTTACGCCGCTTGAAATGGCGATGATCACCCAATCGATTGGCAACAACGGCGATATGATGAAGCCCTATTTGGTAGAACGGGTGACCACGCCTCAAGGCGGCGAGTTGTATCAAGCCCGCCCGCGCAAAATCGGCGATCCAATGAGCGTCGAAGTTTCGCAGCGAATTCGGGTTTCGATGAAGGCTGTCGTTGAACAAGGCTGGTCGGGCGCAACCGTGGCTGGCGTGCCAGGCTATAGCGTTGGCGGCAAATCGGGTACTGCCGAAAATCCGCTGGGCGCACCGCACGCTTGGTTTATCTCGTTGGCTCCGCTCGACGACCCCAAATACGCGGTGGCGGTGATGGTTGAGAATGGTGGCGAAGGCACCAGTGTTGGCGGCTCGTTGGCAGGCATTGTCATGACCGCTGCATTGGAAATCAATCCGTAAGCGTTTTTTGAAGGATTTTTCATGGCTATCAATCAAGAGCGTCTGCTCGATACCTTTTTTACTTTGGTTCGAATCGATAATCCATCTGGTGGCGAAGCCGCCATGGCTGCGCATTTGATCGAGCGCTGCCAAGCACTGGGCTTAAGTTGCGAGCAAGATGCAATTGGCAATGTGATTGCCCGTTTGGCTGGGGCTGGCGCTCCGTTATTGCTGAACGCCCACATGGATAGCGTCGCTCCATGTCATGGCAAAGAGCCAGTTCTGCGCGATGGCAATATCTATAGCGCTGGCGATACGGTGCTTGGAGCCGATGATTTGGCTGGCGTGACCGCCTTCTTGGAAGGTGTTCAAACAGTGATTGAATCGGGCAAGCAGCACCGCGCAATCGAATTAGTTTTTACGGTGCAAGAAGAAACTGGCTTAAATGGAGCACGTGCCCTCGATTATAGCAAGCTGCAAGCGAAACAAGGCTTGGCCTTTGATTTAAATGGCGATGTTGGCGCGATCTGTGTTGGTTCGCCAGCCCACGATTCGTTTACTGCCACGATTACTGGGGTTTCGGCCCACGCTGGCGTTGCTCCCGAAAAAGGCATTAGCGCGATTGAAGTGGCGGCGCATGCGATTGCCGCAATGCCTTTGGGCCGACTCGACGATGAAACAACCGCCAATATTGGCTCGATTCAGGGCGGCAAGGCCAACAATATCGTGCCTGATGTGGTGGTGATCAAAGGCGAGGCCCGTTCGCGCAACCAAGCCAAGCTCGATGCTCAATGGCAAATCATGCGCAACGCCTTGGAGCAAGCAGCAGCCAAATTTGGCGCAACGGTTGAAATTGAACATAAACAACATTATGGCCCGAGCGTACTGGCCCCCGATGCTGCCATTGTGCAATTACTCAATCAAGCAATTCGGGCGATTGGCCTTGAGCCTTCGTTGGTGGTGACAGGCGGCGGTAGCGATGTCAGCATCATCAGCAACAACGGCATCGAAACTGCCAACTTGGCGATTGGCTACGAAAATATTCACTCAGTCGATGAGTTTATTCCGGTTGTGCAATTGCAACGGGCGGCTCAAATCGTCGAACAAATGCTCTTGATGATCTAAATCGATCGTTAATATTCACTCAGTCGATGAGTTTATTCCGGTTGTGCAATTGCAACGGGCGGCTCAAATCGTCGAACAAATGCTCTT
>NZ_JBHUPY010000027.1:0-27575 GCF_042688385.1 Herpetosiphon sp. NSE202 | reverse complement strand
GATGATCTAAATCGATCGTTGCTCAGGAAGCCGCTGTGCTGCTTGCGGGCAGTTTCCGGCGGCTTACGCTTCATTTAGGGGTGGTTATGCGTTATCGTTGGTTGCTTTTGTTAATCGTTTTGCTCGCTGGTTGTACTCCCCAATTGTCTTGGGCGGCCACCCCGACTGTGCCACCAACATTAACCGCAACCACGGCTCCTGTGGCGTTGGCAACCGCAACCCTTGCGCCAAGCCCAACCACATTGCCAACGCTTGAGCCAACCTCAACGCCTGAAGTTAACCAAACAACGCCAACTCCCGCCCCAACCATGACCGCCGATCAACGCTTGACCTTGTTCAACGACGTTTGGCAAACTATCAACGAGCATTATCTGTATCCCGATTTTAACGGCGTGGATTGGGCCGCAGTGCGCAGCGAAATTGAGCCGCAAGTGCAAGCAGCGCCCGATGACGAAACGCTGTATACGATTCTCGAAGGCATGGTTGGCAAGCTCAACGATCAACATTCGCGCTTTGCCCGCCCAGTCGAGGCCGTTTACGAAGATGCGGTTGCCAACGGCACCGATAGCTATGTTGGCATTGGCGTGCTAACCATTCACGAAGAAAGCGCGGCCTTTATCACGTTGGTTTTTCCTGATAGCCCAGCCCAAGCAGCTGGCTTGATGCGCGGCGATCGGATTACCGCTGTCGAAGGCCAACCCTTTACCAGTTCCGACCAAATTCGCGGCCCCGATGGCAGCCAAGTGCGCTTGACGGTGCAAACGCCACAATCCGACCCACGCGAGTTGGTGGTTACACGCAAGCCAGTGATCGGCAAAATTACGCCAGCAGGCCGCCGTTTGCCCAACGCCCCAACCGTTGGCTATTTGCTGATTCCAAGCTTGTGGGCCGAGGATATGCACACCCAAGTTGTCAGCGAATTAAACGAATTGCTAGCTAACGATCAGCCCCTCGAAGGCCTGATTTTGGATCTGCGATCCAATGGCGGTGGCTGGCGGAGCGTGCTTGAAGGCATTTTGGGCCAATTTGTTAGCGGCGAGGTTGGCAATTTCTATAGTCAAGATAATTTGTATCCATTAACGATAAAGCCTGGCGCGTTGTATGAGCAGTTGCGCGACGTGCCGCTGGCTGTGTTGATCGACAAAGATAGCGCTTCGTATGCAGAAGTGCTGGCAGGAACGCTGCAATTTAATGGCGCATTGGTGCTTGGCCAAGCCAGCCAAGGCAATACCGAAACAATTTTTCAATATAATTTTGATGATGGCTCGCGCTTGTGGGTGGCGCAAGAGGGCTTTAAATTGCCAGATGGGCGCAATTTTGAAACCAGCGGCGTGCAGCCCAACATTGTGATTGACGAAGATTGGACTAAATACACAATTCCCAATGATCCTGCTATTTTGCAAGCAATTGTGTCATTTAGCGAGCGCTAGCTTTAAACAGCAGTGGCGCTAACAACGCCAAAATTGCAATTGCGACGATTGGCTCGAAGGGTGGCCACGTCACTTTGGGGTAAATTTTATAGAGCATGGCAATGCCTGAACGGCGGGCGAGCCAAAAGCCAAGTGGCGCTAGCGCTGCCAAAAGCGTGATGATTGTTGCTTGGCGTGTCCACTGTTCGCGGCGATAACTGCTACGCACAATCAGCCGATTGGCTTGCCACCAATAACTCAGCATGGCAAGCAAGCCAAGCGCCAAGCCCAGCCAACCAAGCATTGCTGCCGTGCTGCCAGTGCGATAGAAGAATAAAGCCCAAACTCCAGCGCACACCAGCATTACCCCCGCTAAACCCAGCCATGTCCAGCGGGAAGCGATTTTGCCGCGCTGGGTGCGACCAAAACCATGGGCTTCCATCGCCTCGGCCAAGGTCAGCGATTGCTCCAAACCGCCGCTGAGCAAGGGCACGAACAAGGGCAAGGCATCGCGCCATGAACGAAAGCGATGGCCGCGCAAACGCTGAGCATCGCGAATTGCCCGCAGCCGCAGCAAGGTTTGGGGAATAAAGGCCAAGCTAATTGTCAACACCAAGCCCAGTTGAAAAAAGCCTTGCGGCGTGCGGCGCAACAGCCGATAGTGATTAACGCAGGCGTTGAAAGTACCAACCACCAGCAACAATGTCCACAAACGCAGCCCGCGCACAGCTCCGCTGGCCAATTGTTCGGCAGTAATCAGCCCGCCTAGTTGAATGCCACCAAGCAATTGCGGCAAGCGCCAACTTGGCAATTCAAACAACACAGTTTGGCCACGCAGCACGCTGGCAGTAATCACGCTAAACAGCAGATTAAAGCCAAACAACACGCCGCCAAGTTGCAGCATCACCCGCACAACCGCTTGAAATGGGCTATCCAAGGCACAATGTTGCCAAATAACCAAGGTTACTGCGCTAATCAACCCCAAATACAAGGGCTGATCGGTTTGGCTGATACAAGCTAAGGCTGCAATTAGCCAAGCAACCCATGCCAAGCTATGGCCGCCTTCCCATGGACGGGCGATGCGGCGTTGGCGTTGACTGGCTTGGCTCGACCATTCCTTGCTGGCAGTTGCTGGCTCGACTTGGTTGAGTGCTTCACGAGCACGGCCAGTTGCCGGTTGATAGACTTCACTGCTCATCGTTTGCTTTGGCGTTTCCAAATACCAGCGCTCGCCAAGGCCAACAAAATCACCCCAAAAATAAGATAGTTGGTGGTGTGTGAGCCGCTGCTGCTTGGCTCAGGGCTGGGTGTGCTAACCACGCTGTTGGTAGCGGTTGGCGCGCTAGTTGCAGTTGCTTGCTCGGTTGAGGCAACCGTTGGGCTAACAACATTGGTTGCGCTTGGCTCAGTTGCGGCGCTAGTTGGGCTGAGTGTGATCGTTGGACTGTCCGCAACCAGTGTTGGAGCCAATGGTACAGTTGCGGCGCTAGTTGGGCTGAGTGTGATTGTTGGACTGTCCGCAACCAGTGTTGGAGCGACTGTATTCGCGGGTGGAATGGCGGTTGGCTCGTTGGTAGCGATGGCCGGAATTTCTGTTGCTGGAATTGCGGTTGCGACTGGTGCTGCTTGGGCGGCGCAAACCTCGCCCCAACTAATCACTGGTGGCGTAGAGCCACGTTCGACGCTGCCACCACCCCAAGCCCAGCCTTCGACTGCGCCATCGCGCACTTTGTAGGAGCCAGCGCCGAGCTTGGAATATTGCCACACGCCATCGAGCAAATGGCTATAGGCCCAGTAGGTACAATCGCCGCCTTGGCATTTACAGGCACACGATTCATTGGGGTAATCGCAGCCCACGCTATCAATTGAGCAAACCATTGCACCCATTGAGGAGCCTTCGGCTACCACATTAAAACCTGCTGCCAGCAAGGCATCATAGCCGCTGATCGATTCTTGATCGAAGCCAACGCAGCGCGCATCGACCGCACCAGAGGCATATTGCACCACCACCGCAGCATGATATTGATGTCCATCACCTTGGGCGGCAATCGATTGAGCCAAATTGCCAAGCAACAGCATGGCCATGGCAACTATTACTACCAACAAACGACGCATGAGATCTGCTTCCTATTTCGTAATTGTTTGCGATCCTCTCACCCCAACCCTTCTCCCGTGGCGTGGGCGAGGGGCTTTAACGCGCTGGTTCTCCCTCAATTCCTTAGTAAAAAATAGTCGGCTCCCCCTCGCCCGCGTTCAGTTATGGAAATTTAAGATGTTCGCTCCCCCTCGCCCGCGTTAAGTGGAAGAGGAGGCTGGGGGGGCGGTATTAAGAACCCCTCACCCCAACCCCGTGGCGCAGGCGAGGGGCTTTAACGCGCTGGTTCTCCCCCAATTCCTTAGTAAAAAAATAGTCGACTTCCCCTCGCCCACTGAACGCGGGCGAGGGGGCTGGGGGGTGAGGGAACAAATCTTAGCCGATTCGGCGCAAGCCCAAACCAGCCACAATACAAACTAATCCCAAGCCAACCACAACTGGCCACAATGGCAAGGCTGGTGCGCCAGTATCAGGCAAGCTAATTGGGGTGTTTGGCTTCGGCGTAGCGGTTGCAACGGGCGTGCTTGGCATTGGGGTGCTTGGCACGGCGGTTGGTTGCGGTGCAGTTGCCAACACGCTCAATGGATAGGTCACAAAGAACAATGCTGGCGTAGCTTGGTAGGTTGCAAAAGCATTGTCATCGGGGGTTGCTGCATCGTAGCGGAACGCGCCACTGGCATTTTGCAAGCTCAACAAAGCACTCAATGGGTTGCCAGTGGCTGTGGCCCAAGGCGCAGCGGTTGGGTTGCCGCCCGTTGCAATAATCGCTTGAATTACCAAGGCGGTTGAGTTGGCATCGGTGGCGCTACCATAGCTCGAATTTTTCGAGTAGGGAAAGCCACCATCGCTATTTTGTTGGGTTTGCAAGTAGGCTACAGCTTTGCTGACGCTTTCGCTCTTGCCTTGACCAACTGCAACCAAGGCTTGGATGACCAAGGCCGTAGTGTTGGTATCGCCAGCACCGGCACTGGTATCGCCGCTGAACGACCATGAGCCGTCGGCGATTTGCACTGCTGCTACGGTGTTGAGCGCTTTGTTTTCAACTGGCGCACCAGCTGCGTTCAAGGCCAACAAAGCCAAGGCATGGGTGGTGACATCACCGCCATACATGCCGCTATCGGCTTTGTAGCTGCCAGTAACGGCGGCTACCAAATCGACTCCGCCAACTGAGCGGGGATTGTAGCCGAGCAACAATTCGGCCAACACAAACTTGGCGGCAAGCCCAGGCTTGGCGGCGATGGCGCTGGCGTTCTTTTCGACAAAGCTTTGAACGTTGGTGTCAACTTTCAAGCCGCTGGCCTTCAAGGCATAGACTGCATCGGCGGTTTCGCCCAAGCCAAAGCCAGGGAAACTACCATCGGCCTGCGCTTGGCTGACGATCCAAGCTGCTGCTTTTGCGCCTTCGGCTGGGGCTTGAGCCGCAGCAGGAAGTGCTACGAACACGGCCATTAATACCAATAACCAGCGATGGATAGCTGCTCGTCGGAGCATAGCAATCTCCTTAATCAAAAAAACCTTAGCCAAGTTGGCTAAGGAACAGATAACAACGCGTTGGTTGTGCTTGTGCCAACGCAAGCCAACCCAGAAATCAACTATTCAATGGGTATTCGGGCTTAGCCAAAGGCTTACCGTAGCGTGGACTGCACCGGATTTGCACCGGATTTCCCCCAAGTGTTTGCACAACATCTGAATAGCGATTTATGATTGATTGTGCTGATCGTACCATAGCCCAGTACACCCCGTCAAAATTGGCAATCATGGGCGATTGTCCCCCTTTGTCCCCCCGCAATGTTGATCGATTGTCATGAGGATGCATGGTACAATAGCGGCTGTCTGATTGACATGACAGCTAAAATTATCAATCCACCAGAGGAATTGCAATGGAAACTTCAACCTTTACTACCAAAGTCGGCTTGGCCCAAATGCTCAAGGGCGGCGTGATTATGGATGTGGTTACGCCTGACCAAGCTAAAATTGCTGAAGAAGCTGGCGCAGTTGCCGTGATGGCGCTCGAACGGGTTCCAGCCGATATTCGTAGGGATGGCGGCGTTTCGCGCATGAGCGATCCCGAAATGATCCAAGGCATTATTGAAGCAGTAACCATTCCGGTGATGGCAAAATCGCGGATTGGCCACTTTGTTGAAGCGCAAATCCTCGAAGCCATTGGGGTTGATTACATTGACGAGAGCGAAGTGCTCACGCCTGCTGATGAAGAAAATCATACCAACAAGCATAATTTTAAAGTGCCATTCGTCTGTGGCGCACGCAATTTAGGCGAAGCGCTGCGCCGCATCACCGAAGGCGCGGCCATGATTCGCACCAAGGGCGAAGCTGGCACGGGCAACGTGGTTGAAGCTGTGCGTCACGCTCGCACGATGTTTGCCGAAATTCGCCGTTTGCAAACCCTCGATCCTGATGAGTTGTTTGTAGCAGCCAAAAACTTGCAAGCTCCCTACGAATTGGTCAAGCAAATTGCTGAATTAGGCCGCTTGCCAGTTGTCAACTTTGCCGCTGGCGGCATTGCAACCCCAGCCGATGCAGCCTTGATGATGCAGTTGGGCGTTGATGGCGTGTTCGTCGGCTCAGGTATTTTCAAATCGGGCAACCCAGCCAAGCGCGCCAAAGCAATCGTGGAAGCCACTACCCACTTCCGCGATGCGAAGCTTTTAGCTGAAATTAGCCGCAACTTGGGCGAAGCTATGGTCGGCATCAATATCGATACGATTCCGGCCAACGAGTTGCTGGCCCAACGCGGTTGGTAATTACATAAAGTCAAAAGGCAGAAGGCAAAAGGCAAAGCAGCATTGATGCACGCCGATTGCCTTCTGTTTTTTTATATTCAAAAAGGAATACAGCGATGAAGATTGGAGTTTTGGCGCTGCAAGGCGCGTTTATTGAACATGAGAAGATTTTGCAAGGCTTGGGGGTTGAAACGGTGCAAGTGCGTTTGCCTGAACAATTGGCCCAAGTCGAGCGCTTGATTATTCCTGGTGGCGAGAGCACAACGATTGGCAAATTGTTGGTACGCTTCGATTTGCTAGAGCCAATTCAGCAACGAGCCGCCGAAGGCATGCCAATTTGGGGCACGTGCGCGGGCATGATTTTGCTGGCCAAGGAAATTGCCGAAGGTCGGGCTGAAGGCCAACCAGCGCTTGGCTTGATGGATATTACTGCGCGTCGCAATGCTTTTGGCCGCCAAGTTGATAGTTTCGAAACAAACTTGAACGTGCCAGCCCTCGGCGAAGAACCGTTTCACGCAGTTTTTATCCGCGCCCCGCAGATCGATAATGTTGGCGCTGAAGTCGAAACCCTCGCCAGCCTAGAGGATGGCCGCATCGTGGCGGCGCGTCAAGCCAAACTCTTAGCCACCGCGTTTCACCCCGAATTAACAGGCGATGCCCGTTTTCATGAATTGTTCTTGGGCTTGTAATTAGTTCCCTCACCCCCCAGCCCCCTCTCCCACGAAAACGCGGGCGAGGGGGAGCAGTGGTTTTACCAACGAATTACGCAAGAACCACAGCATGAAAGCCCCTCGCCCGCGCCACGGGAGAGGGGGATCCGACCATTTTTCGCCAAGGAATTGTGGGAGAACCAGCGCGTTAAAGCCCCTCGCCCGCGCCATGGGAGAGGGGTTGGGGTGAGGGGATCTTAACAACCTACCCTTGAACGCCAGCCCGCGCCACGGGAGAGGGGGAGCCGACCATTGTTCGCCAACGAATTGCGCAAGAACCACGGCATGAAAGCCCCTCGCCCGCGCCACGGGAGAGGGGTTGGGGTGAGGGAACTAATTACAGCATCTCGCGCTCAATATCCACAATACTCACATCAGGCCGATTATTCTCAATCCAACGAATAATTGCATCGATTTGGCCTTCGAGATAGCGGGTTTCGCTGCCAATACAGGCAACGCCAATCACGCCGCGTTGCCAACGATCATGCTCATCGACTTCGGCGACTGAGGCATTAAATTCGTTGCGCAAGCGGGTAATGACCGATTTAAGCACACTGCGTTTTTCTTTGAGCGAATGTACGGCGGGGATGAAGAGTTCAAGGCGAACACTAGCAATTAACATAAGCGTTGCGTGGCACTTAATTCCACGAAGTGTTTTCAAAAGGTGGTTCACGATCCAACTGGTCGGGCGGAATGGTGGGCAGGAGCTCTAGCTCAAATTGGAGCGCTTCGATCAGCTCATGAATCCGTTGGTCAAGGTCTGATTCGAGCCAATGTTGTTTGATTGGCAAGCTCATTTGCATCGAATCGGCCAACATATAGCTTAATGCAACCGGATCGCTGGGCAGATCGATGGCTGTTGAGCGCATGCCTGTCGCAGCGGCAACTGTGCGATGATATTGCGAATGCAGTTCGGTTAATGCTGCTGCTTGATGGCGCTCGTTGACTTCATCATCAAGCATCGTGACCATTGCAACCATATACGGGTCGACGCTGAGTGGGTAGTTGATGCGGAAGCGTTGGCGGCCTTCGGTGACGATGTACATGCGGCCATCGGCCAAGCGATAGGCGCTTTGAATTTCGGCAGTGGTGCCAACGATGTGCGGCACTGCCGAGCCACCAACCTCAACCCCTTCGCGAATCAGCACCACTCCAAACGGCTTACTTTCCTCAAGACAACGGCTAATCATGGTGCGATAGCGCGGTTCGAAGATATGCAGCGGCAATTGTGCCCCAGGAAACAACACCACGTTTAAAGGAAACAAAGGTAATCGTTGCATAAGCGCTCTCATCTGCCACAGCTATGGCCTTGGCGTTAATTGTACCATGGTCATAGCTGTGAAACCAATGCGCTAACGAATTTGTTCACTCAAATGGGCAATTAATCCTGCTAAACCTGCATACCATTCGCCATACGCTGCGTGGTTGCTGGTGGTTGGCGCTAAACTGGCGCTAGGATTCGCCAAAATTAGCACCGCAGCTTGATCAAGGTCTGGGTAGTCTTCGAGCAATTGCAACATTGCCCGATTAAGCAAGCGGGTTGAGAGCTTGGCGTTGGTTGTGATCAGCCAGCGTGGTGCATCGCCGCTGCTTGCTAAGCCCCCAATGCTTGCGCTCGTGCCGTCGCTCGCTTCAACTTCGACCGCTGCTTGGGCAGTAGGATGTGGCTCTTGGGCCAAGGCCAGCGCTAAGCGTCGCCCGCCCTTGCTATCTAGCTCATCAAGCCCGCGTGGCACACCGCGCCGCAGCAAATCCATGTCGAATTGGCCAGCCGCACCAGCTGCCAACAACACCACTTGCTCAGGTTTGATCCAGGCTTCTTCTGCCAGCAGGTTGGCCAACTCATGACAATTGTGGACGGCACTGGCTCCGCGCCCGCCATCAACGCCAGTCAAAAGCAGCACCGCCCGCACATCCTCGGCGTTACGCCGCAAGTTGGCGGTCGTCCAAGCGCCAGTGATGCCGCTGGTTGCGCCAAAATGGCCAGTTGCTGTACAACCAGTTTTGGTAATTAACAACCCAAGATCACGATCACGGCTGGTCGTTTTTAGGCCGCAGTGAATGCCTGTTACCCGAAAGCCAGCAGGCGTTGTGATCGAGCCTTCATTGAGCAAACGATACGCCATTGCAAATCCTTAACGGCTACCAGACCCGGCAGATTAATCCCTTGAGATAGGCCGCTTCTGGGAAGGTCAACAAGACAGGGTGATCACCGCCTTGGGTGAGGGTTTCGATAATTTGGGCATCGCGGCCAGCATCCAAGGCTGCGCCAAATACCACTTTTTGAAAGAGATCGGCGCTGATCAGCCCCGAACACGAGAAGGTTGCCAACACGCCACCTGGCCGCAACAGGTGAAACGCTTGCATATTAATATCTTTGTAGCCGCGCGTCGCACGATCGATTTGGCTCTGCGAGTGGGCAAACTTTGGTGGATCAAGCACAATCAGATCGTATTGTTTGCCTTCTTCCCGCAGTTGGCGCAAAATCTTAAAAGCATCGCCTTCGACCGCCGTTACTGGCGTGTGCAAGCCATTTTGGCCAAGGTTGGTGTGCAAGCCCCGCAAGGCTGCCGCCGAGCTATCAACCGCCGTGATTGAGGTAGCGCCTGCCCCCGCTGCTAGTACCTCAAAACCGCCAGTGTACGAGAAAACCCCCAGTACGTCAGCATCCTTGGCATATTGAGCAACGCGCATGCGATTGACCCGCTGATCAACGTACCAGCCGGTTTTTTGGCCACCAGCCAAATCGAGCACAAATTCGTAGCCATTTTCGCGAATGGTCAATTGATCAGGCGGAGCCTCGCCCCACAGCAGACCTTCGGCCTCGCCCAAGCCTTCGCGCGCCCGAATCTCAACGTCGGAGCGTTCGTAAATGCCGCGCACAGGCATTAATTCGGCCAAAGCCTCAACGATGATTGCTGTGTGGGCAACCGCGCCTTGCGTGAGCAACTGCACAACCAGCCAATCAGCAAAACGATCAACAATCAAGCCAGGCAGGCCATCGCTCTCGCTGAAAATGACGCGATAGGCGTTGGTTTGCGGATCGTTGTGCAGCTGTTCGCGGCCTTTGATTGCGCGTTCGATCCGTTGGCGAATAAAACTGGGGTCAAGTTCTTCGTCGCGTTGCCACGTCCACAAACGCGCAATCATTTGCGAGTGCGTGCTGGCAGTGCCCCGCGCCAGCCACACACCCTCGGAGCTAACAATATCGACGGTTTCGCCAGGATGCACCGGCCCAGAGCGGCGGGCGACTGCCCCGCTAAAAACCCATGGGTGGCGTTGGCGAATTGATTTATCACGATCAGGTTTGAGAATAAACCGTAACATACCTTTTGCTCGCTTTAAGGCTAGGCCAAAACCTAGCAAGTTTAGTGAAAAGGGAGAAATTTCGCGATTCTGAAATTCTCTGGAGAAGAGTATAACCCAGTTTGCTACTCTTCCAACAGGGCCGATAAAACGCGAGCAAAAACGTGGGCTTCTTCTTTGGTGATGGTTTCGAGATCGATCATCGGCAGCAGAATTCGTTGATCGACGGGCAATGGCTGGGCATGCATCGATTCGACATTGCCTGGCACATGGCCAAACAATTTGGCGCACATCAGTCTGGTTGGCGCTTCGCCAACGGTCACGATAATCCGTGGGTTGACCAGCACGATTTCGCGCCAAAGATAGGCAACGCAATTCGAGGTTTCGATCATGGTGGGTGGGCTATCGGCGTGGGTACTACAGCGCACCATATAGGTCAAATAGGCTCCAACCAAGCGTGGTTCTTCGTGCTCTGGGTCTGAGGCCGTGCGCAGTCGCAAGGCGCGTAACAGCACTTGCAAACGCTGGCCCGCCACGGTGCGCGTCCATGGTACGCCAGTTTGGTTGGCTCCCAAGCTTTCGGGAACCTCGCCCACAAACATCACTTTGGCCTTGGCATCGCCATAGCCATGCACAATGCAATTACGTTCTTGAACTCTGCGCCAACATTTAAAACAAGCGGTCGCCAACGGAAATGGTTGATCCATAAGCCTTTTGCTGTGACGAGCCAAAACCCGCCACAGCACCCTCGCATCTAGCGCTAATTGCTGAGCAATTTCACAAATTTGCGCCGCCCAACTTGTAAAATCTGTTCGCCAACTGGTTGAACAACACTATCGTAGCCGCTGATTTTCTCGCCCGCCAAGCGCACACCACCACCATCGATCAGGCGGCGAGCCTCGCCTTTGCTGGCTGCCAGTTTGGTTGCCACCAACAAATCGATGATGTTGCTGGCTTCTGTAAGTTGCACTTCGGGCATTTCGCTGGGCAAATCGCGTTGCTGAAACACGCGCACAAATTCGGCTTCGGCATCGGCAGCGGCGGCTTCGCCATCGAGCTGGCGAATAATATCGCGGGCAAGTTGCATTTTGATGTCGCGTGGATTGACACTGCCAGCTTTGATTGCTTCAGCCATCGCCTTGACCTCAGCAATTGGCGTATCGCTCCAAACTTCGTAATACACTGGCAAGACATCATCTCCCATCGACATGATTTTGCCATATTTATCTTTGGGTGACATCAAAATATCAACCGAGTTGTTGAAGCTTTTGCTCATTTTGCGGCCATCAGTGCCGATGATCAAGGGCACGAGAATCACATCCTGCGGTTCCATGCCCATTTGTTCCATCAATTGCCGCCCAGCCAAAATGTTGAATTTTTGGTCAGTGCCGCCAAATTCAATATCAGGCTTGATCGCAATTGAATCGTAGGCTTGCAACATTGGGTACATCAATTCAAGCACTGTTAGTTGTTGACCAGCTTCATAGCGCTTGCGAAAGGTATCGTGCGAGAGCATTTGGTTGACGGTAAAACGCCCAATCAAGCCAAACGCTTTTTCAAGGTCAAATTGGCCGAACCATTCGCTTTGCCAGCGCACCTCAGTTTTGGCCGAATCAATCACTTTAAACACTTGATCCATGTAATATTCGGCGTTGCTACGGGTTTCTTCGACGGTCAAGCGCGGGCGGCTTTCGTCGCGGCCTGTTGGGTCGCCAATTTGGGCCGTCCAGTCGCCAACAATCAAAACAACCGTATGCCCAAGCTCTTGAAATTGGCGCATTTTGCGCAAAGCCACCGCGTGGCCAATATGAATATCGCTGCGGGTGGGATCGATGCCCAATTTGAGCCGAAGCGGCTTGCCTGTATTCAATTTGCGCCGGACGTTGGCCTCAACAATGACTTCGCTAACGCCACGCGATAAAATTTCATCAATCGTCAACATGAAGTTTTGAACTCCTAACTCAGCAAGGGGAGCACCAGGCAGCCATCGGGAGCCAAACCCCGCAACGCTGTTGGAGCAAATAAGCCTGTAATTCTAGCAGCGATAATAGCATAGAGGCCTAGCACGCGGCAAATAGCAGGCAAAGAGCATAGAGCATAGAACATAGGGATCAGGGGTCGGGGATCAGCGATTAGGCTATAGGCTATTGGCAAATCTGTGGGTAACAAGCCAAAAGCCTTGAGCCATTTTTACGTTCTTCGCGTTCTTCGTGTTCTTCGCGGTTTCAATCCTTCGTAGCTCAAATATTTAACGCAGAGGCGCAGAGAATCCAGGGCTATTGGCTGATGGCTATGGGCTATGGGAAGATAATCAAACAAATCTGTGCAATCTGTGGCTAAAAATAATGCTTCGTGCAATTCGTGGCTAAAAAGATTGCTTCGTGTTCTTCGCGTTCTTCGCGGTTTCAATCCTTCATGTCCTTCGTGGATCACTTCTTCATGCACTTCGTGGATCACTAAAACTGACCCCTAAACCCTAACAACTGCCCCCTCATCTTGCATTGCCCTTTGAACCTCGTTACAATACCCGCAGCATTGTGTAAGAGGAATATTTCGATGACGCTTGATCCTGCTTTGTTTCGGCAAGCGATGAGTCGTTTTGCCAGTGGCGTGACCGTCATTACCACGGTCGTCGATGGCCAGCCCTATGGTTTGACGGTTAGCGCCTTTGCCTCGCTCTCGTTAGATCCAGCCTTGGCAATTATTTCGATTGATAATCGTTCGCCGATGCGCGATGTATTGCTTCAAGCCAAGGTATTTGCAATCAATATTTTGAGCAGCGATCAAGAGGCCTTATCGCGCCACTTTGCTGGCCCGCAGAAACACGATTGGTCGGAGATTGTCGCTGGAGCAGGCCATGGTGTTGCGCCGTTGCTCGATGGAGCCTTGGCCAACCTAGAATGTGGCTTGTATCAGGCGGTTGATGGCGGCGATCATACCATTTTTATTGGCCAAATTGAGCATGTGACCCTGCGCGATGGTTCGCCGTTGCTCTATTATCGTGGTGCCTATCACGATCTTGTTCAGCGTTGAAACGAGCACGCAGTATGTGGTTGACGTTAATTTTGTTTGTGGTTGGGCTGGGTTTGGCGTTTGGCTTGGGCTTTATGGTTGGGCGGCAGCGCTCAATTCCCCAGCCAACGCCGCTCGAAGCCACACCATTGGTCAATTTTGAGTTTAAAATTCCTGCTGATACCGCTCCAGGCGATCAGTTGTACCTGACTGGTTCGTTTAATCAGTGGCGGCCCAATGATCCGACCTATGTGCTTTCGCGCAGCGCCGATATTGCCTATGGCGCTTGGCCGTTTACCCATGGCTTGCAACTTGAGTTTAAATTAACTCGTGGCTCGTGGCAGAATGTCGAGAAAGCGCTTGATGGCAGCGAAATTCCTAATCGTCGTGGCATTGCCGCTAGTGGTGCGCAGGTCAAGGGTGCTGTTGCTATTTGGGCCGATCGCCAACGCGACCCGACTAAAATCTACGATGAGCGGGTTGAACGGGTCGATTTTTTCAGCAACGCCTTGGGCATTACCCGCACATTTTATATTTATCTGCCAATTGAAGCGCGCAGCGACGAAAACTTACGGGTTCCCAGTTTGTATCTTTTCCGTGGCCACGAACGCGAGTGGATCAACAAAAACGAGGATGGCACGCGTGGCGGTAATCGCAATGTGCTTGATGTCTACGAAGAATTGCGCCGCCAAAATCGGATTGGCCCGATGGTTTTGGTTTTTCCAGGTATGACCAACGCCAACGACGCAGTGCATAGCTTGGGCATTAATCTCCAAGCACCAGAACTTGCTGCTGACCCAACGCTGGGCAGTGGGCGCTTTGAAGATTTTATCTATCGCGATTTGATTCCCTACGTTGAAACCCATTATCCAGTGCTGTTTGGCGGCGCACATCGTTCGCTCGATGGCTTTTCATTGGGCGGTTTTATCAGCGTCAATCAAGCCTTGCGCCACCCCAACGAATGGGCTTCGGTCGGTGCGTATGATGGCCTCTTCTTTTGGGATGACCCTGAGAATGCAGAAATTATCGCTGCCCGCGATAGTGTTTTCGAACGCGATTTATTCGATGCCAACTTTGGCGTGCCCCGCGATCATACCTTTGCAGCGCAACATAATCCATTAACCTTGCTGCGAATTGATGGCGCGCAGGCTTCAAAATTGCAATGGTTAATTGAATATGGCCCTGAATCAGCTGAGCCAAATGTTAATTATTACCGTGGCGCGCGGCTCGATGAACTACTTCGCGAAGTTGGAGCGCACAATCGACTTAGCGGGGTAGTGCCAAATGCCAATCACTCATGGCAAATGGCCGACGAACATATGCGGCGCAGTTTGCCCTATCACTACCAACAAACCCAATAATCGAGGCTAAAACCATGGCTCCTCTGGCACTCAATCTCCAAATTGATGCGTTGCGTAACTTGCCCAATTTGACCGAATTACCCATTAATGAAGCCACCATTTTGGCGCGGATTGGGACTTTTCGGGCCTTTGCGGCAGGCGACACAATTCCGATTGCCCGTTTACGCAGCAGCCAATGCTATGTGATTTTGAGTGGCTTGGCCGATACGGTGATTCTTGATCGCGATGGCGAGCCGATTTCAATTGGTAAGTTGGCCGAAGGCGATTTTTTTGGCAATAGCATCTTTTTTAGCTCACACTCGCTGCTGTATGCGGTGCAAGCCCAAAGCCAAATTTTCGCTTTGCAATGGTCAATTGAGCGCTTACACGAAAAAAAGCAACATTTGCCAGTCTTTATGCGCTTGATTGAAGCCAGTTATACCCAGCGCCGCGCGATTAGTGCGCTCAGCAGAGTGCCGCTGTTTAGCCATGTCAGCGTCGAAGAACGCATTTTATTGGCGGCTCAACTCACGCGCCAAGAGTTTGGCCGCAACACGGTTATTTTCGAACAAGGCTCTGCTGGCAAAGCGCTCTATTTGATCGAACAAGGCCAAATTGCGGTTGAACAGCATGGCATGATCGTGGCAACGCTCAGCGATGGTGATTTTTTTGGCGAGATGGCGCTGCTCTCGGCAACGCCGCATAATGCAACTTTGCGCTGTTTAACGCCAACTCGCTGCTTGCAACTGCCAGGCGCTGTTTTTGCCGAGCAAGTAGCCCAACATCCATCGCTTGAGGTAGCGGTGCGCCGCGTTATCGACGAGCGCATGCACCACTCAGAGCGCGTGCGCGGCGACCAAACCCGTCAACATTTGATCAAGGTTGCGGTGCGCTATGGCATGTTTCGCGGTTCACATGTCTTGGTGCGCCAGCCAGCTCAATGCCCGCCCGATTGCCGAATTTGCGAGCAAGCTTGCGCCGAGCGCTTCGGCCAAACCCGCATGCATCTAAATGCTGCGAAACTTGAAGAATGGGATATTACTCAGAGTTGTCGTCAATGTCGCGTTGGCGCGGAGTGTGTCGAGGCCTGCCCCGAAAATGCGATTCAGTGGGATGATAATGGCGCGCTGCGGATTACCGATGCCTGTACTGGCTGCAACGAGTGTGTTGTGGCCTGTCCCTACGATGCGGTCGAATCGCAGACGATTTACTTGCAAAACCAGCATGGCCCGCTCTGGCAGCTCTGGCAGCGCATGCAAAAGCAATCGGTGCAGCGCCAACCAAAAACCGTCGCCAGCAAATGCGATTTATGCGCGGGCTATGATGATCGGGCCTGTTTGAGCCAATGTCCAACCGGCTCATTGCAATTAATCTCAGTTGAAGAACTATTTCCGTTTTGATGCTGGCGCTAAAACCTCTTGAATCAATTGCTCCAATTGACCAGTTTTGCCAAAAATTCCCAAATCGATGTCGGTAAAGACCAATTGCTGCACAATTTCGCTGGTCATACCGGTAACTCGTACCTCGCAGCCTAATAGTTTAATTGCCGCCAGCAAATCGCCAAATGCAGGCAAAACGCTGGCATCAGGCAACAAGGCTCCTGTCATGTCAAGAATTAAGTGTTGTGCCCGCAATTGATAAATCTGTTGCAAAATTGCATCGTGAATATGGCTAATTCGTTGCTGATCGAGCATGCCAGTAATTGGCAGCAAAATTGCATTATGGCTTAGGCGAATAATTGGCGCTTCGAGCAGTTGAATTTGATTCAGCAGGTTTTCTTGGCGTTGAGCCAGCGCTTGAAGTTGGCTATTGCCAGTTTGCAACGATTGGTTGGCTTGAGCTAATGCTGTTTGCTGGTTAGTAATCACGGCTGTGTGTTCGGCAAACACTTTTTGGCTGCGCTGGTCAGCAAGGCCAATGACAATCATCATCGAAGTCAGAATCAAAAACACAACCACTAAGATAATGAGTTTGAGCAGCAAGGTTGCTTGGGGCAAAATCAGCGGAATCGCAATTACGCCATAGATTTCAAGCAGTGGAAACGTAATCAGCGCTGTCAGCGTTACCACACTTACAATCATTACCGCTTTTAAATTGCGTAAAACCAGCATAGTTAAGGTTGGCCAAATCAGATACAGCGTCCAGGTCAGGCCCGATAATTCAGCGCCCCGCGCATCGGTTAGCACAATCACCCCAACCATGAGCAGAAAATTGAGCACCACCAGTTGGCTGATATAACGCGACTTACGTAGGAAATAGAGTGCTGCGGTAATACTCGCTACTAAGCCTAAGCCCAAAAAGACTGAAGCCCGTTCCTGCGGAATCTCAACTAAAAACCAAGCAGCAATCCCAATCAAGCTAATCATGATCGCTTGGGAAATGATTAAAATTCGAATTCGCTCAGTCAGCGATTGTTGGGGGGTGAGCGTTGCTACAGCCATAGTGCCTCATTGCGCTAGAGTAGGCTATTGAACAAGCAAAAGCATGAATTATCATCGACAATTCATGCTTTTAGCTAGCCTATTTTAGCACCAAAATGCTTAGGGTAATGGGTGGAAATTGAGGGGATTTTGGTTTACCCCATTATGCCAAATTTGATAATCAAGGTGCGGCCCGCTCGATGACCCAGTTGAGCCAATTGTGCCAATGATTGTGCCGCGTTCGACATAATCGCCATCTTTGACCTTGAACTCAGAAAGGTGGGCATAGCCAGTTTTATATTCGTTGCCAATCACCCAAACGTGGTTGCCTGCTGGCCACGAATCGGCGGTGACATCGATATAGCCGCTCATGGTTGCACGCACTGGTGCGCCGACTGACCCAGCTGGATCAGCAGCGCCATCGCCATCGCCATCAACCGCTAGATCGATTGCGCCCCACACCTCAGCAGGTGCGTGCGAGCCAACCCCGTAGCCTTGAGTCATCACGACCCGATTGCCAGCTACTGGATTGCCCCATGGCTGATCGCTGGAGATATTGGGCGGGGCAACCAAGGTATCGCCTTGGCCTACTTGAATCGCCGCGCCAGACAAACCGGCGACGTTGGTGGTTTCGCCGCGCCATGCGCTAATTGTGGGAGTTGCAGGACGATTGACTAACAAAAAGAGCACCACAATCAAGCCAAGCGCAACCGCACCACGTTTATAATTACTACTGTTATCGCTCAAATCATACCAATTCATGAACCTGCTGCTCTCCATGAGTTGACCAATGTGCGCACCGTTTCGACATAGTTATTGGTGTCGTTTTCAACTGGGGGCGCATACACTGGAATAATTGCTTGAATTGTTGTCAGTTGCCATTCGTCGATATATAAATTGCGAATCAGTTTGTACCAATCTTCGATGCCAGCTTCCCAGTTGGGATACTTGCGGTAGCCTTGGTAATCTTCGTAGCCGGGCGTTGTGCGAATGTTGCCAATCGACATGGTGACGGTGGCGACTCCACGGGTTCCGGCGGTCGATTCGTGAATGAAGAAGGCTAAACAATAGGCTGGGTCGATGCCATATTTGATACCCATATCATATATCACTTGACCCTTGCCAGTTGCTGGAGAATCGTAAGAAGCGAGCACTTGATCGATTTTGGCAGCAGAGATTGTTGGCACGCCGATGATACTATCGCCATCGAGTGCCCCGAACGAGCCAGAAAGATTGCCGCTGGCTGATTGGGCTGGCTGGCCTGGGGCGCTCATCGAGCTATAAAATGCATTGCTGCGACCCCGAAACTGCACGATCATCCAAACCAAGGCAGCCGCCAGCGCAATCAAAAAGAGGGTGCGTCGTCGCGAAGAAAAATCATCAAAACCATATAACATGGATGGGTTCTCCTGGCACGGAGACCACTCATTGTTGCTGGTTTAACAAATGTGCTTGTTCAGCAGCAGTGATCATCCGAAAGCCATCGGCTTGATTGATATAAATAAGTTGTTCGTTTTTGATATTGACCAATAACTCTGGCCGGGCATCGTTGTTGAGATCGTGGGTCGAAAGCGTGATGGGGGTCAGATCTTCGCCTGCGCCAAAGAGATATGGGCCAATTAGCGTGCGCGCTTTGCTTGCATCGCCTCCAGGGAATTCTAACACAACCACCCGCCGATTCAAATTGATGGCCATAAATTCGCTGGGCAAGCCCTGCGCCTCTTCATGGCCAACTGTTGCCGCTAAGTGCGAAACTCGTGGCCGACCATAGCGCAAATCATCATACCAGACCCCAAAAATGCCGCTGAGTGTGCCCAAAAGTAGGGCTAAAAGTACCACCAACCCTGCCCACATAAACCGATTGAACCAAATTTCTGGCAGCGTCGCGGTTGGTTGCTGAAGTTGCTCTTGTGCGCGACGGAGCGCTTGTTGGGGGGATGTTACTCGGACAAGTCGCCGCCCCGCCCATTGCCGCGGATGATTCGTTCGCAAATTACGACTTGTGACCGCCATAATGCCTCCTCAGGCTAAACGTACATGCTCGTTTACCACTGAAGAAAATTATAGTAGAACTTTTGTTCTATGTCAATGATTGTCACAAGCCTATGCATGGGCTGCTAGTGGGCCGCCAACTGGCTGCTGGACTGGCTTTGGTGCAATTCAGTAATCTGGTTGAGATGCTGCTGAGTATGGCAATGCATGAAGAACAGCATCTCACGCACAGTCAATTTCCCCAACGCTGGGTGCGGTATTTGATACTGATCAAGCGCCGCATCATCCCAATGAAATAAGCTTTCGATCATGCGCTGATTGATTTTCTGCCACTGTTCGACTAAGGCCTGTTGGCGTTGCTGGTTGAATGGGCCTTGCGGTTTGGTGGGAATCGAATAGGCCGGAGCCTCGAAGCCGCCAGCAATTGCCGTTTGATAACTGCTGGCAATCGTCGCATAATCGCGGGCTTGCTGCTTGGGCTTGCCAAACAACGTGCCTAAAGTAAAACGTGGCATCGAGAACGCAAGAATAAAAACCTTGCTTAATTGCTGCATGTGCAACACATTTTCAGCAGCCGACCAGACCCCTGGCGGATGGGCGAAACATTGCTCAGGAGTCAAGCTCAAAATCGTAGCGCTCACGTTGGCAACATCACGTTCTAAGGCAACGATCAGTTCGCTATGGCTATAGGGTGCTGCGGTTTCAACCATGGCAACTCCTTAATGATAATTCTACCTAGATAGAACGTTGCTGAGCCATTGCTGGTTGCAGGATGCCAAGTTGGCTTTGCAATTGTTGCACCCGACTATATAAAAAGCCTTGTTCGGGCGTGACCGCTTGCTTGGCGCGTTGCAGCGCCGCGTTTGCCGCCAAATAATCGTGGCGTTCTTGCCAAATTTCGGCCAGCCAAATGTTGATTTGGGTTTGTAAAAATGGCGCAGTCAGCAATTCAACTTCGCTGAGCGCCGTCCGCATCAACACTAATGCTTGGTCGAGATCGCCGCGACCACGAGCAACTAAGCCAAGATTGGCGCGATAGTTGGCCACTTGAGCGGCATTGCCGTTGGCTTGAGCCACGCTGATGCCACGCTCAAACCATGCTTCTGCTTCGTCCCAATGCTTTTCGGCCAAGGCAATTTCGCCGCGTGTGCTATACAAATATTGTAATGGCACGCGCAGCGCCAAGCGTTCGGCTAAGTGTAAGCCTGCTTCAATATGGCTGTGCGCCGTCTGCAAATCGCCAATTAGCGTGGCGTTATAGGCTGCATTGTTATAGCCCAAAATAATTTGATATTGCTCGTTGGTGGCGGCGGTGCTGGAAATTGCCAACGCAAAGGTATCGACCGCTGCTTTAATTTCGCCACGCTGAGCCAAAATATTGCCAAGCTCAAACTGACAACGACCAATTAACGAATGATTTTGCTGTGCAGTCGCGACTTCTAAGGCAGCTTGAATGTTTTCGTAGGCCACATTCAAGGGGTAGCCCGCCAAACGTTGGCTAATTGCCAACAGCAATAACAACTCGGCTTCGAGCAATTGATTTTCAAGGCTGTGCTTGTGATAGATCGCCAAACCACGTTCAGCCCATTCGATCACAACCTCTGGTCGACCGACCACTAGATAGGTACGGCCAAGCTTGGTACAAACTCCCATAACGCGCAGCCAATTGGCTTGTGCCTCATATTGTGCCAGCGCCGTATGATAAACCTCGCGGGCAGCAGGCACTTCGCTATTCCACTCCAGCGCATCGCCCAAACGACAATAGCGCTCAGGCGTTGGATCAAGCTCGATTGCCTGCTGGCCAAAAGCCACTGCTTCGTTTGGCGCAGAGAGTGAAAGGGCATGTTCAAGCGCTTGGTCTGCATAGCTGGCGGCCAATTTGACCTCGCCAGCCTCGCGATAATGCAAGAGCAAGCGTCCGGCGATCGCGCGATGGTCGCTATATTCGCGTTGTAGTGCTTGGGCTGCGCGGCGATGCAAAAACGTGCGGCGTGCGCGGCTGAGGCTATTGCGCACAACCGTGGCAATCAACGGATGGCTAAATGTATAACTATCGCCTTGTTCCTTCAAAATTGCGGCGTTGAGCAAGCCATCGAGGCCATCAAGCGTGTCTTCATCGGAGCGCCCGCCAGTTTCGCGCAGCACGTTATAGCTGAATAACGGGTCGAGCACCGCTGCTGCTTGAACAATTTGGGCGGCGCGTTCAGGCAAGCGCGCCAAGCGCGTGCCCAGCACATCAACCAACATCGGCGGCACATCAGTTTGATCAACTGTGCGACAAAGCTCTAATAAAAACAACGGATTGCCAGCGCTGCGTTCAAGCAAGGTCTGATCATCGGGATTCGCATAGCCCAATTCGCTCAAGAGCTGGCGGGTTTCAGCCTGATCAAGTCGTGGCACATCGATGCGCGTGACCAAACTGCCACGTTGCCAGCCAACAACCAAGCGTTGCAAGCGGGCGTTCGCTTCCTCAGAACGGTAGGTTACGACGATTACAATCGGCAAATCGCGCAAACGATCAACCACATAATCAAGCCATTCGGCGGTTGCTTGGTCGGCCCAGTGCAAATCATCAATGCCAATCACCAAATGGTTGGTCATCACGGCGCGCAGACATTGGGCAAAGGCCTCAAACATGCGGCGACGCTCTTCATCGGCGGGCAAGACTGGCGGCTCGGGCAAATTGGGCACATGGCCACGGAGTTGTGGTAGTAAGCGTGCAACCTCAGCCAACCACATCGGATCAACTGCTGAATCGCCAGAAAATAAGCGAGTTAAGCACAAACGCTGGCCAAATAACTCAGTTACTGGTGCAAAAGGCAGGCTTCTGGTTGATTCAAGGCAGTGCATTGACAGCATCGTGCTATCTGCTGGTAGCTTCTGCGCCCATTCCTGCCAGAGCCGCGATTTGCCAACCCCAATTTCGCCAGTAATCAGCACAACTTGCAGGCCGCGTTCGTTGCTGCGCATTAGCGCTTGATTGAGCAATAACTGCTCATATTGGCGGCCAACAAACGGCGTTTCGCGGGGTGCTGGCCGTTTGATCGGCTTGAGCACTGGCTTTGGTTCAGGCGCTGGAGGGGCAAGCATGGACTTGGTTGGCTCGTAGCCATTGGTTGGGCTGGGCAACGGATTGGTTTGCAAAATGCGTTGGCGCAGCATTTGGGTTTCGGGCAATGGCTCGATGCCCAATTCGCGCTGGAGCGTTGTGCTCAACATCTCATATTGGCGCAACGCCTCGGCGCGTTCACCCTGTCGCCAATGAGCCTCAATAATTGCTTGATACAACGATTCGGAGAGCGGATCGAAGCGCAAAGCGGCGCGGGCCAAGGTTAATACATGGCTCCATTGCTGCTGCTTTTGATAATTGCTAATGGCGGTTTGGAACAAACGCATCACGGTTAAGTGCACTTGTTCGCGCTCAGTCACCAGCCACAAATCAAAATCAGGTGCATCGGGCAACATTAGCCCATCGAGTAAGGGGCCTTGGGCCAGTTGTAACAAACTCTCAACACTTGGTTGAACCAAACCTTCTGCCAAACTGCGTAACTGCCAAAGATCAACGACACAATCCGGGTGCAAGCGCAGGCGATCATCATCGGCCAAGATGATCTCGCCGCCTAAACTGCGCCGGATTGTCCAAAGCGTATTGCGTAAATTTTTGCGGGCAGCTTCATCGCTACTTTCAGCCCACAGCAATGCCAAAAGATGCTCGCGGCGTTGAGGCTGGATTGTGGCGGCAAGATAGCCCAAAAGGGCCACCGCTTTGCTAGGAAGCGACTGTGGTTGCTGGTTGTAGAGTATTGAAGGTACGCCGAGGAAACGCAGGGCAACGGTCATAGCCCCCCCGTGAGAACAGCGTGAGGCACGGGTTACGTGCCTCAACGATGCATGTTAATTGTAACCGCTGGTTATTTCGATTCGTTTTTGCTCGCATCGGATGCTGCTGGGGCATCGTCATCGCGCACACCACGGCGAAACTCACGAATGCCTCGGCCAAGTGAGCTGCCAAGATCGCCAATCCGCGAGGCTCCAAACAACACAATCACAATTGCGAGAATAATTAAGAGTTCTGGTACGCCTAAGCCCATTGCAAGCCTCCTTGAGGAATGGTATCGCCAATGCAATACCGGTCTATTGCCATTATACGCCGCTGTTAGGCATAGTCAATTGAAATGAATTTGCGTAACAGGTCGAGTTGTCAGTTTAGATTGCTACGATGAATAAGCAACGAACAAATGATTAAGTTTTGATCATACTACCATATCTAACGCCCTCCTACGGTCAATTAGTCCTACATCCTAGCTGAGTTTTTGCCGTTGAAGTGGATAATGTTCGCAACCTATGCTCCTGACACTCTAGACATGCCCACTACAATAGACGTATGCAAGATTGCGCGCTCTACCTATTTGGCTCTCCACGCCTGCAATACAACACCCAACAGATAGCGCTTGGCAATGGCCCATTGGCAGCGTTATTGGTCTTTTTAGCCCTCAATCAAGCCCAGCCAATCAGTCGTTTGCGGCTTGCAGCCACAATTTGGCCCGATTTGCCCGAACCGCAGGCGCGGCGGGCACTCTCGGCGGCGCTTTATCGGCTGCGCCAACAATGTCCACCATGTGATCAATGGCTATTAGCGAATCCCCAAACCATCCAGCTCGGCCCAATTTGGTGTGATCTGCACATGTTTCAGCAAGCATCCTACGCCGATCAAGCGAGCGATTGGCAATTGGCATGTCAGTTGTATCGTGATGAATTATTGCCTGATCTTGATGCAGAATGGATCGATGGCCCACGCGCTGAGTTGCAAGCCCTCTTTGCGGCCACAATTGCCAAATTGGCTCAGCAGGCGTTTGCCCAAGGCGATTATGGCTTGGCGTTGAGCAGCGCAGAGCGTTGGCAGGCCTTCGATCCTTTTGATGAACATGCGGCGCTGCTCATTATGCGTTGCCAGATTAGCCTTGGCCGAGCACATTTGGCTTTGGTGGCCTACCACAACATGTGCGAACGTTTGGCCAGCGATTTGGGCGTTGAACCAATGGCCGAACTCACGGCGCTTGCAGAGCAAATCTTGGCTGAGCAAGCCTTGCGCCAGACCACAATAGGCGGGAGTTGGCAGAAAATTCCGTTTGTTGGCCGCACGCATGAACGTTCGCTCTTGCTCGATGCCTTGGATGCTGCCTTGAGCCATAGTGGTGGCATTGTTTTGCTTGATGGAGCGGCTGGCATTGGCAAAACGCGGTTACTGCACGAATTGAGCCAAGCAGCCCAAGCGCGGGGCTTTCAGCTGGCTTGGGGTGCGGCCCAAATTAATGGTGGCAGTTCGCCGTATGCACCGCTTGATCAAGCATTAACCCAAATTCTTGATCAGCGCATGCTTGAGCAATTCGATCCAATTACGCGGCTTGGTTTGGCGGCGCTCATGCCCGATTTGCCGCAACTCAACCAGCATGATCATGCCAATCGGCCAAGTTTGGCGACGGCCTTGTTCCAAGTGCTGTTAGCGGTCAGCCAACAAGCTCCCCTATTGTTGGTGCTTGATGATTTGCACTGGGCGCAGCGGGTGGTATTTAGCGTGTTGCAATGGTCGCCGAGCCAAATTCAAGCCTTGTTGCGCTCGCGTTTATTAATTGTCTTGGCCTATCGGGGCAATGAATCGAGCCATATGTTGCAAGCCTTGCGGCGCATGCGCCAAGAATTGCCAATTCAAGCAGTTAAGCTCAATGGCTTGGCATTGCACGATTTTCAACATTTGGTTGGACGTTTGTGGCCGAATCAGGTGCCAATTCCGAGTATGGCCGAGATTGCTGCCTTGCATGCCTTGACTGCTGGCAACCCCTTATTTCTCCAAGAGCATTTGCTGTATCGTGGTGATGCTCACGAGCATTCCTTTCAGGCTTTGGTGGCGCAACGGGTGCAGGCATTGCCAAATTTGGCTCATCAGGCCTTGGCAGCGGCAAATGCCTTGGGCCGCACTTGGACATTAGCTGCATGGCGGTTTGTGGCTGGAGCTGAGGTTGATCAAGCGATTCCTGATCTTTTAGCCACACGGCTGGTAGCCCAGACCCATGCAGGCTTTCAGTTTTATCATGATTTGATTGCGGTGGCGGTTGAGCAAAGCTTAGCGCTTGAATTACGCCAAGCAGCGGCGCAGCAGGCGGCTGATTATTTTGCCCAACAGCCACTTTGCCGCCCAGAAACGATTGCTTGGGCCTATGAGCGGGCGCAGCGCTGGCCAGCGGCAATTGCTGCCTATCAACAAGCTGGCGAACATGCGTTGCATGCCTATGCCTACACGACGGCGCTCGATTATTCCAACCGTGCGTTGGAACTGTACCAGCGTTTGCCAAGCGATCAGCGTTTGGAGCTGAGCTTGCTTGGTTTGCGGCAACGGATTTTGGTATTTTTGGGTCAGCTCGATCTATGGCGTGCCGATGTTGAACGCTTGGAAAGCCTTGCCTTGAATTTGGGCGATCAACAGGCCTTGCTCGAAGTCTATGAGAGCCGAATTGTGCTTTCTTCAGTCGATTCGAATGCGCCTGAGATGGCCAGCATTGCCGAACAAGCCTTAGCCTTGGCCCGAAGCCTCGAATTGCCAGCGGTTGAAGCGCGAATTTTAAATACCTATGGCTTTCATTTGATCAGCAGTGCTGCGGTGCAGCCGCGCAACAGCTTGCCCTTGCTCGAACAGGCGGTTGCCCTCGCGCGAAGCAGCCACGATGATGCAGTTTTAGTTGGCTCGTTGTGTTCGCTGGCCTTTGCCTATCGCATGCTCGGTCATACCAGCGTGGCCCAGCGGATTGCTGCTGAAGCCTTGACCCTGACCGAGTTGCACCCCTATTTGTATCCGGCGCGCGGCAATGTGTTGCGAGTGTTGGGCGAAGTTAACATTAGCTATGCCGATTGGGAAACTGCGCTAAGCACCATGAACAAGGCAATTGAATTGCTCGAAGCGCTTGATGATAGTTGGTTGCTGGGCGTGGGCTTGTTCATGTCGACCTTTATTACAACCGCGATTGGCCTGACCGAGATGGCTCAAGCCACCACCCAGCGCATGCGCCAGATGATTCGTGATTCTAAGATGCCGCCAAACTCCAACTGGGCCTTTTTTGTGCATAGCGTCACGATTTTGGTGGCGTTAGAGGCTGGAGATTTTGAGCAAGCGGAAACTGTAGTGCAAGAAGTTCAGCCGTGGCTTGATCAAGCGCAGCAACAAGGCGCAGGTTTGTATTTGCTAGCGGCGATTGGGGCGCTAGAGATTTTTCGTAATCGGCCAGATCAAGCCTTGCCCTTATTACGGCGTGGCACGGCGATGTGGCAACAAGCGCGATCGGCATTTTTGCAACCAATTTTGATGCATGCCTTAGCTGCCCAATTATGTGGTTTTGCTGCCGAAGCCCAAGCAATGTTGGCTGAAGCCGAAGCGATGTACGATCAGAAAGAATTGTTGTATGCAGATGTTTTGTTGCAATTCACTCGTTTTTGGGTCTATGGCGATCGGCTGCATTTGCAAAATGCCTATAATTCGATTCAGCAACAAGCCAATCGCTTTCGCGACCCAACCTTGCGCGATTCATTTATCAATAATGTGAAATTACATGGCATGGTGCTGCAATTACAGCGGGTTGCCCCGTTGGCTGGGGCAATTCGCTCGATGGCTGGGCTATGGATGCGGCTAACTAGGGTGTATGGGCGCAGCCAGCTGCTTTCTGAAGGTGGCTATATTCAGCGCAAAGTTCTATTGGTGCGAGCCGATGTGCCACTGGGTAAATCGCTGAGCCATACTGATCGGGTTGAGGTGGTTTGGACGTTGCATGCCCCAGATGATAATCGCTTCCATGATCGCAGTGAATTGCGTATGCATCGTTTGCAGCGTTTGCTTGATGAAGCTGACGATGCGGGAGCAGCGCCAACCGATGATGATTTAGCTGATGCCTTGGCCGTAAGTCGGCGCACCATTCTGCGGGATATGGCTGTCTTGCAATCCCAAGGCTCAGCGGTAAGTACCCGCCGCCGCCGTGCAGTTGGCGAGTAGGAGTAAAGGCAAAAGGCAAAAGGCAGAAGGCAGAAGGCAGAAGAATAAAGAGCATAGAACAGAGGGATGAAAATTCGGGCTATGGGCTTTCGGAAATAGCTTGGAATTCCCATCATTGAAAGCAAAGCCCATAGCCAACAGCCCATAGCCCCGCTCCCTTCGTGCCCTTCGCGCGCTTCATGGTTCCGTGCTTCGTATGCCTTCGTGGATCGGGTTTGTGGCATTTGACAACGCTGCCCATCTGCGGTAGAATCCTTTGGCTGTCAACGAAGCGTCTGGTTCGCCAGACAGGACACCAACAACTGAGATAGTGACCCACGGACACGCGATTTGACAAAGATTGGTGGCTGTGGTAGAATTCTCAGGCTGTTGACCGACAGCACGATGTTTGCTCAACATCACACATTTGACGAAATGCTCCGCTTTCCTGCTTCGAACGCAGTGGCGGATTTTTTATCGCCAAAATTGCACCTTTCCAACTGATGGGTGCTGCGTCCGCAGCACATTCCATGCAT
>NZ_JBHUPY010000026.1:0-108204 GCF_042688385.1 Herpetosiphon sp. NSE202 | reverse complement strand
GGTGGCCGGCTCGGGACGGCTATCCCCTAACACTTAATTACTACCCATTCCCCAACCTGTCCGCCCTTAAACCCGTCGGACGGGAGAGGGGTTGGGGTGAGGGGATCAGGCGGTAGTTAACCTGATGTACCAGTACAGCTAGGCGTTATTGAGGTGGCGCAGCGTTCATGTCCATATAGAAGAATTCCCAAATATGGCCATCGAGATCTTGAATGGCGCGGCTGTACATAGCACCCATTTCAATTGGCTCGCTAAAGCTGGTAGCACCAAGCGAAAGCGCCTTGTCATACATTTTGTCGACGGCTTCGCGGCTGTCCATCGTCAACGAAACCAGCACTTCGGTTGCGCTGCGGGCATCGCTAATCCCAGCATTTTTGGGAATAAATTCTTTGAACTTGGGATGGGTCAGCAGCATCACATAAATTGTATCGCTAATCACAATGCTGGAAGCAGTTTCATCACTCATCTGCAGATCTTGTTCGTAGCCGAGGCCTTTGAAAAATTCAATTGATTTGGGGAGGTCTTGCACTGCGAGATTAATAAAGACTTGAGTATTCACGTCGTCACTCCTTACATTCAACACAAACTCAATCCTGAGCACTTGTTTGATCAGCAAAGGTTAGGCCCTTGGCGGCCAACGCTTCGCGCAATTGGCGGATGCCTTTTGGCCCCATGCCATGCAGCTTGCCAAGCTCACGAGTGGTCACTTGGGTCAGTTGGGCCAAACTCGTGTAGCCAGCATGCAGCAAGGCTCTATAGGCAGGTCGGCTTAGCTTAGGCGGAAAGTCATCGGTTGGTTGCTCAGTTGCGTTCATCGGCCAAGTTCCTCCATCGCCAATAAAACAAATGTTCTATTTCAGTATACGCTTTTACTTCAAAAAGTCAAGTAGCAATTTCATAAAAACAAGCGAATATTTGAGCTACATTTGGCTATACTAGCAATAGATTCTTGCGTGGAGTGAAGTATGATCAAGCCATTATTGTTAAGTGTCGATAGCCAGCCACTCTATCAACAACTCTATCAACATTTGCGCCAAGCGATTTTAAACGGCGAGCTTAAGCGCGGCATGCAATTGCCTTCCAGCCGCAGCCTCGCTAGCCAACTCAGTCTCTCGCGCAATACCGTGCTGAATGCCTACGAGCAGTTAATTGCTGAGGGTTATCTCGAAAGCTATAGTGGCCAAGGCACATTTGTATCGAGCAATCTGCCTGAGCTTGATCTGCCAACGCTGCAATCAGATAGCCCAGCAAATCCCAGCCAAACCCAACATCGTTTAGCTGACCATGCTTTAGACCAAATTTACGCACCCCAAATGACCGACAACGCAACCAGCGCGCGCTTAATCGGTCAACCACTCAGCTCGGGTATTCCAGCGATCGCCGATTTCCCGAGCGGCTTATGGCAGCGATTGCAACATCAACAAATTCGCCATTTAGGCAAGGCCAGCCTAGGCTATCAAGATGCCAAAGGCTATGCGCCGTTACGCGAGGCCATCGCCAAGCACATTGCACTAACGCGCCAAGTGCAATGTAGCCCAGAACAAATTTTGATTACAAATGGGGCGCAGGCTGCGCTCAATTTAGCCATTCATGGCTTGCTCAACCGCGGCGAACAGGTTTGGATGGAAGATCCTGGTTATTTGGGTGTGCGCGGGGTCTTATTGGGGGCTGGGGCGAGCATCGTGCCAGTGCCAGTTGATCACGAGGGCTTGCAGGTGGCCAGCGGCATGGCGCTCGCCCCGCACGCTCGCTTGGTGTATGTCACGCCATCACACCAATTTCCGCTTGGCAGCACGCTGAGCCTCAGCCGTAGATTGCAGCTTTTGGAATGGGCCGCCCAGCAGCAAGCCTATATTCTTGAAGATGATTATGATAGTGAATATCGTTACGCTGGCCGCCCGATTGCCTCGCTGTATAGCCTTGATCAAGCAGAACGGGTGCTGTACGTTGGCACCTTCAGCAAAGTGCTGTTTCCTGCTTTGCGGATTGGCTACCTGGTTGTGCCGCCAAATTTGGTCGAGCCCTTCACGGTGTTGCGGCGCTTGGCCGATGTGCATACGCCATTGATTAATCAAGCTACCTTGGCCGAATTTATCAATGCAGGCCATTTCAGCCGCCATATTCATCGGATGTGCCAACTCTATGCTCAACGCCGCGAATATATGCTGCAATTGCTGAGCGAACTTGGCTTAGAAGTGAATGCACCGCCTGCGGGAATGTATTGCACGGCATGGCTCCCAGAAGGCATCAATGCCCAAATGGTAAGCAGTTTAGCGGCGCAACGTGGCCTGATGATCGAGAATGTCAACCATTTTGCGTTGCGTCCAATCAGTCGCCAAGGAATTTTGCTTGGCTATGCAGGCTTTAGCTTCGAAGTTATGCGGGCTGGCATTGAGCAGCTTGGCCAGATTTTGCAGCAACTGCAAACTGGTACCATTAACTGATCAACAATTGGCACTGGTAGGAACCACAGCCATTGCTAGAATAGAGCTATCGAATTTCTTTTGTGTGAGGTTTCTAGCAATGACAGCTCGCTTAGATTATATGGCAACCGTTCCTGAAGCCTTTAAACCGTTATTAAAATTGAGTAACCTTGCGCACAACAGCGGCTTAGAGCCAGCGATTGTCAACTTAATTGAAATTCGCGCTTCGCAAATCAATCGTTGTGGCTACTGCCTCGATATGCATACCAAAGATGCCCGCAGCGCTGGCGAAACCGAGCAACGCATCTATGGGCTGAACGCATGGCGCGATACGCCCTACTACAATCAGCGCGAACGCTTGGCGCTTGAATTAACCGAAGTGCTGACCCAAATTGCCCAAAACCACGTTTCCGACGAATTCTATCAACGCTTGCTTAGCGCATTTAGCGAAAGCGAATTGGTCAAATTGGTGACGGCAATTAGCACAATCAATATGTGGAACCGCTTTGCAATTACCTTCCAAAGCGCCGCTGGCAGCTACAAGCTCGAGCATTTTGTGGCCCAAGCAGCTTTAGAAAAAAACCATTAGGCTGCTTTACCCTCACCCCCCAGCCCCCTCTCCCACTGCACGCGGGCGAGGGGGAGCAGCCGTTTTTACCAACGAATCAGGCCAAAACCACCGCATAAATGCCCCTCGCTCGTTGGACGGGAGCGGGGTTGGGGTGAGGGGGTCTTAACAACCTACCCTTGAAAGCACCCCCCGCCCCCCTCTCCCACTCAATGCGGGCGAGGGGGAGCAGCCGTGTTTCACCAATGCATTGTGACAAAACCACGATATTAAAGCCCCTCGCCCGCCGCGTGGGAGAGGGGTTGGGGTGAGGGGATCTTAAACTTGATCGTCAAAATTTGGCAGATCGCTCGGGGCTGTTGCTTGATCGAGCGCATTCCAAAGCGCGTCGATACTGCGTCGAGCTTGAGGCTGATCGTTGGGCGAAACGAGGTTGTTTGCACGCGGCAGATTGCTGGCTTTGGTGCGCAAATTGACTTTATAGCGCCGTGGTTCGCCAGCAAGCAACAACAAATAGTGCTGTTCAAGCAGCGCTGTGAGTGCCTGCTGAATTTCAAAACTGCTGAAGGCTTGCACATCGGGCAATGCAGCTAATGCCTCGCCAAGATTTGGCTCAGCAACCTCACGCTGGCGCAAAATTGCCCGAATCAGGCTGCGTTCGGCCAAGCTCAAATCCTGAAGCTCCAAGATGCTCAGGCCAGCATGGATTTCGTCGGAATGCTCCATACTCACTCCACGGTGATCGCTGATTCCAATTAGTTCGTTTGGTCAGGCGGGCGACGATCGCGACGTTGGCGGGCTTCACGCGCTTTTTCTTGCAAATTACGGAAGAAATCGCTATCGACAATTTCATCAACTTGCTGCTTGCGCTGGCCCTCATCAACAATAATTTGCAATTCGGCAACCTGTTGGCGCAACTTGTTTTCGCGTTCGCGCACTTTATCAACCATCATGGCAAACACGCTGGCAAGCGTCGCAACCTCATCGCGCAAGCCACTGCTACTTTCGGGAACTTCCGAGCTATAATCGCCATTGCTAATTTGGGTGGCAACTGCAGTTAAGCCAATAATCGGGCGCGTTAGGCGGTGGGCAATCAAATAGACCGCAATCGCCAAGAGCGCAGTCACAATTAAAAAGCCGGGAATTAAGGTTTGGCTAATTCGATTGCGCACAGCAGCAACTTTGGCCACGCACATATCAACGCCAACCGCGCCAACCGTCTCGCCTTTGGCATTATAAATCGGCGCAGCGCCGGCAATCCATTCGCCCCATTGATCAGTCGATGGATTGGGATCGATGCTTGGTTCGCGCAAGCCGCGCGCCATATCGGGCGTAAAACCGCCAGCCGCTGTAAATGCAGCATTAATCAGCGGGCGCGTATCGGGCCGAATTGTGCAGCCAGCGCCTGATTCGGTGGCCAAGGCCTGTTCGCGGGCGGTTGGAGTTTGTCCAGGCGGAATCGCCGCGCTCACCACAAAGCGCGCTTGTTCTGGCTCGTTGGGCAATTGTACAAAGCTATAAATGCCCGAAGCTTTGGGATTGATCGTTTTGACTTCGCGCAAATAGGCATTGATTTTGAGATAGGTTGGATCATCGATTTGGCCTTGGGTATACAGCGCGCTATGTTCATCACCATCAATGCCAGCAGCGGCAGTTTTGGCAATCGCCATCAAATCGGCTTCAAGTTCTGCTTGGGCATTGTTGGTGGCATAATTCAAAAACCAGATGAAAACTCCGGTCAAAACACTTAAAAACAACAGCGTAAAAATGGCTAACAAACGCCAACGCAGGCTCAAAAAACGGCTTTTAGGTGCTACGGCTGTCATAGAATGCTATTCCTCACCGCAACGACGCAAGCGCGTGCTGCACAAAAGGATTATCGTGATCCAAATAATAGACATCATGGTAAATCGCTTGCACAATTGCTTGAATTGTTGTCAGCTTCAACGGCTGCTGCTGGCTGGGATAAAACACTAAGTGCATTGGTTGCGGCGCAATCGTCAATTGGCGCGCTGCCTGCTCATCGCTATTTTTAATCACTGGCGGCTCGATATACTCAACTGGCAGGAGCACAGCGCCATTATTAAGATGAAAGCGCAAGCGGGCCTCGCGCTCTTGGCGATCACCTTCATGGTGAGCATCCTCAACCCGCGCGACTTCAGCGCTATAGCCCCAAATCGCAGTATTGCCGCTATACAAGGCATCGAGCGCCAATTGTTGATGGGTTGCTTGCACCAGCCAACGGCCAATGCCCATACCGCGCACTTGCTGATCGATACCGATAAATGCGCCATGGCCAAAATTGCGCCGATACAAATAGCTGAACATACGCATCCCAACCGGCTTGCCGTTGTGCTCGATCAGCCACAAATGGTCGAGCGTGGCTGGGTGGCTACGCGAAAACGGCTCTGCATACATCGCCAAAAATGGCTCATAATGGGCCAAATGCGGGAAAATTGTGGCGAATAGAGCCTGCACAAGCTCAATCTCGCTGGCTTCAGCCCCCAAAATAGCTCGTAGCTGCATGCCCTTGGGCGCATCATGGTTGGCTTGCGGCGGAACCATGGGCCAACGCACGCTATCTTGCAACTTATGCCACAATGGCTCTAATTCGCCAAACTGAGCTAAGCGCGCCTCAGAACTCGATGCCATCGAGGACGCTCCTTCGACGAGAGCGCGACAGTCGCCAGTTCAGCAGACTTTTATCGTAGACATGGCGGATGCGCCAAGCGGCCCACAAGCCAACAGCCGTGGCCAGCACTGCAAAACCAAGATACAGCAGCGTGCTCAGCGAAGCGGCTAGCCCACCAAGCCAGCTTGGCAACAAAATGAGGCTGATCACCCCGCAGCCAACGATTGTCGCGAATGAATAACAATAGCTATCAAGAAACACGCTTACACGCCCGCGCCGCTCGTCGGGAACAATGCTCTGCACCGATTTGCGCAAGGGTTCGTCCCAGCCAGTTTGGGCCAAACGCGCCCCAAAACGGCCAACCAACCCGCCAATCAGTGGTTGCGCCAAAGCTCCCAGAATGCACAGCAACAGAACGATGGGCAGCGCGATAAAGGCTTGTTTGGGGCTGGTTTTGCTGAGCAAGCGCCCAGCCAACAGCCATTGAAACAGCAAAAGCACCAGCACAAAGCCCAATTTATAGAAGCCATATAGTTGCTGAAAGCGCAACGGATCGGCGGCCACAATTTGGTCAATGCTGCGCAAAAAGTGAAATTCGATCACGGTCAAGGCCAAGCCAGTTGTAAATAACACCAGTGCTAGCAAGCGAAACAATGGCACATGGCGAATCACATCCAAGCCAGTATTAAAGGTCGCGCGAATCGATTCGCGTTCACTTTTGCTTTGGCGTGCGCGCAATTCGTATTGATGAAAAATGAGCCAGACGAAGCCAATCGCCAAAAAGCATAAGCCAGCACATAAGCCCAAAACCAAGCTCGTATTATCTTGGTCGTTGCCAACCAGCCAAGTGGCGATCAGCGCTGCCAGGCCGTTGCCCAAAAGGCTGCCGATGGTTGCACCTGCACCAAGCAAGGGAAACAAACGCTTGGCCTCGGACGTGGCATAAATATCATTAGCTAAGGCCCAAAAGGCCAAAGGAAAAATGGCATATTGCTGCTCGTTGAGGATCGATAAGGCGGGATAGAGCAGCCAGGCAGGAGCCTTGAACCAAAATAGCGCCAACAGCCCCAAATAGCAGGCCCCAAAGCCAGCCAACAAGCGCTGAATCAGCTTAACCCGCTCAGTTCGATCAACAATCAGCGCATAGCTGCCAGCAGCAACAATCGTCAGCAACATACCAACTGGCCAAAGCCACAAGAGTTGTTCGGTGCCAAGGCTGCTAATAAAGCCCGCCATGGCCACCACGTCGGCCAGTTCAAGCACCAAGGTATTCAAGGCCAACAAGCCCATGAGCGCAAGCAGCAAGCGCCATTCTTGCGGTTGGACTTTTAAGCCCTGTTCCAAGCGTTTTAGCATGTAGCTCGCATCCTTTGCGCAAGTACAACAATGTCCGCAGCGATTAAGCGGTCAGGGTTGCAGCCACATTAGTCAACAGTAGGGAGATAGGATGGTCGGGATGGTCGACAACAAAAATATGGGCATTGGTATCGGTTGCTGGCTGATATTCAGCCAACAATTCGGCGTAGGGCAAGGCTGCCAAGACTGGGCGTTGATAAATTTGTTCGATTTTTTGCTGGACTTCGCGCAAATTATAATGCTCAGAAATTTGGTTGACAACCAGCACCATCTCGTCAATCCCAAGCTGCTCGGAAATATCGATTACCACGCCAGTGCCTTGCAGATCTTGCTCACGCAATTGCAACACAAGCAGCTGAATATCGGAAAAAGCAATCGAAGGCAAGGCGGCAAATTGCACGCCCGGCTGGGTATCAATCAATAACACATCCAAGCCCAAGGTATTAATCAACAGCTCGAAACTATCGCTAAGCAAGCGAATATCATAATCGATTGTGCTGTTGCGGGTGGCAAATGGCACGAGATACAGCTGGCCTTTCAGCGGATGGCGAATGCTCGAGTTAAGCTCAACGGCTGTTGCTTCGATGCCACACTTGCCCCAGAGAAAATCATTCAGGCTATGGGTCATTGCACTGTCAGCCACGCCAAAAATCGCTTGAATCGAGGGCGAGCTAACATCACTATCAATAATTGCGACCCGCTGACCAGCTGCCGCCAAGATCGTCGCAATATTGGCAGTTAATTGCGATTTACCAGTGCCTGGGCGAAACGAATGGATCGAAATAATCTTGGGCATGGATGCCTCGCCATCATTTCACAATTAGACTAAGCGATTGGCGACCGCGCGTAACGATTGGCTTAATGGATGATCGGGATATTGCAGCACAAAAATGCCAGAGCTTGCCAGTGTCATCATCTCATCGGAGTGTGGCAAGACGGCGGCAACCTCGGCGTTGTAGGTTTTTTCGACTCGGGCCTTGACTTCGGCAAAATTGAACGAGGTTGGCACTTTATTGACCAATAAAAAGAGCTGCGGCACATCCAACTTATGCGCCACATCAACCGTCACCCCAGTCCCTTGATAATCTTGCGAGTCTGGGCGCAAAATAATAATCAACGCATCGGAGATCGCAATTGAGAGCAAGGTTTCTTCATTTAAGCCTGGGTGAGTATCGATCAACAACACATCAAGCTTCAGCTCCTCGACCAAGCGATGAAAGCCATCGTTGAGCAAGCCTACATCGTAGCCTTCGCGCAGCACGCGGGCAATCTCACCAGCCTTAATGCTCGAAGGAATCAGAAAAATTTGGCCTGCGGTCAAGCCCTTGACCTTGGAACTCACATCGTAGGCTGCTTGCTTGATTTCGCATTTGCCCCACAAATAATCGTTGAGCGAATATTTCATGCTGGCATCGTCCATACCAAAGAGCACGTGAATGCCAGGCGACATGATGTCGGTATCGATAACGCCAACCCGTCGGCCAGTAGCGGCAATCAGGCTAGCGAGATTAGCAGTTGTGTTTGATTTACCCGTGCCACCCCGAAACGAGTGGATTGAAAGAATCTTCGACATGCGGGTGCTCCTGTAAAATGGCAAGTGCTGGTGTACACGGAGAGGTAATCACATCATAGCCCATGGCAAGCCAATAATCAACGCGCTTAATAGCTCCTGATATAGTATCTTTCGTCTATATCAAGAGCTTCAAATACTAAATCACATAAGAGTGATGATAACGGTTATGAGGCTATGATGTTCTTACGTTCTAAAAAATGTAGATAAATTAGCAGATCTAAATAGATCAAGGATGACAGACTTGACTACAGGAACCGATACGGAGTTACCGAATTGTCGATAGGCTAGGCTATCTTTGGG
Source organism: Herpetosiphon sp. NSE202 (assembly GCF_042688385.1). Lineage (NCBI taxonomy): Bacteria > Bacillati > Chloroflexota > Chloroflexia > Herpetosiphonales > Herpetosiphonaceae > Herpetosiphon > Herpetosiphon sp. NSE202. The sequence continues at coordinate 99,352 of NZ_JBHUPY010000026.1, read as the reverse complement.
GTGAAGTTTAAAGGAATCAGGAAACCCTTGTAAACGAGCACATTCGCGAGGGGTGATCCGACGAATACGATTCTTATGCACAACGCCTATTTTATGCGCATCACTACTAACCAACGTAATAGAAACACTATCGGGATCTAAGAACTTAAAAACCTCAAACGACATATTTCCTGCTACTGGGTTAAAACGACCATTAACCTCTTGCAAATAGCGCTTAATTATGAGCGATTGTATAATTTTTTCAAGATTCTCGTGATCAAAAAAAGTTTTAATTTGCTCAATTGTTAATTTTTTACCATCCTGATCACTACCAAAGTGTTTCTTTCTGCGATTTGCAATCAATGCATTCATAAATTCAATTTCTTCTGATGTACATTCGCCTTTAATTCCAAGTTCCCAAGAATGAATAGAGTTACCATTACGATAATCAATCAATCTCTTTCCATTCAAATCTGATGGAGAATCAATAATATTCAATAATTTAGTAATAAAATCAGTAGAACAGTCATATTTATTACTTGGATTATCTTCTAAAATATCTTTTACTAGCATTATTTTCTTTGTTTCAAAGAAATTAGCTTGGGTCGATAATTTTTTAAACTTATGTGAATCAGTAGCTCCAATATGAGAATTAATCGTCAATGTTGGCTGATCTTGATCAATTCCAACAATATATACGCGTAACCGATTTTGAGGAACTTGAAAATTCGAGCTATTCAAAATCAAATAGGTTACACCATAATTTAATTCATGCAGTTTTTGTAAAATAGTTTTAAAAGTTCTTCCTTTATCGTGAGTTGTCAATCCACGCACATTCTCTAGCAAAAAGCCTTTAGGTCTATAGGCTTTTAATATTCGCTCAATCTCAAAGAAAAGCGTGCCACGCGTGTCGCCAAAACCTTTTTGCTTACCTGCATAAGAAAATGGCTGACAAGGAAAGCCTGCTAATAAAAAATCAAACCTTGGAAAATCTTGAATTTGGGCTATATCACCTTCAGGTTGTTCGTCAAAATTCATAACATAGGTAGTTTGAGCATGTTTATCAATTTCTGAAGCTAAAACACATTGACTATCAATCCCTAATTCTTGCATTGCTTGCTCAAAGCCAAGCCGCATTCCACCAATACCAGCGAATAAATCGATAAACTTAAGCATTGAATTTCTCTTGAATAAATTTTGCCAGCACTGCTATTTCGCCTTCTGAGTAAGCTACAGTACAATCACTATAACGGCAAATAGTTCGAACTGCCGCTGATCGTTCAAAATTACCAGCTCCATCGATAACATAGGCAATCCAATAGTTTTGAGCATGCATACGATTTTGTCGATCGCGTGCTTGACCTGCTTTTCGTTCAATTGTACTGTTTGTCGTTACCTGAAAACTAACTTCTATTCCTACTTTTTTATCCGCTAACTCTACTAAAATATCAAAAGAGGTTTTAGCAGGATCTTGATTATCCAAATCACTTAATAGAATTTTACCATTACGTGTAATGATGTATTCTTCAGGTAGATATTTAGACAAAATACTACAAACATATGTTTGTGCGATTTGACCAAGAGAATTTGTATTAGCTCCATTAGTTATTCTACTAACGTATAAATATTTTTGTGTAATATATGTATCAATAATCTCATTTTTACCTAAAATAGTACCAATTTCGCATTTTTCTAAACCTGCTAAATTGAATTGTTCTGTTGTCGAGCCATAGAGTAAAATCATAATCATATCGTAATATAAATTTGATAAAGATTTCCTTTCAACAATTGCTTTTCCATCAATCGCTAGTTTTGAATTATCAAGACCTTTAATTGGAAGATTTTTAAATGTATAGGTATATTGCTCCCCTTTGAAGGTATAATTCATATAATATTCTAAAGTAGAATCATCTTGAGGAAAAATTTCTTGAAATTCTTTACCTAGACGTTTAATCATTTCGCCGCCATAATCAGCTAAAACAACAAGGTGTTTTAAAAATAGATTAATGGGTATTTTTGCAGCATTAATAACATCAAATATTTGCTCTGGATGATTTCCTGACAACTTCAGAGCACTAATAAATAAATCCTGTGATGAGATCAATATAGGTAGTACACTAGCTTCTGCAACAGTAGCAGATAATTCCTGAGGCCACCATTTAATAGCATTGAACTCTAAATCTTCAAAACTGCGTTGATAGTTCAAAACATTCCTCTTTTCAAGAGTAAACCATGCTTATTCAGAATCTGACGTATCAGAGATAACTATATCACTAGATTTATCTTTTAAAGCCACTTGTAATTTTGGACTAATCAATTGATGTTTAATAATTAATCGATCTTCCTGTTCTAATTGGGCTAATGCGCATTTTACGGCGGTAAGTGATAAATTACTTTCTCTCGCAATAATGTGTGGGCTTGCAAAATCTTTTTGAACAAGAACCTTCAAAACACCCTCTAAATGCTCTGGCTTTGGCTTTAACTTAAATGTACCAAACGTCATTTAATCCTCCAGAATAGCGTAATTAGGCCATATTCATTCCATTTGTAAGCTCTTACTATAAACTACTAAATATATTTTAGTCAAACTTTTTAGCACCCAAATCATCCCACAACTGTATCTTTGGTTACATTCGATAGTAGCTCTGTGGGCCTAGAATATGCTGAACACCTCGGTAGAGTGATAGAAAGAAAGGATTGTATGCTTGAACTTCCTGATCCGCTGGATCAAGCCCCTACCCGTGAATCAATTCAACATTACGTCAATCAAGGCATTATCGATCGTTCGCTGCGGCAACGAGCCTTACAGCTGAGTGGCTTTACGCCCAATGCTCAAGCCTGGGTCAAATTTTTGAATCTGATGTTGTTGGTACTTGGGGCGGGCTTGGCCGTCTGCGGTGTCTTTTTCTTCTTTGCCTTTAATTGGCAAACGATGCATCGCTTTGTCAAACTTGGTTTAGTGCAAGGCGGCTTGCTGATCAGCACGGTTGCTGCCTTGTGGTATGGGCTTGAGCGTATCGAAGGCAAAATTTTGCTGACCGTTAGCGCTTGTTTGGTTGGCGCACTGATGGCGCTGTTTGGCCAAATATATCAAACGGGAGCCGATGCGTACACCCTGTTTTTGAATTGGGCCTTGGTTATCACTGGCTTTGCAATTGCTGGTAATTTTGCCCCGTTGTGGCTGCTCTGGTGGGGACTGTGGAACACCACAATTCTGCTTTACTACGAGCAAACGGGCAGCTATCGCGACTTTAACGAGCTATTGCCATTACTCAGCTTCAATGGATTAAGTTTTGCCGTGGTTGAATTTTTGCGCCAACGCAAGCTTGCTTGGCTGCAAACGAATTGGTTTCATCGGGTGCTTGGGCTAGGCTTACTCTGGGTTACACTGCTGATCAGCCTCAACTTTAGCGAACTCCTTTTCTGGCGCTATGGAAACGAACCAAGCAACAGCTTGCTTTTGCCCTATATTTTGGCAGTTGTGGTAATAGCTGCAATGAGTGCCTATCACTATTTTATTAAGTTTGATGGGCTACTCGCCCTGGCTAGTATTGGCACAGTCTGGTTTTTTGTTGATCGCTGGCTGATCGAATGGCTCTCCGATGATTTTGCAATCAGTTTCTTAATCGTAGGCATGATCATTCTGGGGCAAACAATCGGCTCAATTATTTGGGTGCGCCAACGGCAGCAACTGCAAGGAGGCCAGGCATGAGCACAGCACGTTATAGCATTCGCCAATTATTTGCCGACCTTGCGCTTGAGCCACCAAGCTTTGTGCCCGCCGCCCAACCGCCAAGCGAATATCCGTGGTATATGCGAATTTTTGCTGGCATTGGTGCATGGTTCGCAGCCTTACTGTTTATTGGCTTTTTAGTGATTACCCGCATCATCATTAATGAAGTTGGGGCGTTAATTGTCGGCTTGATTCTGTGTACAGTCGCGGTTGGCCTCCATCGCGTCAAAAGTTCATCAACGTTCGTTCATCAATTTGCGCTCGCAACCAGCATTGCAGGCCAAAGTTTGGCAATTATTGGCTGGGTAGTGATGCTTGATGGGTCATACATTGGCTCGGCGCTTGGCGTAATCGTGCTCGAAATCGTTCTGTTTGCAGTACAACGCGATTTCATTCAACGCTTGATTTCGACGTTGGCAATTATCAGCGCCATCCATGTAATTGTTGGAGATCTTAGCGGTTGGAGCGAAAATTTCAATTATATCTATTTGCTGTTGAGTTGCTTAATTATCATGTTTGCGGGCTTTCTATGGCTCGACCCAAAAATTCATGCTGATGAGCTGTGGCCAAGTGCTGCGCCAATAGGCTATGGCATATTGCTGTTTATGGGTGCATCAAGCATCTTTACCAATGTTGATTGGGATGATCTCGCGCTACGCAGCAACTTTTTCATGCTGCCAGCGCTGGTGGGTATCATCTGCTTAGGCATCAGCATCTGGATGATTATTAATGAATTTGCCTATCGATTAAACCCAATTGAACGTGGATCTATCGGCATTGGTTTGTTGTTTATAACCTTCATTGGCTTCAACACGCCAGCAATCATTATTGCTTTATTGATCCTGGTGCTCAGCTATTGGCGCGGTTATTGGGTGATGTTTGGGTTTGGCTGCTTGGTATTGATTAGTGCATTGAGCTTGTATTATTACAACCTTAATATCTCGTTGCTTTACAAATCCATCATCTTATTTGCTAGTGGCTTAACGTTATTGGCAATTCGCGCTGTGGTGCTCAAATTAAATCAAAAGGAAGCATTATGAGTATTCGGATTGGATTAATTATTCTCAGCTTGGTTGCATGTCTCGGTTTGGTCAATTATAGCGTTGTGCAACGCGAAGAATTAGCGAGCACAGGGCGAGTCGTCTATCTCGAATTAGCGCCTGTTGATCCACGTTCGTTGTTGCAAGGCGATTATATGCGCTTGAATTACGAAACATTTCCCCGCTCGTATGATCAAGCGTTTTCGCCGCGTGGCATCTTGGTGATTACGCTTGATGAGCAGAACATTGGCAGATTCAGCCATTTTAAATATGGTGAGCAACCCTTAGCTGCCAACCAACAGCGGCTTAAATATCGCTCGAATGGCTATGATGTGCAGATTGCAGGCGAATCGTTTTTCTTTGAGGAAGGTACGGGCGAGCGTTTTAATGCTGGCAAGTATGCTGAGTTTCGAGTTAATGCAGCTGGGGATATGGCCTTGGTTGGCTTGCGGGATAAAGATTTGCAGCTGATCAAATAAAGTTGAGATCCCCTCACCCCAACCCCTCTCCCGTGGCGCGGGCGAGGGGCTTTAACCCTGTGGTTTTTGCATGATTTATGGTGAAAACGGGTGCTCCCCCTCGTCCGCGTCCAGTGGGAGAGGGGGCTGGGGGGTGAGGGAACGCTCCCAGCCGACCAATCGCTCAAAATTTACCCTTGAAGGGAGAGGGGGTTGGATGGTGAGGAAATAGAACGTTTCATGGTTCCGATTACCGATCACCAATCACTTCAAGGGTAGGTTGTTAATCAGCATGTTTGATCACCACCCTTCCGTCCCGCCAGCGGGAGACGCAGGGGGTTTTCAGCCCCCTGCACCCCCAAATATTTGTTTGCTGGATTATCGTTAAGTTTCCTTGCTCCCCATACTTCGTGCTCTTTGTACTTCGGTTAACCTAATCTTAGCTCTTCTTCGTGCGCTTCGTGGTTGCCGTTTCTCATCCTTCCGATCCCCGATCCCCAACAACCGATCCCTCAGGTTTACAACGCTTCGGCTGGGGCTTGGCTGAGGCTTGGTTCATTGATAGTTGGCACAGATTCTTGGGCTTGATGGCTTTCCATCGTCATAACTGAGCGCAGACCAAAGCCCAAAACGCCCATCGCAACCGTGACAACCCCACCAAGAATGTACCAAATCCGTAGCCCAAACGCATCGGCGATTGGCCCAGCGAGCAATAAACCAATTGGAGCCATGGCCGTAGCAAAACTTCCCACCAAGGAAAAGACCCGACCCTGCAATTCAGGAGCAATCACGCCTTGGATCATCGCGCCAAACGAGCCATTGACAATTGGCAAGCTCAGGCCAACCAAGCCGTTCATCACAATCGCGCCCCAAACCAATGAGCTTGGCATGATGCCCAAGAACAGCGTAAATGCCCCAAGCAGCACCAGCCCAAACAATGCGGTGACGATGCGGCGCTTGAATCCGCCCCAAACGCTGAGCAAAACCCCACCCAGAATAATCCCAATCGAGAGCGCTGCTTCCATCCAGCCCAATTCGCTGGCTCCACCACCAAAAATTTTGGTCACCAAGAGCGGCAACAACGAACCAACAGGCGTGATAACCAAATTGATCACGCTGACCATAATCAAGCTAATCAACAAGCCGCGCCAGCCAATCACATAGACAAAGCCTTCGCGCATATCTTGCCAAAAAGTGACAGTGCGGTTGGTATCGCGTTGAGGTTGAGGAATCCGCACAAACAACAAGGGTAAAATGGCCAACAACGCCGTAATTACGTCAATTGATAAGACCGCTTGCAAGGGAAATGTGGCAACCAGCCATGCGCCTAATGGAGCAGCGATAATGTTCATACCGCCGTGTAAGGCTTGGTTCATACCTTGAACGCGAGCTAAATGGGTTTTTGGCACCAACAGCACAGTTGAAGCACCCATCGCGGTGGAGTGGAAACGCTCACAGACTGAGCGTAGTAATAAAGCAACATAAATCTGCCAAATTGCATCCGAGCCTTGCCAGAAGAGCAACGCCAAGCCAATCGTCACCAACATCGAGCAGGCATCAGCTACCAGCATAATAACTTGGCGATTCATGCGGTCAACCCATGTGCCAATAAATGGCGAGAGCAGAACCGCTGGTAGCATGGCCATCAATGAAGCAAACGCGAGGGTAGTGGCCGAGCCTGTGCGCAAGGTCAAATTCCAAATAATCGCGAATTGAACCAATTGACTGCCAATTAATGAACAAACTTGGCCCAGCCAAATACTGAGAAATCGCCCAAGCCAAGGTGATGATGGTTGATCGTGCATTGCTAGCTCCTGTGGTTGAAACTAGCCACACTATAGTTGGCTCAGGCCACAATCGGCAGCCCGCAAAAGGTGTATCTTGCATATGTAGCCATCATGAGCCTAATTATGGGTCAATTGCAAAGCTCTACACCTTTTGGCGTAGCGTAAACAAATGCCCTTTGATCGATCTGATCAAAGGGCGTAGAACATGCTAAATTTTGCTAGGTTCCCTCACCCCAGCCCCCTCTCCCGTGACGCGGGCGAGGGGCTTTGACTTCGTGGTTTTGTGCAATTCGTCGGTAAAAAAACGTGCGGCTCCCCCGCGCCCGCGTCCAGTGGGAGAGGGGGCTGGGGGGTGAGGGTCGGTTGTTAAGATCCCCTCACCCCAACCCCTCTCCCGTGGCGGGCGAGGGGCTTTAACTTCGTGGTTCTCTCCCAATTCCTTGGTGCACCACGGATGCTCCCCCTCGCCCGCGTCCAGTGGGCAAGGGGGCTGGGCGGTGAGGGTACAAGAGTTTACTTGCGCACCACTGGCAAGTAGACCTGCTCTGGCGTAAATTCTTCGTAGACTGCGGTGTAGGTGGTTGCGCTGGCAGGCGTTGTAAAGCTGCGTGGATTACTGGTGTTGTTGTCGCTCCAGCGCACAAACCGCCACCAACGATTATTATCAGTATAGACTGGCGCAGTTACGCGTAAAACATAGCCCTGCCAAGAAACAAATGGATCATCGGCATCGATTGGGTCGTTGTTGACCACGAAGTTTGCGTTGGCATTCGGGGTTGAAGCCAAGGTTACATTAACTTTGCGTGGTTGAATGGTTTGGGTAACGACATGGCTCAAGCCGCTATTATCGGTCGCGGTTAGCTCTAGCTCCAAGTAGCTGTTGCTCGCGGCAAGCAAATCTTCTGGCGATGGCGCAGTAAAGCTAAAGCTATTGGTCGTTGGTTGGGTCAAATAAGGGTGGGTGTGAGTATCGTGATGCAAAATCACTTTCCACGATAAGGCACTAGCTGGCAACTGGCCTTGTTCTGCATCGCTCGCTTGGCCACGCACCTGAATGCTTTGGCCAACGGCGAAGAGCGCGCTTGGGCTTGGTTGGGTGATGCTGGCGACTGGGGCAGTTGCGCCAATCCGCACAACGCTTTGGCTCACGCTCGATATATCGCCATTGCTACCGCGCAAATATAAGGTTGCGGTGTACGTACCATTGCTGGTGTAGGTGTAGGATGTGCTGGCAGTGCTAGTTTGGCGAGTCGTGCCATTGCCAAAATTCCAGAAGTAGGTCGCGCCGTTGCTTGGCGTGGTTGCGCTAAAGGTCACAGCCAAGGGTGCTGCACCAAAACTGGGGTTCGCCGTAAAGGCTGAGTTTAAGCCAGCTGCGCCATTATAGCTAATGCGCCGAATTTCGCCACCATTAGCATAGGTTGCATAATATAAGGCTTGTTGCGCACCGTTGGGGCCAAATGCCATATGCGTCACCGACCCAGGATTATCTGAGAAGGTTACGACTGAGTTATACGGCGCTTGGGCTGAAATCATAAAGATTTTGCCACACACATAATCGCCAAACATATAGCCGCTGTAATTACTCGGGAAGGTATTGGCAGGCACAAACGCGCCACCAGTGATCGAATTACAGTTGGTAAATGGCGCACCTGCATTGCCATGGCTATATTCATAAACTGGGTCGACCATGTTGGCAGGAGTTGGCGAACATGGGCCGCTGGTGTTATTGACCCGCGTACCTTCACGGCAATTCCAGCCATAATCCTTGCCAGCAGTCACTTCGTCAATTTCCTCGCGCACGTTCTGACCAACATCATTGACAAACAAGCGCACGCCAGTTGCATTGGGATCGAAGGTCATACGATAGGGATTGCGAAAGCCCAAAGCCCATGTTTCTTGGCAAATTGTACCGCTGGCAACCGAGCCAGTGTTACAACGCGCCGTGCCAGTGCCAAGGAATGGATTATCGCTGGGAATCGTGCCATCGGAATTGATGCGCAAAATTTTGCCCAGCAAGGTATGGCGCTCGCGTGAGGCATCGTTGGCCCCACCACAGCCGCTATCGAGATAATCGCAGCCGCCATCGCCAACGCTCACAAACAGCTTGCCATCTTTGCCAAAGCCAAGATCGCCAGCATTGTGATTGCCATTGAACGACATGATGTTATCGAGCAAGACCGATTCTGAGCTTAAATCGAGGGCGTTATTGCTCCAAGTAAAGCGCGAAACCCGATTGACTGGATTGACCGTTTCGCTTTGTTGAGGGCAATTGTTCGGGGTTTGGTTAAATTTGTTGAAGGTATAGTAGACATAGACATATGGTCGTCCGCTGGTAAATTGCGGATCAACCGCAATGCCCAACAAACCGCGCTCAAAATCGTAGCAAACCCGCGAGCCAAGGCTCAGCACCGTGCGCGTGCTGGTGCCGTTCCAAGCTAATAATTGACCATTCTGTTGCGTAATAAGCATTTCGCCTGATGGCAACCAGGTAAACGCGGTTGGCGCATCAAGGCTACTAGCGGGAACAACGACGGTTTGGGTAAATCCAGCAGGGACGGCATTGGGGGCGACAGCAGGCTGAACTTGGCGAATAAATGGAATCGAAAGGCTCGAAAAGATCAGCGCAACCACAATAAGCCAACGCGACATACTTCCTCCTTAAACACAACCACCGCGAACAAAGCCCTAAAAACCTTGTTCGCGGTGGTTTCCGCTCCGATGGCTAGCGCTGTTTAAGCGTTCCAAGCCTCTTCGTCGTAGGCTGGCAACTCACAGCGTAAGGGCTTGTTTTCGCGCTCTGAGAGCGCAAAATCTGCTTGCAACAACTCTTGGAGTTCGCGGGTTCCTTCGTAGATCACCGCGCCGCGGCTGTTGCGCAAGTAGCGTTCAACCGGATACTCATCGCTAAAGCCATAAGCACCGTGAATTTGTATTGCATCGTTGGCGCAGTTGAAGCTTTCAACCGTGGCGTGCCATTTGGCCAAGGTGGTTTCGCGGGTATTGCGAATGCCTTGGTTTTTGAGCCAGCCAGCGCGATAGCAGAGCAAGCGCGCGGTTTCGAGTTTCAGCACCATATGGCTGATCATACGTTTAACCAACTGGTGTTGGCCAATTTGCACGCCAAAGGTTTCGCGCTCTTTGGCATATTTGACCGAAGCCTCTAAAGCAGCTTGGATCAAGCCAGTTGCGCCGGTTGCCACGGTGTAGCGCCCGTTATCCAAGGCGGTCATGGCAATTTTGAAGCCTTCGCCTTCTTCGCCCAAACGGTTGGCGACTGGGACGCGCACATTTTCAAAAATCACGCTGCCAGTGTTGCCAGCGCGCACGCCCAACTTACCATGAATTGGCACCGTTGAAACACCTTCAAAGCTGCGTTCGACAATAAATGCCGTCATGCCGCGTTGTTTTTTGGCTTTGTCGGTGTAAGCAACCACCAAATAGTGGTCGGCCAAATCCGAGAGGCTAATCCAGGTTTTTTCGCCATTGAGAATATAGTGATCGCCTTCGAGCACGGCGGTTGATTGCATGCCTGCAACGTCGGTGCCAGCGTTTGGCTCGGTCAGACAATAGGCAGCAATTTTTGCGCCAGTAGCTTGGGGCACCAGATATTTTTGCTTTTGTTCTTCAGTGCCCCATTGGAAGACTGCCAATGAGTTGAGGCCAGTATGCACGCTGAGAATAACCCGCAGCGAGGTATCGACCCGCTCTAGCTCTTCACAAACGACTGCAAGGCCCAAATAGTCGAAGCCTGCGCCGCCATATTTTTGGGGTAAACACACGCCGAGAAAACCGAGTTCGCCCATTCGTTTGATAATTGGCACCATGTGCTCGGCGGTTCCGGCATGGTCACCAGCGCCCTTGCGATCCCATTCGCGAATATAGGGGGCGACTTCTTTTTCAGCAAAATCGCGCACAGTTTTACGCAGCATATCGTGCTGTTCGTTAAGCAAAAAACCGTAATTTTCGGTCCAATCAATCATGGCTTGTTCTACCTCGTGTGTGCTGTATAGCTCGTCGCTTGCCCCATTGCAAGCAACATGTAGCTCCTAGCATAGCATATCTTGGCAATTTGCGGGTAGGCAGAAAGAACATAGAACAAAGAGCATAGAACATAGGGGCCAGGGATCGGATGTTGGGTGGCAGTGAGAACATAGAGCATAGAACATAGGGCTTGGGGATCGGTTGTTGGGTGGCAGTGATCGGGGATTTCTTTTAACGCAGAGGTATTGATAAGGATGAAGGATGAGGGATGAATTATGAAGGGTACGGCCTTAGGAAAATTCAAATACTAGGCATAAGCAAATTTGGGTTCTTCGTGGTTTCAAATTATTGCTCCACAAAGAACCCAAAAAATCACTCTTAGCTTGGATAATCATTGTATATTGCTAAAAATGTTCCGATAGCCAAAAGCCTATAGCCATTCTGCGGGTACGCTAAAACTTAATACTTCATCCCTCATAATTCATCCTTCTATCTGGCTCCCATCAACAATTCGAAGGTCAGTTGATCGAGCTTTTCGTAGCCGAGGCCGCGTGCGCCAAGCGCTTGGCGATCGAATTGATAGGCTTTGAGCGCAGCGGCCCGTTCTGGCGTATATGCGCCACGGAATGGCTCAACCTCAGCATTAGGCGCATTAATTTGGGCCAAGAGCGCTTGAATTTCGGCATCGGCGTTGAAACGCTTAACTTTTTCGGCCAAGATTTCGTAGGTGCGCATACAGCCCCGAGCAAAATCTTTAACCCCTTCAAGATCTTCGCTGCGATAGGCATGAGCATCGAAGTGCAATGGGCCATCGTAGCCAGCATCTTGCAGCAATTTGACCAAGAAAAAGCTTTGTTTGTAGTTTTGCGCGCCAAAACGATAATCTTGGTCGTAGCGCCCGCTATTTTGATCGTTCAGGTCGATATGGAATAGTTTGCCTGCATCAATCGCCTGCGCCACAGCATGGGTAAAGTTCAAGCCAGCCATGGTTTCGTGGGCAACTTCTGGGTTTACGCCAACCATCTCTGGTTGATCGAGGGTCTGAATAAAGCCCAACATGGCTCCAGTGGTGGGCAAAAAGATGTCGCCGCGTGGTTCGTTGGGCTTGGCTTCCAACGCAAATCGATAGCCATAACCTTGGGCGTTGCTATATTCGCACAAGAAGTTCAGCGCTTCGCGGAACCATTTCAAGCCTTCGAGCAAATTTTTTGAGGCATCGGTTTCGCTGCCTTCGCGGCCACCCCAAAAGACGTAGGTTTTAGCGCCAAATTCTGCGCCCAAATCCATCGCAGCCATGGTTTTTTGCAAGGCATAGGCCCGTACCGCCGGATCGTTGCTGGTAAACGCGCCATCTTTGAAGGCTGGATCGCCGAACAAATTGGTGGTTGCCATTGGCACAACCAGGCCAGTATCGTTGAGCGCTTGCTTGAAATCGGCCACAATTTGGGCTTTTTGGCTGGCACTAGCATCAATCGGCACTAAATCGTTATCGTGAAAATTAACACCCCACGCCCCAACTTCGGCCAAAAGATGCACAATCTCAACTGGTGAGAGGGTTTTGCGCACTGGTTCGCCAAATGGATCGCGCCCGACATTGCCGACTGTCCATAATCCGAAGCTAAACTTATGCTGGGTCATGCTATTACTTCCTTATCTTGATTCACGAAGGATGAAACCACGAAGGGCGCGAAGAACGCTAAGAATTCTGTTCCAGCGTTTTTCAATTGCCCACAGTGTATTTTCATCCTTCACATCTGTACCCTAAACCCTTTCCAATCTTCAATTCTTTTGCTCTATGCTCTATGTTCTCTGTTCTTACACCCTACTTCAACTTCACAACCAGCTTGGTTGCCTGACCAAGAGCTGTGAGTTGTACGCCAAGCGGGTGTTGTTCGACTAAGGCTTCATCGGCGCTCGCCACCTGTTGGATGCCAACCAAAACAATTTGCCAATCGCTGGCTTGACCTTCTTGCACGATGCTGATTGTATCACCATCGCGGCGGGCACTCCACGAGGCGGCAATATCGCCATTGATTGACGGAACCATGGTATAGGCTGCTTGACCATCGCCCAATTCGTACAGGTTCAAGGTCACGCCGTTGGTATAGTCGTAATCTGGACGTTCGCTGTTGTTGCCGATTGCAATCAAGCTGTTGGGTCGGGCCAAAAGTGGCAAGCTCAGCATGTCGTGGGTTTCGTTGACCCAACGAGGGCCTTCGACAACTGCGCCAGTTGTGATTTGGGTCCAGCGGCCAGCAGGCACATAGTAGCTCACCGTGTTGTCGTAGGCAAAGACTGGCGCAACCAACAACGAATCACCAAGCATATATTGGCGATCAAGATAATCGCAGGTCGGATCGTTCGGGAATTCCAACAACATTGCCCGCATCACCGGAATCCCACTCGTGGAAGCGGTCACAGCAGCGCCGTAAAGATAGGGCATCAAGCGTGATTTAAGCTTGGTGAAGTGACGCAGCACATCAACAGCTTCTTGATCGTAGATCCATGGTACACGATAGGTATGGTTGCCATGTAAGCGGCTGTGCGATGAAAGCATGCCGAAGGCGATCCAGCGTTTGTAAATCTCAACTGGTGGCATGCCCTCGAAGCCGCCAATATCGTGGCTCCAGAAGCCAAAGCCCGAAAGCCCTAACGATAAGCCGCCACGCAAACTTTCGGCCATCGATTCGAAGGTCGATTCGCAATCGCCGCCCCAGTGGACAGGGAATTGTTGGCCGCCAGCAGTTGCCGAACGCGCAAACAACACCGCATCGTTCAGGCCGCGTTCGGTTTGCAACAAATCAAACACGACTTTGTTGTAAAGATGGGTGTAGTAGTTGTGCATACGCTGTGGGTCGGAGCCGTCGAAGTAGGCCACATCGGTCGGGATTCGTTCGCCAAAGTCGGTTTTGAAACAATCAACGCCCATATCGAGCAGACCTTTGAGTTTGGCCGCATACCAGGCACATGCATCAGGATTGGTAAAATCGACCAAGCCCATGCCCGATTGCCACATATCAGATTGCCAAACATCGCCATTGGGCTTTTTCACCAAGTAGCCGTGCTCCATGCCTTCGCGGAACAGCGCCGAACGCTGAGCAATGTAGGGATTGATCCAGACACAAATCTTCAAGCCGCGATCTTTGAGCCGTTTGAGCATGCCTTCAGGGTCAGGGAAGGTGCGTGAATCCCATTCGAGATCGCACCAGTGGAATTCGCGCATCCAGAAACAATCGAAGTGAAAGACGTGCAAGGGCAAATCGCGGTCGGCCATGCCTTGGATAAAGCTGGTCACGGTTGCTTCATCATACGAGGTGGTAAACGAGGTTGTGAGCCACAAACCAAACGACCATGCTGGCGGCAAGGCTGGGCGGCCAGTCAAAGCGGTGAATTTTTCGAGAATTTCTTTGGGGGTTGGGCCATAGATCACAAAATATTCGAGGCTTTGGCCTTGAACGCTGAATTGCACCCGCGAAACTTTTTCCGAGGCAATTTCAAAGGCCACGTTTTCTGGCTGATTGACGAACACGCCATAGCCGCGATTGGTCAAATAGAATGGCACATTTTTGTAGGCTTGCTCGCTGCCAGTGCCGCCATCTTGGTTCCAAACATCGACCGATTGGCCGTTTTTGACGAAAGCGGTGAAGCGTTCGCCCAAGCCATACACTTGTTCGCCAACGCCGAGCGATAATTGCTCGTGCATAAATTCGCCTTCGCCAGCCAAGCTAATGTAGCCAACACCTTTGCGGCCACTGCTGGTTACGCGGCGGTTTTCAGCCCAAAAATTGATGCTCCAATCGCCAGTTTTGGGAATTTGCACGCTCAATTTGCCGCTGGTCAAGCGAAATTCTTGCTCATCTTCGCTGGTGCTGACGCTCTCATTGGCCGATTCGGCAATCGCAAAGTTGGGGCCTAATGGGCGCTGGCCTTCGAAATGGGTGAGTTTGACCCGAATCACATCGGGCATTGGCGAGGAAAAACGGGCGGTAATCGTACCCAAGTTCAAGGTATCGCCGCGATGGTTGATCCGCTTGCCTGGAGCATACACCGTCAGACTTGTATCGTTAATTTGGCCATCGTAGGCTTGTGATGCGAAAAGAGCATTAACTCCCTCACGCATCATCCAATAACCATCAGTAAATTTCATTATTAAATCCTTATGTTGATCCACGAAGGACGGAACCGCGAAGATCGCGAAGAACGCTAAGGGCAATCGGTTTTAGGCTTCATCCTTCATCCTTCATCCCTCATCCTTGTCTATGTTCTATGCTCTATGTTCTTTGCTCTGATCACTTCACACTACCTGCGGCAATGCCTTTGGTCAGGGTGCGTTGGAAAATCAGGAAGAAGATAAAACAGGGCAGAATGCCTAATAAGGCCGAAGCGCTAGATAAAGTGGCTTCCATGTTGCGTTGGCCTTGCAGCACGCCGACGGCAATCGGCACGGTTTGGCGATCGTTGCTAATCAACAAAATCAACGGCAAGAAAAATTCGTTCCATGTCCAGATGAAAAAGAAGGTGAACAGCACCGCCAGCGTTGGGCGACTAACTGGCACAATGATCTTAAACAGCAGTTGAAGCTTGTTACAACCATCGAGCATCGCCGCTTCTAGCATTTCCTTGGGAAAGGTGCTGAACACCGATGAAAGCAAATAGGTGCCAAAAGCGCTCTGAATGACCGAGAAAATCAAGATCACCACAAAGCGGGTGTTGTACAGGCCGAATTCCTTGGAAAGGTAGTAGAGTGGATAGACCAGTGATTCTTGGGGCAGGGTGTTGGCAACCATAAACAGAATCAACAGCCAAATCCGACCTTTGATCCGCCCGATGCCCAAGGCAAAGGCGTTGAGTAGCGATAACAGCACGCCGATGACTGCCACGCTGGCGCTAATCAACAGGCTATTGAGCAACTTCTGGCTATAATCAACCCGCTGCCAAAACTCCACGATGCCAGCAATCGACCATTCGGTTGGCCAGCTTAGTGGGCCGTAGGTTGCATAATCCTCGGGCGTTTTGAAAGCATTGATAATCACGATCGCAAATGGCAGCAGCACAACCAGGAGCGCGATCAATAGCGCCGCCAGCACAAAGAAGCGTCCGATACCAGCCTTGTGTGGTTTTTTGTAGCTTGATTTCATTGGAAGGCTGGTCATCTTAAAGCTCCTCGGCTGATTGGCGACGAATAAAGAAAATCGTCAATCCAATAATGATCACCGTCATAACCGTGGAAATTGCCGAGCCATAGCCAATATTGGCCTTCTCGAAGAAGTTTTGGTAGGCAAAGTAGGACGGAACCAAGGTAGAGCTACCAGGGCCGCCGCGAGTTAGCACATAAATTTGGCCAAAAACTTTGAGCGAGGCAATCGTCGTGGTCAGCAGCACTACAAAAATCTCAGGCCGAATCAAATGCACCGTGATATAGCGAAAGCGATCAAACCAACTTGCGCCATCAAGCACCGCCGCCTCGTAAATTTCGGGGTCGATGCGCTGCAAGCCAGCCATAAAAATGACCAGCGGATAGCCAAGCTGAAACCAAACCATAATCACCATTACGCTGGGCAAGGCAGTTTGGCGATTACCAAGCCAGTTGCGGGTCAAATTATCGAGGCCCAGCGCTTCGAGAAAGCCATTCAAGGCCCCATAATTTGGGTGCAGAATCCAAGCCCAAACCACGCCAGCAATTGCCACCGGCAAAATTTGCGGCAGATAAAATGCGGCGCGGAAAAAGCTGGCTGTGCGCGAGCCAAATTTGTTGGTAATATAATCGTAGAGCACGGCGGCGAGTAGCAAGCCCAGCAACGTCGGCACAATCGTCATGGCCACCAACATCGCCAAATTGTTACGGAATGATGCCCAAAACGTGCTATCACGGAACAAGCGGGCATAGTTATCTAGCCCAGCCCATTTTGGCGTGCCAACACCCTGCCAATGGGTGAAACTTGTGCCAATATTCATCAAGAAGGGAATGGCGATAACCAGCACAAACAGAATCAAGCCAGGCAGCAAAAACCACCAGTAGCCCCTGTTTGTTGAACGTTTAAGCAGCATTGCCGTAACCTTTCGATTGGTAGCTAGAATGATGAACGGGCTATAGGCTATGTGTACTGGTACATCAGGTTAACCACCGCCTGATCCCCTCACCCCAACCCCTCTCCCACGTGGCGGGCGAGGGGCTTTAATCGCGTGATTCTACCACACTGCGTGGTAAAAACGTCTGCTCCCCCTCGCCCGCGTTTTCGTGGGCGAGGGGGCTGGGGGGTGAGGGGACACGGTTGCCAACCCAATGAATCAGTATAGCTATGGGCTATGGGCTTTTGATTTTGATGAATTCCATAGCCTATAGCCTACAGCCAATAGCCTTGGTTTACTTGCCTAAGGTCGCGCGATGTTCTTGGTATGGGATGGCAATCGCATCAAGCATTTCGCTTGGGGTTTTGGTGCCATCGATCAACTCTTGGATATTGGCTACCAAGATGTCGTAGTAGCCTGGCGCTGGCCAGTCGGGGTAGAAGGCCAAGCCATCGGCTTTGGAAATTGCATCGAAGTTTTGGATTAATTCTTTATTCTTTTCGTTGGTGATTTTGCTGACATCGGCGTTGACTGGCACGCCACCAGAGTTGCCCAACAAGGTCTGAATTTCTTGGCTCATCGTGATGTCGATGAAATCGTAGACCAGTTCTTTGTTTTGGGCATTGGTTGGCACGGCCCAGATGTTGCCGCTTGAACCTGGGTGCAAGGTATTGCCTGGGAACAAGAACGTGCCCCATTCAAAGCCCTTGATTTCGTCGGTAAAGCGACCATACCACCAGCTGCCAGAAATCATGATTGGGAATGTACCATTGGTGAAGGCCACGCCCATATCTTCGGCCTTGATGCCAGTTGCATCTTTGCTGATATAGCCTTTGCTGACCCATTCAGCCATTTTTTCAGCGCCATAGGTAAATTCTGGGCCACGGAAATCGACATCGCCTTGATAGAGTTGGAAGGCGTTGACGAATTCGCGGTTGGCTTTGCTCAAGACCAATTCATAGAAAATCTGTTGGGCAGGATATTCAGCGCCACCAACTGAGAGCGGAGTCACGCCTTGTTGCACAAAGGCATCCATCACAGCTTCGAATTCGGCGAAGGTGGTTGGCACTTGCAAATTGGCTTTGGCAAACATGTCTTTGTTGTAATAGACCATGACATATTCTGCATAGTTGGGCACGCCAAACCATTTGCCAGCGCCCATTACGCCTTTATCGTCGTAGCGAGCGGTGGTTTGCAAGCTAGAGCTGAGCAATTTATCCCAGCCGCGTTGAGTTGCAACATCAGAGAGATCGGTCAGCAAGCCTTGGGTTGAAAGCAAGCCAGCGGTTGCATTGCCTTTGTTATATTCCAAAATATCGGGGGTTTCGTTGGAGTTGAGCACCATACCAGCGGTTTGGCGAATTTGCTCGAAGCCTTTTTCTTCAAACTGAATCGTTACGCCTGGGTGTGATGCTTGGAATTGTTTGATCGACTCGGCCCACGCAATGCCCATGGCGCTGTTTGCGCCTTCGTAGTGCCAAAGCTTGATTGTGCGTGGCTCGTTGCTGGTGGTGGTGCTGCCGCTGGGGGCGGTGGTTGCGCTCTCCGAGCCACATGCTGCCAGAATGCTGGTGAGTAACACCAAGAGTAGCATAAATGAGAGTCGGAACGTTGACTTCGATGTGGACATCTGTGTCCTCCTTGGGATCGTTACCATAGCCATTGTTAATTTTCAGCCGACGAGCGAGCGATGGTGAACTATCGTTCTGTGCGCCGTGCTTGACCGGTACTGTTGCGCACAACTAATTGACATGGCAAGAGGGCTTGGGGTAACTCGCGATCTTGGGCTTCGAGCTGTTGAATCAGTAAATCAACGCCTAACGCGCCAAGCTCAGCAATTGGTGGTTCTAAGGTTGTTAGAGTTGGCAAGGTCATTTCGGCAACCCGCGCCGAAGAAACCAACGAAATCAGCGAAATATCGTCGGGAATACTTAAGCCACGTTCGCTGACTGCTTGAATAATGCCGGACATAGCGCGTTCGTTCATCACAATCAGCGCACTCAAGCCGGGGTATTCAGTTAATAATTGATTGAACATCTCGTAGCCAGCGCTGACTGAATCATGGCAAAAGGTGCTTATGCCCTGCAATTGAGCCGCCGCGATTGCCTCATCGAAGTGTTGGGCAACCCGCACCGTCGGGCCATAGCCAGCCGCAAAAGCTTCTTGCGAATGATTGATAAAGGCAATCTGGCGATGGCCAAGCTCAGCAAGGTAATTTACGGCGAGCTGGGTTGTACGATCAAAATCAATATCAACATAGCTCATGCCGCTACTATCGGCGCTACGGCCAATCATGCTGAAGGGAAATTCGAGTTCGCGGAGCAATTCAATCCGTGGATCGTTGAGATGTACTTCCATCACCAACACGCCATCGACGAGGCCTTGTTGCAGCAATTGACGTAGCTCGCTCGAATCGGTGGGCAACGACCACAACACCAAGTGGTAGCCGTTGTTGCGAGCAGCTTCGGCGGCACTAGTCACAAACTCAAGCTCAGTTAAGCCCAAGCCACGTTCAGGCGTTGGAAAAAGCAAGGCGATAATTTTGCTGCGTTTGCTGGCCAAACCGCGAGCTAAGGCATGGGGCTTGTAGCCAAGCTCCTCCATCGCGGCGTAAATCCGCTGGCGGGTTTCTTCTGAGATCGGTCTCGTTCCATTGAGTGCGTATGAGACGGTGCTGAGGGCAACTCCGGCTCGTTTTGCGACATCGACCATCGTTGGCACAATGCCCCCCGTTCTCGCGTGTAGCGGTGCGAAAGCTTATCGAAGCGTATAGTCGAAACGCTTCGATGAACACTATACAAAACCACAGTCCGATTGTCAAGCATGAAAAGAGCATAGAGCCTAGGGGGTTGGGGATCGGGGTTCAGGGGTTAGGCGTTGGGCTATCGGCTGTTGGCGATACGCTACAGGAAATATAATTCAAATAATCTGTTCAATCTGTGGCTAAAAAACGTTTCCTTCGTGCAATTCGTGGCTAAAAATAAGCCTTCGTGGAGCAAACCTTTAACGCAGAGGCGCAGAGTTACGAAAGGATGAAGGATGAAAGATCAGAGAAACATCATCAAACCAATCTGTGGCTAAAAAATACATTCTTCGCGTTCTTCGCGCGCTTCGTGGTTCCGTGCTTCGTGCGCTTCGTGCCCTTCGTGGATCAAAAGTGGTCTGCTTAAACGCTCGCAACTGGTACTTAACCAAGCCAGTTGGCTTTGCTATGCTCAAGCTAGTTCTGAATTAAATTGAGGTAGCCTAATGAACCCAATGTTAGCCAACGATGCAGCCCAACTCGACCAGATTTTAGAGCAAACACTTGCCACCGCCAAGCAATTTTTGCACAATTTACCCCAGCGCCCAGTTGGGGTCACCTACCCAGCCAAGCACCTCCAAGCATTACCAAACGCTGGCTTAGGCGCAGAACAAACGCTCGAACACTTTTTGAGCCGCTTCAGCAGCACATTAACTGGCAGCACCGGCCCACGGTATTGGGGTTTTGTGACGGGTGGCGCAACCCCAGCAGCTTTAGCAGGCGATTGGCTGGTCAGCACGTTTGATCAAAATCCAAGCGGCACAACTGAAACCGCAGCTATTCAAGTTGAAAACGAAGCCATCAGTATGCTACGCGAATTATTTGGCTTGCCCACGAGCTTCAGTGGCACATTCGTTTCGGGTGCGACAATGGCCAATTTTGTTAGCTTGGCAATTGGACGGCAATGGGTGGCCAAGCAACTCAATCACGATGTAGCGCGCATGGGCCTGTATGGGCTTGCGCCAATTCCCGTGTTGAGCGGCGCGGCCCATTCGAGCATCTACAAAGCCATGTCGATGTTGGGCATGGGTCGGCAACAACTCCAAACAATTGAGCTGCTGCCTGAGCGTGAGGCGGTGAACATCGATGCATTACGGCAAGCATTAGCAGCCTTGCCCAAGAACCAACCAGCAATTGTGGTCGCCAATGCAGGCACCGTCAACAGCGTCGATTTTGATGACATCACCGCAATCGCTGCGCTCAAGCAGGAATTCAATTTTTGGTTGCATGTCGATGCAGCCTTTGGTGGCTTTGCCGCATGTTCGCCGCAATTCGCCCATTTAGTGCATGGCATTGAGCATGCCGATTCACTGACAATTGATGCCCACAAATGGCTCAACGTGCCCTATGATTCAGCCATGCAATTCACGCGGCATGCGGCTTTGCAAGTTGAAGTGTTTCACAACAGCGCCGCCTATCTTGGCCCAATGGGCGAAAACCCTGGCTTTTTTCATCGCACACCGGAAAATTCGCGCCGTTGGCGCTCGCTGCCCGCATGGTTTACGCTCATGGCCTATGGCTCGGCTGGCTACCAAGAAATTGTTGAGCGCGATTGTGGGCTGGCGCAAATGCTCGGCAATTACATCAGCGATTCACATTTGCTGCGGTTGGTCGCGCCCGTGCGCATGAATGTGGTTTGTTTTAGCTTAGTTGGTCATCCTGATAGCGCGCGAATTCAAACTTTTCTTAATGCAGTCAGCGCGACAGGCGCGGTTTTTATGACCGCAACAGTCTATGAGGGCCAGCCAGCAATTCGCGCAGCCTTCTCGAATTGGCGCACAACCGCCGCCGATGTCGAGCTAGCATGGCAAGCCATGGAGCGCGTTGCAGCAGAACAAATCGATAAATTATGAAGGATGAATTATGAGGGATGAAGAGCAAAGGACAGAAATCAGAAGTCAAAAGGAAGAAGGCAAAAATGATGAGGGGTCAGCGGTCAGGGGCTAGGGGTTAGAGCTGGAGAGAGGTGAGGTTTTAACGCAGAGGAGTTATGGCTATAGGCTATTGGCTTTGGGCTAGCGGAAGATGGTATGGTAGCTCAAGAATTTCTATAGCCTATAGCTATGCTGGTTCATTAGGTTGGCAACCAGAGCATGCCCTCACCCCCAGCCCCTCTCCCACTGAACGCGGGCGAGGGGAGCACCGGTTTTTACCGACGAATTACGCAAGAACCATGGCTTTAAAGCCCCTCGCCCGTCGGACGGGAGAGGGGTTGGGGTGAGGGGGCAAACCGTCGTTAATCCAATGAACCAGTACATATAGCCCATCATCCTTTGTGCAATTCGTGGCTATAAATAGTATCTCAAAAATTTCTATAGCCTATAGCCTATAGCCCATAGCCATTCATACTTCGGGCAATTCGGGCAATTCTTGGCGAAAATGAAGCCTTCGCGCTCTTCGTGTGCTTCGCGGTTCCTAGCCTTCGTGTTTCTTCGTGCCCTTCGTGGATCAATAAGGACGTTTCATGCTTGCAATTCCGCTCAACCCCAATTTGGCGAAGCCGTTATATTTGCAAATTGCTGACCATGTGACGGCCTTAGCGCGTTCGGGCCAGTTGCAGCCAGAGCAGCGCTTGCCTTCATCGCGCCAATTGGCCGAGCAACTTAATCTGCATCGCTCAACGGTGGTAACGGCGTTTGATGAATTACGGGCACGCGGTATTATCCAAGCCTTGCATGGCAGTGGCAGTTATATTTGTGTTGGGGTTTTTGATCAAGCCTTACAAGCCCCCGCAACCAGTTCGTTAACTGCCCCAGCGCTGGGCAATGATCAATTGATTGCTGAATTATGGCGCTTGAATCACGCCGAGGGTATGATCTCGTTGGCCTTGGGCGTACCTGCGCCAGATATGTTTCCGAGCCAACGCTTTGCGCTCTTGCAGCAACGTATTGCCCGCCGCGACCCGCAAGCCGCTTGGAATTATACCCATCCACAAGGTTTCTATCCGTTACGTCAAGCAATTGCCCATGATTTGGCGCGTCATGGCATTCAGACCAGCGCCGAGCAATTGATTATCACCAATGGCGCGAATGAAGCGATTAATTTGGTGACGCAGGCCTTGGCTGTGGCTGGCGATAATGGCTTAATCGAAGAGCCATCGTTTCATACAACCCTGCTCAATCTTCAGCAAGCAGGCATTGGTTTAGCTGGCTTTGGCATCGATCAGCAAGGCCCACATTGGGCAAGCCTAGAAGCAGCCTTGGGCCAACGTTCAAAGCATCCACGCTTCGTTTTAGTCACACCCGATTTTCACAACCCAAGCGGCATGCGCTGGAACAGTGCCCAACGCTATCAGTTCTTAAATTGGGCCAATCAGCAGGCGATTCCGATTATCGAAGATGCAACCTATAGCGATTTAGGCCTGACTGGCCCAAGCCAACCAGCCTTGCGCGCCTTCGATTCAAGTGTGATTTACCTTGGCTCGTATTCAAAATCGTTAATGCCTGGGCTGCGGATTGGGTTTATCGTCGCCAATGGCTTGTTGCTTCAGCAATTAGTCAGTTTGAAAACCATTACGAGCGGCAGCAACGAATCGTTTAGCCAACAGATTTTGGCCGAATATCTGCATGCTGGCGAATACCACGAACACGTAGAATGGGTCACAAGCATCTATCAACGCCGCCGCGATGCGCTGCTCAACGCAGTTCAACGCTATTTGCCATCAGAAGTGCAGGCAACGGTTGCCGATGGCGGTTTTTATAGTTGGCTCAGTCTGCCAGCCGAGCAGCCAATTATGCCATTATTTCAGCGTGCGCTGCAACGAGGAGTTGTGATTTTTCCTGGCCAAGCGTTTTATCTTAATCAACCAGCCGAACAGAACAATTGCATTCGGCTCTGTTTTGCGCGCTACCCCGAGGATGTGCTGACCCATGGCGTGCGCTTGCTCGGCAGTTGTTTTTAAACGAGGGATTGGGGGCTGGGAATTGGTAGGCCAGAAGAATGGCTATAGGCTATGGGCTATATGTAGTGGTACATCGGATTGACAACCATGTTCCCTCACCCCCCAGCCCCCTCTCCCACGAGAACGCGGGCGAGGGGGAGCACCCGTTTTTAACCACGCATTGCGCCAGAACCACGGCGTTAAAGCCCCTCGCCCGCCACGTGGGAGAGGGGTTGGGGTGAGGGGATCAGGCGGTGGTTACCCTGATGAGCCATTACAGCTATTGGCTGTTGGCTCTTGATTTTCATCCCTCATCCCTCATAATTCATCCTTAAACATGCTCTTTTCCTCTGCGCTAAAGACTTGATGCACGAATCTTTTTTAGCCACGAATTGCACGAATTGCACGAAGTAATGTTCCGATAGCCCAAAGCCAACAGCCTATAGCCAAAACTTGGCCCTTCGTGCGCTTCGCGGTTACTAGGCACTGATCCCTCGCCACTGATCCCTAGCCCCTCGTTAGTTGACAACTCCCCAGCGATCATCCACAATGCAGCGATTATTGACGACAATTCAGGCATTCCAACGATAGAAAGGTTCCAAGGTTTTTATGCGAATTGCAGTAACAGGCGGGGCAGGCTTTATTGGCTCCAACTTTGTGCGCTATTGGATGGATACCAACCCTGCTGATGAGGTTGTGGTGATTGATGCCTTGACCTATGCTGGCCATCTGAGCAATTTGGCGGGCTATCACGAACGCGCCAATTGCCAATTTGTGCAAGCTGATATTTGCGATTACCAGACGATGCTCAAGGTCTTGGCGGGGGTGAATTTGGTGGTGCACTTTGCCGCCGAAACTCACGTTGATCGCTCGTTGGGTGAGTTTGAATTGGAGCGCCAATTCTATCGCTCGAATATTGAAGGCACTGCTAGCTTGATTCGGGCTTCACGCGAGGCTGGAGTTGGCCATTTTCATCATGTTTCAACCGATGAAGTGTTTGGCGATTTGGCCTTCGACGACCCGCAAAAATTCCACGAAACCTATCCCTATAATCCCAGCAGCCCGTATGCAGTTAGCAAAGCGGCCTCGGATCATGTGGTGCGTGCCTTTGCTCACACCTACAACTACCCAATTACAATCACCAACTGCACCAATAACTATGGGCCATTTCAAACCCCAGAAAAGCTCATTCCACGCTCGATTGCCTTGTTGTTGGCCAACCAAAAAGTCAAGCTCTACACCGATGCCGATGGCATTCCAGGCCGCAACATCCGCGATTGGTTGCATGTGCAAGATCACTGCGAAGCGATTGCCTTGGTGATTAAAAAAGGTCGGATTGGCGAAACCTATGGCATTGGCGGCGAAGCTGAGCTTTCCAACTTTCACCTCGTCGAAACTATGCTCGATATTATGAGCGAATTTCTTGATCGTTCATTGACGATTGAAAATAGCGTTGAATTTGTGGCCGATCGACCTGGCCACGACCGTCGCTATGCCATGGATCTGAGCAAAATCAAGCGCGAATTGGGCTGGCAACCACGTTATTCATTTGAACAAGGCTTTTTGGAAACGGTGCAGTGGTACACATCTCCCGAAGGCCAAGCTTGGCTCGCCAGCTTGAGCGATCGCACCAGTGATGTGCGCGCCAACCAAGAACAAGTCGTCGCCGTGCGCGAAAATTGGCAATCCGAGCACCAACATTAATTATTCCTCTCGACCCTGTTTCAAGTGTGGAACAGGGTCTATTCCTCAATACGGTCATAAACTGTTAAGAATTCGGCCGCAATGATTAAGCTACGATAACGACGGTAGTTACAGCGTAGATTGATTCATTGGATTGGCAACAGATTGATTCCCTCACCCCCAGCCCCTCTCCCACTGAACGCGGGCGAGGGGAGTACGACGAGATAGATTCCTCCTCGCCCGTAGACGGGAGAGGGGGTCAGGGGGTGAGGGAATCAGGCCGTATTTAACCTGATATACCCGTACAGCGAGGAGTTAGCGGCGATGGTTGATCAATTTTTACGCCAGCCAAAAGAGCGTTTATTAGCTCCGCTGGCCCAACGCTTGCGCCATATTCACCCAACCAGCATTACGCTCGTTGCCTTTGGCGTTGGCTTTGCAGCGGCAGCCTGCGCTTGGCAACAGCAGTATTGGGCCAGCCTTGGTTGTTGGCTGCTCAATCGGGTGCTCGACGGGCTTGATGGCACGGTGGCACGGCTCAGCAATCAACAAAGCGACCTTGGTGGCTATATTGATATTCTGCTCGATGTACTGATCTATGCCTTGCTGCCAATTGGCTTGGTGGCAGGCCAGCCAACCCTAGCCAATGGCTTGGCAGCGCTTGGCCTCATCGCCAGCTTTTATGTCAATGCAATTTCTTGGGCCTATTTGGCGGCAATTTTAGAAAAACGCCAGCAAGGAGCCAAAGCTCAAGCAGCTATGACCAGCATCGCCATGCCCAGCGGCCTAATCGAGGGCACAGAAACAGTGCTGCTGTTCAGTCTCTTTATCGTGCTGCCCAGCCATTTAAGCCTGCTGTTTCATAGCATGACAGCCTTGGTCGGCATTACGATTGGCCAGCGGGTTATTTGGGCCAGCCGTTATCTTCGCGAGGAACCACGCCATGACCACTAGCCCATCAACCAGATCGTTTTGGCAACGCCATTGGCAAAAATTGCTCGCCGCAGGGTTTTGGTTGCTGCTGATTGGCGGCTATTTCTGGTATTCATGGCGCAACCAGCTTTCGCCCGCCGCAGCTGTCGGCCAAGTGATCGAGCTGCTCAAAAGCGACTTGGGCATGTTAATGTATATTGGCATTTATCTGCTGCGCCCATTGATTTTCTTTCCGGCCACGTTTTTGACGCTTGCTGGCGGCAGTGTTTTTGGCAGTGTTTGGGGCTTAATTTACACCGTGATTGGGGCCAATGGTTCGGCCATGGTGGCCTATATCATTGGGCGATTTTTCGGCCAGCCAGAGCAACATCAAAACCAAACCGGCGTGATCAATGGCTATATCGAGCGCTTAAGGCGCAATAGCTTTGAAACAATTATGTTGATGCGCTTGATCTTTTTGCCCTACGATTTAGTTAATTATCTAGCGGGCATTTTGCGCATTAATTGGAAACAATTTTTGATCGCCACAATTCTTGGCTCTTTTCCTGGTACGCTTACGTTTGTATTGCTTGGAGCATCATTCGAGGGCGATTTTACCAAGGCCGAGTTTTCGTTCAATCCATGGGCCTTTGCTGGCTCGATCGTTATTTTTATTCTTAGTATTGGGGTTTCACGCTGGCTTAAACGCCGTGAAGCCGCCAAAGAAGCAGCCTAGCAGAGGGTACAACAGCGGTATGCACACACGCAAACGAATCTGGAATTTGGCAGTGCTGATTGGCTTGTTGAGCTTAATCATCGCCAGCTGTGGCAGCAATGCGGCTACACCAACCAGCGCACCAAGCAGCACCAGCCTTGATCTCAACAATTGGGCTGGCATCGAGCAAGCAGCCAACGGCCAAACGGTCAATTGGTATATTTGGGGAGGCTCGGATAGCATCAATCGCTTTGTTGATGAATTTTATGGCAAAGCGCTCAAAGAACGCTACAACATTACGCTCAATCGCGTGCCTATGGCCGACACTGTGGATGTGGTTAATCAGTTGCTCAGCGAAAAAGAGGCTGGCAAAACCACTGGCGCTGTCGATTTAATTTGGATCAATGGCGAGAATTTTGCCTCGTTGAAACAAGCTAATTTGCTGCGCGCTGATTGGGGCCAGAGCCTGCCCAACAGCAAATATGTCAACTGGGCCAATCCGGCGGTCAACCTCGATTTTGGCGAGCCAGTCGAAAGCCTCGAAAGCCCATGGTCATCGGCACAATTCCAATTTATTTACGATTCGGCCAAACTGCAAGCAAGCGAGCTGCCGCGTTCGTATGCGGCGTTGAAAGATTATGCCTGCGCCAATCCGGGCAAAGTGACCTACATCGCACCAGGGCCAGGTGCATTTCAAGGCACGCGCTTCGTCAAACAAGCCTTATTTGAGGTCAGTGGCGGTGCTGAACAATGGCTCGGCAAGTTCAATCAGCAATTATGGGATCAATGGTCGCCCAAATTGTGGGAATATTTCAATCAACTTGAAGGCTGTTTGTGGCGCGAAGGCAGCACCTACCCCAAAACTGAAAACGAATTGCACAGCCTATTTGCTAACGGCGAAGTCGATTTTTCAATTACCCAAGCAATTGCTGGCGCTGGCTCGTTAATCAAAGAGAATTTGGTGCCCGCCAGTGCGCGAGCGTTTGTGTTTGATGATAATATGATCGGCGATTTCAACTATGTAGCAATCCCCAGTACCGCGCCAAATCCCGCTGCGGCCTTAGTGCTTGCTAATTTGATTCTCGACCCTGAATTACAAGCGGCCCAAATTTTGCCAGAAAACGGCTTTGGCTTGGGCTATGGCATCGACCCAACCAAGGTCAGCGATCCTGCGTTGGCGGCCAAACTCACCAATGCCGCCCAACAACTTGGCGATGCTGCAACCCCAGCCAGCGATTTAGCCAAATCGTTGCGCAGCGATATTGCCGCCGAATATCAAAGCTTAATTGAGCAAGGTTGGGATGCGAATGTATTGCGCAAGTAAGCGGCATGGCTAAATTACGGCGCTGGTTGGGTTTAGCACCAGCAAGCATCATTATGCTTGGTTTATTTGGCGGCAGCCTTGGCTATGGCATTGCGCAAAGCCTTGGCTGGCTGCCATTTTTAGGCCAACGTCAGCTTAGTTTGGCCGCCTATCGCAATGTATTGGCAGGCGAACAATTGGGAAGCCAATGGTGGCAGGCGTTACTGTTTTCGCTCTGGGTTAGCCTTGCAGCAACGCTTGGCTCGGCGCTAATCTGCTTGGGCTTGCTCAGCAGCATCGCCGAACGCCAACAGCAGTATCGTGGTTTGAGCACCATCAGCAATTTGCACTTGGCGATTCCGCACAGCGTTTGGGCCATGGCCTTGCTCTTAGTGCTCAGCCAAAGTGGCATTTTCGCACGCATCGGCTTTGCGTTTGGCTGGCTCGATCAGCCTAGCGATTTTCCGGTGCTCGTGCGTGATCGCTGGGGTATCGGAATTATTCTGGCTTATATCACCAAGGAAGTGCCATTTTTGCTGCTGATGGGCTTGGCACGTTTACGCCAACAAGGCCGCGAATATCTTTTGGTTGCCCAAAGCTTGGGTGCTAATCGTTGGCAACGCGTACGGTTGGTGCTTTGGCCGCTATTGGCTCCCAGCTTGGTCGGCGGCAGTTTATTGGTATTGAGCTTTATTTTTGGTGCTTACGAAGTGCCAGCCTTGGTTGGCGTGCGCTACCCTGAGATGCTGGCAACCATGGCCTTGGAGCTGTTTCTCAACCCCGATCTGCACGCGCGAGCCGAAGGCATGGCCGTTAGCCTGCTGATGAGCTTGATCATTCTAGTGGTGATAGGGCTGGCATGGCGTTGGCGGCGGGCGGAGCAGCAGCCATGATCTATCGCTTAATTGTTTGGGTTTTGGCGCTAATTTTGCTTGTGCCAATGGCAGTTTTTTTGATCTACGCCTTTGCCCAAGGCTGGTTTTTTCCGGCGCTCTGGCCTGAACGCTGGGATAGTGCGCTATTTCTGCGCCAATTGGCTGATCCACAGTTGCGGCGGGCATTTGGCCAAAGTTTGATCATCGCAACAGGCGTGAGCATTCTGGCGCTCGTGCTTGGCTATCCGGCGGCGCGGGTGCTCGAGCTGCAAGCATTTCGCGGGCGTGGCTTGATCTATGGCCTGTTTTTTTTGCCAACGGTGGTGCCAAGCGTTGCCACGGGCATTGGCTTGAACATTGTCTTTTTGCGGTTGGGCTTGGCTGGCACGCTCTTTGGCGTAATGTTGGTGCACCTGATTCCGGTTTTGCCATATGTGGTGCTGACCTTGGGCAGCAGTTTTGCGCGCTACGATCGCAACTACGAACTGCAAGCAGCGGTGTTGGGCGCTAGCCCGTGGTTTGTTTTTTGGCGGGTCAGCGTGCCAATGCTCTTGCCAAGTTTGGTGGTTGCAGGCGTATTGGCATTTTTAATTTCGTGGAGCCAATATGTGCTGAGTTTGTTAATCGGCGGCGGTAAGATTATCACCCTGCCAATGCTGTTATTCTCGGCGGCCAGCGGCGGAAACCAGAGCCTAATCGCCAGCTTGAGCCTAATCTTTATCGCCCCGTTATTACTCTTGCTAGGCTTGGTAGCGCGCTATTTGGGTTCGCCAGCAACAGGAGCAACGCCCCGACCATGAGCTATTTGCAACTTGATCAATTAACTAAATCGTATGCAAAGCAGACAGTTCTCCAAAATATAAATTTAAATCTCAATCAAGGTGAATTTTTGGCCTTGCTTGGGCCATCTGGCTCAGGTAAATCAACAATTCTCAAGCTCTTGGCGGGCATTGAAGCGCCCGATGCTGGCGAGATTCGCTTGGCTGAGCGTTTGCTTAATCCAGTTGCAGCCCATCAACGCGAAATTGTATTGCTCTTTCAGCAGCCCTATTTATTTCCGTTTCTCTCGGTAGCCGAAAATATTGGTTTTGGCCTCAAAGCGCGCAAAGTAGCCAAAAAATTGATTGCCCAAAAAGTGGCCGAATTGCTGGATTTGGTTGAATTGAGCGGCATGCAGCAACGCAAGCCGCAGCAACTTTCTGGTGGTCAGCAACAACGTGTCGCCTTGGCGCGGGCTTTGGCAGTTCAGCCCAAAGTTTTGTTGCTCGACGAACCATTGAGCAGCCTTGATCCAGAAATTCGGGGTAGTTTGCAAGGCGTGATTGCGCGGCTGCATCGTGAATTACAGATGACGACCATTATCGTGACCCACGATTTGAGCGAAGCCTTGGCTTTGGCCGAACGCACAGCCTTGTTAATCAATGGCAGTTTGGTCGCCGATTTGCCATCGATTGAGCTGTTTGAGCGGCCACCAAATCGCGCGGCGGCCCAGTTTGTGGGGGTTGGCGCAATCATTGCGGGGCACATGCACGGCACCACGTTTGAGAGCCAGCTTGGTCAATTTAACCGCAACTTTGGCCCAAACACGCTTCATGTAGCAATTCGGCCTGAGCATATTCAGATTAATAATCCTGCCAGCCAGCCCAGCATTCCAGCCCAGATTATTGAGCGGCGTTACCTTGGCGAGCGCTGGGAATATCGCTTGCAAGCAGCCGAACAGCTGATTACAGTGCGTGAAGCAGGCCAAACGCCACGCGACATTGGCCAAACTGTCGATCTCCATTTTCCGCCGCAACAGCTTTTTGGCCTCGCCGATTAAACAAAAAAATATCCGGCGGAGCGGTTAGCTCCACCGGATGCAGACCTTCAGCGCTTAGTTGCCCTTAGCAGTGTAT
This sequence comes from Herpetosiphon sp. NSE202, assembly GCF_042688385.1. Taxonomy (NCBI): domain Bacteria; kingdom Bacillati; phylum Chloroflexota; class Chloroflexia; order Herpetosiphonales; family Herpetosiphonaceae; genus Herpetosiphon; species Herpetosiphon sp. NSE202. Next base: position 68,236 of record NZ_JBHUPY010000026.1, on the reverse strand, counting down.
GGCAGGAAGACCACATAGGTTGCCGTGCCAGTTGTTGCGGTTGGCGTAACCGAAACAGTTGCCGTTGGGGTCGCTGTTTCAGTTGGCGTTGAAGTAATCGTTGGCGTATGGGTATTGGTTGGCGTGATGCCCGGCTCCAAGGTCGCCGTGTTGGTTGGCGTGTTGCTTGGAGTTGGTGTTTCGGTATTGGTTGGCGTGTTGGTTGGCGTTTCGGTCACGGTTGCGGTCGCCGTATTGGTTGGCGTTTCCGTTGCGGTGGCCGTTGCCGTGTTGGTTGGCGTGTTGGTTGGCACATCGGTTGGTGTGTTGGTTGGCGTGTTGGTTGCCAACGATCCAAACCAATTAATATCCAAGTAGTTGATCTTGGTATTGCTGCCGCCAATGGGATCAACCGTCAACTTGCCGTCGCTGACCGTCACGCGGACAGTGTTGGTTTGATGCAAACTAGCCGAGCCGTTAGCGGCATTAGCTGGTGGCACAAACTGGTTGATTGCCACAACGCCTTCAATCGTTACATTGTGCGACATTGCAGTCCCACCAGCTTGGGCATCGCCCACAGCGACGGTTACATCGTAAATTCCATTTGGAACTGCTGCTTCCCACTTGCCGCCGCCAGTGGTCAACTGCATGTGCATCAAGGTATCCAAGCGCGTATCGCTATTGACGTTACGCCGCCGTGGATCGCTGATCAAGCTCTTGGGTTGGCCAGCGCTATCGATCCAACCATAGCTCAAACCTGAGCCTTGGCCAGCATCTTGGCGCAAACCATAACCTTGGCCATAATCCTTGACATAGCCAGTTGGCACAGCACCAGAATCGTTCGGCTGGAAGTTGACCTTCAAGAAGAACGTGCCTTGTGGCGTTGGCGTAAAGGTGCCAATTGGGGTGTTGGTTGGCGGTGGCAAGGCGGTTGGGGTGGCAAAGGTTAAGTTTTGCGCCCCAAAGACCTCGATTGCGCTCACGGTTGGGCGGCTTGCTTCTGGAGCAAATTGCAGATTCAAGACTCCATCAGTGACATTGACCGTAAACAAGCGGGTATCGGCAGCTTTCGCGCCAACCGCCAGCGTTGGGTCATAATCGTTGAGCACGCGGTTGCCTTCAATGTTAACATCGAAGACCCGCTTGCCCGTGCCACCAGCAACCCCACTAGTTACGCCAAAGAAGATTTCGGCGAAGTGCAAGCGCACGGTGTATTGGCCACTGACTGGCACTGGAATCGCATAATCCAAGGTTGCAGTTGCAGCGCCCGAGGCAAAGCGATCATCGTAGTATAAGACATCGTTATCGGTGTTGGCGACATCACCCAAGTTGCCTGGGTTCGAGGTGCTACCGTTTTGTGAGTAGCTATCAGCCGCCCAGCGCACGCCATCAGGTGTAGTTACGCTGCTAAATCCGCCTGCATTGAAGCGGGTAAGCAATGGCAAGACCTGCACTTGCAACGAGGTTGAAACGCTGCTTGAGCCATTGCTGGCCGTGACTGTTACCGTGTAATTGCCCTTGGTTGCAAAGGCATGGCGAACCTTGCCAGTGCTTTCGTTGACCACAGGTGTGCCATCGCCGAAGTTCCAAGCAAAGTTGACGTTGCTACCACAAGCTACCACCGCTTGGAAGGTAATTGCATCGTTTGGTGATGATGGGCCGTTGGACACCGCCACAACTTGCTCGATTGGTTTATTGCCAACCAAGATGGTAACCGTATCGCTGCTGCTTGCGCCGCCTGCATCGGTTGCAGTAAAGCGGAAGACCAAGCTGGTTGCGCTGGCTGGAGCAGTGAAACTGCGGTTGTTGCCAGTGCCCGTCAGCGTGACGGCTGGGCCTTCAAGCTGAGTCCATGCGCCAGTCACGGTCGTGTTTTCGAAGTCGCTGCTTGTGCCCGCCAAATTGACGGTCGCACCGAGCGCAACTTGTTGATCAGCGCCAGCGTTGGCGGTTGGTGGCACATTGCCATTGACTGTGCTGGCAAAAACTTCGATTGCTGAGATTGAAGCAAAGTCCATTTCTGCATCAAAAGCCAATTGCAACTGACCATCGACGACTGGAATGCCATCGATTGGCACAATTAAGGCAGCGCGAGCAGCGCCAACCGAGGCGGTAATATCGAAGTTATCGAGAATCGTTTCGCCTTCGGCACGCACATCGAACACTCGCTTGCCTGGGCCAGCAGCGCCGCCACCAGGTGCGCCCCAGTAGAGTTCGGCGAAGTGCAAGCGTACATCAACGCTTTGCACGGTTGCTGGCACGGTTAAGTTATAGGTAATCGTGCGGGTTGCATTGCCGACATTGCCACGATAAGTCTGATACAACGTGTCATCGACGGTATTTTCGATTGCTGGCGTGCCAGTGCCTTCAGCAGCTGCATTGCTTGGCTCGAACAAACCAGTATCAGCTTGCCAGACGTTGCCTGCGCTATCGGTGAAGCTGCTGGCGCTGCCAACATCAACCCGGGCCACAACTGGCCGCGCGGCGGTTGGTTCGTCAAGGCTGATTGCAAATTTATCAAAGACGGTTGTAAAGGTCGTGTTGGTTTTGTGGGTGGTTACAATCCCTGCATTGACCTTGCGATCAAAGAAGCGTTGATAGCGGCCACCGGTCAGGGTCACTTGGCCAAGCGTCGTAAAGCTTGGGTTTGGATTCGCTGCCGTAATCAGCCGATAGGCTGCGGTTGCCACCCCTGTTTTGGGGTCGCCGCTCAAGCGCAATTCAGTTGCCAGCACATTGGCAGGGCTAGCAATCGCTGGGCTAGTTGCCACGGTAGCGCTTGTACCATTGGTCTCGTTGGTAAAGACAACCACTGGTTGGCTGCTGGCTGAGCTAAGCATCAATTTAAGATAATTGTCTTGCTCCATGCCCCAGAAAATGCCTGCTTGGCGATTGGCGCTGGTGAAGCCCGCCACGCTGCCTTCGATGCGCGTGGTAATTGCAAAGCGCGAAGCTTGAGCGTTGAATGGCAGTTGCAAGGCATTGACTTGGGTGTTGGCCGTGCCATCCTGCGTGCCTGTATTTGAAGCAATCGTTAGTGCACCAGCACCAGCGGTATTTATGGTCAACAAGGTTGGGCTATACGAAGCACCAACAGTGATCATTTTGTAATCGCTCTTGTTGCGCTGGGTGGTTGCGAAACCCGTACCAACATTATTTTTATCGACCAAGGTATTTGGGTAATTTTGATTGAATTCCAAATTCAGGCTGGGCGTGCCGGGCATTGCGCCAACGGTTGAATCATCAACCTCAACCAGCTCAGGCCGAATATTGTTGACGATATAGACGTTATCGTTGTAGTCGTAGTTGATGCCGTTGAAGTCCATCGACAGCACATAGCTATTGGGCACCAAGACCCCGTTGCGATCGCGCAATGGCCAAGCCCGCAAATAGTGCTTGCCAACTGGATTATTGTACTGAGGATCGCCCCAAGCAGTTTGTGAAATGATAAATTGGAAGACCCCGGTTGGGTTCATGTTAATATCAAATACATCGCTGCCATCATACAAACGTGGCATATAGGTTTGGCCATCTGATGGATGATGGGTGCTGGATTCTTGCAGGGTGGTGCTACCTTTGGCAGCCCATGCAATATCGCTAGCCGTACTGGTGGTACAGCACTGGTGCAAACCAGCCAACTGCACAACCCGCACCGGCTTGCTTGAATCGAAGCGCGTCCAATATGGCGAGATAACTTCCTCGCCAATTTGGGTTAATGCGCCTCCATCACCACTCCAGGTTTGGGGTGGATAGACAATCTTCACGTCGTAGCCAAAGAAATCCATAATTTGTTGGATGTTTGGCTCATCGTCGCCTTCGTTTTGCTTTTGCCACCAGCCGCGCAATTGAATAACTTTGTTTGGCTCAGTTGCATCGTTGGTGCGCAACAACATCTCGCCAGAATAGGCAATCCCTGGTGGATCAGTGCGTGGGTCAACTGGTGGCGTGAAATCCAGTCGAATATCGCGGAAGGTATTTGGCTGGATGATCGTTGGCAAGCTCAAGGTGCCGCTCAACGTCCAAACCCCAGTAATCGTCATGCTGCTCAGAATCAATGGGCCAGTGCCAGTGTTGCGAACCCGCACAACGCCCGTATTGCGGAAGTAGTTGCGGGTACCGCTGCGGGCAGCTGGATTTTGAATCTTGCTGAACATCAACCAATCGTTATAAGGAACGTTATGCGATTCAACATTTTCGACCTCAAGTTTGCCCGCGCCGAAACATGCCGCAGCCATCACTTGAGCTGTCATCAGAGTTTTGATCTGGCGCACAGCGCTTTCGATTGCCGAAGTGAAGTTTTCGTCATTGGTTTGACGGGTGCTCACTGCGCCTTCAATCGCAGGCCGATACATGCCTTTGAGGCCTAAGGTTACGCCACCAGATCCGCTGCGTGGCCCACCCAAAATTACCATCGGAACAAAGACCAGATTAGTAGCCGGTGGCACAGTCACGGTTGGTGTAACCGTCACGGTTGGCGTGCCAGGCGTTAGCGTAATCGTTGGTGTAACCGTCACGGTTGGCGTGCCAGGCGTTAGCGTAATCGTTGGGCTATCAACGGTTGGGCTTGGCGTAAAGGTATTGGTTGGTTGGGTTGTGCCTGGTGTTGTTGGCACAGCCGTCGTTGTATTGGTTGGCGTATTCGATGGCGTAACCGTGTTGGTTGCCGTCGAAGTTGCCGTGTTGGTTGGGGTATTCGTCACCGTCGGCGTGTTGGTCGACGTTGGAGTGTTGGTTGGCGTTTCGGTTGGCGTAGCAGTTGGTGGCTCCACGTATGGCGTAATAATCACAAAGTTGATCTTCGTGTTAATCCCACCATTGGCATCGATGGTTAAGCGATTATCATTAACTGTTGCCACGACCGTTTGGGTTGCGTGCCGTGTTGGTGTGCCACTTGCCCCTACCGAGGTAAAGTTGGTAAATACATTGACCCCTTCGACATTGAGCGTATGGCGATCGCTTTCTGGCGTTTGTTGCACTTGAGGATCGCCCACTGCCACGGTGACTGAGTAAATGCCGTTTGGCAGCGCCATTTCCCACGAGCCAGGTGCTTTGACCCCACCGAAGCCAAACGCAATATCGTTGGCCCGCATGTGCATAAACGAATCGTAACGTTTATCGACGTTTGCAACAAAGCGATACCGACCATTAGGATCAAGGGCAATTGGGGTGATTGTATCTGGATTGACCCAGCCATAGTACAACGAGCCATCGCCTTGATCTTTTTCATTGCGATTGCCAAAGGCTTGACCCCAATCGCGCATATAGCCAGTAGGCACAGCGGTCGAGGCACTTTGGAAGTTGACTTGGATTGGTGTGCTCAAACTTGGCAAGCGCACTGGCCGCACGTTGCGCACAATAAAGACTAAATCTTGATATTCTAAGCCCGTGGTTGCTTCTTCAAACACCACTACATAGGTGTTCGGTACGGTCGAATCGTTACTGGTTTTGAGTGGATAAACCCGCATATGGTGAGGGTTCGCCGCATCAAACGTGTTCAAGCTATCTTGACCGTACACCACCCGATTGGCCACACCTGGCCATTGGGTATAGAAATCAAAGAACTCGTAGCCTGGTTCAAAGGTCAAGTTGCCAGCAATAGCTGGGTTCAGGCGTTGCGCGCTAGTGTTTGGCACCGAGAAGATCGGTGTGCGATTTGCTCCAGCACTCTTGACTGGATACCAACCCAAGGTTGATGCAGTTCCAGCTGGGCCGCTTGGGCCAAAGGCTGCCAATGGCTCCAAGGTAATTGCCGACGTTGTGGCGCGGGTAAAGAAATCTGCATAGACTTCTTGGCCGAGCAGCAACGAGGTGCCATTGGTGCTATGAATCGTGGTGGTCGTTGGGTCATCATCGCCAACGTTCATCGGGAATTCATAGGTATCAATAATCCATTGAAACGATGGTTCAGTACCATTGGCATACACCAAGCCCCGCAAAGCACCGTCAATCTTAGGATTGATTGGATCGTTGCTTTGGATTTGGATAATTGCGCCCTTGGTGCCTAAGCTGGTTGATGCATTGGCACGCATCACCACATTCAAGCTCAACGTTGCGCTTGGAGCCAAGGTGCGGGGGAAGCTTGGCACATTGGTAATTACAAACGAGCTAGCTTCAGGGCCAATCAATTGCACGCCGGTCACGCTCAAATTGGCTTGACCAGTATTGCTAATCACAAAGGTTTGGGTTAATGAATCGACCGAGCCACCATTAGGCCGCGCCAAGTTGAACACGCGCCGCGCTGGCTTGATGTCGATCCGTGGTTCTGGCTGAATATCAGGAGTCAGCAGGTAGATTTTTTCTGCCAAGTAGTCGGAAACATACAAGTTGCCGTTGGCAGTATTTTCAATTACGTCAAGCGGCCCCGAGAAGTCTTTCATCCCAGGCAAGCCACCTTGCTCGCTAATGATTTCTTTGTTTGCACCAAGCGTCAGCACAACCAAATCTTTGCTCCCGCTATACCGGGTAACAATCAATTTGTTTTTGAGTGCGCCATTGAAGGTATTCGATTTGTATTCAATCGTGCCGTTTGGCGATTTGTGCAAGCCAAAATCCCACGAGAAGCCGCGATAATTGCGGTCTGGTTGGGTGCCAACTGGGTAGCCAACATTGCTGCCACCTGGCGCAACTTCAGCGGGATCAACTGCTGAGCTTGGATTGCCGCCGTTCATCACCCATTCACAGCGTTGGGGATTGGGGTGGCCATAGTAGCCGCCCTGCGTAACGCGGAAAAGGAAATCTGATTGGTCGGGAATCCGGGTGCTTGAGCTTGATGATAATTTTGGTACATCAGGCCCAACATATGCCCCGTTTGTGCCAACATCAAGCCGATTTTGACACGGGCCATAATTCGACAAATTACCAGGCGAAGCTGGCGTATTGCCGCCAGCAGCCGAGCCGTTGGTTGCTGTATACAATTGGCCATTCGAGTGCCAAATCAGGTCATAGGCGTTACGTACACCAGAAGCATAAATCGTCACTGGAGCGTTAGCGGCAAATGGGTCGTAGGTGCCACCATCTTCAGTTTGCACATTTAATGGTAACGTGCCCAAGCCATTTTGATTGATTCGCAAAACTGCTGCACCCAGCTTGTGCTCTGGCCGCAAGTTCCAGCCATTATCCACAAAACCCATGGCGCTGTTGCTACCAACGGTCATATACAATGCACCGTCGGGGCCAAACACCAAGCTATTCGAAAGGTGGTCACGTGATGAACGTGGCATGCCAATCAAATAATCTTGGGCCGTTGTCAGATTCGCGCCGCTCAAACGCGTCAGCTTGCCGCTCCAATCGGGGCCGCCGCTCAACGCATAGGGGCTGTGGGTGATCCACAAAATTGGGTTGGCTGCGGTTGCAGCAGGGTCAAACACCAAACCAATGATCATGCGCTCTTGGGTGGTGCCGGTGTAGGTGCGCACCGTTTGAATGGCCAAACTGTTGGCGGTATTCAAGGTACCATCGGCGTTAATTGTGTAACGCACAATTTGGCCTTTGACAGTGGCTGCGTAGAGCTTGCCATCAGGGCCAATTGCCAATGAGGTATAGCCTTCATCGTTTGGCATGGTAATGCCGGTCGCAACCTTGTTAAAGCGAATATTGCCAGTTGCCGAAGGGCCACCAGCACTGCCAGTCGTAAAGACAGATTCATAGGCTTCAAATGGTTCGCCAGCAATATCGCGCAGCAAACTAGTGGGTGCAACCCCAACATTGACCCGAAAACGATATTGGGTAAATGGATCAAGATACTCGTTGGGATTGAGAATAATCACATCGCCCGCTGCTGATGTGGTCAGCCGCGCGACAATTTCAAAATTATCGACCACCCGAATCAATTTGACAGACGCTGCTGTCAAGGTTTGGGGGTCAAGCCCACCATTAGGAATATAGACGTTTGCTGCGATGAAAATATCACGATTAACCGAGGTCGAGCCATTGAGTGGCAAGGTGTCGGTTACCCGTGGAGCCTCTAGTAGGGCTTTAGCTTGAACTGGCGTGAGTGGTTGGCGATTGTGCGCCGGAACCGCCGCCGCCACCTGAGTTGGCGGTGCGCCCACAAGCCAAAGGTTGCTAAACAAGAATGCTGCGAGCACCCCATGCAACCAACGAACGATAGACCGCTTCATGGTCATGACCCCTCCTGGAACAGCTTGTGACCCGTAGCGAGTTGTGATTTTAAACGCTTAACGCGCAAAAAATCGAATCAATCACGATCGATCAAAAAAAGTGCGTTTGCTACGGGCCATCGTTATCGATCAGTATATCAGTTGAGATTAACTAAAAGTACGGTATTGTTATATACAATGGTACTAATTTTGTCAATCTTTACAGTACATATTTTGGTTTGATTCACCAAAATTTGCATGAATTTTAATGCTTTTTGGTACTATTTTAATGTTTTTAAAAACATTTTTAAGGAATTCACGTCATGACGCAGCAACGATCGGTTTAATCGAGCGTGGAGCCATCAGCACGTGACGACTCCACGCCATCGTGCTTAGTTTTTGAGCGTGTATGGCAGCCAAATCCGATACGTCGGCTGGTCAACGGTCACGGTTACGCTTGGCGTTTCCGTTTGGGTTGGCGTGTTAGTCGGCGTATTGCTTGGCGTGAGCGTATTGGTCGGCGTATTGCTTGGTGTTAGCGTGCCAGTCGCGGTTGGCGACGGCGTATTGGTATTGGTTGGTGTGTTGCTAGCCGTCACGGTTGGCGTGTTGGTTGGCGTATTGGTCACGGTCGGCGATGGCGTATTGGTTGCCGTTGGCGATGGCGTGACCGTTGGCGTAACATTGGCAATGTTGAGAATTGGTCCCCAAACCTCAATCGCCGAAATTTTGCCTTGATCAACATTGCCCGGCTGACCGCTTGGCAGGCTAATATTGACCGCTCCATCACTAATATTGGTGGTGAAGGTCTTGGTAATTGGCCGGAAGGTTGCGCCAGTTTCGCTGAAAATATCAAAATTGGTCAACACGGTCGTACCTTCAATTTGGACATTGAATTTACGCTGGTTCGGCCCTGGCCGCCCATTAGTTCCCCAATAGAGTTCGGCAAAGTGCAAGCGCACCGCATACGTTCCAGTGCTGCTCACCGGAATTGTGTATTGCACCGGCGAACCGCCTGTATTGCGCTCGGAACAGTACAAACGATCAAAGTCGCGGGTCACATTGTAAATTTGCGGGCACGAAACCCCTGGAATCAAGACATAGGTGCCACCACCAGTTGAATATGGGCGGCTGGCGTTGGTATCAGGACTCCAAACAGCGCCGTCGTTGGTCGTCCAATCACGATCGCCGCTGTTGATGCGCGCTACAATATCGCGATAGCTCAAACGGAAGAAATCGAAAATAAATGAGATCGTGTTTGGTGTGCCATGGTTGGTTGCCAAAATTCCTGTTGGGGTTCCGGTATTGAAGAACCACAATGGAACATTGATCGTGCCAATTGATATCCATGTGTTACCAGTGGTTTTATAGTAGGCAGTTATGGTCTGCGCAGCAGGATTTCCGTCTAAGCGCAGGTCAATATTGCTTGCACCAGGCAAAACGATACTTGGGTTATTATTGGTTGGGTTGATTTGCAGATTGCCTGCAACTTCCATGGCAAATTGCAACCCAGTGTCGCCACTTGTGCCATCGCCATTCAAATTGGCTGTCGCCACCAACTTCACGTAGTTATCTTGGTTGGGGCCAAAGAACAGGCCCGCCGCTTGATTGCCCTCAGGCGTGCGCCCAAGGAACATTTCCGTAATTCGGGTTTCGACGCGGAAGTTGCGATGGGGATCAAAGCCCAATTGCAAAGCATTAGCTTGGGTATTGATCGAACCAGCATTGGTGCCTTCGGTAGTGATGATGTTGGTAAAACCACCAGCAGCGCCAACCGCAATTTTGGCTTCGGCAGTACGAGTTACGCCGTTGGTAATTTGCACCCCGGTAAAGCCCGTGTTGGCAACTTTGCCCAATGGTGCATCGCCAGGATTCCAATTGAATTCAACCGGCAATTTGGTATTCGTGCCGTTGGCAGCATCAAAATACAACTGGTCGTTGACATCAAGAATTCCGTCGTTATCATCGTCAGGATCAATCAAATCGGAGAGCATATCGCCATCGAAATCGTTGGGCACGCTGGCGCGGCTACACAAGTTGGTGCCATTTTGATCTTCATCAAAATCGGAGTAGCCATCGTTATCGCTATCGACCGCGCTCGAATATGGCGGCGGCGGCGGACAATTGGGCAAATCTTCTGGCTCAAGGATGGTAATTGCATCGCTGCCAAATTCGGCCACGTAAATCACGCCCTTAGCATCGGTCACCACATCGAGCGGTTGATTGAACTTGGCTAAGGTCTGGATGCTGCTTGGTTTGCCAGTTGCATCGAGCTGTACGCGGCTAACATCTTGATTTTGGCCATAAGTTGCCACAATCAAATTGCCTTGCAACGCGCCACCAAAGGCATTGCTAATGTAGGCCGTGATGCCGTTGGTTGATGGCCGGAAATCGTAGGTCAAGGCTGGTGGATTGTAGTTTGGTGGCGTTGGCAGGCCTTGAGCATTGCCATTATTGAGCACACATTCGCCACGGGCTGGGTTGGGATGCCCGCCATACGAGCCTTGGGTCACAATTTTGAGCGTATCGGGCAAATAACGGGGGTTAATTTCAACCCCACCAGGACATTGAGCTGCGCTTGGCGTATCGCCATAGCCATCGTTACCGCCGTTGACATTGGCATACAACTTATTGTTCAGCCAAATAAAATCATAGACATTGCGATAGCCAGTTGCATAAATTTCAAACTGACCAGCAAAGGGAGTCATGGCCGAGGCGCTATTGACGTTTTTAACATCAATCCCAGCGCTTGGAAAGCCTGCGCTGCGCACATTGGCGCGCAAAATTGCCGCCGAGAGATAATATTCGGCCAAATTGCTGAAGTGGGCGCTTGGCGCACCATTGTTGGTGTTGCTCGACGACGAAATATACATCCAGCCATCTGGCCCCCAGACAATGCTGTTGGTGCTGTGATTTTCGCGTGAGCGGGGCAAGCCTTTGATGATGTCGGTTGAAGTAGCAAAATTATTGGTGCTAACCAATTTGCTAATCGTGCCCGAACGGGTGTTGATTTTCTGCGAAGTCGTATCGCTGTTGTAGCCATAGCGTGGGTCGCTATGCGAAACATACAAAATCATGTTCGCTGGGGTTGAGGCTGGATCAAACAAAACCCCAATCAGTTGGCGGCCATTAACCCCAGTTGCTGGCGAGCCATCTTCATTGGTATTGGGATAATTGTAGATAGTTTCGATAACTTGAACCGCAGTTGCTTGATGGGTGGTTGGATTGAGCGTAATTGCAAAAATCCGCCCATTGAATTGGCTGACATACAAGCGGCCATCGGGGCCAAAAACCATGCCAGTTGGGCTATCGAAGAGCGAAGCACCAGTTAATGCAGAGCTGGAATTGAAAATTGTTTGGCGAAAAAAACTAATGCTGCCAGAATGTACATGTTGGCGCTCAGCATTATAACTATATTGAATTGTCGAGCGCGTTTGAGCGGCGGCATCATGAGTCGCTGGTTGCAGCAACCACCCCCCAGTCAACAGACTGAAGAGCACTATCATCACAACCACACGGGCATGAAACTGTCGTTTGATCATCACAAATCCTTTCGAGAACATGAGCGAGCGCAGATCAACCTGCTATGCCAAATTCTTGCTGGTGCTACGCCTATGATCGTGCCGAAATCTGCGAGGCATGTCAAGCGACAGGTCACGTTGCATGGGAATGTGGTGACATCTTAACAATTGCAGCCATACACCAGATGGCATAACGCTCATAACTCGTCCTCTGATTGTGAACTATAGCGCATAGCAGCATGCTTGTCGTGGGAATTATGGCCTATACTCAGGCGCTATTTCTGTGAGGAGCCACGCTCCACCTTATGGGTGAAACATGGGTGATAAAAGTTAAATCTATTTAACCTTTCGGCCCATTACAGCACATCCACACACTCAAGCGCTGTTCAAGCCGCTTATGATCACAGCATCTGCCTATCAAGTAACTCTATTACAGCATATGGTTGGTTTTTTGTGCGCACGGTTTTTTAAGAATTAAGCCTGTGCCGACCCAATATTTCGAGCAATTTAGCCGAAAACCCACGCCATGCGCTAGAATAGCAACAGACTTTCATTCGATGCTGCATGAAAGTGACATTACTAGGAGGTTCTTGTGCTAATCGATCTTATCGGTGTCCCGCTCGATTTGGGTCAAGGGCGGCGTGGCGTGGACATGGGACCAAGCGCAATTCGTTATGCAGGCTTACGTCCACAATTAGAGGAGCTTGGTCATACCGTCATTGATCGAGGCAACCTGACGGCCAGTATTGCCGAAACCCTACCCGTGGGCGACCTCACCTTGCGCTATTTCGAGCCAATCCGCGATACCTTAGTTCAATTAGCCAGCGAAGTTGACCAATCGTGTAGCCAAGGCCATGTGCCAGTTGTGCTCGGCGGCGACCATAGCATTGGCTTAGGCTCGGTCAGCGGTGCTGCTCACAATCGTGATATTGGGGTGCTCTGGATCGATGCTCACGGCGATTTTAATATTCCCAGCACTTCGCCATCGGGCAATATTCATGGCATGCCCTTGGCGGCGCTGTGTGGCTATGGCGACGAACGTTTAATCCATTTGAGCGGCCAGCGCTTGGCAAATTCGATGATCAATCCGCATCATGTGGCCTTGGTCGCGGTGCGCGATCTCGACCCTGAGGAACGCCAACTCTTAACTGAAGCTGGCGTGCAGGTGTTTGCCACCGAATATATTGATCGCTATGGCATGTATGAAACCATGGTGCGGGCAATCAGCGTTGCCAATCAAGGCCGCGATGGTTTTTACGTCAGCTTCGACCTTGATGTGCTTGATCCAGCAGTTGCGCCAGGCGTTGGTACACCAGTTCCAGGCGGTATAACCTACCGCGAAGCCCACTTGGCAGCGGAGCTCATTGCCGAATCGGGGCGCATGATTGGGCTCGATATTGTCGAAGTCAATCCGATACTCGACGATCGCAATCGCACGGCGACGGTTGCGGTTGAAATTGCGCTTTCAGCACTTGGCAAGCGGGTTTGGCACAAACAACAACCCCGCACCGCGCTCTAAATCAAACAACAACAAAAGCGGGGCGCATGCCCCGCTTTGTGATCTCCAAAGGAATAAAGTTATTCAGCGCGAATTGCGTAGGGCAACCAAAGCGACCATTGCACTTGGGCTGGTGCTTCAACCACGACGGTTGTGCTTGCTGAAAGCGAGTTGGTGGTGTTGCTTGCGCGCACCGTAACCGTGTAGTTGCCAATCGTAGCGTAGGTATGGCTCAAGCTGGTGGTTGTGGTTGTCACATCCGTTGAAGCATCACCAAAATTCCAAACATAACTGACATTCGTGCCAGCAGTAATCGTGGCCGCGAAATTGGTAGCTTGGCCAACAACCGTTGGGCCATCGTTGCTTACTGCCAAGCCTGCAACAGCTTGGGCTGGAGGTGCCGATTTACGCACCATAATCAAGCCACGCGAAATATCGCTAATCAGCAACGTGCCGCTTGGCAAGTAGGGATAAACGCCCCAAGCACCATCAAAGTTGGCAGCATTGCTCCCCGGATAGGTATCAATAAACGCTGATTCTTGGATGCTATTAGGGTTGGTTACATCCAAAATCGTCAAACCACGCAAGTAATTCGACATGTAGTAGTCGTTATCGATCGTATAGCCGTTGTGATCGATTGCTTTGGTTGGGCCATCCCAAACTGCGCTGATGGTTGGGTTATCCAAATCGTGAATATCCATCGTGCGCACGCGGGTGTTATGGCCTTGATTTGATTCATCCAATTCATCTTGGATGAAAACGTACATTTTATCGTCGCTATACCAGCCTGAGTGGGTGTAGCCGCTGCCCGAATAAGGCCGTGAGCTAATGTGGAATGGGTTGGCCGAATTGGTAATATCCCAAATTTCGACCGACGACTCGCTGAAATCAAACATGATTTCGCACGAGGCTTGGTGACCAGGAGCACATGCCGAGGTTCGCGAATCGGTAATAATCATACTGGTATCGTCGTGGGTGTAGCTGACATTCGTATCTGGCACGCCACTATCAATAATTTGCGGCGTAAGTGGATTGCTAATATCAAACGCACGGAACACGCCTGAGCTCAAGCGGCTGCCGTTTTTGCCCACGCCGTTCATGTAGAGCGCAGCAGTTTTGCCGGGCAAGGCCACATTGGTACTGTAATCGACGTTTTTGATGTACACCGTGTGCGATGAGCCAAAATCAGCGGTGTAGGTTGCTGCCAAACTCACCGAAGGATTGGGATCGCTCAAGTGGTTCAGATCAACGATCTGCAAGCCTTGGCTGCGATTTTCGGTCGAAAGGTAAGCATAGGCATTCCAGCGATTTTGGGTGGTGTTGAAGTATTGATAGACCTTCACTTCGCGCCATTGTGAGTTATTGCCTGGCACGGTGCCAATCACAACTGGATTGGTCGGATCTGTTACGTCAACTACGCCTGTGCCGTTGTTGACCCCAATAACCGCATATTCGCGATTGGTGTTGAGATCGACGTGGCCCCACAGATTGCTGCCATCGGTTGCCCCGACATTATTGACCTTAAAGTTTGAGAGTGGAACACTACCCAAAAAGTCAATTCCTTTACATTCAAAAATCCCTGCCATGCCATTGACACAGGGTTGGGCGGCGCTTGGGGTTTCCAATTCGCTTGGAATTTGAATTCGATCAAGTTCAACTGAATTTAGCCCATCGCGATCTTCAACCCGCGCAAAACCAATCGCTGCCAACTTTTCACGGTAGCGCGTCGGAATGCCTGCCACATAGGTTGGGTTGGCGTTGGGATCTTGCTGGGTAAAATTATCGCGGGCGCTATAGCCACCGCGCACCGGAATTTGGCGGCTCAGCAATAAACCAACCGAACGCGCATCAAATTGATAATCACCAGCAGCAACCCGAATTTCGTCGCCCTTGCCAGTGCCACGATTAATCGCATATTCGATGGTTAAACAGGGCTGCCAAATCTTCGAACAATCACCTTCATCTCTGCCGAACGGCGCAACATAGATCTTATGATCATGGTTGCTATGCGCCGAAATCGAAGCAATTGGTGCTAACACAAACGCTGCCACCACTGCAAAACCGACCGCTAACGAACGCGACCAACGTCCATTGTGTGTGTGCATGCCAGAACCTCACTGTTAGGACCATCGGAGAAAATAGGGGCCGCCTTTGGAGATGCCCTATTATACGCGATTCTTAATATGTGTATAATATTAACCACTTGCATTTCTAAAATTCTTTAATCCCGGTTGATTGTAGGCAAAATCATGGCAGATCGCGACCAAATTCGGCTGACCGAGCTTGCTTCTTGCGCTGGCTGAGCGGCCAAAATGGGGGCAGGTGCTCTCAGCAATTTAATTAGTAGCTTGCGCTTACCAACCAGTCCGCAGCTGTTAGTTGGCCTCGATGTCAGCGATGATGCGGCGGTTTATCAACTCAATCAGCAGCAAGCTTTAGTCCAAACAGTGGATTTCTTTCCACCGATTGTTGACGACCCTTATAGTTTTGGGGCGATTGCAGCTGCGAACGCATTGAGCGATATTTATGCAATGGGCGGCAAGCCAATTTTGGCCTTGGCAATTGCAGGCTTTCCACGCGATCTATCGCCAACCATTATTCAGGCACTTATGCAAGGCGGCGCAGATAAAGTTGCCGAAGCAGGAGCAGTGTTGGCTGGCGGCCATACGATTATTGATAATGAGCCAAAATATGGCCTCTGCGTGACTGGCTTAATCGATCCCGCGCTGATTACCCGCAAAGCTCAAGCTCAAGCAGGCGACCAACTCTATTTGACCAAAGCACTTGGCACAGGTGTGATCAGCACCGCCAGCAAGCGTCAAGTTGGCGATCCAGCCGATCTTGAACTGGCGATTGAGAGCATGCTCAAACTCAATCGACGAGCGGCGGAACATATCGCAGCGCTTGGCAGCATTCGTAGCGCCACCGATATTACCGGCTTTGGCTTGCTTGGCCATGGCTTGGAGTTGGCGCGCAATAGCAAGGTTGGGCTGCGGATTAATAGCCAAGCATTGCCGCTGCTCCAAGGAGCCTATCGCTACGCCCAAGCAGGCATCATGCCTGGTGGCTTGCATACCAATCGCGCTTATGTCGAGCAACAAATCCAGGTGCACTATGCTGAAACAGTTGATCTGGCGCATCAAGCCTTATTGTACGATCCACAAACCTCTGGGGGATTATTGATTGCGGTGGCTGCTGAGCATGCGGCTGCACTCGAACAACAATTTGCCCAAGCAGGCGACCCACTTTGGCCCATTGGCGAGATCATTGAACAGCAACTCATCGAAGTTGTTTAATGAGTACCATCACTAAAGCCCAGTTCCTGTGCGCTAGGTGTACTGGTTCATTGCGTTAACGGCAGCTTGATCCCCTCACCCCAACCCCTCTCCCACGTGGCGGGAGAGGGGCTTTAATCGCGTGGTTCTGCCGCACTGCGTGGTGAAAACGGGTGCTCCCCCTCGCCCACGTTCAGTGGGCGAGGGGGCTGGGGAGTGAGGGAACATGGTTGTCAACCTAATGAACCAGTACACCTGTGCGCTAGGAACTGGGCCATCACTTCTTTCACAAGCCAAGTATTGAAAATGCTAGCCCAACACCCGTGGATCAACCGTTTGATCGACCAGATCGAGAAATTCACTAATTGTTGGCAAATGTGCTGGCGGGGTTGGTTCGCCAGCAAACTGAGCAACGCGTGCCGCAATCCGTTCAAACTCGCGCAACGAAGCAGGATCAGGTTGATGCTCCTGATTGTAAGGGTCTTGCATACGTTCAGCAAATGCCAAGGCTTGGTTGGCCAAATTGGGATACTGCTCCGCCAGAATCGCTGCCAGCGTCAACATTTCATCGCCTGATTGCTCCAAGTTTTGGATTTGAGCCTGAAGATCGAAGACTGGCCGCAACAGCTGAAAAGCACGCTGCTGTTGACCATACTTATACCAAACCCGTGCCAACGAGCCTTGCACCCCAGGAATGAGATTGCGAGCATCGTTTTGCAAGGCCAGATTCAGCGATTCATCAAGCACTTGTTCGGCCAATGCCAAATTATCAATCGCACATGCCAAAATGCCGCGCGAACTCTGACAGAGAATAATCCCAACTTGATGGCCAATTGTGCGATTAATTTGCAAACTTTGCTGATAGCAACGTTCAGCATCATCAAAACGGCCCAAACCAATGTAGGCACTTGCCAAATTGCCGAGCGCTGCTGCCTCGCCAGAATGATCATTAATTGCCCGCCAACGCGCCACAACATCCTCGCCAAGTTCAACTGCTTGTTGATAATGGCGTTGTTGATAGGCTAATGATGCTAGGTTGTGCCAAGCGCGGATTTCGCCAAAACTATCGCCAACTTGTTTAAACAAGGCTTGACCACGCTCATACCACAGTCTAGCATCAGCGTGATCGGCAAAATATTGGGCACAAATGCCTGCGGCAATCGCGGCTTTGGCGCGCACCGCTGGCTCAACTTCGTGCTCGCGCAGCCATGCTTGGCCAATCCACGCTCGGGCTTCTTGGGCATAGCCTTTGGTAAACCAAAATAACCAGAGCGAGCCAGCAATTCGCAAGGCCGTGGCAGGATGTTGCTCGACCGCCCAATCGAGCACCGAACGCAAGTTGTAAATATCGCTTTGCAAGCGCGCCATCCACAGCGGTTGTTCGGCTCCGAGCAATGGTTTCTCGGCACTTTCGGCCAAGTGGGTAAAATAGGCGCTATATAAACGTTGCAGATGGTTGGCTTCCCGTCGCCGTTGCAAACGCCCTTCAGCATACGAGTGCACAGCATCCAGCATCAGATAGCGCTGCTCGCCATTGGGCAAGGTTTCGAGTTGCACCAATGATTTATCGACCAAGGTCTGCAAGCCTTCGACCACATTAATTGGCACATCAGGAATCCCAGCGCAAATCGCCTCAGCTGATTCCAGCGTCCAGCTGCCGCGAAAAATCCCCAAGCGAATAAACAAAACTTGCAGCGTCGGCGAAAGCAGCCGATAGCACCAATCGAGCACCGGCCACAAAATTTCTTTGCGTTGCATGGTGCTATTTTTATCAACCATGGCAGCGCCTAAGCGCAAATGATGACGCACCATGCGCACTAAATCCGAGGGCGGCAAGCTACGGCTATGGCTCGCAACCAATTCCACCGCCAAGGGCAAGCCTTGCACCAAACGACACATTTCGGCAATTGCTTGGGCTTGGGTTTGGTCGAATTTGAGCATCGGCTGCAAACGGCGCAAGCGTTCGCTAAACAACTGCACCGCGCCATATTGCATAATTTCGTCAGCACTCAAATGGGCATCTGCCGCCGGAACACTCAATAATGGCACGCGATAGATCGTTTCAGCAGCCACATTCAAAGCTACTTGGCTGGTTACCAAGACTGTTAATTGAGGCACTGCTGCCACCAAGGCTTGCACATCAGAAGCAGCTTCAATCACATGATCGATATTATCGAGAATTAAGAGGCTTGGTTGGGGGGCAAAATAATGAGCAATCGTCGCGATTAATGGCTGATCGCTGGTTGGGGCAATGCCAAGGCTTTCGGCAATTGTGGCCAATACCAGGCCAGCCGCCCGAATCGGCACCAATGAGACAAAAAAACTGCCGCCAGCAAAGTGGTCTGCATAGAATCGGGCACAATCGACGGCCAAGCGTGTTTTGCCTGCGCCACTTGCGCCAACCAAATTAATTAAGCGCTGGCCTTGGGTCAGTAAGGCCCCAATTTCAGCAGTTTCAGCATCACGCCCAATGAGCGCAGTGGTATATCGTGGAAGGAGATCGGAATGTTCTGTCTGCATCTACACACCAATTGGTTTCTGCTAAAGCCATCAACATTGATAGCAGCCATGCGTCATTGCATCGTTGGTTGTTGTGCATAGCCCGATTGCTGAGCCGTGCATTGGTTAATCATACACGAAAATGTGGCTTAAATGCACTAGGATGGCTAGGATTGTTAAGGTTGGGGATTGGGGAGCGGTTGTTGGGGGCTAGGAATCGATTTCTTAACGCAGAGGCGCAGAGAAAAGGATGAATTATGAGGGATGAAATATTAAAAGTCTGAATAGTTACGCCAAAACTATAGCACAAAAAGGCAAAGGAGTTAGGCTCTTGGCTATGTGTAATGGTTCATTGGATTGGCAACTGGTAGCATTCCCTCACCCCAACCCCTCTCCCGTGGCGCAGGCGAGGGGCTTTAACATGCTGGTTCTGCTCAATGCATCGGTGATACAGGGATGCTCCCCCTCGCCCGCGTTCCAGTGGGAAAGGGGGTTGGGGGGTGAGTGAACATGGGAGATCATCCAATGTACCATTGAGTTTAGTGCTTGTCGGCAAGCCATGTGCGGGCGGCGTTGGTGGTAAATGGCGCAAGCAACAGATTAGCTTCCGGCGTTGCATACGACACACCAACCAAGCCATAATCGACTTGGCGCTCAATCGCGTTGGCTGGTGCATAAACCTTGATGCTGCTATCGAAATCGTATGAACGTTGGATGACTTCAAGCGATAAAGCACCAAAATCAGGGTCGTTGCTATACATGCCTAATTGCATTTGATGCAGATAGTTGGCTTCAACCCCAACCCACAAATCAAATTTAAGGTAGCTTGTGCCAGCAGCATCGCTATTGAGCCAAATTTGATATTGCTCGGTTGGCGCACCAGCAATTGGCATTGCCCCCATGTGGGTTACAGGCACATCGCCAGTTGGCGTTTCGGGCAAATCTTCAATTGGTGCGGCTTCGGGCAAACCAGTTGCTTCAATATACCATTGGGTTTCAATTCCGGTGCGGCTATAGAGCGTGCCATCGTATAGCACCATTTCAACCAAGTCGATATCCGATAAGAAACCAACTGGGCGAATGACCATATAGGCCCGATTGGGGTTTTCTTGCTCGACCTTCGCCACCATCAATGGCTCGCTATTGATTTGCATCAACAATTCGCTGCGACCACTTGATTGGGCTTTAACTGCGGGCAAGCTATCAACTCGTTCAGCAGCAGCTGCTGATAAACTCGTCACCATCACCAATAATGCCACCAGCGCAACACGCATACGTTTTAACATAGCCAATTAATCCCTTTCACTCAACACAACAGGGCGTTGTGCTCGCAATATGGTACGCCAACGATAGTCCTAGGTTACAACAATATAGGTACTATCTTTTAATAGTACCTATATCAACTTAAATGGTGATTTGCTCGATTGCGCTCAGCTGGTCGGCATAGCCAAGCAACGATTGGGCAATATAGGCTGGCACATGCTCGGCCCAACCGAAAATAAAGCTCACATTTGGCTCCTCGGGCGGCGCAACCGCATGCGGATACGGCGCAAGCGTAATCAAAAATGCTTGGGCGTTGGGGTTGATCTCGGCCAAATATTTGCGCCAAACACTCACAAAACTTTTGCCACCATGGCTATCCTGTGCCCATTCCTCGTTGTCGGTCAGCGCAATTACCACATCAACGACCTCGCGGCGGGCATACAACAAGGAAATCGGTGCTGAAACCGCCGTGCCACCGCCAATCTTGACCGAAATTTGCTGGGTAATGTGCAGCAAACTGGGCTGCTGCATAAGCTTGATCTCGACAACCTTCGTATCAAATGGCAGCAGTTGCGCCGTAGGATTACTGCGATACAGCGAGCCAGCGAAAATGCCAGCAATATCGACATAGCGAACGTGTGATTTGGGGTTGAGCGTGCCGCGCATCGAGCCAGAAATATCCGGTGCAATTACCACGCGGCCAGGAATTGCGGGCATATTTTCAAAGGCCATTTCGAGCATCTGCGCAAGGGTTTGGCGAATCAGGCCTTCTTGCTCGTTCATTGGTAGGAAGGCCATCCAAGCAGCATGCAAGCGAAAAGGCAAAATCTTGGCCTGCCGAAAGGCTTCAAGGTCGCTCAAACGGGCAACCACATAGTCAATCATTGCCTGATCGTGAAACACGCCAGCGCGTTGTAGGGCTGCCAAATGGCGCAGCAAGGCAAAGTAGGGCATTTGCTCCATCAACACTTGCCACAACTCGCGATCTGGCTTAATGGCACCAGTCACAATTTCGTAGGGCAAGCGCCCACTTTCAACCAAGGCCCGCTGTTCGTTCGGGTCAGTCGTGCGCTTCAATTGCTCCAGCGCAGCGATTTGTGGCAAGAGCGTAGGCGCTTGCTCGGCCCAAGTTTCGCGCCAGCGTTCGCGATCGATTAGATAGCTGAACAAGGCATTGGTGCGATCATCGACTGGTTGCGGGCGCGTGAGCCGCAGCACATCGCGCAAGGTCATGCTGCCAGCATTCGTACCACCATATTTAATCGCGTGATATTCGCTGAGGTTGAGCAACCAAGCATTGATTGTTTGCTTGATAGCGCGACCCATGCCAGGCCGAATCTGGTGCGAACGCACAATTTGCACAAAATCTTGCAAATCGCCAGGCGTAAGAATAATTCGGTTAAAAATTTGGCGAAATAAGCCCAAATTGATAGTTGATAAAGCAACCAACCCAATAATTGGCTGAAGGCGCATGCCTCCTTGTTCGCGGGCATAGACCAAGGCTTGCGCAGCAAAAAGAGGGTTCTGGGCTAACATTGCTTGGTGCAAATCCAGCGTCAAGGCATAATTGGTGCCTTTCGAGGCATAAAATGTCGAGCCAAGTGTATTGGTCAATAACATTTGCACATAATGTTCAGCCAAACTGCGTTGATAGGTTGGCAAGCCATGGTAATTAAGCCCGTTAGCATCGGCAGGGGCGGGTGCAAACAGGCGGCGAACAACGTTCATGACCACCTCCAGATTATAAGGAAGGAAACACCACTTCTCTCGAAAAAAACCATGGCCGAAGCCGAATCACGCTTGCGAATCAAACGCTGTGACTTGGTTTGGGCAACTACATCACATCGATTCGACTTGGCCATGGGGCCACAATAGGGGAGCCTAGCAGGACTCGAACCTGCGCCCGAAGCAATTCCTACTAGCACCTCGCGAACGAGGAAGTTACCGTAGAAGTCTTTGCTCTACCAACTGAGCTATAGGCTCCATATTAAGGATGAAGGATGAAATCAAACCCGCAAATTGTTCCGCTAGCCACCAGCCAATAGCCTAGTGCCAAGGGGTCAGGGTTCAGGGGCTAGAGATCAGGCCTTTTTCCATTCCACCACTGTTGCACAACCCGCAAATTGTTCCAGCAGTCAATAGCCAAATCTTCTCTGCGCCTCTGCGTTAAAATCTTACTTCGCGATCTTCGCGCCCTTCGCGGTTCCAGCTTCGTGAATCATCTCAGGTGAGACTAACTCATGGTTACAATGGTTCTAAGAAGCGGCTGATTAAAGCCCGCATTCGCCAAGTTAACATTGCACGGTTCCTCAGGTAGCTGCATACGACTCCTTCAAACGGTATGCTGAACGCAAGGCTGCTGAGGAAGAGGCGTGGAACTTCGGAATAAGCGAAGTATGTCCCACAAGCACCTCAGCAAACTCTCACTTGTCTCCCACAAGCAGGCGAGGAAGCAAACTAGATTGAAAATACCACACCTCGCCAGCTCGTTTGTTCTCTCCCACAAGCGCTACGCCATTGATGTTGTAATCAAGCATTGGCTAGCGATTCCTTGAACTAAAGTCGATTCCTGCTCCGCTCGTTCTCTCCCTCAAGCGGTTTTCTTGGCTTTGCTGCGCCATGGCAAGCGCCATGAAGTTGTTGGTTCGGGCGCTGTCTCAATGTGCGCCAATTCCAACACTTTACGCACATAGCTGCGCACTTCGCCGTGGCAGGTATCCAAGTGCTTGGCAACTTTAGCGGCATCTTCGACCACCACAGGCACGCGCAAACTTTGGTCAAACCACGAAACAATGCCGGTTACGTCGCGCATTAGTTTGGTTGGCGGCGTTAAGCACACCACCCGAACCAACACATCAGCGCGTTTAATTTTTGGATGCTGCACCGTAAACATGGGGCTGGCAATATAATTTGCGTAGATCAACACTTTGGCAATCAGCAAGCGATAGCGAAGGCTGTCATCACTGATTGAACCAGTGTCTACGACCCATAAATCCAACCCAGGGCGGGCGGGGTCGAGCGAACCCGCAACAATATCAATGCGGGTGGGATCTTCGAGCGTCATGAGCAAACCTCTCGCTAAAACAAAATAGTCGCCACTGCTGTGACGACCTTAGCATTAGCGTGTGTCAGTACGCGTCACACTAGCGGTCGCCATCCATCCTTCGTCAAACTCATCTCGCCTGCAAAACGGTAGCCTAAATCTACATTACGCAATGAGCCACAATTGTGGGCTATCGGCGAGTAATGTTTGATAGGCTGGCGTTTTGGTTGTGGGTTGGTGAGTAGCCGTCGCATGGTGCTCGTTCCTTTCCTATTCGATCTACTAATTTCGGTGATAGGCCCACTATAACCGCTCTACCGCAGCCCGTCATCAGCCATCAGGCGGAAATTCCTAGGCAATTAGGCTGAGAGCAGGACATAGAGCATAGAACAGAGAACATAGAAGTTTTGCGGTTGCTTTAACCACGAAGAGCACGAAGAACACGAATGTTAAATTTCTTGGCTGCTTAAATTCTGTATCAAATGCTTAGAATAATAAACCCTAACTTCGTGCTCTTCGTGTCCTTCGTGGTTAAATAAGGGTCTATTCTTCGCCCAACACAAAGCGCCGAATGCCATAGGCAGCGCCATCTTCGGCCAGCGTTGGTAGCGTATGATTTGCTGCCGCTAAAGCAAAACGATCAGCATTGCCCATCGCCATGCCAAAGCCCGCCCAAGCCAACATCGAAGCGTCGTTCTCGCGATCGCCAATTGCGGCAACTTCTGCTTGCGCAATGCCAAGATGTTCAGCCAAAACTGCTAAGCCAACGCCTTTGGAGCTGCCAATCGCCGAAGCCTCGCCAAAATGGTCGTGCGAGCGAAAAATTTCCAAGCGGCCTTTCCAGCGTGCACCCCATTCTTGCATCGTGCGTTCTAGCTCAGTTGGGTTGGTAATCCAAACCAGCTTGGTAACGGGCTTTTGGCGCACAATTTCCACCAAATTTGGCACGACATTCACCGGAATATCAACCAGCGAAAAGCCCAAATATTCCTCAACCTCTGGGCTGCGCTCGACAATCCACAATTGATCGTCAATATAGGCCTGAATATACAAGCCCTCTGCTAAGGCCAATTCAACCACTTCGGCGGCCAAATCGGAGGGCAAAGGGTTATCGTAAAGCACCGTCCCATCGGCAGTTTGCACGTGCGCACCTTGGTAGGTAATTAACGGCGTGGTAATGTTGAGCATATCAGCAAATGGCTGAGCAGTACGAATCATCCGGCCAGTTGCAATGGTCACATGCACACCAGCGGCCTGGGCATCGGCAATCGCTGCTTTGGTGGCGGCGCTTGGCTCTAAGCTTGCATCAAGCAAGGTTCCATCAAGATCAAGCGCTAATAAACGATAGTTGGGCGACATGAAGTATCCTCTAAAACGCAACAACGACGTGCAGCTAGTATACCGCAGCGTCGTTGAGTCGATATTCTCGAATTAATTGCGAGTATAACACCATCAGCGTTCCTGATCCTTGGGCGGATCAAGATAGATCATTGGCTGCTGACTAGGGTCGGCATAGACAATCGGTTGGCCTTGAAATAATGGCTCGGTTTCAATCGCCACTGGCTTGATTAAGCGATCTAAGCGCCCGATTAATAAAGCATTGCCAATGTAAATTGTTATTGCCAGCAACACCAAATAGCTGACAATTAACAGCATATCGAGCCATGGATTAAAATCTTTCGCCAGCAGAATCCGCACCATAATCAGGTAGAGCCAACGCCCAAGCACCATTAATCCTGCTTGCCAAGCAATCTTGCGCACCACTGCTTGCTCATCGAAGAGCAATAATAAAGGCAGCAAGCCAATCACGACTGAAACAATTGGCAGCAGGGTTTGCAATGGAGCATTGGTGTTCACCAACTGATACTGCTCAACGCTAATGAGGTTATTATTCCAGACCCATCGTAGGAGCACTGGATAAACCACCAGCAGCATAATGATCGTTACAATCGGCTCAATCACGACAATGCCCAACAAATGGCGCATACGTTCGATTGAACTTTTTTTACGTTTCGCCAACCAAATGCCAAGCGCAATCGCCAGCCAAAGCACAAGATAGATGCCTATAACCATACAATTCTCCCAGGTAGCTGTTTAGGCAACGCCACTTTGCGACATTGCGCCTTCCAAAACATGCTGAAACGCATCCATATCGGCGTTCAAATTGCTCAGCCGCTCGGCAACTTCTTGCGAGGTTTGGGTTGCGCTCGAAGCCTCGGATGCACGCAAACGCACGGTTTCAGCCAACACATTATCAAGGTTGGCAGCAATATTTTGCAATTGAGCCGTAATGCGATCATAGTAGGTTGCCAAAGCTTGGGCATTTTGCTGCCGATCAATCAAGGCGGCGCGAGTTTCTTTCAATTGATCAACGGTATAGCTGTCTTTGGTCATGGCAATTCGCTGATCAAGATTATCGATTTGCGGTTGCAAGCCATGCGGTGGCGAGGTATACAAATATTGCTCGATCAATTGGCCTTTATCAGCTAAGCCATGGGCTTGTTGATACAACTCATTGGCCTGCTCGGCAATTGGCTGCAATAGGCGTTGCAACGGCCCAGCAGTTACATTGGTCGAGCGCGTAATCTCGCGGCGAGTATGATCAATCGTATCCAAATGCGATTGAAAGGTACGGCTGGTAATTTTGGCCAATTTTGGTGCTTCGGGCTTTTGGGCCAAAATATTGGGGTCGCTGGCCAACGCCCAGAGCATCAACCCATAGGCAATAAGTGCAACCACAATCAACCAAGGATAAATCGTCAGCGACATGGCAATCCCAACTGCCAAGACAACTAAGGGCAGGGGCTTGGTGGCCGCAACACGTAAAGGATGCCGTGAATTCATAAGGCTACGTCCAATCTCTAGAAAAATTGCTCCGCTGGTTAACGTTTAACACTTGGTTCAATCGAATTCCACAAATCGAGCACCGCTTTAATTGTGGCGGCATCTGGCTCAGCGGCCAGATTGGCAATGCTCAGTTGCACGCCAGCGCTTTGGTATTTTACAAATGGTGAATCGGCTGCATCAATTGCAACATCAGGGTCGACTGGGCGAAAGCCTTGCTGCACGGCAGTCGTTTGTTGGTCTTTTTCCAAGAGAAATTCACGCAACAAGCCAGCAGCTTCGCGTTGATCAGCGCTGCTCCACGAGGCATCCAAAATGGCCAAAGGATGGTCGCTGTATAAATTTTGAGGTGGATACAACAACAGCAATTTGCCAAAGCGACCCTGTGATTTAGGCAAATATTCTAAGGCTGTGCTTTCATAAACGATAGCAGCACCATAATTAGCTGGTCCAACCTGCACCATTTTTTGCATGAGCGAGCCAGTGCTTTCGACAAATTGTTCGACATTTTTGGCATAGCCTTGCAGCCATTCGACAAACTTGGGATCGTTAATATCAGCAGCGGTTAAGCCGTTAGCTTTATTATGATAGGCATAGGCCATCAAAACCCAGGCTTGAAACCCGCTATTCGAGGTGGTTGGGCTGGTTTGGCTCATGAGAATTTTCTGGTTGCGCTGCGGCAGCAATACACCATCATGCAGCGTTTGCCAAAATTGCGCATCTTGCGATTTAACCAGCTTCGCTGCAGGCGAGCCTTCGTAGGTCACCAGCACTAGCGGCGAAATCAGCAACGGTTGGGTATCAGCAGCCAAATTGGTTTTGCCATCAATTTGGGCCGCATTAATTTGGGTAATTTGCAGGCTACTTGCTGGGCTAATCGCGGTTGGGCGCAAACTGCCAGCCTCCAATTGGCTCACAATCTCCTGCGAGCCACGTGCAATCAAGTCGACCTGAATTGGTTTGCCATCGACAGTAGGCTTGGTCGCGAGCCATGTATTAACTGTTTGCTTGAGCCAAATATCTTTTTCACTGCTATAGACTATTTGGAGCTTAATTGCCTGACTTGGGTCGGGCGTGCTCGGCATTCTGGTTGGTAAAATTGCCAACGGTGCTGAAGAATCCAGCCAGCCGTTGCTGACGGCCCCAACGACGAATGCACAAATCATAAAAAAGCCTATTGCAACCACCCATGCCTTACGCATAACAACTCCGTTCTATCCAAAGATCAAGAATGCTCCAATGTTATGGTTTTGTTAAGCAAAAATAGCATTTCAGCCCATTAGAATGAGCAATTTATCTACGCCATTCAATTGGTTTTGTTACAGCAAGTCTAGTGCAACGAAGCTTAAAAAGCTAGCCCAAAATGCGTACAATGCTGAGCATTGGGTGGTTATGGGGGGCTGATTTAGGCCAAATTCACGCCATGGCCAGCGACATTGGATAAAATTAAGCGTCCACCAGCCTGTTCAAAGCCACCAACAAACGGGTGTTCAGCAATAAACAGCGGCGTATCCAAATCAACAAACTGGAAATTGCCATTGCCAGCTGCCAGATTGGCCGAGAAGCTCATGGCCAAAATGCTTTCGACCATGCCGCCAATCATCAAGCCTAAACCTGCCGCCTCGGCAATCGCAATCATGTTCAAGGCTTCAGCCACGCCAGCCTTCATCAATTTAATGTTAATCACGTTGGCAGTGCCTTCGCGAGCAATTCGCAGCACATCGCTGGCCGAGCGCGCCGATTCGTCGGCGGCAATCGCAACGCCCGCCTGAGCGCTAAGCTTGGCCATGCCAGCCCAATCTTCACGTGGCAATGGTTGCTCAAAGAGCGTCAGCGGAATCGCTTCGGCCTTGCAAGCAGCGCAAAAAGCTAAAGCGCGATCCAGATCGTAGCCACAATTGCCATCAACAATTAAGGGTGCATGCGGCGCAGCCTGATGAATTGCCCGCACTCGGGCCAGATCGTAGTCAACATTCTCGCCAGCAGTTTTAACCTTAATCACGTTAATTCCACGGGCAACAATCGCTTTGGCTGAAGCTGCTGCATGCGCTTCATCGCCAGCAGTAATTGTCATATCAGTTTCGAGCTGCTGGCTCATACCACCAAAAAAGATGTGCAATGGAACCTTGTAGTGGCGGGTTAAGGCATCAAGCATGGCCATTTCGAGGCCACAACGAGCAGCAGCAGCTTCGTGATCGAGCTGATTGAGCAGCAACGCCAACTTTCGCCATGCCCGCACATCTGCACCAAGCAGGCTTGGTTGTAAGGCTTGGATGGCAATCAGGGTGCTCGCTTGGGTTTCGCCACTAACCGCCGGAAAAGGAGCCGCCTCGCCTAAGCCAAGCGTGCCATCGGCTAATTCGATTTTAATTAACACATTGGCCGCAACTGCTTGGCTGCCGCTGGCAATGGCAAAAGGCTCGGTCAAGGGCAAATTGATCGCTTCAGCGATGATCGTGCGAATTGTGGTTGGTAGCATAGCGAGGCTCCTATCCTACAAGGCTATTTGATTGCTTGTATTATAGCGGCGCTTCGTTCTTCAAACCCAACTCTTTAAAGCAGCTAAAACACCAAACGCTGGCTGAATACATCAACCAGCGTTTGATCGTTTGGAGGCGACAATGGGATTCGAACCCATGGATCGCGGTTTTGCAGACCACTGCCTTACCACTTGGCTATGTCGCCAACAGGCGGGATTATACCACAGCATCAGCTTCACTGCAAGAATAATCAAACCACAATAAAACTGATTGGAATCTCGCTGCAACAATTCAAAATAGCCTAGCGTCCTAGTTAGCAGATAATCAAACAATTGCTTTTGAAGGAGCTACACCAATGACTACGCAAGTTTCAAACCGTTTGACCCGCAGCGCTACCGACCGCCGTTTTGCTGGCGTTTGTGGTGGGATTGCCGAATATTTAGCCGTCGATTCAATCTGGGTTCGCCTGAGCTTTGTCTTGTTGGTTTGGACTGGGATTAGCATTTTGCTCTACCCATTGTTGTGGTTCATTATGCCTCGCGGTGCAGTGAGCTACTTGGCTCAACCAGGCCAAGTTGTCCAACAACCAGTCAACTATCAAGTTGCCCAAAGCGTCGGGGTTCAACCAAGCGTCAATGCTCGCTTCGACCCAATGACTGGCCAAGCAATCAAAGCTGAACCATATCGCTTCGACCCAGTGACTGGTCAACCAGTTGGCCAAAGCATTCCAGTTAGCAACCTTTCAACGCCAGTTGCCACGGTTAGCCCAGATGTGATCAAAGCTCGCCGCAACTTATGGCTCAAGAGCGCCTTGGTCATCGGTGGGGCCTTGTTCCTGAGCAGCATCTTGGTCGACATCGCTCCAGTGCTGATTCCAGTTGGCTTAGTCGTTGCAGGCGTGTGGTTGATTCGCAACAACAAAATCTAATTGATGACCCCCAAAACCGCCCTTGGTGCTGAGCACCGAGGGTGGTTTTTTTGTTGTTCATAAATGGCAACGATTGAATGCTTGACGCAGCTAGGCTATGCTATGATAGCATTCAGCACAGTGCTTTCGATTTCTTGTGTTTTGGAGGATCACCGACTCATGCAAACATTTCTGCTGAGCGCTCACTCAGGTTGGCGTTGGATTGTTATGTTGGCGATTTTGGTTGCCGTTGGCTATGGTTTGTGGGGTTGGCTGACCAAACAACCATGGAGCGACACCGCCCGCAAAATTATGCTCTTCACCACAATTGCAATTGATATTCAGTTGCTTGGTGGCTTGGCGCTGTATGTTGCCCGCCAATCGTGGGATAAACTCAATCCTACGACGGTGCGCTTTGAGCACCCAACCATGATGGTGCTGGCCTTAGCTTTAGCCCACGTAGTTAATGCCAAAGTCAAACGTGGTGAAATTCCAGCAGCTCGCTATCGCTTGATGGCGCTTGGTACAATTGCGGTCTTAGTGTTGATCGTGGTTGGGATTATGCGCTTGCCAGGCAATCGTTTGTTTGGCATGTCATAGATCGCGCTACTAAACAAAAAAGCCCTGCTGTGTGTGCCAACGCAGCAGGGCTTTTATTTAATTCATCAAATGCAATACGGCAAAAATCATACTTATCGCAAGCGAAGCCCACGCCAATTTTTTATACAGCGCAGAACCTTCATAGCTAACTTGCAAACCTAATAAAACAAAAAAGCCGCCCAAAAAGAAAAATTGGCCTGCTTGAAACCAACTATCTTCAGCACCAAAGGCGGCCATCAAACTAATAATCCAATTAAGCCCACCAGCAACGACCGCGAGTATCCGCGTTTCTTTGATTTGCATAAAGCATCTCTCAGCCAAGGAGCTTCAAATCCACTCAATTCAGGTTATGTTACGAGCTAGATTGCCCCATGTTTCAGAGGCTCAGAGGTTGGCTATGCAGCCACGAGCTAATATCGGGCGCGGTCAACGGGCGGCTAAAATGATAGCCTTGGCCATAATCGCAGCCCAAATCGCGCAGGGTTGCCGCTTCTTCGGTGGTTTCGATGCCTTCAGCAATCACATTCATAGCCAATTGCTGCGAAAGCATGATAATTGCGCGCACAATTTCGACGTTGCGGCTGCCACCGCTCATGGCATTAACAAATGAACGATCAACTTTGAGCGTATCTAAGGGGAAATGGTGTAAATAGCTCAATGACGAATAGCCAGTGCCAAAATCATCAATTGCCAGCTTTACGCCCAAATCTTTGATAGCGTCCAATTGCGCCCGCGCCGATTCCAAGCCATGAATCACCATACTTTCGGTAATTTCTAGCTCCAATTGGGCTGGGGCAATTCCGGTGCGTTTAATAATCTCGCCAAGCGTTTGAATGAGCGCTGGGCTGGCCAACTGGCGCGCCGAAAGATTGACCGAAAGCACTTGTAAGCCAGAACGTGAATGATCAGCTTGCCAAGCCAAAAATTGCTGACACGCAGTTTCGAGCGCCCAAAAGCCAATCGGCACAATTAAGCCGCTTTCCTCGGCCAAGGGAATAAATTCGTTGGGCAAAATCATTCCACGCTGAGGGTGATGCCAACGCAACAACGCCTCAACCCCAACCATCTGGCCAGTTGGCAAAGCCGTAATTGGCTGATAATGCAAAATTAACTCGTGGCGCTCCAAGGCTCCACGCAAATCAATTTCCAGTTGCCAACGCTCAGTCAGCGCCGCATGCAAGGCTCGATCAAACAAAAAGATTTGGCCAATGCCAGCAGTTTTGGCCTGATACATCGCCGTATCTGCTTCACGCAAGAGGGTTTCGGCTTGGGCTTGACCATCGCCAAGGGTTACGCCAATGCCCAGCGAGGTATAAATTGGTTTATCGGCCAAAAGCATGGGCTGGCTAAATTGCTCTTGAATGCGTTGAGCATGCTCCAGCGCTTGTTGGGCATGCTGCACCTGAGCAAGCACCACCACAAATTCATCGCCGCCCAAACGAGCTGCCAAATCGGCAGGGCCAAGCGTCGCTTGCAGGCGTTGGGCAATCGTTTGCAGCGCCTGATCGCCCACATCGTAGCCCAAGGCATCATTGACCGCGCTAAATCGATCAACCTCGACGAACAACACCGCAAACTGATGTTGATCAAGCTGGCGCTGCGCAATCAAGTGTTGTAGTTGAACGACCAAGCTTTGGCGATTGGGCAAGCCAGTCAACCAATCGATTGTTGGTGGCGTTCGATCAAGCGCGGCAGCTTCACGCTCACGGCAACTGATAATCCAATAGCGGCCAACTTGATGCCAACACGATTCTAAAGTTTGCCACGAGCCATCGGCATGGCGATAGCGCAAGGGTTGCCATTGAGTTTGGCTGGTTGGCTGATTCAGGGCTTGCCGAAACTGGTGGTATGAATCGGGGTGCAAAAGTTGGGCGAATGCTGTGCCATTGAGTGATAAATCGCTGTAACCAAGCTGTTGGTTCAACGTTGGGCTAATTGAAACAAGCTTGGCATGCTGATCGATGATTAAGGTTTGTTGACTTTGCGGCCAGTGCCATAAGCTCAATTGGGTGCTAATTTTCAGCGCAGTGCGCCGACGCAGCCAACGCCAGCAAACCCAAAACCCCAACCAGCATACGAGGCCGATTAAGATCAATTCGGTTGGCAATAAGGCCGCTTGGACAGTCGAATCGGGCAATCGGATGGTGGGTGTTTGAACACTCATGACACCTGCGTGAATCAGCCTAAACCTGCGGTCAGGGCAAATTTAGACATTGGGAACTCAGAGAATTACATCCTACCTGAGTTCGTAGCTTTGTCGAGTAGGAGTTTTGCAACTTCTACAGGCGGTTTTTTGCTCACCTTATGTACTCCAATTGCCCCTTCATGGTTCACTCGTTACTGGGAGGAACAGGGGAATCGGGGCTACGTACTTTGTCGAGAATTTGGTCGAGCCGCTCGCGGCTGTCGCTAATTTTCAACACTTCGCGGAGCATTGGCCACAACGGGCTAACCGCGAGCGCCGGTTCATCGGCTTTGCCATTAAACACCGCTTCGGCCAAATTGGAATGGCGGCTGGCCAACAATTCACGGCCTTTGATTTGATCGATAAAGGCTTGATGTTTGAGCATCAAGGATGCAACGTTATTTGGTGATAAATGGTCGCGATAGAGCGCTAATGGTGCGCGTGGGTTCAGATCCAGTTCTTCAAAACGGCCCAAAATATCGCGGTGCATCTCGCGGCGGTACTCAAGGCTGGGCTGCATCTCCTTGCCATACAATTCGCGATAATAGGAAGCGGGATAATTGCCCAAGCGCGAAAGCAGGTCGGCCATACGCTGGCGATGGCGTTCATTGGGCTGCCACAAATATTCCCAAAGCACAAAATCTGGCTGCACATTGGCAATCGCATTCAAGGTCATCGGCAATTGGCGATCGGTATCAGTCAAGTAGGGAATGACCGGCAACATTGCCACGCCCGTCGGAATGCCTGCTCGTTTGAGCGTATTCAGGGCTTCCAAACGCGCAGACGGCGGGGCCACTTTGCCCTCTAATTTTTCAGAAAGCAAGGGATCAACGGTGGGAATACTCATCACCACAATCGCCAAACCCTGCTCGTTCATGCGTTGCAAGAGGGTCAAATCATCCATTACGGCCAAACTTTTGGTCAAAATCAGCACTGGTTGTTTGGCAACTTGGCAAGCCTGCAACATCTGGCGGGTCAAGCGATAGGTTTTTTCGGCAGGTTGATAAGCATCGCCAAGGCTAAATGCCACCAGATCACCACGCGAAATAGAGCTTAATTGCTCAGCAAAGCGGTCGGGCAAATCAACATTAGCGCGGATAACCTCGTTGAATGGCCGCTGACTGAACGACCAGCCATCGCAATAGGCGCACCCAAATTCGCAGCCCACATATGGACCAACTTGATAGGTCGAGAGAAAAAATTCATTAATTGTAGGGCGACGAGGTGCAAGCGCTGGCCCACCAGGGCGCTCTTCAACATAATAGGCCATTAGACAACTCCATGGTGTAGTTATTCTTGCGCATTATACCCAAACTTTGGCCATGTGAATTGCGTTTGCTTGAGCGCGAAACTCGTGGAGCGCAACCTGCTCATGGCGAGGCTCGTACTAAAGGACGAGGGCGAGTTGCAAATTTTACAGTTTCAGTTGGCCCCTGATTCGGATGTACAATCCAAATCACTGATTTATAGTAGTTATTAAGCACTGTGCTGATTGGAGAATACAATGCTGCAAGCTCGATATAGTAGTTGGACTGCCAGAAAA
Source organism: Herpetosiphon sp. NSE202 (assembly GCF_042688385.1). Taxonomy (NCBI): domain Bacteria; kingdom Bacillati; phylum Chloroflexota; class Chloroflexia; order Herpetosiphonales; family Herpetosiphonaceae; genus Herpetosiphon; species Herpetosiphon sp. NSE202. Next base: position 34,500 of record NZ_JBHUPY010000026.1, on the reverse strand, counting down.
CTTGAAATTAGCAGCCCTTATCATGCCCCATTCGAAGTGGAATTTAAGGGTTGGCGCGGCACAGTCCAATGGCAAATTGGAGCTAATTTCTATAGCCTTGACAATCCAAAAGCCAAGGGCTACCCGATTCTGATCACAGTCAATGGGCAAGAATTAATGCGGATTCAGCGCTTTGGTTTTTGGAAACCAATTCTCGAAGGCCATTATGCCAACCAACCATTGCGCTTTGAGCGGCCATCGGCTTGGAAAAGTACCTATCAGGTGTATCTGAATCAGCAGATCGTTGGTGAAATTAAAACCGAAGGTTTTTGGAATCGGACGATGATTGCCAATTTTCATGATTCACAGCCCTTTGATTTGCAGCTTGGCTGTTTATTATTTGCAATAACAACGTGGCGACGAGAGGCGGCGAGTGCAGCAGCAGCATCATAAATTAAGCTTGCGCCATCGCTTGCGCCAACGCTTTGGCACGCTACGCTGGAAACTCACATGGTCATATGTGTGGATCAGCGTAGCGCTGACCCTATTGATCAATACCTTAGCCTTTATCGTGGTCATGGGTGCTGCGCCACCGCTTAATGCACCGACGCTCCTCAGCGCCGCGCAAAATCATGCAGCTGAATTTAGCGCAATGCTGCAAGAGCCAACCGATTCGCGCACAATCCAACACGTTTTGCGCTATCGTTTTGGCTCGTTGCGCGGCCAGTTTTTGCAAAATAATCTCGAATTGGCAATCAGCAATACGGTTAATAATACGCCCAGTGATCTTTCGCAAGAGATTATTTTGATGCCTGCTGAGGCCTTTACCCCAGAGGCAACCAATGATTTCAGCCAAAGTTATCATTTGCTGCTGCTCGATGCCAAGGGAACGGTGCTCGGTGGCACGTTTCCCCGCAATACCCCTGCTGGCCAACCATGGAATGATTCGGTGATTGGCAATGATCGGCGGGTTGTGCAGGCAGCACTGGCAGGCAGCAACGACATTGATCAGCTAACGTGGAATTATGACAATTATTTAGTAATTGCAACGCCGATTCGTGACCAAGCCAACCAAGTGATTGGCGCATTGTACGTTCGTTCGCGGCCATTGAGCCAAAATCAAGTGATTGTTGCGCTGCTGATGGTGATTATTTTTATGGTTAGTTCGGTTGTTTCGCTGATTGCTAATGCAATTATTGGCATGGTGTATGGCTGGTTTGTGGCGCGTAATTTTGTGCGCCGCTTGGTTCAGCTCACCAAAGCCACCGATAGTTTGGCCGCAGGCAACTTGAGTGTGCGCGTCAACGACACAGCCAGCGATGAAATTGGCCAATTAGCCCGCCGCTTTGATAGCATGGCCCAAGAGCTCGAATCGAACGTCAAAATGTTACGTCAACTTGCTGATCGTAATGCAGCGTTGGTGGAACAAGCAGGCCAATTGGCAATTGTCGAAGAGCGCAATCGGCTTGCCCGCGATTTACACGATAGCGTCAGCCAAGAACTATTTAGCGTCACGATGTTGGCAGCAGCAGCGCGCAATTTGTTGCCAGCCCAGCCCGATAAGGCGCGTAGCCAAGTTGAACAACTCAGCCAAATGGCCCAACGCGCCTTGCACGAAACCAGAGGCTTGATCTTCGCTTTGCGGCCAGCAGCACTTGGCGATCAAGGCTTGGTTCCAGCCTTACGTCAACTGGTCGAAGAGGCTGCTCGTCGTCAAGGCCTGCAAATTCAGCTCAACATCAACGGCGAACGGCGCATTCCCTTAGATCACGAGCAAGCGTTCTATCGCATCTGTCAAGAAGCGTTGGCCAACATTACCAAGCATAGCGGGGTTAATAGTGCCAGTGTCAACCTCGAATACGAGGCCCAACGCACCATTTTAGAAGTGAGCGACCGTGGCCGTGGCTTTGATCTGCAGCAACCACGCAACTCGCACTCGCTTGGCTTAATTAGCATTCAGGAGCGTGCCAATGCAGTTGGCGGCACAGTCGAAGTAACCGCCGCTCCGGGCCAAGGTACAAGCCTGCGCATCGTTGTACCACGCAGCCAAACCGGGCTTCTGGTGGAGCCGCGTTAATAGCACGAAGGGACGGAGCATGCACGAGCAAATTCGAATTGTTTTAGTTGATGATCATGTCGTGGTACGGGTCGGATTGCGCGCCTTCTTGGATACGCAACCAGATATTGAGATTGTGGGCGAGGCTGCTTCAGGCGAGGAAGGCGTTCAGGTTGTCAGCCAAGTGTTGCCCGACGTGGTGTTGATGGATTTGCTGATGCCTGGCATCGACGGCGTGGAAGCAACCCGCCAAGTGCGTGGAGCCTCGCCGTCAACCCAAGTAATTGTGCTAACATCGTATAGCGAAGATGAGCGAATTTTTCCGGCAATCAAGGCGGGAGCGCTCTCATATTTGCTCAAAGATGTTGGGCCTGATGCCTTGGTAGCGGCGATTCGCGCGGCACGGCGCGGTGAAGCGACCTTGCACCCGATGGTTGCCTCGCGCCTGATGACCGAACTTACCAGCTCGCGGCGCTCGCCGTTGGATACGCTGACCGAACGCGAACGCGAAGTGTTAACGTGTATTGCTCGTGGCATGAGCAATGCTGAAATTGCCGATCATTTGGTCATTGGTGAGCGTACGGTTAAAACCCACGTCAGCAATATTTTATCCAAGTTACATTTGCAAGATCGCACGCAAGCGGCAATCATGGCCTTACGTGAGCGCCTTGTTCCGCTTGATGATGAACAAAATAAATAATATAATGCAACAATGTGTGTAATGTTAACGTTATACTAACATCACAGCCTATAGAGGAGCATTCTATGAGTGGAATCGCAATTACCGCTGAAGGATTGACGAAAGTCTATAAAAATGTCCCAGCAGTGAATAATTTAAGTTTACATATTCCAGAAGGTACGATTTACGGCTTCTTAGGCCCAAACGGTGCGGGTAAAACCACCACCATCCGCATGTTATTGGGGCTGATCCGACCAACAGCTGGGAAAGCAGCAGTTTTTGGCCATGATATTTTACATGCTCGCCAAAACATTGCACCATATGTTGGGGCAATTGTAGAATCGCCAGCATTTTATACCTTTATGTCGGGCTTAGAAAATTTGCGTCTCTTAGCCCGTTCTGGCGGTCATGATTTACCGCAAGCTCGCTATGATGAATTAATTGAATTTGTCGGCTTGCGTGGCCGCGAAAAAGATAAAGTTAAAACCTATTCGTTGGGGATGAAGCAACGACTTGGCGTGGCAGCAACCCTGCTCAACGACCCCAAACTAGTGTTTCTCGATGAGCCAACCAACGGGCTTGACCCTGCGGGGACGGTCGAAATGCGGAATTTGATTTTGCGCATGGGCCAAGAAGGCCGCACCGTCTTCCTTTCGAGCCACTTGTTGTTTGAAGTGGAACAAGTTTGCTCGAATGTGGCAATTATTCAAAAAGGCGTAACAATCAAACAAGGTCGGGTGCGCGATTTGCTCGCTGCTGAAGGCGGCCCAGGCTATGCAATCGAAGCTGCACCATTTGAAAAAGCCATGGCCATTTTGAAAGAATTCCCCGAATTAAAAGCCACCAGCTTTGACCAGCACTGGATTAATATCAACGCCGAGCCGCAGGATGTGCCACAAGTAATGCGCAAATTGGTGCAAGCTGATGTTGATGTGTTCCAAGTGGTGGTGCGCCAACGCTCGCTCGAATCGTTGTTCTTGGAAATTACTGGTAACAGTGGCGCAGCTGCGCCACAACCATTGACTGAAGTTGTGGTAGGGGGTCGCTAATAATGTGGAATTTATTTCGCGCTGAATGGACAAAAACCTATAAACGTCCAGCTAATATTGGTTTGTTTCTCGTTACCTTAGGTATTATTTTGCTTGGTTTTTTGGGCATGGTTGGGATATCCTTGTACGAAGGTATGGATAGCCAATTTGCTGAACAAATTCGTCAACTAACCTTGTTTCCCACGAGCTTACAAGTACCATTAATTGTGCTGAGCCAACTTGGCTCGATTTTAGCAATTGTCTTTATGAGCAACAGCATTGGCGCTGAATACACCAATGATACTTGGAAAGTGCTGCTGCCACGCCGCGCGCGCCGCAGTGATTTCATCATTATCAAAGTTGTGATCTGTTTGCTGTTTATGACCGTATTGATTGCCACTTCGCTGATTTTGGGTGCACTCCTAGGGGTGCTTGCCAATGTGATTGTTGGTGGTGATATCAGCAATATGGATCAGTTTTCAGCATCAGGACTCTTCAAATCGCTTGTGCCAATCTTTTTGCAGTTGATTGTCTTTTCGTCAATTACGCTGTTGGTAACCATGGCCAGTCGCTCAACGGTTATGGGGATTGTGTTTGGGATTGTTGGGAATACTATATTTAGTGTTGCCGCAAGTCTTTCCAAATTAGCTGCCAAAATTCTCCCTAATTTACACATTAGCAATCTTGAAGCCAATTGGTTATATGATGGTGAGCAAAAAACCATGACGCTCGGCATGCTTGAAGGTATGTTTGGAACCCAAGTATCGCTGACAACCAGTATCATCGTGGTAGCGGCCTATATCTTTGGCTCAATTATTTTTGGAATATTACTGTTTCAACGGCGGGATATGGCGGGGCAATAGCTTGTAGCTCTCAAGAGGGTTTGGGCCGTGGTCTTCATTGACCACGGTCTTTTTTTAGCGCAAGGCCAAGAGGTCGAACAAGACTGCCGAGGCGGTTACTTCAACGCCTGCGCCAGGCCCGCGCACTACCAATGGGCGTTCCTGGTAGCGCTTGGTCGTCCAAGCCACCATATTATCTGGGCCTTTGAGCGAGCCAAGCGGGCTAGTGTTGGCAACTGCTTGCAAGCCAACCCGCGCACCAGCGGGCGTAATCGAGGCCACGTAGCGCAAGGTTTGGCCTTGGGCCACAGCATCAGCTTGGCGTTGGGCATAGCCAGCATCAAGTTGCTCAAGTTGGGCCATAAATTCAGCAATGCTTAAGCCTGCAAACTCAGCAGGATACAATGGCTCAATCGCAATCTCGCTCAAGTTCCATTGATAGCCTAATGTCCGTCCGAGAATCAAGGCTTTGCGGGCAACATCAACCCCGCCCAAGTCATCGCGCGGGTCTGGTTCCGTCCAGCCTAAGGCTTTGGCTTCGCGCACGGCGGCGGAATAGGGCTGGCCTTGTTCAATCGACGAGAGCAAAAAGCCCAAGGTACCACTCAAACAACCTTCGATCCGTTGCACCTGATCGCCAGTGTCACGCAGCAAATTGGTGGTGACGACAATTGGTAAGCCTGCACCAACTGTGGCTTCGTAGCGGGTGCGGCGCTTGCCAACCAAGGCTTGAAACAGGTTCAAATCTTCGCACAATGGTTTTTTGTTGGCCAAGGCTAAACGCTGGCCACTGGCAACTAATTCGACCAATTGGGCGGCGTTGGCTTCGGCGGTGGTATCAGCCACCAAACAGCCAGCAGGCAAGGCAGCTCGCCAATCGCCGCTGGTTCCTTCTGGTAAGCTGGCTAAAGTTGCGCCTTGGGCTTTGGCTGCCGCAACCGCCAACCAGCGTTCGTTGCTCAACGGCCCTACCACATAGCCAGAACGATCGGCCACCAAGGCCAGTGTAAAATGGGGCAATGCTTGGGCTAGCACCGCCCGCCCGACTCCACCAAAGCCATAAATTGCTAAATTGTGCATTGTTAGCTTCCTTAATCTGATGTGTCGGGCTGTATTGTACGGGCTAGCCAACTATTTAGGCAACATTTTGGATCAAGCTTGACGCAAATCCGCTTGTTAGTCGGCTTTGCGTTGCTTTTTGAGCAATTTACGCACTTTTTCTTCTTCGGCAATGACTGCTTCAACCGCTTTGGCATCAAGTTTGCCAGCATCAACCAAGGCATAGGCTCCCGAACGATCAAGCACCAACACATTGTCGTCGTCAAACTCGAACGGCATATCGGCAACCAGCATTTCGACCACAGCTTTGAGAATCGCAATCCGTGCCCAGCGTTTGTCGTTGGCAGGAATGACTTGCCATGGCGCGTTTTCGCTTGAGGTACGAGCCAACATTTCATCGGTGGCAATCGCATATTCTGGCCATTTTTCGCGATTGCGCCAATCTTCTTCGGTTAATTTCCAGGTTTTGAGCGGATCTTGTTCGCGGTCGCGAAAGCGTTTTTCTTGCTCCTCGCTGGAGATATGCAGGAAGAATTTCAAAATTGAGGTTCGATCGTTATGTAAAATTCGTTCAAAATCGTTGATTTCGCCATAGGCTTGGCTCCACTCGCGCATCGTCGCAAAGCCCTCAACCCGCTCGACCAGCACGCGGCCATACCACGAACGGTCAAAGAGCACCATTTGGCCATCACGCGGCATGCGGTTCCAGAAGCGCCAAAGATAGTTGTGGGCGCGTTCTTCTGGCGTGGGCGCAGCAATTGGATGCACCACAAACCCGCGTGGATCGAGCGCTTCGGTCAGGCGTTTGATTGCGCCGCCTTTGCCGCTGGCATCCCAGCCTTCAAAAACCAACACCATGCGATGGCCAATTTGGGTTACGGCGCGTTGTAAGCGTAACATTTTAAATTGCAATTCAGCAAGTTGGCGCTCGTAGGATTTTTTGCCCAAATGCAGCGATAAATCAACTTGGTCAAGCATTGACATGATAGGCTCCTTTAAATGCAAAACGCCCCGTAATCACGGAGCGTTAGCACGAATGCTTAGACAAATTCACGCAAGCGCGCTGAAATTTCCTCAATCCGTTGGCGATTGATTGAATAATATTTTGCGCCTTTATCGCGCCGCACATTCAGCACACCAGAGGTTTCCATCAACTTCAAATGGCGCGAAACCGCCGATTGATGAATATCAAGCAAATTGACAATTTCTTGGGCATATAATTCACGGCCATGCAACAACGTCATAATTTGCAGGCGCGTTTTATCGGCCAAGGCGGCTAATGGTTGATAGAGGCTTTGAGTACGCTCAGTTTGCTCATCGCCTTCGGCAGGTGTGGTGCTACTATTATAAAACACAGTAAGTAATGAATTATTAAACAGAAACGACAAATATGGTCCGATATATTGTGAAGGCACAAAGCGTACGGTGCTAATTGTGCCAAGCCGTTCGTGAATATGGTCTGGCAAGCGGCGGCCAGTTACACCAGCAAATAAATCGCGGAAGTTAACACTATATTGATGCGTACGATGATAATGGGCATTCCGTTCACGGCGAGCTTGTTGCAATTCATATTGCTCGCGATAAATGCGATCCCAGAAGCGCTGAATTGTTGAAACCAATAAATCACGCCATTCGGTTGGCTGTTGCAACAATTCGATTAATTCTTCGGTATCGACTGGAAATTGCATTTTAGCCAATAATTCTTCTAATTGCTCTTGATCAGCAATAATTTCTGCTGGCGTATGCAATAATTCAATATCTGCATTGGCGGCAGTGCGTTGCACAATTTTATGCACGATAGCAGCACATTCTTGGGCCGAAAGCGCTTTGAGATCATCGATCAAGCCATTAAAATCGTCGTGGCCAGCAGCACCAGGGGCTAAAAGTTGGCCAGCCACCGTTTCAACCACAACATAGGGATACACGCCCAAGCGCATTGCCAGCTGAATATCGTGGCGTAAGCGTGGTGGCACACTCGCAGCAGCTTCAACCAGCCAAGCATCTAAGCCCTCAAAATCGTGAACAATTCCAATCAGACCCATTGTCGAAAGCAGATCCAACCCAAGTGATGGGACAAAATCAACTTTAAATGCCGGTTGAGCGCGAACGAGTTCAGTCATAGCCATCGACTCCTACTTTTAAGATGCAGTCCCACCATTTGGGGTGATAGAGCTAGCGGATCAATCCCTGCACGAGGGACAACATACGCCCCCGCATTCGACAACGCTCTGAAAGATGGGTTATGCAGGCTTGTACATTTTAGCATATTCTAGCTTACTTCGGCTAACAGCGGCCAAAGCTTAACCAAATGCTGATATTTGGGTGGGAAGAATTGCCATATGTTCCTCACCTCTAGCCCTGTTATTGAGCCAAATCATGGCAAAATTCACCCCTCGTTCGGGGACTGAAGCGGGGTTTGGATGCGGCAGAGCCAAAATCTTAATTAATGCGAATGGATTTAGCGCAATGCTGCTTGCATGCCTGCGGCCAGCGTTTGATAAATTGCGATCTGGCCAAAATTGATATTAGCAGCCACCATTTCTTCGGCAATCGCCGGATTGGCCCCTGTTAGCAACAAGCGTGCACCCAATAATTGCACGGCCTGAGCAGTTTGGCCAAGCGCGATTGCTGCCTGTTGCTCAAGCTGCGAAACGCCCGTCAGATCGAGGATGACGCTACGGGCGCGATGGGTTTCAATGCCTAGCAAAATTGTGGTTTGCAAGCGCTCAGCCCGCGCCAGATCAATTTGGCCAATTAATGGCATGGCCAAAACCTCGCGGGAAACCGGAATTAATGGTAAGGCTTGTTCGGCCAAGGTTTGCTTTTGCAGTTCGAGCAAAGCGGCTTGGGTTTGTAATTGGCTGTGTTGATTATCGAGCATTTCTGCTTGCAAGGTGCTGCGCTTGGCTTCGGCGGCCAATTGTTCGCGCTGCGCCATGGCCAACGAATCCAGCGCTTGGTTGACAGTTTTGGCCAATAGACCTAATTCATCGGGGCTGGCAAAATTAATGTGTTGCTGATTGGGCTGGCTGGGGTCGATCTGGCGCAAATCGCCAACAATTGAGGTCAACGGATGGAAAATAAAGCGCCGCAAAGCCCAAAACAGGCTGAGCAAGCCCAAACAACCAGCAATCCCCACCGCGCTGGCAATCAGCCAAAAGGTACGTTGACCTTGAATGTAGATTGTGCGCGGCAAGGCCAAGGTTGCTACTAACAACGGTTGATTATCGATCGCAGGAAAGACCACAAAGCCTTCGAGCGTATTCTCGTTGAAGGCCCGCGAAACTAAGCGCTGATCGTTGGCTAGCTCGCTCACCACCTGCTGACGGTTGGGCGTTAAAAAGCGATAATCGCTTAATTGCACTGGTAAGAGCGTTTGATAATTGATTCGATCAACCACTTGTTGATCAACCAACCGCCCATAAATTAATGTGCCACGAGCTGGGCCTTGACCTTCATTCGTGATAATTGGGCGCGCTGCCAAAAGCCAGAGTTTGGTGCCAGCCCGCACGACGCTGGTTTTGCCTTGATCAAGCGTAGGATGTTGCAGCAGTTGGGGGTAAAAATTATTAATATCAAAAAACTCAAACGGCACGGCAACAGGTTTGGCTTGCTTGGAATCGTAAGTTTTGGCAAAGACGATCGTGCCTTGTTGATCGGTATAGAGCATCGCTTGAATGTTATACAACTGAAAAACATCATCATTGGTGTTTTCGGCGATGTACGTTGGTGTGCGTTGATTGATAAAATTATACGATTCATCCCACGTTGCCATCGACAAAACAAGGGCATCGATTTGGGTTAGCTCAGCGTTAATCGCCCGCCGAACCCGTTCGAGGTGGTTTTGCATTTCTTGTTGTTCAGCGAACAGGCTCGAACTATTGACAATATAGCGCAGCGGAATTAACAAAATCAGCACCACAAGCAGCATAATGGCTAATAAGGCAAGGCTAATTTTGCCACGTACACTTTTATGCACATACTGATGATAGACTGATTTCATCGTTGAATGTCCTTAATAGTAGCATTGGTTATGCTGCAACCTGAAATGAAAAAGCTGCGCTACACAAGCGATTAAGCTTGATCAAACCAACTATCCAACTGCTTAAAGCCACCGTTGTGGTGAGCAATATCACCCGAAAGTAACTATTTACAGCTAGGACTTTATGGTATACAACAAGATCAGAGTATCAATCACTGGAGCGCGTTTCTTGAATGCGCTTGATTGATGGTAGGAGCAAGCTATGCACATTTTAATTGTCGATGACGACCAAGACAACCGCACCATCCTCACAACCCGCTTGCAACGACGGGGTTTTAAGATTAGCACCGCGAAAACGGGCATTGAAGGATTGATGTTGGCTTTGCAATTAAAGCCTGATTTGATTTTGATGGATATGTCGATGCCCGAACTGCATGGATGGGGTGCAACCGCCCAACTCAAAGCCTCACCCCAAACCCGCGCGATTCCAGTTATTGCAATTACTGCCTACAACTTAGCTGGCGATCGGCAACGCTGCTTGGCGGTTGGCTGCGATGGTTATGTTGAAAAACCGATTGATTTTGCCTATTTGCTCTCAACGATTCAGCTTGTAGCCGAACGGCATAAGCTTGCCTTTGAGATCAAGCTTGGTGGATAAAGCGCTATCGATCAACGCAACGTATACCAAATAGGCAGCAAAAAAATTAGTGCCGAGCCAATGCTCGCTTTGTGTACCGCAGATTATACACCGTTCTAGCCTCGTTTTTGCTTCGCTCTTCTAGTTTCACATGCATAATTTTTTTTTGCTAGCTCCCACTTTAGCGAGCAAGCGGCGCTTTGATTGCCGCTTGCTCGCATTTGGGAACCCCGTTGATGAACCGAGCGTTATTTGCCAGTCCAAGGCAAATAGACTTTGTATTGGGTTGGAATCGCGGTATTGGTTGCCGTTGGAACCAAGGTCGCGGTTGGCGTGTGGGTTGGTGTTTGGGTCGCCGTGCTGGTTGGGGTATTGGTTGGCGTTGGCGAACCAGGTGTCACCGTTACCGTCACCGTAATGGTCGGCGTGGCTGTTTGGGTCGCGGTGGCGGTTGGCGAACCAGGTGTCACCGTTACCGTCACCGTGATTGTTGGCGTTGCCGTCTGGGTCGCGGTAGTTGTTGGTTCATCGGTGGCCGTTGGTGCAACGGTTGCGGTGGTAGTTGGTTCATCGGTGGCCGTTGGTGCAACGGTTGCGGTGGTAGTTGGTTCATCGGTTGCCGTTGGTGCAAGGGTTGCGGTGGTAGTTGGTTCATCGGTCGCCGTTGGCGCGACGGTTGCCGTCGCAGTTGGTTCGTCGGTCGCCGTTGGTGCGATGGTTGCAGTCGTAGTTGGTTCATCGGTTGCCGTTGGCGCGACGGTTGCCGTCGCCGTTGGTTCATCGGTCGCCGTTGGCGCGATGGTTGCGGTATTGGTTGGCGTTTCGGTCGCGGTACTTGTCGGGGTTGCAGTTGGATTTGAGGCTACAACCGTGTAGCTATAATCCTCGGGATCATCGTTAAAGCCACGAACGTGCTGGCCAAGTGGGTTCACATATTGGCCATTTGTTTGCTTCATATAGGCCGTTGAGCCGCCATCTTGCACAATCACCCGATAGAAAACGGTTGTGCCCACTGCTTGGGCTGGAATGCTGGCCTGCCATAAGTCGTAGCTATGGCTTGCTTGGTTGCGAAAACTTGCAGTCAACGATTTGCTGCGGGTCATCGGAATGGTGGTTGAAGTAGCGCCATCCCAGTAGCGCAGGCTGGCGTTTTGCACATCCAGCGCATCGGTTAATGCAGAAATCGTTACCGCAGTTGTTTCGTTGATTGTGCCAGCAGCGCTATGCAAGAAGCTATAGCTTTCGCCGGGCACAAGCTCGGTTTGGGGATTTGCGCTTGTTGCACTGTGATAGAGATAATCCCACAAAATATTGTTATCGCCGCCAAGCACTGGGGTACTGGTTGGAGCCGGAGTTTCTGTCGCTGTCGCAGTATTGGTTGGCGTATTCGTCGCGGTATTGGTTGGCGTGTTCGTTGCGGTATTCGTTGGCGTGTTGGTTGGCGTGTTGGTTGCTGCTGAACACGTCAGAGTTGTGCTGGCGCTGTTGCGTGGGTTTGGCGCAACTGCGGTAAATTCGCTAGCATTATTATCTGCATCAACACATGGATTTGTGCGAATGACGCTGGTGGTATTGCTGGGGGCAGGTGTTGGCCCACTACCCTCAAAGTAATTCGCTCCGCCATAGCCAACTAAATCGACAATTTGTGCTTGTTGGGCAGCATCACAAGATGTAGAACCACCATTACAAGCTAAACCAGCTGTGGTATTGGCAACAATAACTTTCCCACCAGTACCAGACATTGTAGCATTCCCAGTAGCATCAGGGGTTGGCAATGCAGCACCAGTTGTTCCGCCAGCCATACGTACAAGATAGTATTGACCAGGCTGAAGTGAAAAATTTGGTAATGTGGTAACACTGCCACTGAAATTCCCTGTCCCTGTAGCTCCTGCGTACTGAATCGACCAGCCATTCAAGGAAACAGCTGCTGAACCTCGATTGAATAACTCAACAAAATCATGGGTATAAGTGGCACCACTATTACCACCCGCGCCATAAACCTGGCTAATGACCACGCCGTTTGAGGCGGCGAAGGTTGGGCGTGCGCCTGCTTGCGGCAGCATCCATGCCATCAAGCCAACCAAGAAAACACTTAACAACGAGCCAATTCGGGCACGATCCACAGTCAATAACGACCGCAACGAGCGCAATTGCATACCAATACTCCTCAGCAAGAAACAGATGTGGCGAGAACGGAAGGATCACTAACGATCTTGCCACGCAGGCTAGCTCCCCGTCAATGCTATTTAGTCCTATCCATGACCTAGTTCTCCGTGCAATTGGAGTGATGTTTTTGGCAGTAACAATGAGTGAAAATTATCATTTCAGGCCATTAAGAAGGCAAAAAAACAGCTATAGCCAGGCTATAGCTGTTTACAAAGCAGATCGAATATTCGGCGTTAGAAACCCAAGGCACAGCCATCGGCGCGCATATCGCTGCCGCCCATTAATGAGCCATTTGGTAAGCGCCAGATAATTTGGCCACGCCCAAACATGCCGCCTTCGGCATGAATTTCGACCTCGTGGCCCATTGCGCGCAGGCCTTCAGCAATAAACTGAGGCACGCCATATTCAAGAAATACTTTGCGCCCAGCGCCAACTTGCCAGCGCGGAGCATCAAGGCTTGCTTGCGGGTTAAGCTGCCAATCAACCCGATTGAGAATCATTTGGGCATGGCCTTGGGGTTGCATCGCGCCGCCCATCACGCCAAATGGCCCAACCGCCTCGCCATCACGGGTCAAAAACGAGGGAATAATCGTGTGGAATGGACGTTTATTCGGCGCTAAAACATTGGGATGCTGGGGATCAAGCGAGAAATTAGCACCCCGATTTTGCAAGGCAATTCCGGTTTCGGGCACAACCACGCCAGAGCCAAAGCCCATGTAGTTGGATTGAATAAAGCTGACCATCATGCCATCGCCATCGACCGCACACAGATAGACCGTGCCACCTTTTGGCAATTCACCATGCTGCGGCTCGAGCGCATAATCGCCAATCAGGCTGCGGCGACTGGCGGCGTAGCGTTTGGAAAGCAAGGCTTTGGTTGGTACCTCAACATGCTCTGGGTCGGCAATATAGCGGTGGGCATCAGCAAAAGCTAATTTCATGGCCTCGATTTGCAAATGATACGATTGAATCGTGTCGCGGGCATTATGGCTCAGATCAAAGCCTTCCAAAATATTCAAGGCCATCAGTGCCGCCAAACCTTGACCATTCGGCGGAATCTCCCAGACTTGGTAGCCGCGATAGCTGGTGCTAATTGGTTCGACCCATGTGCTAGTGTGTTGGGCTAAATCGGCGGCGCTGATAAAACCGCCTGTTTTCTGTGCCCACTCCACAATCTGTGTTGCCAATTCGCCTTGATAAAAATCATCGGCTCCGGTTTGGGCGATGCGGCGCAACGTGCGGGCTTGACGGCGCGAACGCCACATATCGCCAGTGCTCGGCGCACGCCCCCGATACGAGAAGGTGTTGAGCCAAGCACTGGTCGCTGGGTCGGTCATGGCTTCGTAGCGGCGCAAAGCAAGATTCCAATAGTGCGCAACGATCGGCGTAACCGCAAAACCATCTTCAGCAGCGCTAATCGCTGGCATCAATACTTCCTCAAAATCCAAGCGGCCAAAACGTTGATGCAGGTCGCGCCATGCTCGCGGCGCACCGGGCACAGTAACGCTGGGCCATCCATAGGCTGGCATTGTTTCATGGCCAGCTTGGAGCATTGTTTCAAGGCTGATAGATTGCGGCGCACGCCCAGAACCATTCAGCCCATGCAAGCTGCGACCATCCCACACCAAGGCAAAGGCATCGCTCCCAATCCCGTTCGAGGTTGGTTCGACGACGGTGAGCATTGCGGCGGCAGCAATTGCTGCATCAACTGCGTTGCCACCCCGTTCCAGCATCGATAAGCCTGCCAAAACCGCCTGTGGTTGACTGGTCGCCACCATCGAGCGCCGCGCAATCGCTGGCAAGCGCCGTGAGCTATAGGGTAAATCAATCAACTTCATTGGGATGTTGCCCTCAGCTACTAAATCGGTACGTTCCCTCACCCCAACCCCTCTCCCACTCGACGCGGGCGAGGGGCTTTAACCCCATGCTTCTGCGCAATTCTTGGTAAACAATGGCTGCCTCCCCTCGCCTCGCTTGCGGGAGAGGAGGCTAGGGGGTGAGGGAATAGACTCCGACTATAGCAGAATCTTGGCCAATTCAAAAGCCTATTCCACCCGAATCCAATCGACTCGCAAGCCCAAATCGCGCCCATCGGGATTGGTCGGCTCCAGATCGTGCGGCACGAAGGTGCTACCGCTGCGCAATTCTAGCTCCAATGGTATGTTGCGCAAACTATTTGGCAAAGCAATTTCATGAACCGTCCAGCTGGAATCGATCGCGATTTCGGCGATTAATTGTCCATTCGCCCATAAACTTAATGTGGGAGCAGCAAGGCTAACTGGGCGTTGGCTGGCAATGCGCAAGCGGAGCATTGTGGCATCAGCTGGGGCGTGCAGCCAAACTGTGGCCTGCTCGCCAAACCAACGGCTGCCATCTTCGGCAGCATACCAATCGGCAATCAAGCCCAAATCGAGGCCAGAACCCAAATCGAGGGTGTTGGTGATGGGCAGAAACTGCATGCGTTGGCGTGACCACGCTTGCAAATCTTCGGTCGAACTGGTTTCATAGGCCAATTCGCTGCGGGCTGCGCTCAAATTGCCTTGCTGGCGCAAATAATCGCCCAGCAATAAATGGGCATAAGCATGGGCTGGCAACACAGCAATTGCCGCGCGCAATTGTTGCTCACCAGTAGCGGGCTGATCGCTGATAAAGGCGATGCGCGCCAACAAGACTCGCGCTAAGGCCGAATCCGGGTCAAAGCGCAAGGCGTTGCTGGCCGCTGCTTGCGCCTCGAATACTGCCACGCCCGAGCTTGCTTGTTGGTTCATAGTTGCTGGCAAGCCGTTGGCAGCGGCTAAATAACGCTCGGCCCGCCACAAATACCAATGTTTTTGGCCTAAACGCCAAGCTTCTTGGGGATAATTGGCATAGCTCAAGCTCAAGGCCAATACGCTTGCGCCCGTTGCCAACGCCAACCACTGGCGCGGCTGCGGCCAAGCCCAACGCAATTGGCGCAGTTGCCACGCCGCTGCGGGCAAGAGCACGGGCAGCAAAGGCAAACGATAACGATATTCAACATGAAATAAACATGAAGTAAACACGGTGTAGCCAACCCACACCAGCAGCAGCAATTTCAGCCATCGCTCACAGGGCAACGACCATAAACCAGCCAAACCCAAGCCAATCAGCAACAACCACCAGCCATCGCCAAAAATCAAGCGCAACCAAACTTCGCTGGCTGGTTGCCAAATCGCGCGCCGCGCCAGCAAATCGTCGCTATGCTCCAAGCCCCAACTATGCCAAAACTCACGGCCAAACTTAGCCAAAAACCAAGCAGGATGCTCAGTAATTGCCGCAATGCCTTGCTGCGAGGCCAATTGGCTGCGTTCGATGCGGGCATCGCCCAACGCATACAATTCGGCTTTAACCAGATCACGGCCACGTGGATCGTTATCCAGCCAGAGATTTTCTTGGCCAGTTGTATCGATCAAAATGAGGCCGCCATAACTCAGCGCATTGCGAATTGTCCATGGCGCGATGGTCAATACGGTTGCTGCCAGCAAACCAAGCATCTGTCGCCAGCGCTGTGGGTTATCGCTGCGCCAGAGCAGCAATAAACCTAATGGAAGCAAAGGTAACGCTACCGAGCGAATTAAGCTGACGACTGCAATCGCTACGCCAGCGGCAATCGCCCAACGCAGTTGCGGGCGACGCAAACTCAAAGTAATTAACCCAAACACCAGCATTAAGCCAGCGAGGGTCACCGTTTCGCTGAGCAATTCGGTCGCGTTCAAGGCCAAGGTAAACGAGCAAGCTGTCAAGCCAGCAGCAATCAAGCCCAGATCGTTGCGCCGCAACAACAGCCGCGTCCACCACCAAACCAAAGAAATTGTGGCGGTGCTAATCAGCGCATTAATCAGCCGCAAGCCCTGCAAATCGCCATCGACGAGCCAAACCGCAGCCGCCAAACCCAAAGGAAACAATGGCGGGCGCATAAATTGCAAATCGTAATAGGGCTTGCCTTGGGCCAAAGCAATCGCCAAATCCAAATATTCGCGTTCATCGCCGCCAAGTGGCCGAAATTCATGCCAATGCCAAGCGGCGAGCCGCAGCCCCAACCCTAAGCCCATCAGGCCAAAAAGAATCGCAACAGTGAGCCAAGAACGCCGCAAACGCATAATCATTCCATCAATACACATGCATCAGAGTGATGCATCACGCGGTATTATACCGAGGGTCAGTGGTTAATTGGTAGCACTCAAGGAAACAACGATGGCTTGGATTCCCCGACGTTCACAATCTGCCGAATTGCTCGACGATTTGACTGAGCATCCAGAGTTGGCAGCCAATTTAGCCGAAATGGCGTGGCTCTATCGTTTGAGCGGTGGCTATCGCTTGGGTTGGCGCTTGCTGCAACCATTACTCCAAGCCCAAAACACAATACTTGATCTTGGGGCTGGCAACGGCCAAATTGGGCGCTGGCTCCAAACAGCGAGCCAGCAACAAGGACAATCACTCCACCCAATCAGCCTTGATCTCAACCAAACCATTGTGCGCAGCAATCAGCAGGCCGTGGTTGGCGCAGGCCAAAGTTTGCCTTTTGCCGATCGCAGCATGGACATCGTTTTTTGTGCACAAATGCTGCATCATTGCACCAGCGCTGAAATAATTGAGCTATTGCAAGAGGCCCAGCGCGTCGCGCGACGCGGCATTGTGCTTGTCGATCTGAAACGGAGTTGGTTGGGTTATTGGGGGGCGTGGCTCGCTGGATTAGGCCCATTGACCAGTCTTGGCAAGCACGATGGCCCGCTATCAGTGTTGCGGGCATGGCGCGGCAGCGAAATTCAAGCAATGCTGCACGAGACAGGCATTCAGCACTATCAAATCAAACAAACGCCGATTTATTGGGGCTTAGCGATTAAACCAGCTATTTAGGCCAAAAGCTAGGCAGCCAAGCATTGCCCCGCTCCAAAGCCATGCCCCAAGTTTGGCTTGTTGATAGCGGCGCAACCAAGCGGTCAAACCAAGCAGCAGCAGCCATAAAGCGAGCAAAATAGCGCCAAAACCCCAAGCCGAGCCAAGCCAAGCCCCAGTTAATTGCGATTGAATTAACCAAGCTGGCAAGGTCAAATGGCCCAATCGGCGTGCACCCAAGGCCCAAGCCAAAGCCCCTTGCGTTGGCGCGGTTTCCCAAGATCCAAGTTGCAGATAGGGCAGCAAGCCAGCCAACCAGAGTGCTAGCGCCAACCAGCCCAGCCAACCCTCGCCCAAGATCAAAAGATCGTTGGGCAATAAACCGCCATGCAAACTTACGATGATCCAGCCAACCAAGCCCAGCAGCGGCCAGCCAGTAATCAGGCCAACCAACCAACGGGCAGCGCGCAAGCCAGCCTGCGCACCGTTGCGCCAATCTTGGCCAATCGCCCAGAGTAACGGCAGATCAAGCAACAACCAATAACTCACCAGATCAAGCGTCGCCCGCAATTCGCTTGATTCGGCAAATGGCCACAGGCTCAGCGCCAACAAGGGCAATGGCAGCAAGAGCCAAGCAAAAGGGTGTGCAGCGCCAACCGAATTGGTGCGCGGAGTCAGCCAACACCAAACCAGCCAGCCCAAGCCAACCGCAAGCAGCGCACTCAAGCCGCCAGGATAGAGCAAAAGCCGCTCCCACTGGCCAGCAACCCCCAAACGCCATGCTTCGCTACTCATCGCGGGGTTGGCTCCCCCATGGCAAGCCACGCTTCACCAATTGCCACATCGTTTGTTCGCGCAACGGTTCTTGGTCGGCGTTGGTTGGCTGACTACGCCAACGATTGGCCAAATAACTCAGCGCAATGCCCACCACAAGCAAGCCTGCAAGCACCAGCGAAGGCAAGGTTGCCACCACTTGCGAGCCGGGGTTGCGCGTCGCCAAACCTGTCCACGGCGCAATATCCAGCCTGCCAAAAATGGTCAAGCCTGCGCCAAGCTCACGCCAAACCGGCTTCAACAACAGCTCAAGTAAGAATGGCAAGCCCAAGCCAAGCCCAAGTTGCAATGCCATCAAAGGCCATTGCCAGCGCGAAACTTGTGGTGGCAAACGAAAAGTACTCAAACTAAGCAGCATGAGCACAATCCAACAGACCCAACTGAGCAAGGCCAAGCCGCCAGCCAAACTTGCCGCCGCCGTCAACCACAGCGCCATCGCCAGCGGAACCACACTCGCCAAATTGCTATGGCGTTGGAATACGGGATGCGCCAAACATGCCGCCAGCGCCAAGGCCCACGTTGCGGCAATGCCAGCTTCACTAGCCAATAAACTAGTTGTCAGCACCAAACACCACACAACCTGTACAACCAATGCTCGCCGTTGCTCGACCGCTTGCGCTGGCAGCAATTGCCAAGCAAACCAAAGCGCCGAGCCAGCTCCAATCATGGCTGCAACCGCTGTCCAAGCCCAATCCAAAGGCACAAGGCTATATAAGCGCAATAAACTGCCAAGCTGCACCAAGGCCAACGTGCTAGCGGGTGGCGTAGGTTTGGCGGGCCAAGGCCAGCAGCCAAAAGCACAAGCGGCTCCAGCAATTAACAACCCAATATGGATTGAATTGAGATTAACTGCTACGCTGGCCGCTTGCCACGCCCAACTATCAGCCTGCAAACCCAATAAACCAAGCCCAAACGCCGATAAAACACCACCTAACCGCTGGCCCCATGTTTGGCCGAGCAAGCCACCAACCAGTAATAATGCCAACGCCGAAAGCCCCACATGCGGGCTAACAACGCTCGCTACACCAATTAACCAAGCTAAAAATAAATGCCAACGCTTAGGCGCAACTAGGCCATCGGCCAACAGGGCCAAGCCAAATAGGGGCAAGAGCGCAATCAATAAACTCATGGCTGCATCATTTCTGCAATTGGCTGCGTCAGCAAACCTGCTTGCTGCAAGCGTTCAATAATTAATGGCAAGGCGGCGGCAGTTTCAGCGCTGTTGCAATCAAGCGCAATCAACTCCCCGCGATAGCTGGCTGCTTGCTGAGGGTCAGCTAAGCTTTCAGCCAATTTGGCAGCGTCGCGTTCTTGAGCATTGTCAAGCAATAAATAGCCGTTTTGAGCAGCCAGTTCGGCCAATTCTGGGCCACTTGCTTGGCCCCAAATCCGCAGATACGGGCGAATTGAAGCATCCATGCCGAGCTGATTAGTCAGGCTGGTTTCGGTGCGCAGCAAGGCTTGGCTCAACGCTTCAGGCTCAAGTTGTACCAGCGCTACGCCATTCGCCAATTCATGGCCCGCTGTGGCCAGCTGTTGCAAGCCTTGCGGATTTTGCTCAATCCAGTTGTGGTCAATAAAAAAAGTGATGCTGATTGCACTGCTCGCGAGAGTCTTCACGATTGGCTCAATTGGTCTAGCCGCAGCACCTAAATCACAGCTAAGGCCAACCCAAGCTTGATTGGTGAGGCCACGGCGAATCAGCGCAGAAGTTGAGGGCAAGCTATTAACTTGATCGCTCTCTAAACGCGGCACAATTAAGAGTTGGCCCGCGCCAATTGGGCGATTGAGCCGATTGTAGCGGCTAATAAACAGCGGAAAGCTCGCACCTCGTTCAGCAATCGATTCTAAGCTATCGCCAGCTTCAACCCGATAGGCTGTGTACGATTGCCATGTCAATGCCAAGGCCATCGGAGTGGCGGTTAATGCAATTGGTGTTGGCGCAAGTGCGGTTGCGCTCGCGCTCACGCTAGTTGCGGTTGCAATCTCAGGGCGCGTTGTTGGCGGATTAGGCGCTGTGGAAGCACAACCAACCAAGCAACACAAACCCAATACGAAGCCAATAACGCGCACAACACCTCACTATGGAATAATCAAAACATCGCCTGGCTGAAGCTGATCAGCTTGTTGGGGAGTTAAATCGTTGGCTTCAAGCAATTCAGCAATCGTCACATCAAAAGCCTCAGCAATCGAGCGCAAAGTATCACCATCTTCAACGGTGTAGGTACGTTGTTCAGCAGTTGGTTCGCTGGTTGCCTCAGCTGTAGCAGTCGGTTCGCTGGTTGCTTCCGTGGTTGCGGTTGGCTCGCTGGTTGGCGTAGCACTCGGGCGGATTGTCGCGGTTGGCGCTGGGCGCGTTGCGGTTGCAGCTACAGTTGGCAACACTTGGGTTTGCTGGGCGGTTGCTTCAACCTCAGGCGGCAGATCGAGATCAATCCCTTGCTGCTGAATAATCACCAAACTGCCAAGCTGAACGCTGGCTTGATGTTGGCTCACCAGCCAAATTGCGGCAAAGGCAGCTAGCCCAAACAGCACCCCAGCAATCGAATAGAAGGGCAAGGCGCTTAGGCGCGTGCGCAGAAAACGCAGCAGAATCGCAGTTAAAATGGGGCTTAGTAAGACAAAGAAGAGGGCTAAAGCAATACTTGTTGACACAGTACAGTCTCCTACAGACACGCCCCAAGTATAGCATATTGAAGAACATAGAACACATAAAGAGCATAGAGCATAGAAGCTTTTTTAACCACGAAGAGAGATTGGCTCTAGGCTTTTGGCTATTGGCTTTGGGATCATCCAACCAATCTCCGATAGCCCATAGCCCTCAGCCTAGAGCCACACATCCTCTGCGCCGCTGCGTTAAGTTTCGATCCACGAAGAGCACGAAGGAGTATTTTTTGCCACAGATTGGCACAGATTTTTAGGATTAGGCTTTTGCCTTTTGACTTTTGCTTTCATCCCTCATGCTTCTGACTTTTGACTTTTGCCTTCTGACTTTTCGCCCGGCCACGCGCTGAGCGCCAAATCGGCAACCGCAAGCAAATCGTTGGTGCTTGCGCCATCAATCGCTTGTACCGACATCCCTTGCACAATCGCTGTATAAAAATTGGCCAAGGCCAGTGCATCGATCATTGCTGGCAATTCGGCGCTAGTTTTTGCTTCATTCAAGCGCTCGACAAAGGCGAGCAACATTTGCTGGCGAATGCGGGCAACTTCTTGGGCAATTGGCTGATTTTCGGTTGCACATTGCAGCTCCGCCGTAGCCACCATACAGCCAGCAGGCGTTTGCGGATCGGTAAAGTTTTCAGCAGCAGCATACAAATACGAGCGCAACATGGCATAGGCACTGGGTTGCGCCAAGGCCGCTTGCATGCGCCGCCGCTCGCTGCGTAGCAGAAAAACCTGAATCACCTCGCGATACAGATCTTCTTTTGAGCCAAAGGCTGCATACAACGTCGGTGGCGTAAAACCCATCGCCGTCGTCAAATCGGCAATCGAGGTGCCTTCGTAGCCATGTCGCCAAAATAATTCCATCGCCGCCTCTAGGGCTGCTTGCCGATCAAAGGTGCGCGGTCGGCCTCGCGGTCTGGTTGCTTGCATAATTGTCTATCGATCACTATTAAAATTTGACAATCACGAATAGATCCGCTAGATTTATTTTATAGCGTTCTATAAAATAAATCAATGGAGGCGCGGATGGCCACCCAATCGTTACCCAAAACGGCCTTAATTACGGGAGCAAATTCGGGAATCGGGCTTGAACTGACCAAACGCTTGCTCAACGAGGGCTGGGCAATCATCAGCCTGATGCGTTCACAGTTTCCCATGAACGAGCCAATTCTTCAAGCGGCCCAAACTGCTGGCATGCTGCGCAGTTATCAGGCCGAAATCAGCGATTTTGGCCAACTTCGCACGGCCTTACAAACAATTAAACAGCACGAAACCAGCATCGACCTGCTGTTCAACAATGCTGGTGGAACTACAGAACGCTTGCTTTTCTCGCCGCAAGGCCGCGAATTAAGCTTCGAATTACAAAGTGTTGTGCCCTATATCATCGCCATGGAGCTGAAAGCATTGCTCTTACGCGGCCAGCACAAAACCATCATCAACACCTCATCGAATGCCCTGTTAACGATCAAACAATTTCAGCTTGATCAGCTGGAAAAGCCCCAACGCTTCAAGAAGCTCTTTGGGCCATATGCTAGCTCCAAACTTGCGCTTTCGCTCTGGAGCCAAGCGCTCGCCCCCCAACTCGAACGAGAAGGCATTACCGTTTTGAGCGTTTGTCCTGGGGCCAATCGTGGCTCGCTCAAAACCAATGCAGGCTTGCCTTGGTGGCTACGTCCAATCCACGGCTTGCTGTTTAAGCACCCAAGTACGGGCGCTGAGCAGTTGTATCGCGCCGCCTTCAACCAGCAAGCATTTGCCAGTGGCAGTTTTATCAACAAAGGCCGCAATACAGCCCTTCCAGCCGCCCAACAAGCCCAGGCTGTTTTGGTCAAAGTGCATACAATTTATCAACAGGCGTTTGTAAGGTAGGGGCGAAAGAACATAGAACATAGAGCATAGAACATAAGCGCTTATGAGGTATGTGGCTATTGGCTGTAGGCTATTGGCTGTGTGATTAAGTGATTGGCTTGGAAACCAATTGCATGCCCTCACCCCCAGCCCCTCTCCCACTGAACGCGGGCGAGGGGAGCACCGGTTTTTACCGACGCAGTGCGCAAGAACCACGGCGTTAAAGCCCCTCGCCCGTTGGACGGGAGAGGGGTTGGGGTGAGGGGATCATGTTAAAGATCTAGTCAATCATCGCTCAAACATTGCGCGGAGCCGAGCTAAATTCGTAGTTGGAGATAATTTGCTCGGTTTTAGCATCGGCATAGCGATTGAGCATTTTGCCAGCTTCAGAGTTGTCGCGGATGGTTTTGGCCAAGGTAAAGGTGCTCCCAACGGCAAATAAGGCGGCAACTGCCAAAAAGCTCTTGACCCAAATATCGACCGGCGCATGATAAATGCCCAAGATCAAGGCCGCAATCGAAATGAAAAACGAAATCCAGGTAAACGCGATCCAAGCACCAGTATCTTTTTGAATTGTTGGGTGGTTCATCGGTGTATCTCCTTGGGTTGATGCAGGCAGTATAGGCTTTTAGCGTCAGCAACGAATACATCGCGAGATACATTCGGCGATACATTGGCAGCAACAGCGCCATTTGTTGCTTGTGATACAATACACAAAACTCCCATCAGCCAATGCTGGCAGCGGCAGAGCGTGTCCATCTGCCCTTTTTTGTTTACTACCACAGGAGTAACCACCTCATGGATCGTATCCTGGTCACGGAGAAGATTGGTGCCGAAGGCCTTGCGGCGCTCAAAGAGGTCGCCGAGGTTGATGTTCGTCTTGATCTTACACCAGAAACCCTGTTGGATGTTTTGCCTGAGTACGATGCCTTGATCGTGCGCTCGCAAACCAAAGTTACCGCCAAAGTGCTTGCAGCAGGCACCAAATTACGAGTTGTTGGCCGCGCCGGGACGGGTGTCGACAACATCGATTTGGCAGCAGCCAATCAGCAAGGTATTTTGGTGGTTAATGCCCCAGCATCGAATAGCATCGCCGTCGCCGAATTGACGATTGGCTTGATGCTTGACCTTGCGCGCAACATTCCCCAAGCCCATGCAGCCTTGCAAAATGGTAAATGGGAACGCAGCAAATATGGCGGTTGGGAAGTTCGTGGCAAAACCCTAGGCTTAGTTGGCTTTGGCCGCATCGCCTCGGAAGTGGCTCGCCGCGCGCGGGCGTTAGAAATGAATATCATCGCCTACGACCCAATTATTAATGCTGAACGTGCAGCGCAACTTGGCGTGACCCCAGTGACGCTCGACGAATTAACCAGCCGCGCTGATGTTATTTCATTGCACATTCCGTTGATCGATGCCACTCGCAATTTGTTCGATGCCCAACGTTTGAGCCAAATGAAAAAAGGCAGCTATATTATCAATTGTGCTCGGGGCGGCGTAATCGATGAAGAAGCCTTGTTCGAAGCCTTGGAATCGGGCCATCTTGGCGGCGCAGCGCTCGACGTATTTGCAAAAGAGCCACCAACTGGACCAATTGTCAATCATCCACGAGCGATTGTTTTGCCACACTTAGGCGCTTCGACCGAAGAAGCCCAAGCTTTGACCGCCGCCGACGTGGCCGAAGGTGTGGTTGATGCCTTGGCTGGCCGTTCGCCACGCTATGCAGTTAACGCGCCGTTCGTTGCTCCCGAAGAATGGGCGATTGTTGGACCATATCTCGATCTTGGCCGCAAATTGGCTCGGCTCAGCACTCAATTAATCGATCTACCAGCCCAGTCATATCAAATTGTTTATAACGGTGCTTTGGCGGGCCTCACCAGCGAACCAATCAAATTGGCGGTGTTGCAGGGCTTGCTCGAAGGTGGCTCAGAAGGGCGGGTTACGCCAGTTAATGCCCCATTCTTGGCACGCGAACGCGGCCTTAGCATCAACGAAACCCATCGCCCAGACGCAGAAACCTACACCGAATTGTTGCAATTGGTCGTGACCACAACCGATGGCGTGGTGCATACCTTCGGTGGCACGGTGGTGCGTGGCGAAGCTCACATCGTCCAAATCAACGAATTTTGGCTGGATTTGGTGCCAACTAGCTCGATGTTGTTCACCTTCCACCAAGATCGACCTGGCTTTATCGGACGGATTGGCACCTTGCTTGGCAGTGCTGACATCAACATTTCATCGATGCACGTTGGGCGTTCAAGCCCACGCGGCACGGCAATTATGGTGCTCACGGTCGATGAAGCAATTTCAGCCGAAACTTTGACCGACATTAACAATCAAGCCGATATCGAAAGCGCCTATAGCGTGCTGCTCTAAGCCTCAAACGACCCCAAAAGCCGCCACGATTCAATGGCGAAACGTGGCTTTTCGCATTGGTAAGGATTTTAACACCCTTTGGTTATCCTCTCTTAACCCGATTGACATGCTATCCGCGCTACACTATGTATAGTGATAATAAGGATAGCAAGCCATGAACTTCTCAATCGTCATCATTGACCCAGATCAAGGTTCAGCCCAAACAACCGCCGCGCGCTTTCAGCGCCGTTGGGGCCAGAACGTCCAAGTCAATATTGTCAAACAAGCTGATTGGGCTAGTGTTCAGGCGCATCGACCCAACTTAGTTGTGATTGATCCTGCTCCATATCGGCTGCATGGATTGCGGTTGCTGGAACAATTGTGTGAGGAGCAACCATCAACGGCAATTGCCGTGGTGGCATCGGGCAGTTCGCCAAGCATGCGCCAACGCTTACGCAACTTGCCAATCACGTCGTACCTCGAAAAACCTAGCTCGTTAGCGCCCCTACTTGGTGAACTTGATCACCTTGTTGAGAGCAATGTCGCTCTCCAATCCAAAGGAGGATTGATTATGGAACGCCAAATGTTGATTCCACTTGATGGTTCACGCTTAGCGGAACAGGCCTTGGATTATGCGGTGGTTTTAGCCCGCCGTAACAGCAGTGTCCTGCATTTAATTCGGGTTGTTGGCTTCCCGACCCTGGTCACAGCCTATGCATGGCCAGTGCCAAGTGCAGTTGATACGCGCCAATGGCTCGATGACGAGCGCCAAGCAGCCCAAACCTATCTCGATGAACTCAAAGCTCGCTATGAGCAACAAGGTTTGAGCATTCGAACCAGCGTGCTTGAAGGCGACCCAGCCCAGGCAATTGTGCAATTTGCGACCGATCAAAGCAATGTGCGCGAAATTGTGCTCGCCAGCCATGGCCGCAGTGGGCTTGGGCGCTGGGTGCTGGGCAGCGTCGCTGAAAAAGTAGTCCAAGCAACGCCTGTGCCAATTTTGGTGATCCATGGCGATGAAAATAAGGTTGAAACCTTCAAAATTCCGCCCGAATTGCGCACGATTATTGTGCCACTCGATGGCTCAGACTTAGCTGAACAAGCCTTGCCCTTGGCCAGCCAATTAGCCGAAGCCCATCAAGCGGAGCTGGTGTTGCTCAGCGTTACACCTGGTCTTGACGAGCCGGGCTTGGTCGAGGCGGGAGTTGTGCCAATGTGGAGCGCTGGCGAAAAATCGCAAGCTCGTGAGCAAGCCCAAAAATATTTGCAGCAGCTTGAGCAATCGTTGCAAACGCCACGCCTGCGCACGCGCCACCTCGTGGTGAGCGGTATCCCAGCAGAGATGATCAATGAAGTTGCCAACGAAGCAGTTGCGAGCATGATCGTTATGGCAACTCATGGCCGCAGCGGCTTCAGCCGCATGTGGATGGGCAGCGTTGCAACCAAGCTGATTCGCACTAGCCAACAACCAATCTTCTTGGTACGCGCAGTTGAGCAAGCAGCTGAACGGGGTCAACCACTCTAAATTTGTTGCGTGATGAGTGAGGAACGCTCCAGCAGTGCCTAGTTTTGGGTGCTGTTGGAGCCCTTTTTGATCCACGAAGGACACGAAGAGCACGAAGAAGAGGAACCGCGAAGGACACGAAGGACGCGAAGATTATTTTTAGCCACAGATTCCACAGATTTTTTTTTGTAGCGTATCCGAAGCCTACTGCGCTTACCAGCTGTTCCCTAACCTCTGACCCCTGAATCCTGGCCCCTCACATCCTCACTCTGCGCCTCTGCGTTAAAACCCAACTCCCACGTTTTTCATCCTTCATCCTTCATCCTTCATCCCTCATCCTTCTCAACCCTCTGCGCCTCTGCGTTAAAACCTAAGCCCCCAATCCTTATGTTCTATGCTCTATGCTCTATGTTCTTACTTCAAAAGTAGCCGAACGACAACGAAGGGTAGACAAATCTTTTAGTTTCAGCGGTCGATTGGCAAGTACACTAGATGCATATCAAAGCCGATATGGCGTGCAATTTAGGGGGATACACGATCATGGACCGCAACGAACAACAACCTATCGAACAAGTATTAAATGCGCCAACCTCGCGCCGCAGCTTCTTGCGCTGGACGGGGATGGCGGCTGCCGCAGGAACCATGGTCGCGTGTGGCCGCGAAAGTGCGCTAACAACCATCGAGCCAGCAACTGTTCCGCCAGCAACCGCCACAACCGCTCCCGCTGGCACCGACCACGGCAATGGTGGCCATGGCACTGGCAATGCCGGTACACCAACCACCGATAGCGGGGCCAAAGCTTGGGAAGAAATGGATAAAATGCATGAAGCCGGCATTAAGCTGTTTCCAGCTAAAACCGAAGGCCTCAGCATGCAACCACTCGAATATCGCATGGAAGGCGATGTCAAAGTATTTGAGTTGACCTGCCAAAAAACCATGTGGGAAGTTGAACCAGGCCGCAAGCTCGAAGCTTGGACCTACAACGGCCAATTGCCCGGCCCAGAAATTCGCGTCACCGAAGGCGATAAAGTGCGGATTTTGGTCACCAATCAGCTTGATGAAAGCACGGCTGTGCACTGGCACGGGTTGTTTGTGCCAAACAATCAAGATGGGGTACCATTTATCACCCAGCCACCAATTACGCCTGGCTCAACCTATACCTATGAATTTACCGTGCGCAACTCTGGCTCGCACATGTATCACTCGCACCATAACTCAACCAAACAAGTCTCGATGGGCTTGCTTGGGCCATTTATCGTCGAGCCAAAAGATAAGAGCCAAGACCCAGCCTACGATAAAGAATTTACCTTGGTCTTGAATGATACCGCCCAAGGCTTCACCATTAATGGCAAAGGTTTCCCAGCAACTGTGCCGCTGACCGCCAAATTGGGCCAAAAAATTCGGATTCGCTATATGAATGAAGGCTTGATGATTCACCCAATGCACTTGCACGGGATGCCACAGTTGGTATTCGCCAAAGATGGCTGGAACTTACCCCAACCATTTATGTGCGATACGCTCAACGTTGCCCCAGGCGAACGCTGGGATGTGATTGTCGATTGTACTGACCCAGGTGTCTGGGCCTTCCACTGCCACATTTTGTCGCACGCTGAAAGCGAACACGGCATGTTTGGGATGGTTACAGCGCTAATCGTCGAATAGGAGCGCGACCATGAGTATCGTGTACGATATTTTGATTATTGGCGGCGGACCATCGGCATTGGCAGCGGCATTTTATGCCCAAAACAAACAATTACGCACGCTGATGATTTACGCCGATCTCGGCGGCAAGGCGGGCTGGGCACATAACCGCACAGTCAACGGCACGATCAACGTTCTGCCCGGACACGATCTTGTGGAACGGCTGATTAGCCAGCTTTCAAACCATCAATCGTCAGTCGCACACATTAACGATCACGTGGTGGGGCTGCGCAAAACCAATGGCATGTTTGTGGTCGATACCCAACAATACGGCGAACGCTATGCTCGTTCAGTCGTGGTTGCCAGCGGCGCGGCACCCAATCGTTTGCCTTTACCAGGCATTCAACATCTGTTTGGGGTGGGCTTAGGTTATTCAATCACAACCTTCGCCCATCAAACCCAAGGCCAACGAGTTGCGGTCTATGGCATAACCCCGCGCACCATTCGTGGGGTTGCCGAGATTGTGCTGAGTTCAAGCCATATTTATTGGGTCACGCCCGATGAGCACTTGCCCGAAGGCCAGTTGATTGATGCAATTCGGCGCATGCCCAATGTCACGATTATTCCCCAAGCCACGATTCGCGATGTGGTGGGGATTAATTCGGTCAAGCAAATTGTGATTGAACGTGGCTCATCATTGCAGCATATTCCAGTCGATCGGCTGTTTGTTGATATTGGCATTCAGCCCAACACTGGCTTTCTCAACAATGGCAATGTTGATGTGCTCGATGAAGATGGCTTTGTGATTGTCGATGAATATAACAGCTCACCCTGCCATGGCATCTTTGCCGCTGGCGATGTAAGCAACAGTGTGCTTGGTGAACAAGTGTTAATTGCAATTGGCGATGGCGTTCGTGCCGCCGTCAGTGCCTATGAATACCTGCTTGTGCATAAGCTCACACTTGAAGAAGTGAGCAACGCAGCCGGCAAGACTGCTTAATCTCGCTTAGGTCGGTTCCCACCCTCAGGACGCAGGCAAAACCTGTGTCCTAATTGTTTAAGGCATAGTCTTTGCTTATTCAGATCTCAGCATAATCAAGGAGGATTGTATGACTGAGCATGAACGCCCATTTACTCCCGAAGTTGTCGCCGCTGAACGCGAGGCCTTCGAGCGCAAAAATGCTGTTATTGCTGCCAATCATGAGCAACTGGAAAAAGTGGTTGCTCCAGTGCTCAACCAAATTGCCGAAGAAGCAGCAGAAGCATCGAAAGATCCAGCCCATCAAGCCTTTTTGGCCGAGCAAGCAACCCATCGCGACGATCAGCCCAATAACACTGCAGGCAAAGATTTGCCAGCGCTCGTGCCGCCCCATCTGGCTGGCACTGCTTCGCCACAGCCCATCAACCGTCACGAACTGAACGATGATAATGCGCCGCAGGTCAAACCACAAGGTAGCTCGCTCCGCGGCGATAGCTAAAATCTGCTTAAACAAACCCGCCGCAAGTTATAAAGCTTGCGGCGGGTTTTTAGTTCGTTCCCTCACCCCAACCCCTCTCCCGTCCGACGGGCTTTGAAGTTCCTAATTTAGCAGGATATTGGGTATTCCACCGTCGGCTCCCCTCGCCCGCGTTCAGTGGGCAAGGGGTTGGGGGTGAGGGAATATTATTGATTCAGGCTTTGCAAAGCCAAGGCCAAGCCGCCAATCGCCACGGCTTCAGCACCCAACAACGAATGCACCACCGGCACATGGCGCTGGGGCGTTGGGCTAATCAGTTGATTCACTTGGGCTTCGACCGCGCTACATAACCCATCGCCACCCTTGCGCGTTACAATCCCGCCAAGCACCAACAAGGCTGGATCAAGCAATTGCACCACGCCAGCTAAGCCTAAGCCCAACACATCGACTGCTTCGCTAATCGTTTTCGCGCCAGCATCAGCATCATTGAACAATATGTCAAGATCATCAGTTTGCAAGCCAAGCTCATTGGCCCGCGCCAGCAAGCCGCGAATCGAGAGCAAATCTTCGATTTCGCGTTGATGGCTCAAGGAATAGCGGGCGTGGCCAATTTCGCCAGCACTCGTGGTTACGCCACGATGCAATTGGCCATTCAACACTAAGCCGCTGCCAACGCCTGTGCTCAAATGCAAATAGTACAGGTCTTGCACATCGCGGCCAGCGCCAAACATATATTCACCAAAGGCAATCAAGCTGGCATCATTTTCGATCAAGGTTTGAGCATCAAATGCAGCTTCAAATTGCTCGCAAACATTCAAATCATCCCAGCCAGGCATGCGATACGAACGGCGAGTAATGCCACGCACTGCATCGACTGGGCCGCCAAAGCCAACTCCAATCCGCACAATTTGTTGGGCAGGAACCTGATTGGTTTCAAGTAATTCGTGGATCAGGCTAAAACTTTGTTCGAGCACGGTTGTAGCGTTGCTTTCGGCAGCCAGTTCGCGATTGGCGTGAAAAAGATGCTCGCCGCAAATATCGGTGATCACTGCGCGCAAACCATAACTGCCTAAATCAACCCCCAGCACATAGCTTGTTGGCCCAAATAATCCCCAATTGTGCTGGGCAATTTGTTGCTTAAGGCTATTCCAGAGTTCAGTCATTGAACACCTCCTAGTGCTATGGTCGATGCCACAGTCCGATTATAGCACGTTGCCCGCTGCGCAACCGACCATTTCGCCAGCAATTAGGCAGAGATCCGTTAACCAAACCTAGGCAATTGTTGGCATTTCACCACCAACCTAACTGACAGATGAGCGCTTTTCAGCATCTTTTGATTATTAATTACTGCTTGCCCCAAGGGCTAAAATACTGCCTTGGGGTGAGCAACAATCAGGCAAAGAATACTGTCTAATCATTGCGCCATCTGCTATACTTGCACACAGATTGATCAGGCAAAACCTAGTAGGAAAGAACTTCATGGCACGTTTGCTTGCGACCATCGATGGGCAATCACTGAATATTCCAATTACAAGTCGCGGGCTGCAAATTGGTCGTTCGCGCCAAAATGATATTGTGTTAAACCATCCTCATGTTTCGCGCCATCACGCTTCGTTAGAGAGCCGTGGCCGCGATGTTTTTGTGCGCGATACTGGTAGCTCAAACGGCACATTTGTCAATGGGCTACGGGTCAAGGAAGCAGCGCTGCGGGCGAACGACCTGATTAGCATCGGGCCATTTGAGCTTAAATTTGATGATCGGGCTGCTGCCAGCGTGATTATTTCCGATGAGGAGCTGGTGCCATTGCAAAGCAATAGCCGCTCGATCTCATCGGGCAAGCTGCCCGATCTCAATCTTGATGCTAACGATATTTTACAAAATTTCTATCAAGTCAGTAGTCGCTTGAATATGATTCTTGATTTGGGCGAATTGCTCGACACCATTATGGATGAAGTGCTGCGTTTGGTGCCCGCCGAACGTGGCTTGGTGCTGATGACGCGCCAAGACGGGCTAGTGCCAATGGTCGTGCGTGCGCCTAGCGAAACCCAATCGCTGACGATTAGCTCGACGATTGCGCGGCGTGTGCTACGCGAGGGCGTGGCCTTGCTCACCTCCGATGCCCGGGTAGAATTTGGCTCGCAGGATAGCATCATCAGCCAAAATATTCACTCAGTGCTGTGTGTGCCATTAATTGGCCGCGCTGGCGTACTGGGCTTGATTCACCTCGATAGTCCTGGGCTTGAGCGATTTAGCATCCGCGACCGCGAATTATTGACCGCAGTGGCCTACCAAGCCTCGTTGGGCATCGAACGTGCCAACCTAACCGACCAGATTCGCAACGAAGAAAAATTACGTCAACAGTACGCCCGTTTTCTCTCGCCCGATGTTGCGCGCACCGTTGCCCAACAAATTAACGAAACTGGCGAGATCTTCATGAAGCCAGTTGAGCAAGAAGCCAGCGTGCTATTCTCAGATATTCAGGGTTTCACCACCATGACCGAAACCCTGCCGCCCTTAGAACTGCAAAACCTCCTGAATGAATATCTGAGCGTAATGACCGACGTGATTTTTGAGCATGGCGGGACGCTCGATAAATTTATTGGCGATGGGATTATGGCGCTTTTTGGCGCTCCCGTGTATTATGAAGATCACGCACAGCGGGCAATTGATACAGCGCTTGATATGCTGGTGCAGCATCAAAAGCTCATGGCCAAAATCGATTCCAGCAAACACTTTCGGATTCGAATTGGGGTCAGCACTGGACGCGTTATTTCTGGTCTCGTCGGCACGCGCGAACGTTTGGAGTATACTGTTCATGGCGACACCGTAAACACTGCCTCGCGGCTTGAAGGGAAAGCCGAGCCAAACAGCGTCTACACCAGCGAAGCCACGATTGCCAAGCTTGGTGCGAGCTACCAAGTCCAGGAAGTTGGGCCATTGCAACTCAAAGGCAAAGCCCTGACTGTCCAAGTCTTCCGCGTGATGGGAAAAACGCTCCCTAGCGAAGGCTTTGAAGGATAATTATTCAAAGGATGAAGGATGAGGGATGAAGGATGAATTCATCCTCAATCGCTTCTAACAGCTCATTTCGGTCATTGCCAAGTTTGCAAAGCAACTATCTACGTTTCTTAATGACACTAACACTCTGATAGTTTTAATATTCTTCCTACCTCATCCTTCATCCTTCATACTTTTTAGGATTGATCTATGCCCTTGGTTGTTGGAGTTAAATTCAAAGATTCGGGCAAAATTTATCATTTTGACCCGAATCAACACCATTTAGAGCTAGGCGATGCGGTGGTTGTTGAAACCGTGCGCGGGCTTGAGCTTGGCAAAGTGGCAGCGCCGATCGAAGATCTGCCTGATTCCGATTTGATTGCTGAACTCAAACCAGTTATTCGCCAGCCGACGACCGAAGATTACGATCGGATGCGCGTGCTTGCTGAGCGCCGCGACGACGTATTACGGATTTGTGCCGAACGGATTAGCGTCCATCGCTTACCAATGCGATTAATTCGCAGCGATTGGAATTTTGATGGCACACGCTTGACAATCTATTTCACCTCACAGCAACGGGTTGATTTTCGTCATTTAGTGCGCGAATTGGCACGAATTTTCCATGCGCGCATCGAATTACGTCAAATTGGAGCGCGAGATGAAGCCAAGCTGCTTGGTGGATTAGGCCCATGTGGAAGGCCATTATGCTGCTCCACCTTCTTGCCCGATTTTGCGCGGGTGTCGGTCAAAATGGCCAAAGATCAAGATTTGCCACTCAATCCCTCGAAGATTTCGGGCGTTTGTGGGCGTTTGCTCTGCTGTTTATCGTATGAACAAGAGCAATATCTTGAAATTAAGGCTGAGCTGCCAACCCGTGGCGAGCAGGTCAAAACCCCTGAAGGCATCGGCTATGTGGTTGCCGTCAACACCATTCGCGAAACCGTGACCGTGGATATTGAGAGCAACTATTTAGATTTCAAAGCCGATCAGCTTGAAACGATCACCAGTGCAGCTGGAGCGATTGCCCGCGAACGACTTGAGCAAGGCGAAGCTGCGCCGATTGCCCAAAAGCGGTTCAACCGCCCAGTTGGCGAAACCCTCAAATCATCACTCAACAACAATTGGGATAATGAAGATTGGGGCTTGGATGAGCTACGTTCCTTTGATGATGAACCAAACGGCTCAAGCGACAAGCCCAAGCCACGGCCCAAGCAAGCGCAGCAATCACGCCCACATTCAGCTGAGCCACGCGAACAGCGGGCAAATCCCAACGAGCCACGGCCACGATTTGACCGCGCTGAGCGCCAAAAGCGCTTCAACCGTTCAGAAAATCCCAATCCAGAGCCGAATCCAGCGCCAAGTGCACCGAATGAGCAAAGCGAGCGCAAGCCACGCCATGCCTTCAAGCGTAAGGGCGATACAACACCAACTCCTGAGCGGCCAAAATTACCAGCAACCGTGCGCCAACAATCGCTGGGAGGCGTGCCTGAGCAGCTAACACCGCGTGGTCGCCAGCCATCGACTAACGACCCCGATGAGCCAAAGCAACCAATGCGCCGGCGGCGACGCGGCAATGGCGGCAACAATACCAATCAACAGCAAGGCCAGCAGCAAGCGGCAAAGCCCAAGGCGCAGCAAGCAGCCCAGCCTGAGCGAGCAGCAGAAAAGCCAACGCCAGATGCAGCTAAAGGAGATACTAACGCTGAACGGCGTTCGCCACGCCGCCGCAAACGGCGCGGTTAAACGCAGGAGGACACTTGGTTGAACCAAGTGTCCTCCTTTTTTGCTTGATAAATCGACGCTAAAACAACACCACCGTGAGGATTACTCACGGTGGTGTTTGGAATGGTACGCATCCCCCTACGTTCCCACAGCGGGTGCTGCAGTAGCCTCGGTGTGTGTCGCGTTCACGGCCTGG
>NZ_JBHUPY010000025.1:0-193223 GCF_042688385.1 Herpetosiphon sp. NSE202 | reverse complement strand
CCGAACCAGGCCGTGAACGCGACACACACCGAGGCTACTGCAGCACCCGCTGTGGGAACGTAGGGGGATGCGTACCACTCCAAATAAACCCGCCACTGGGTGAAAAACTCAGTGGCGGGTTTGTGTTTTAGCTTAGTTGACAAGGATCAGCATTGAAGCTTGTTGATCAACGACTGTTTGCAAAGCTTCACGCACAATTCGCACACAAAACGTTGGTTCCGCTTCCGAAATCGTTAGGGGCATCAGTTCATGCAGCATTGCAATGCATTCTTGCGCTGTCCAATAGGCTATGCTACCACGTTCATGTGGTTCATATTCAAATGGCAATTGCTCTGAATTACGCTCAATTCCACGTCCTTCGAGCATAAACATCCACAATTTTTCAGATGCTGGTGAGCAATGGACTTCAAGCCATAGCCTACAGTCACGATAATGATAGCTTTTGATCCAACTTTCACTCGCCGATTTAAGGAATGCATAATTATTATCAAAATCAACGCAAAAAAACATCACAAAATTATCTACTAGGGCTGCTTGTTCGCTAGTTGTCGCGTGCAATGCTGCTACGCCATCGCGCTCAATTTGCTTAGCAAGATGCAATACATCGGCTGGAAACTCATCAGGATACTCTCCTTGCAGATCTTCAAACCAAACTACGAATAGTTCAATATGTTCAAGGATTAGCGCGCGTAGCCCTTCGGGCGGCACACAATAAAAGTGCAGTCGAATGCCCATTGTTTCTCCTCATAAATCAAACGGCTCCTACTATAGCATGGCAAGCTCAGATTCGATTAAGCCTTATGGCCGAGAATTGCTAAGCAAAATGCTCAACTAATATCACAATCCCCCTTGACAAATCCAAAAGTATTGATACTATATATCTATACGTTCCGTTGGGGAGTAGCCACCTGCATCAACAGGGTTTGCAATCGTCAATCCAGAAGCAATTTCTCGGTTGCAAACAATACGCACTGCGTAATTTGGTCAGACCAACATTGGCTTTGATTGCCGTGTTGGTTTTTTTGTGTCGACCAACCACGGCCTTGCAGGAGGCAATTTCACAATGGATACGATGGTTTGGATGTGGATTGGCTTTAACGTTTTTGTTTTGGCCATGCTGGCGCTCGATTTAGGCGTGT
This sequence comes from Herpetosiphon sp. NSE202, assembly GCF_042688385.1. Lineage (NCBI taxonomy): Bacteria > Bacillati > Chloroflexota > Chloroflexia > Herpetosiphonales > Herpetosiphonaceae > Herpetosiphon > Herpetosiphon sp. NSE202. The sequence goes on along the minus strand of NZ_JBHUPY010000025.1, from coordinate 192,084 downwards.
TTCATCGCTCAGCGCACGAGGTTTCAATCAAAGAAGCGACCTTGTGGAGTGTGGCCTGGATTGGCTTAGCAGCGCTTTTCAACCTCGGGATTTACCTCTTTTGGCAGCAGCTCGTTCCTACAAGTAGCTATACCAACGGCGAAGCAGCCCTCGCCTTTATGACCGGCTATCTGATTGAAAAATCGCTCAGTATCGACAACATTTTTGTGTTTGTGTTGGTGTTCGGCAGCTTTGCTGTGCCAGCCAAATATCAGCATCGCGTGTTGTTCTGGGGTGTGCTTGGAGCCTTGGTGATGCGCGGAGCCATGATTGGCGCTGGCGCGGCCTTGATTCGCGAATTCCACTGGATTATCTACATTTTCGGTGCGTTTCTGATTGTAACGGGCATCAAGATGGCATTGCATCAGGAGCAAACGCTTGATCCAAAGAACAATATTTTGGTGCGCAGCTTTCGCCGTTTGATGCCAGTAACTGATGAATACCATGAAGATAAATTCTTTGTGCGCAAAGCTGGCGTTTTGATGGCAACGCCGCTGTTTTTGGTGCTGTTGATGATTGAAGCGACCGACTTGATCTTTGCTGTCGATTCGATTCCGGCAATCTTTGCAGTGACCCAAGAGCCGTTTTTGGTCTATACCGCGAATGTATTTGCGATTTTGGGCTTGCGTTCGCTCTACTTTGTATTGGCTGGAATGGTGCACAAGTTCCATTATCTCAAGCTTGGTTTGGCCTTTGTGCTTAGCTTTGTGGGTGTCAAGATGCTCTTGGTCGAAACCGCATTCAAAATTCCTTCAGGACTTGCGTTGGGTGTGGTGGCCTCAATTATCGTTGTCGCAATTGGCGCTTCGTTGATTCGCGCGAAGCGTTTGGAAGCTGTCAAAAGCTAAACTCTGATTGTGCAAGGCCGTGGGTTTATTGCAAACCCACGGCCTTTTTGCGTTATTCAGCTAAAGCGTAGACCAAGCCTTGGCTGTAGTAGGTGCGTAAATCGACGGTCAATAAGCCTAATTCTGGGCTGGTGGCGACAATTGGCACCGCATTCCAGCCAGCGGTTGGATTGGCAGGATTGTAGACCAAAACAGTTGGGCCATTGCTACTGAATGCGCTTGGATCATAGCTCAATTGCGCGTACAGCGGTGGTTGGTTGCCAGACCAAGCTAATAAACGTTTATCGCGAATTAGATAGGGCTGAATTAACATTGGCCATTGTTTGATCGTGTAATTTTGGAGATTGTTCAGGTTGGTGCATAATGGCGCTGGTTGATATACGGCGATGGTTGTGCCAGTAATATCATCAGCAACTTGGGTTTGAAGATCGAGGCCAACCCCACCATCAGCAATTGGCGCATGAATTTCGGCAGTTGCTGGCCCAAAACCACCAGCAATTTGATACCAGGTAGCAATTGGTGTGTTGAAATCGGTGCTATAGGCATAAATATAATTGTGATAGCTAGCTAACCCAGCAATTTCATCGGCTCGTAATTGGAAGGTCGTGCCAAAACTGCCAGTGTTGCTAATATCAAGCCCTGCAATTGTGCGGCACTTGCCACCAGCAGGACAAAACGCTAAGTTTACTTTTTTACCATGAACGCCACATTCCTGGCCTTTAACCTCAATCGCATTAATTTGTGGCAATGTGCTGTTGGTATTGAGCATTGGCTTGATTTGTAAATTGGCAACCCAGCGCTGATTCACCAAGCTAAAGTCGTTTTTAGCGGCTAAGATATTTTGGTTTGGGTAGATTGAATAGACTGTTTTATTGTGCCAATCGCGGGCCAAAATTAGGGCGCGATCTTTGGCCGAGGTATCGATGCCCAACCAGGCTTCTTGCTTGTTGGCTTGCAGCGTCCCTTGATCAATAATCTGTTGCGGGCTGGCTAAATCGCCTTTGATGCTAAACCCGAGGGCTTGATTATCGTTGGCTCCATTGTATTCAACGATGCTGCTAGTGCCTTTTGCGCTACTGGGCATGAAATTGACAATTGCCGTGCCTTGGGGCTGCATAATGCTGGGCGTGCTGCTTGGCACTAAACCATAGAGCATTTCCACCGTTTTCCAATCATTCAGCCCATACATTAAATCTTGTGGCGTTTGATCGCAATGATACGCAGTGCGTGAGAAACCGCGCAAGTTGCTGGCGCTATAGTGATACGACATCAGGGAATTATGGTTTGTCCGATTGCGTGGCATCTCAGTACTAAGGTCGTTACTGGTTGAACTACAATAGGTATAATTGGCAGTGTTCAAATCGGGCGCATAGCCATCGTGCAGGCCCAAAATATGGTGGCCAAGCTCATGGCTGATCGTTTGGCTGCCAGAAACATCTGACCAGAGGCCACAACGGGCATTGATGCCGTTCCACAAGCGCCCAAGCATAATTGCGGCGGGCACAAAATGCACTTTGCCTGCTTGGGTGTTGACGGTACGGAGGCTATTTTCAAAGCCGCCCAAAAAAGCGGTTGGGCGATACTCGTTGCTGGCCAAAATCCGAATATCAGCGTCGTTCCAATGTTCGCCATTGGTATAGACCGAATATTGCTCGACCCAAACTTGGCCTTGGGTCGCTTGATACAAGGTTTTGCTGGTTTCTTGCAGCGCGGTTTCGAGCACATCTTGCATGGCTGTGTACGTAAGATCTTTGCATGTGCTGCCCTCAGTTGGGCGTAAAAGATCTTGTTGGCCTGGCTGCCATTCGAGTGAAACAATTAAATGAATGCTTTCAAAAGGGCTGCTCGCATTCGCAGCATGTGGTTGATTTGGGGTCATCAGCAGGGTCAAACATAAACTGCTGATGAGGACTAAGCTAAATTTGCGCCAAAACATACACTCAACTCCTTTAATTAATTCCGTAAAAAGAGCGTTACATCTGTTACATAGATAAAGACGGACGTGCGGCTAAATTCTTTCTGTAGGAGGTTGCTATGACTGCCCTCGATGCTGAGTTTGCGCATCGCGCACTCTTATTGGTGTTTGAACCGTTTGATCCTGAGCTGTGGCCGCTAATTGCTCCAGCCGCACCAAGCGTCGCCCAACTCCAAGCCGCTGGTTGGTTGCAAACGACCGCCGATGGCTGGCAGATTCCTGCTGAGCGCCGCGAACAACTCCAAGCTGAGCCAGCAGCATTGCGGGCTGCTTATCAGCAATTAATTGCTGCTGAATTGGCCCAAGCTGCGCAAAATCCTGCGCTGGCAACCCGTTTATTTGCCGATTTGCGAACCGTTGCCGAACTGCTGATTCGCCAAGCGCCGCATGAATTAGCCGATTTGGTCAAGCAAATTCCCACTGAATTAGCGCCAAGCACTGCTGATCGCCAGCTGTTGGAGTATTATCGTGGGCTTGCTGCTGGCCTGCGTGATCAATATGCAGAAGCATGTACGTTGCTCAGCCAATTATTGGCACAACCAGATCTTGAGCCGATGATTCGCGGACGCGCGCTGAACTCCGATGCAACCTTTGCCCGTTATAGCGGCAACTACGATCGGGCGTTGGCCAATTATCAGGCTAGTTTTGCACTTTGGGAAGCCCAGGCTGATCCGGTGCGTCAAGCCTATGTGCTGCTGAATGAAGGCAGTTTGCGCTACCATTTGCAAGAATATCGCGCTGCTGAACGCTGCTTGAATAGTAGTTTGGCGACCTTGCAAGCTCAAAATCTGCTCTACCCTCAGGCGTTGGTGCTGATCAATTTGGGCTTATTGGCCCGTGATCGTGGTAATTGGGCGCAATCGCTGAGCCACTTTGAGCAGGCCGAAGCCATTTTGCAAGCAGAAAATGCCACCGATTTTCTTGGCCGAATTGCCAATAATCTTGGCGAATTAGCCTTGTTGCAAGGCCAATATGCAGCAGCACGCCAGCATTTTGAGCAAGCCTTAGCTCAGATGAGCAGCCGCGTCTATCATATCGATGCCTATTTGAATTATGGCTTGGCCTGGCATGTCGAGGGCATGTTTGAACAAGCGGAAAGCGCCTATCGCCAAGCACTCGATTTGGTTGAAAGTGTTGAGCGTCAAGAAATTGCGGCCTTGGTATGGTTTCGCTTAGGCCAAGTTGCGGCAGCGCGTAACGATCATCATCAAGCTGAGCAGCATTATCTGCAAGCGATTGATTTGATTGAGGCAATGCGTGCGCCAATTTTGGCTGAAAGCCTGCAAATTAGCTTGATGGGGCGTTGGCAACAAGTCTACGAAGGCGCGATTGCGGCCTATTTGGCTCAAGATAAGCTTGAACAAGCCTTTTTGATGGCTGAAAAAGCGCGAGCACGGGCGCTCAACGATTTACTTGCCCGCAATGGCCAAACCAATCAAGCATTTGGCACGATTCCCAGCCTTAGCGATTTGCAACAGGGCTTGGCACAGGGCAGCCTGATGCTCGATTATATGACACTTGGCGCGGTTGGGCCGGAGGCCAGCCTCTTGGCGGCGTTACCAACGACGGCTAAGGCCTTGCGCAGTTTGTTAATTCAACCAGCAGCAACTTGGCTGTTTGCCATTACGACCGATGAAGTTCAAGCCTTCAATTGCCAGGTCGACCCAAATATTCTCTTGGCAACTTCACCGTTTCAGTGTGATGGGCGACGCTTTTTGCGCCCAGCGATTTTGCAACGTCTCGCCCAACGTCTCCTTGGCCCAGCCCAAAATTTCTTGCAACAGGCGCAGCATGTGCTGGTTGTGCCGCATGGCGCTTTGCATCATGTGCCGTGGAATGCACTTTTGCTGGGCGAGCTTGGGCTTGATCTGCCCACAACCACGATTCCCAGCGCTGCCAGTTATCTCCAATTAAGCCAACGCCAACCAAGCCAAGCCAGCGCGCCATGTGTGGCCTTGAGCTATGCGGGTGGGGTTGAGCCAGCCTTGGTGCATACTCATGCTGAGGCATCAGCAGCGGTAGCGGCACTTGGTGGCCAACATTATCCGCTGCCAGCGCCAAATATCGATCAGCAGCTGGGCGATTATCGAATTGTGCATATTGCCTGTCATGGCGTGTTTGTGCTTGACCAACCATTGGCCTCGTGGCTACAATTTGGCCCAAATCAGACAGTTTCGGCCTTGGATATTCTGACCAACTGGCAGTTGGATGCGGACTTGGTGGTGTTGAGTGCTTGTCAAAGTGGTGTGAGCGAAATTGTGCGTGGCGATGAGCCGTTTGGCTTGGTGCGGGCGTTTTTGGCGGTCGGGGCACGGGCGGTTTTGGTGACGCTCTGGCCAGTTGATGATGTGGCAAGTGCGGTCTTGATGCAGTTGTTTTATCAGGCCTTGCAAGCGGAATTTGAGCCAGCAGAAGCACTTCAGCATGCGATTCAACAGATTCGCAGCATGCCTGAAGCACAGGTAAGCATCCCGCTTGCGCCAAGCCAGCAGGGTGAATACCCGTTTGCCGATCCTCATTATTGGGCGGGCTATCAGTTGATTGGAGTTGGCAACTCGATTTCTAAAGTTAAGCCAGCAACATCAGCTGCTTGAACATCGCTAAAGACTGCTTCGCCCCAAACGTCGGTTTCGCTGCTTTGGCGGCCTGAGGCGGCGATCAAATGCACGCCAATCTGAGCCAAATCGGGCCATTCACGGTCGTGGAGTTGCACTTGCACCCGCACGCGGCAAACATTCGCTTCAGCAGGGTAAATTGCCAAATTGATCTCACGCAACGGTTGAATGCTTGGCGTGAAGGTCAATTGCAATGGCTGATTGGTTTCGCCGCGCAAGGCTGGCTGGACTGGTTGCAACGCGGTAAAGCCATCGAGCAAGCTTTGATTGAGGCTGATTTGGATATTTTTGCCAACCAAGGCTAGGGCTGCAGCAACCCGCTCGTACCAACTTGGCGCTTGCTGCAAAAAGCCTAAATCTGGGGCTGGCACTGGCAAATCGTTGTCGACAGCGGTAAAAGAGCGATCGAGGGCGGCGAAATATTCCGCGCAGCTCACGCAGGCATCTAAGTGTTGTTGGATGCTGGGTGGTAAGTATTGTTGGGCGATGCGCTGGTTGCGCTCAGTATAGATGGCCAGTTGATCGCAGCATGTGTCGCATGCGTGTTGATCAACTGGCGCGACCAAGGTTTGTACCAAATGCTGCATGGCATTCTGGCTCCAGTTTGCTTGATTCATAGAACGTTCCTACTACAACTAATCAGCGGCTTCAGCATGGAGACGCATGCAAGCGCCTCGACCTATCCTTCTTCGACAAATTCGCGCAAGCGGGCAATTAATGCAGGATCGCGGCGCAAGGCTGCCAAATTTTTGGCCCGAGTTACCTGAATGTGCGAGGCTAAAACAGGTTTTTGGGCTAATTCACTTTCGGTTTGGGCCAGCAGATCATCATTTTGCTCGCTGAAATAGCGCCCAACTACTACGCGGCGCGAACGGGCGCTGAGCGGCCCGGCATCAATGACCTCGGTTAAGATACCGCGCAGATCATCAAGTTGCAAGGTTTCGATTGGGGCGGCCCATGGCCCATGTTCAGCATCGGGCATGCTGGCACGGCGGCGATGTTCAGGGCGGCGTAGCTCGTCGAGCACCGTGCGGCGGACAATTTGCATACACCATTCGCGGAAGGTAGCTGGATTTTGGCATTGCCCAAGATTGCGATGAATTTTGATCAAGGCTTTTTGGGTGCAATCGGTGGTAATGGCATCGCCATCGGGGTAGGCGTGCAACATGGCGTAGGCCACGCGATACAGCATATGCCAAAGCGTTGTATAGGCCTCGTGTTGCGCGAGCGAATCGTGTTCAAAGCACGCCGTATAGAGGGCTGTGCTAGTCATAGTATCGTGCATCCAATCCTCCTAATAAACCTTGGTTGGGGTTGCGAGGCCTGTCTTGCTACGCATAAACCATTGGTTACGTTGCGAACCAAGCTTGCCTCTGCCCACCAGTGCTCCAATTTCACACCCAATCTCGAACGAGCGACCTAGCCTAAAAGTCCCCATTTTATCCTAGGCTCTTGATTTATTGCTGAGTTTCAGGCAAATTTAACCCCAAGGGATGAGATAGTAGTAGTAAAACTGCTACTTTGGGGGGATAGTGGCATCACCCATAATTATTATTTGTCTCGCTGATGCCATGCGATCGATAGCCAATCCATTCGGAGGTTCTCATATGGTAGGTGCTGCTCTTCGGCCAAAACCAACCAGCGTCGCTCCAACCCAGGCCAAAGTTATGGTGATTGAAGATAACGTTGATAGTATGAATTTGGCTTTGTTGCTGCTGCGTGAGCGGGTTCAAGTGGCCTATTGTAATGCTCGCGCCTCTGGCGATGCCTTTTTTAATTGGCTAAGTTCGCCGCAAGTTCAACAAAACCCCTCCTTAGGAATGCTCGACCTGATTTTACTGGATATTCGCATCCCGCGAGAGAATGGTTACATGGTGCTGCAAAAGTTACACGTCTTGCCCGATTTCAAGCGCACCAAAATTGTCGCGATGTCGGCCTATAGCAGCCGCGAAGATGTTGAAAAGATGCGCTTGGCTGGCTTTGATGGGTTTGTAGCGAAACCGGTCTCAGTTAAAACTTTTCCCGATTATATTGTGCGGATTTTGCGTGGCGAAACGATTTGGGATTTGTATTAAACCACACGCTGATTTCTCACGTAGCATAGCCTGTACGATCTAGCTGGGGAATTGGCGATGGATTATGATTTGATTGTGATTGGCGCAGGCATTGCAGGTTTGTCTGCCGCCGCCCTCTTAGCCAACGATGGCTACCGCGTGCTCGTGCTTGAGGCGCATATCGAGCCTGGTGGCTGTGCTTCTTCCTATCAACGCAAACGCCCCAATGGCGATCAGTATATTTTTGATGTTGGCGCAACCGTTTTTGCTGGTTTTCGGCCTGGCGGTGCGCATCATTGGCTTGGTCAAAAATTGGGCTTAAGCTGGCCAATTCAGCCTCTCAACCCAGCCATGGAGGTGTGGTTGCCCGATCTGCGGGTAACGCGTTGGGGCGATGAGCGTTGGCGTGCAGAGCGTCAGCGGCTTTGCCCAAGCCAAGCATGGGAAGCAGAGCAATTTTGGCGCGAGCAAGAACAGTTGGCCGAGATCGCTTGGCGTTTTGCTGGGCGTATGCCGCCGATGCCGCCTGAATCGCTGGCAGATTTGGGCCTCTTGGCGAGCACAATTCGGCCTGAAATGCTGCATTTGCTGCCAGCCCTACCACGCACAGTCAAACACGTTTTAGATCGACATAAGGTTGATGATCGGCGTATGCACGCTTTTATCGATGGTCAATTATTGATTAGCGCCCAAAGTAGCAATGCTGAATGCGCTTGGCTCTATGGCGCGGTTGCGCTCGATTTGGCGCGCATTGGCACCTACTACGTGGAAGGCGGCGCTTGGAATTTGGCCAGAACGCTTGAGCAAGCCTTGATCAAAGCCGGCGGCGAAATTCGCTATCGCCAAAAAGTTAGCCAAATTCAGACTGATCGCGGCCAAATTGTGGGCGTGATGACTGAACACGGCGAGCGTTTGCGGGCGCGGCATGTGATTGCTAATACAACCATGTGGGATTTGGCTGACTTACTTGATCAGCCGCCAAGTTGGCTGTTGCGTCGCAGGATTGAAGCAGTTCCGCAAGGTTGGGGGGCAACAACGCTCTATTTGGGCATCGACGAGGCGGCAATTCCCCAAGGTTTGGCTGAGCACCACCAAATTATTGCTGATTATGCTCAAGCGCTGGGCGAAGCCAATAGCGTCTTTATTTCGTTACACCCTGCCGCCGATCGTTCGCGTGCGCCGCAGGGCCAACGCGCTATGACTGTTTCAACTCATACTAATGTAAGTCGCTGGTGGCATTGGCGGCAAACTGATCCTGCACGTTATCGGGCTGAAAAAGAGGCGATGGCTGAGCGCATGCTCGATACGGTTGAACTGGCGCTGCCTACAATTCGCCAGCATCTTCGCTATCAACAAATTGGCACGCCAGTGTCGTTTGCGCGCTATACCCAACGCAAGCGGGGCATGGTTGGCGGTTTGCCGCAGTGGCGCTCAATTTCGGGCTTGTTGAGTTTAGGGCCGCAAGCTGCGAAGATTAATGGTTTATGGCTGGTGGGCGATAGTACGTTTCCTGGCCAAAGCACCGCGGCGGTGACCCAAAGTGCGATTCAGGTCTATCAGAAAATTCGGCGCTCAAGATCGTAGTTTAAGCTAGTGCAAGGTTCATTTCCTCACCCCAACCCCCTCTCCCACTGCACGCGGGTGAGGGGCTTCTTTCTATAGGTTTATAGTAATATTCGTAGAGAATCTCGTGTTCTTCGCATTTGCGTTCAAACAACTTCTAATCACTAAGTTCCTGATTGCTATCCTATAATGAATAGACGAAAGAAATTCTGGAGGTGATTGATGAATCAGGAGATTCTTGAGCAAACCTTGCGCACGATTCAGGCAGAGCATCCGGATGGTGACAAGGGGCTTATTGTGATGTGGGTGAGTCGGCTCATAGAAGATGCAGGGGAGGAGCGGTTGGCTGAGCGTCTCGATGAGGCGATTTCGCACACCTGGCCTTGGAAGGTAGTGGCGGTCTTGTACGAGATTCTGAGTTGGTGGACGAGTGATGAAGGCTCAGCCTTGTTGCGAACGACCGAGAGTTGGTTGCGCGAAGGAACGAATTTGCGGCGTATCCAAATTGCTCTTGCCCAAGATACCTATCCCTTTATTGAGGCTGCCGAGATGTATCAGGTGTTGGAAATGGTTGCCCAGCGCTTTCCAGAGGTTGCCGATCAGTGTGCTTATTTGATTAATAGTCGAAAGCGTAGAGACTAAGGTAGGGATGTACTTCCTAATATGAAATAGGTGATCTATCATAGATCGCCTATACTGTTGTGTAGAGACTAAGGTAGGGATGTACTTCCTAATATGAAAGTCTGCTATAGGGCTAATGCAAGCAGCTTTAAACAGAGTACGCAGGGCAAAATAAACCCTGCGTACTGCTCAATCCTGAACCCTAGCCCCTGAATCCTGATCCCGCAAACCTACTCAGGCTTGCGGAAATTATCGTTGTAGAGTTGAATTGAATCTTGGATTCGTTGCTTGGCGGCTTCGGCACCTTGCCATTCGCCAACTTCAACAGTTTTGTTTTCTAAGGCTTTGTATGAGGCAAAGAATTGGGTTACTTCTTTGATGAAGTGTGGCGGCACATCGCCCAAATCTTTGATATTGGCAAAGTAGGGGTCGTTGGCTGGAACGGCGAGAATTTTATCGTCGTTTTCGCCGCCGTCGATCATGCCAAACACGCCAACTGGGCGTGCTTCAATCAAGCAGCCAGGGAAGGTTGGGAAGTTGATCAGCAAAATCACATCTAATGGATCGCCATCATCGCAATAGGTTTGAGGAATTAAGCCATAATCGCCTGGATAATAGACGGCTGATGAAAGCACCCGATCAAGCTTGACCAAACCGGTATCTTTATCGATTTCATACTTATTGCGTGAGCCACGGGGAATTTCAATCACTACGTTAATAATTTCTGGCGCATCGTCGCCAAATGGCACATCATGCCAAATATTCACAGGGAATTCCTCCATACATGGGTTATCAAAACGGCGCAACTATACCACGTTTTAGGTTGTTTGCAATGCATTTGACGCACTGCATTGTAGAGAAATATGCCACAAGGGGCTATAATTCACTACGTTGTGGCTATTAGGATAGCATACAATCACGCAATAGCTTACTAAACATGGAGCAGCCTCATGCGTTTTCCCATTGTAATTCAAGGCGGCATGGGTGTCGCCGTATCTGATTGGCGGCTAGCCAAGGCCGTTGCAAGCGCAGGTCAACTTGGTGTAGTTTCTGGGACTGGGATCAATGTAGTGCTTGCTCGGCGTTTGCAAGAGGGCGATCATGATGGAGCGATGCGCCGAGCGCTAGCGCATTTTCCGATTGCTGGCTATGTCGAGCGCATTCTCGAACGCTATTTTATCGAAGGTGGCAAGCCTGCCGATCAGCCATATCGGGCTGTGCCGATGTATACTGCCGTCCCATCAAATGAATGGCAGATTTTGAATGTTGTGGCTTCGTTTGTCGAAGTGTGGTTGGCCAAGGAAGGCCACGAGGGCGTGGTTGGGATCAACTTGCTGGAAAAAGTGCAAATGCCCAATTTATCGGCCTTGTATGGCGCAATGTTGGCCAATGTTGATTATGTGCTGATGGGCGCGGGCATTCCGCGCGAAATCCCAGGCGTGCTTGATCAGTTTTCAGTTGGCGAGGCTGCTAGCCTGAATATTTACGTTGAGCAAGCTGGGGCTGACGATAAATTAGCTGTCCATTTTGATCCCAAGCAAATGTTTGATAATCCACCTGCTACGCTCAAGCGCCCAGCATTTTTGGCAATTATTGCCTCGAATACCTTGGCGATTGCTTTGGCCAAAAAAGCCACTGGCAAGGTCAATGGCTTTATCGTCGAAGGCCCAACGGCTGGGGGCCATAATGCGCCGCCACGCGGCCAACCAGTCTTTAACGAACGCGGCGAGCCAGTCTATGGTCAACGCGATGTGGTCGATTTGGTCAAATTGCAGGATTTAGGCTTGCCCTTCTGGATGGCTGGTTCGTATGGCTCGCCTGAGCGTTTGGCTGAAGCCTTGGCTAGTGGCGCGGTTGGCATTCAAGTTGGCACTGCATTTGCGCTCTCGAACGACTCAGGCTTTAGCCCTGAAATTCGTCAATCGCTTTTGCATGATATTGCCAACGATAGCCTGACGATTTTTACTGATGCCTTGGCTTCGCCAACCGGCTTTCCCTTCAAGGTGGCCGAGTTGAATACGACCCTCGCCTTAGAGCCGACCTACAAAGAACGCCCACGGATCTGTGATTTGGGCTATTTGCGGGTGGCCTACCCGCGCGAAGATGGCACGATGGGCTTTCGCTGCCCAGCTGAGCCAATCGATCAATACGTGAAAAAAGGCGGCGATATTAACGACACGACGGGCCGTAAATGCTTGTGCAATGCCTTGTTTGCCAACATTGGTATGCCCCAGCAACGCAAAGAGTATACCGAGCAACCCTTGGTGACTTTGGGTGATGATATTAAAACTGTCGCCGCCTTGCTCGAAATTCATCCGCAGGGCTTTAGCGCGGTTGATGTATTGGAATATTTGTTGGCAGCAGTGCCCCAACAATAGCGCAGCCTAGCTGAATAGATCGATTAAAAGCAGCAGCAATCATGGGCGATTACTGCTGCTTGATCGTTAAGCGGCCAATGTGAGGTCTGCCAAGGTAATGCGGCACGCCATGCCTTCTAAAACAGCAGTCATCGCCGCATCAGGCTTAATTTGATTGGTCAAGGTGGCAAATAGAAGATAGGCACAGGCACAGACTTGGGTATCTAACTCATTCGACAAGTGATCTTGGACGCTGATGCTCATGCTAATGGCATCGATTTTCAAAAATAAATCATCAAGCAATTCGTATACATTCATAACATACTCCTTTTTCACTCACTAAACTTAGGCACAACGAGTTAGGGTGGTGGCTGCAACCACCGACTTTTGGGTTGCAGCTAAGGCCTGAATCAAGCGTTGGTTGGCGGGAATTTGCTGACTGAGGCTTAATTGCATAATGTTGATCAACGCTTTGGCTTGACGCACTTGCTCAGCAGTGATGGTATTTTGCTCTTGCAGCATAGCCATTAACTGTTCTAATTCGCGAATTGCTGCTGCCAATGAGGCATGGGGATCGATAATTTCGGCCAATAATTGATTGAAGCGTACTTCTTGCTCTGGAGTCATTGCGTTTCCTCCGCTAAACCATCGAATCTGTCGCTACTGTATATAGATGCAGAAACAGGCTTTTTTTTGCATGCTGCAATCAAATTCAGCAAAATTGGCTAAATTGGGAATTTTATGAGGTTTGCTAATGCGTCAGGCCAGCTTGGATACTCAAAATGAAATCCATGCTCAAGCAAGCGTTGGGGAATCACATTGCGACTTTTGAGGACTAATTCGGCTTCGGTGCGCAGCATCCATGCGCCAATCTGCATCAGTGGGCTAGGGATAGGCATACCAAAACGCATGCCTAAGGCTTGGCGTAAATGCAGCATAAACTGATGATTTGGCAGTGGTTGGGGTGCACTGAGATTAATTGGCCCTGCTAGGTTTGGTTGTTCAATCAGCCACGCTATAGCACGCACCAGATCGTGGCTATGAATCCATGCGACATATTGTTGACCATTGCCGATTGTTCCACCGAAGCCAAATCGTGCTAAACGACAAAGAATATCGAACACACCACCATGATCGTGGCTCATCATCATGCTGGTGCGCAACATAATTTTGCGGGTCTGCGGAGTTTTGGCGGCAACTGCCGCATCCTCCCACGCTTTAACGAGATCAACATTAAACTGCCAACGCGCCGAGGCATGCATTTCATTCCCGCCAATTGTATGCTGGGCTTCGGTTTGTGGCTCACGGCTATGAGCATAAATAGCTGAACCGCTCGCTTGCAGCCAGAGCCGAGGTGGCTTTGAAAGCTGCGCAATTGCTTGCCCAAGCAAGCGTGTCGTCTCGATTCGCGAACGCCAAAGCTCGCTGCGATTGGCGGCGGTATAGCGGCAATTAACACTCTTGCCCGTCAGATTAATCAAAACATCGCTAGCTTCCAGTTGCTCGACCCATGGTCCAAGCTGAGCCGCATCCCAACTGATTGTTGTCTGCTTGCTTGTTGAACGTCCCATAATCTGTACGCTATGGCCTTGATTGCGCCAATAGCTGGTTAATAATTGCCCAATCTGACCGCTGCCACCAACAATCACAATCCGCATTGTCAATACCTCGTAAGGCTTAATAATAAATAAAACGTTTGTGCTATACTCTGCTTGATAATTTGAAGTAATAACTAAATAATTGGTAGTGGCGCTAGTGGAAGGTACGTCTTAATATAACTCACTAAGCTGGTGTTTGCTTGCAAACATTCCCAGCTTTGCTGGGCCAAGGCGGCGCGGCGGTGTTCGATGGCGGCAACTGCGCGTTGGGGTTGCTGCTGATCGAGAGTTGCTAAGGTGGTGCGAATCGAGCCAAAATCGGCGTTTGCTTGACGTAATAAAACAATAATGCGCAAACGGCGCAACTGCCGCTCATCGTAGTAGCGATATTTATTCGATTGCTGGCGAATTGGCTGCAACAGACCTTGTTGCTCCCAAAACCGCAAGGCCGAAATTGGCACGCCAACGGCTTTGGCCGCCTCGCCAACCAGAAGCCGTTGCTGCTGGCGCTGGCTGGGCGGCAATTGGTCGGCCACTGCTTTGAGCAAGCTCAGTGTCTGATCAAGCTGCTGGCGAATGCTATCGAGCTTGGCGTGATGCTGATTAATTAGATTAAACGCTGTTTGATGATCAGTCTGGTGGAGCGCCGCCATAATTGTTTGCGCAGCGCGCCAACCATAGCCATTGATCATGGACTGGGCAGTGTTTAGCGCAGCAATATGTTGCTGGGTATAACGGCGATAGCCATTCGGGCCACGTTCGACAGCAGGTAAAAAGCCCTCAGCTTCATAATTGCGCACTTGCTGAACACTGATATTAATCGCTCGCGCCAAATCAATGGTACGAAAATAACGCTCAACCTTCATGTTAAACCTTAATCTTGAACTTGAGGCTTTAATGGGAGATTTGAGTGTGAAAAGCGCCTAAAAAAGCCTAAAACTCACGAGACTTGCATCTATGTTCTAGAATAACTCTAGATCGTTTGGATAGCAAGTTGATTGCTCGTAACGATTCACATAGCGGCCAGAGATTTGTAGTTATCAAGGAGTCTGATGATGCAGGATCGAGCGTTTATTGAGGTGTATGGCGCACGCGAAAATAACCTCAAAAATATTTCCTTGAATATTCCTAAACAGCGGGTGACAGTATTTACCGGAGTCTCTGGTTCAGGGAAGTCGTCGTTGGTGTTTGATACGATTGCTGCCGAGGCCCAACGCCAACTCAATGAAACCTTTACCTTTTTTGTGCAGGGCTTTTTGCCCCATTATGGCCAGCCCGATGTTGAACGAATCGAACATCTCAACTCGCCAATTATCATTGACCAAAAGCGGGTTGGCGGCGGTTCGCGCTCAACGGTTGGCACCTACACCGATATTGCGGTGTTGTTACGCTTGCTCTTCTCGCGGGTTGGCAAGCCATATGTTGGGCCTGGCTATGCCTTTTCGTTCAACACACCGCAAGGCATGTGCCCAGAATGCGAGGGCATTGGCAAGACCGTGCAGCTTGATATGGATAAACTGCTCGACCGCAGCAAATCGCTGAATGAGGGTGCAATTTTGCATCCCGAGTTCAAGGTTGGCAAGATGATGTGGAAAATGTATCCGCTTTCGGGCTTGTTTGATAACGATAAACCAATTCGCGATTATAGCGAACAAGAGCTACAGGCCTTCTTGTATGGCGCAGATATTAAGGTTTCTTGGGGCGAATTTAGCTCAAAATACGAAGGCTTGATCGAACGCTTTGATCGGATGTATGTTAAAAAAGATGCTGCCGCGATGTCTGATCGCAATCGAGCTGTGTTTGAGCAATTCACAACCTCGCAAACCTGCCCGCTGTGCCATGGCCAGCGTTTGACCCAAGCCGCGCTGAATTGTCGGATTGCTGGGCGCAATATTGCCGAACTTTCCGATTTGGAAGCCACTGATTTAATGAGTTTCTTGGCCGATTTTACTGATCCGATTGGCGATCGGGTGGCGGCAAAGCTCTTGGAGCGCATTCAGCAGCTGGTTGATATTGGCTTGGGCTATTTGAGTCTGAGCCGCGAAACCGCCACGCTCTCTGGTGGAGAATCGCAGCGGGTCAAAATGATTCGCCATCTTGGCAATAGCTTGACTGAAATGCTCTACATTCTCGATGAGCCAAGCGTGGGCTTGCATGCGCGCGATGTGGCGCGGCTCAATCGCTTGCTGCAACAACTGCGTGATAAAGGCAATACCGTGCTGGTGGTTGAGCATGATCCCGATGTGATTGCGATTGCCGACCATATTGTCGATATTGGGCCACGGGCGGGCGTGCACGGCGGCGAAGTTGTGTTCGAGGGCAGTTTTGCCGATCTCAAACGCTCAAATACCTTGACTGGTAGGTATTTGCAACAGGACGTACCAACCAAACAGCATTCGCGCACGCCAACTGGCTATTTGCCAATTGTGAATGCAAATTTGCATAACCTCAAAAATGTCAATGTTAATATTCCGACTGGTGTGTTGACCGTGGTGACTGGCGTGGCTGGCTCTGGCAAAAGCACCTTGATTAACGAAGTCTTTTTGAGCCAACATCCGAATGCAATTGTGATCGATCAATCCAAAGTTACCGCCAATAGCCGTTCTGCGCCAGCGACCTACACTGGCATTATGGATGATATTCGTCAGACTTTTGCTAAAGCCAACGGTGTGAGTGCCTCGTTATTCAGTTTCAATTCAACAGGCAGTTGCGATAATTGTAATGGCTTGGGCTTGGTGTATACCGATTTAGCCTTTATGGAAGGGATTTCGTCAACTTGTGAAATTTGCGAAGGCAAACGCTTCAAAGCAGAAGTGCTCGAATATCAGCTGCGGGGCAAATCGATCAGCGATGTGCTTGATATGACCGCCGAGGAAGCGCTGGAATTCTTCAGCGAAAAGAAGATCAAGCCGGTGCTGCAAGCCATGAATGATGTTGGTTTGAGCTATTTGAAGCTTGGCCAACCGCTCAGCACAATCTCTGGTGGCGAAGGCCAGCGGCTCAAATTGGCAACCGAATTACATAAAAAGGGCAGCGTTTATGTGATGGATGAGCCAACAACTGGCTTGCACCGTTCGGATATTGGCCTGCTGATGCAGATTATCGATAGCTTGGTTGATGCTAAGAATACGGTGATTCTGATCGAACATCACTTGGATATTATTCGCCAAGCAGATTGGATTATCGATATTGGGCCTGATGGTGGCAGTGCTGGTGGCGAAATTATTTTTGAAGGCCCACCGTTGGCCTTGAAAGATTGCAATCGCAGCATCACCGCCCAGTTTATCTAGTTATAGGTTCCCTCACCCCAACCCCTCTCCCACGCGGCGGGCGAGGGGCTTTTGATTTGGTAGATTCGCCAAAAATCGTTATGCAACCACAGTCTTTCGCTAGCCATCTCCCCTCGCCCGCGTTTAGTGGGAGAGGGGGCTGGCTTCCAAGAGTAGGTTATAGGTTCCCTCACCCCAACCCCTCTCCCACGCGGCGGGCGAGGGGCTTTAATACGATGGTTCTTTCGTCATTCTGTGGTGAAAAACGGTCAGCTCCCCCTTACCTGCGTTTTTGTAGGAGAGGGGGCTGGCTTCCAAGAGTAGGTTATAGGTTCCCTCACCCCAACCCCTCTCCCACGTGGCGGGCGAGGGGCTTTAACGCCGTGGTTCTTGCGCAATGCATCGATAAAAACTGGTGCTCCCCTCGCCCGCGTTCAGTGGGAGAGGGGGCTGGGGGGTGAGGGAACGTTTAAATACCACACTGGATTAACAACCTACCTTGTAGGTATCGGATGAGGTTCTCAATTGATAGCCTTGATTTGATCAAGCGCCATGTTCAATTGCAACACATTGACCCGTGGCTCGCCCAAAATCCCAAGCGTTGGTTGGCTGGTATGTTGAGCCACCAATTGTTGCACTTGGCTTGGCGTTAGGCCTCGTGCCGTGGCGACCCGCTGCACTTGATAGCTAGCCGCAGCAGGCGAGATTTCAGGGTCTAGCCCGCTGGCCGAGGCCGTAACCAAATCGACCGGAATTGGCAATGAGTTATTTGGATCCGCGGCCTTGAGCGCATCAATGCGAGCTTGAACCGCTTCGGCCAAGCTTGGATTGAGCGGGCCGTAGTTCGAGCCGCTGGAAGCCGCTGCGTTGTAGGGCACTGGGCCGGTTGCTGAAAGACGACCCCAAAAATAACCAGCTTGGTCAAATTGTTGGCCGATTAAGGCTGAGCCACGTTGTGTGCCTGCTTGCTCAATCAAGCTACCATTGGCTTGGCTCGGAAACGCCACTTGGGCAATTACTGTCACCAACGCTGGATAGATAATCCCGGTCAAAACGCTAAAGATGATTGCGGCCAAAGCTGGCCGAAGAAATGTACGCATTATTGGTTTTCCTCGTCGCTAATCCAACGATAATTAATTGCTTGCTGATCGCGTCGAACGTATTGCAAATGGCCGTGGGCTGGCGTGGCCGAATGCTGCCACGCC
Organism: Herpetosiphon sp. NSE202; assembly: GCF_042688385.1. Taxonomy (NCBI): domain Bacteria; kingdom Bacillati; phylum Chloroflexota; class Chloroflexia; order Herpetosiphonales; family Herpetosiphonaceae; genus Herpetosiphon; species Herpetosiphon sp. NSE202. Next base: position 173,940 of record NZ_JBHUPY010000025.1, on the reverse strand, counting down.
CAGCTGCTGATTGCTGCATAACCCACGATCAAAACAGCGATTGATAATGTGATAGTTAGAATTTGGCTCAAGCCTTGAATGTGAATTTCGCCAATGCTCAATATGATGCCAGCACAAATCAGATCGAGCCAAATGTGCGATTCTTGCTGCCGTTGCATATATTCGCTCCTAGACAAGGCCCAAGCCCACTAAAAGCAGATCGATCAGTTTGATGCCAATGAAGGGCACAATCAAGCCGCCAAGCCCGTAGATCAGCAAGTTGCTGCGTAAGGCTTGAGCTGCGGCAACCGCCCGATAGCGCACTCCGCGCAAGGCCAGCGGAATCAGAAACACAATAATTAAGGCATTGAAAATCACCGCCGAGATAATGGCGCTTTCTGGCGAAGCCAAGCCCATAATGTTGAGTTTATTCAACACTGGATAGGTGCTGGCAAACGCCGCCGGAATAATCGCAAAATATTTGGCAATATCGTTGGCAATTGAAAAGGTGGTCAACGCGCCACGAGTCATCAACAATTGCTTGCCAATCTCAACAACTTCGATCAACTTGGTCGGGTTTGAATCGAGATCAACCATATTGCCAGCTTCTTTGGCGGCGTTGGTGCCAGTATTCATCGCCATGGCTACGTCTGCTTGTGCCAAGGCTGGTGCGTCGTTGGTGCCATCGCCAGTCATTGCCACCAAGCGCCCGCCAGCTTGATATTCACGAATTAGGCTCAGCTTGGCTTCTGGTGTGGCCTCAGCCAAAAAGTCATCAACACCTGCTTCGGCAGCGATTGCGGCGGCAGTCAAGGGATTATCGCCAGTGATCATGACGGTTTTGATGCCCATGCGGCGTAGTTCGCCGAAGCGCTCTTTCATGCCACCCTTGACAATATCCTTGAGTTGGATAACGCCCAAGGCACGCTTGCCATCGGCGACGACCAACGGCGTACCGCCAGCGCGGGCAATCGTTTCAACATTGGCGCGCACATCGCTTGGCAAGATCGATTGTTGTTCGCGCAAATACCGCTCGATGGCATCAACCGCGCCTTTACGAATTTGGCGACCTGCGATGTTGATGCCGCTCATGCGGGTTTGGGCGGTGAAGGCCACAAATTCTGCATCTAATTCGGCAGCTTGGCGCTCACCAATCTGGTAGTGTTCGTTGGCAAGCAGCACAATCGAACGGCCTTCTGGCGTTTCGTCGGCCAGCGAAGCCAGTTGGGCTGCATCGGCCAATTCGCGAATATCCACACCTGCTGCTGGCAAAAAGTTGGTAGCTTGGCGATTGCCCAAGGTGATTGTGCCAGTTTTATCCAACAGCAAGACATCAACATCGCCCGCTGCTTCGACTGCCCGCCCCGACATGGCGATTACATTGGCTTGAATCATGCGATCCATGCCTGCGATGCCAATCGCCGAGAGCAAACCGCCAATCGTGGTCGGAATCAAACAGACCAACAAGGCGACCAAGGCAGTGACCGTAATTGGCAAGGCTTGACTGCTTGGATCAAGCGCTTTGACCGCTGCGACGCTATAAATTGAGAAGGGCAAAAGCGTTGCGGTTGCCATCAAAAAGATGATGGTTAATGCGGTCAGCAAAATGTTGAGCGCAATTTCGTTGGGTGTTTTTTGGCGTTTTGCGCCTTCGACCATCGCAATCATGCGGTCGAGGAAAGTTTCGCCTGGATTGGCGCTAATTTGCACCACCAGCCAATCGGAAAGCACCCGCGTGCCGCCAGTTACCGCCGAGCGATCGCCGCCGCTTTCGCGAATGACCGGAGCGCTTTCGCCAGTGATTGCGCTTTCGTCGACCGTCGCCACGCCTTCGATCACATCGCCATCGCCTGCAATCGTTTCGCCAGCGCTGACCAAAATGTAATCGCCTTTGCGCAAGGCACTCGCTGCCACAGTTGTTTGCTTGCTGGTGCGTTGCGCAGAGCTTAATTTAACTGCCTGCACATCGCGGCGTGATTGACGTAATGTGTCGGCTTGGGCTTTGCCGCGACCTTCGGCCATGGCCTCGGCAAAATTGGCAAACAGTAAGGTTAACCAGAGCCAGCCAGCAATTGCCAAGCTAAAGTTGGGCGATGCTTCGCCGCCAGCAATTAATGCGTGCAGCCATAAACCAGTCGTGAAAATCGCCCCCACAAAGACCACAAACATCACCGGATTGCGCACTTGCAAGCGTGGATCGAACTTGAGTACGGCGGCTTTGAGCGCTGGCCCAACAATCGCCCGATCAAACAACGAGCGGTTTTTAGGAAGTGTATGATTCATCGTTCTTGCCTTATAAACTCATCAATAAATGTTCAACGATCGGGCCAAGCGCCAAGGCGGGAATAAACGTCAGCGCTCCAACAATCAACACCACGCCAATCAACAAGCCAACAAACAAGGGCGTATGGGTTGGCAAGGTGCCAGCGCTTTGCGGAATCAGCTTTTTATTGGCCAACCCACCAGCAATCGCCAAGGTCGGCACAATCAGCCAGAAGCGCGAGACGAGCATAGCGATGCCAAGCCATGTGTTGTAGAACGGCGTGTTTGCTCCCAGGCCTGCGAAGGCGCTGCCATTGTTGTTGGCGGCAGAAGTTGCGGCATACAGCACTTCGCTAAATCCATGCGCGCCGCTATTGAACACAGTAGCTTTGCCAGCATCGCTGCTCACGGCAATCGCGGTTATCAACAAAGTTGTGACACACGGAATTAAGATAATCAGCGCGGCCATTTTCATCTCAAAGGCTTCGATTTTCTTGCCCAAATATTCAGGCGTGCGGCCAACCATCAAGCCAGCCACAAACACCGTGATGATTGCAAAAATCAGCATGCCATACAGGCCAGAGCCAACCCCGCCAAAAACCACCTCGCCAAGCTGCATCAAAACCATTGGCGCTAAACCACCAAGCGGCGTGTACGAATCGTGCATCGAATTGACCGAGCCATTGGAGGCGGCGGTAGTGACGGTCGCCCACAAGGCCGAATTGACGATGCCAAAGCGAGTTTCTTTGCCTTCCATATTGCCGCCCGCTTGCAGCGCCGAAGCGTTGTCGTCAACGCCGAGCTTTTGATAGAGCGGATTGCCAGCTTGTTCAGCGCCAACAGCCAGCGCCGTAAACCCAAGCAAAATAATCGTCATGGTGGCGAGAATTGCCCAGCCTTGGCGTTTATCGCCAACCATAATGCCGAAGGTGTAACAGAGCGCCGCTGGAATCAAAACAATGCTCAACAGTTCGAACAAGTTGCTGAGCGGCGTAGGATTTTCCAAGGGATGCGCCGAATTAACATTGAAAAAGCCACCGCCATTCGTGCCAAGTTGTTTGATGGCAATTTGCGAAGCGGCTGGGCCAAGCGCAATCGTTTGTTGGCTGATGGTTTGGCCATCGGCGTTGACAATTGGCTGAAGCAACTCAACCGTTTGCGAAGCATTGAACGTTTGAACCACGCCTTGCGACACCAAAACCAGCGAGAGCGTCAGCGCTAATGGCAACAAAATATAGAGCGTTGATCGCGTCAAATCGACCCAGAAATTGCCAATCGTGCTGCTCGAACGGCGCGTAATGCCACGAATCATGCCAATCAACACGGCCATGCCAGTGGCTGCTGAAACAAAATTCTGCACCGTCAGGCCCAGCATTTGGGTCAAATAACTCATCGTCATTTCGCCAGCATAGCCCTGCCAATTGGTGTTGCTCACAAAACTGGCAGCAGTATTGAAGGCCGAATCGGCGCTAATTGCTGGCAGTTGTTGCGGATTGAGCGGCAGCCAAGCTTGTATGCGTTGCAAGCCATAGAGCAGCAGCAAGCCTAATCCATTGAATCCGAGCAAGGCCACGGCGTAGTGTTTCCAGTTCATTTCGGTTTTTGCGTCGATGCCCAAGAGCCGATAGATCAAGCGCTCGATTGGGCCAAAAAACCGTTGCATAGGCGGCGTTTCGCCGTAAACCTTGGCCATATAGCGGCCCAATGGGATGACACAAGCCAAAAGCACCAGCAAAAAGCTGCCAATTTGAATGATGATATTGCTGATCATTAAAACACCTCGGGCTGCATCAACGCCCAAAAGAGATACATTACTAAACCAAGCGTTACGAGAGCCGCAATTAAATACAAGGTGCTCATTGCTTACTCCCCAAGGCGGCACACAGCCGCACAATTGCCCATGTCAAGAGCACAAATACTCCAATTAATCCCAGAAACCAAACATCCATAATGAACCTCAATCAAACGTGATTAACCTAGAACTATTCAACCAGAAAAGACCTCAAGCAGGCATCAAGATTGATCAAAACCAGATCAAGAAAGTATCAAGATGAATTCAAAAGGCAGAAGGCAAAAATCAGAAGGATGAAGGATGAATGTAAAAGGCAGAAGGCAAAAAGAACAAAGAGCATAGAACATAACCAAATTATGAAGGATGAGGGATGAAGGATGAAGGATGAAATCAAAAGGCAAAAGGATGAAGGCAAAAGAACAAAGAGCATAGAACATAACCAAATTATGAAGGATGAGGGATGAAGGATGAATGGCAAAAGTCAGAAGGAGAAATCAAAAGCAAAGGCAAAAGGAACTAGATTTTAACGCAGCGGCGCAGAGACCATGTGGCTATGGGCTATGTTTAATGGTTCATTAGGTTAACCACGGCTTGATCCCCTCACCCCAACCCCTCTCCCACGTGGCGGGCGAGGGGCTTTCATCCTGTGGTTCTGCCGCATGGCGTGGTGCACATGGGTGCTCCCCCCCCGCTCCCCACGTGGCGGGCGAGGGACTTTCATCCTGTGGTTCTGCCGCACGGCGTGGTGCACATGGGTGCTCCCCCTCGCCCGCGTTCTCGTGGGAGAGGGGGCTGGGGGGTGAGGGGACACGGTTGCCAATCCAATCAACCAGTACAGCTCTGGGCTATCGGAACATGCTTCGTGGAATTCGTGGCTAAAAAGCTTTATCGTTGCAAGCTTTGGCGAAAATCAATCTTCGCGATTCCCATCCTTCGTGCGCTTCGTGCCCTTCGTGGATAAACCAATGGGCTTGGTGTTTTCAGCACTGAGATTTTCGGGTATCATGGCAGCAGTTGAACCAACGAGGTATCCCCATGGCTGTTGTCAGTGTCAATGCTCAATCCAAAACTCAACGTAAATGGCTCCTGTTTTTCGCTCCGATAATTGGCATTATTGGGCTATGGCTGGCAAGCGGTTGGCTTGTGCCCAGCAATTTAGCCCCATTAACCAATAAACTGCAAGGCTTGGTTACGACCTTCCAAGGGATTTTTATTGAAGCCTTGCCCTTTTTGAGCGCAGGCGTGATTGTCTCGGTGTTAATTGGCGAGTTTGTGAAGCCCCAGCATTTGGCCAGTTTTGTGCCGCAAAATGCCTTTGGCGCTTCAATTTTTGGCTCGCTCTTGGGCTTACTGTTTCCGGTCTGCGAGTGTGGTGCGATTCCGACCAGTCGGCGCTTGTTGCGCAAAGGCGCACCGGCCCCGATGGGCATTGCCTTTGCCTTGGCGGCTCCGGTCGTCAATCCAGTTGTATTGATCTCAACCTCAATTGCCTTTGGCGATGTGCGCTGGGCCTTGGCTCGGGTTGGCTTTACGATTGTGATTGCCTTGACGATTGGCTTGATTATCGGCGCGGGAATTAAACGCGAGTCGATTCTCACGCCACTTTCGCTGACTGCCGACGATGATCACGACCATAGCCATTGCGATCACGATCATGGCACATGCGACCACACCCACGACCAACCAAAAGGCCGTTTGGCGGGCTTGATTGCCCATGGCAGCACCGAGTTTTTCGAGATGGCGCAATATTTGGTGATTGGCTCGTTGCTGGCGGCCACCATGCAAACCTTCATCCCCCAATCAGCATTATTAACCTTGAACGATAGTAGCATTGGCTTTTTTGCACCATTGGTCGGGATTGTGGTGCTGATGTTGGTGGCAGTGCTGCTTTCAGTTTGTTCAACCGTCGATGCCTTTTTGGCGCTTTCGTTCCTTGGCTTGTTCCATCCTGGCGCGGTCATGGCCTTCTTGGTCTTCGGCCCGATGATCGATATTAAAAGCACGTTGATGCTGACCTCAACCTTCCGGCGCTCGGCGGTGGTGGCGATGGTCGTGCTGGCAGCGTTATTTGCAATTATTGCTGGCTTGATCAGCTATGTTGTTTTGGTGTGAGGTGTTGAATGCAACGTCAAGTGCTTGAGCGTTGGCTCTCGATTGCGGTAATGTTTGGCTTGGGAGCCATGATTATTTTCAAATGGCAAACCAACCGCTTGAATTTGTATATTCATCCGCGCTATACTAGCTTGTTGGTAGCGACGGCAATTGTGTTGCTGCTGGCGGCGCTGGGCATGGCCCTGACCAAAGCGCCTGCTATACCCAAACGCATGTTGGCCTTGTTGACGATTCCGGTGGCCTTTGCCTTGTTGGTGCCTGCTCGTCCATTGGGGGCAAATTTAGTCTCTGGGAAGGCCTTAAATGCCAATTCAAGCGATAATTTGCTCGCCCGCTGGAAAACCAATTTATCCGATGATAGCAAAAGCTGGACGTTGCTTGAGTGGACGACCGCCGTGCGTCAGAGCGACCTTGCGGTGTTGCGCGATAAGCAAGCAGCCTTCGAGGGCTTTGTCTATCGCACTCCCGACTTGCCCGCCGATGAAGTGCTGGTTGGGCGCTACGTTGTTACCTGCTGCACCGCCGATGGCACCGCCTTGTCGTTGCGGGTGAAGGCCAGCAACGGCGCGGATTTTGCCAACGATCAATGGGTGCGAGTTGAAGGAACATTCGTGCCAGCTGAAATTAATGGCTCGATAGTACCCCAAATTGCAGGAACCCTAGTATCAATTGAGATGCCAAGTTCACCTTATTTATATCCATAAATTGCTGAGGAGTTTACGATGAAACCATGGCTTCGCCGAACGATCATTTTTTCAGGGATTAGCCTGTTGTTGGGCGCAATTTTCAAGGAATTTTCACAGCCACGCGGTTTGCGGGTTGGTGAAGGCAAAGTTTTGGGCGTTCCCTACAGCCTGCGCCTGCCAAACAGTAGCGATTTGCGCCAACGCTATTGGAATGCAGACGGCAGCCCAGTTGCTCCACCACTGCTTGGGGTTGGCTTTTATCCTAATATTCCAGCCTTGTTGCGCAAGTTGCAAAAGTAGGGGTTGGGGATAAGAACATAGAGCATAGAACATAGAGCATAGGAACTGGGGATTGGCCATCAGAATTGGTTGTTTAACGCAGAGGCGCAGAGGATGGCTATAGGCTTTGGGCTATTGGCTAGCGGAAGATTTTTCGTGCAATTCGCGGAATTCGTGGCGAAAAAAGCTTCGTGTGCTTCGCGGTTTCATACCTTCGTGCCCTTCGTGGATCAATTTTTGGAGATCGGTAGTTATGACCAGTGTTGCGATTATTGCCAATCCAGCCTCAAGTAAAGATATTCGGCGGGTGGTCAGCCATGCGTCAAGTGTCTCGAACAACGAAAAAACTAGCATTGTGCGGCGGGTGCTGCAAGGCTTGGCAGCTACGCCAATTGATGAAGTTTGGTATTTGCCCGACCATGCTGGAATTGTGCGCAACGCTGCAGAACGCCAACAATTGCCATTTGGCTTGCTGCCGTTCGAGGGCCAATGGCATGATCACGCCGATGATACAACCTTGGCTGCGCGCTTAGCCGAACAGCAAGGCATTGATTGTTTGATCACGCTTGGTGGCGATGGCACAGCTCGAGCTGCAATCAAAGGCGCGCGCTCGATCCCGATTTTGGCGCTTTCGACCGGCACCAACAATGCCTTTCCCCAAACAATTGAGCCAACCTTGGCTGGCTTGGCTGCTGGCAGCGTGGCATGTTTTGCACCTGATGCCATCAATCGCCATGCCTTGCTCGAAATTTATCGCAACCACGAATTGCTTGACATAGCGTTGGTTGATGTGGCCAGCGTTGCCGATAGTCTTGGCGGGCGGGCGGTGTGGGAAATTAGCAAAGTGCAACAGGTGGTTACCACGCGCTTAACCCCGGGCACGGTTGGGCTTTCGGCGATTGGTGGCCATGCTGGCATTGCGCCTGCCGAGGCTCAAGCGGTGCATGTGCTGCTTGGTGCTGGCCGCAGCATCAACGTGCCAATCGCGCCAGGGATGATTACGCCAGTGCCGATTGCTGAGCACAGCTATTTGCCCGCTGGGCAACGGATTGCGCTGCGTAGTGGCGCGATTGCGCTTGATGGCGAGCGCGAATGGATGGCGCGGGCTGGCGAAGATTGGCAGGTTGGGGTCATTGCCGAAGGCGTGATAACCGTTGATCTTGCTGCCGCCTTGGCTGCATTTGCCAAGCAGCAAGCGAGGTAAATTGTGGCCCGTTTAGATTTAGCCCTTGACGACATTGTGCAATTGCGCAAGCCCCATCCATGTGGCGGGTATCGCTGGCGAGTCACGCGTTTGGGAGCCGATATTGGCTTGCGCTGCATGACCTGTGAGCATAAAGTGATGTTGCCGCGTGCCACTGTCGAGCAACGCACCAAAGCCCATTTCGATGCCGAAGGTCAGCCCAAACCTGCACCAAGCACCGACAATGCCCCATAAATGTATGGGGCATTTATTTATTCTCGACCATAATATGTTTTTCGACTGGCTCATTGCCACAGGCAATAAATCCTTCTACTCCAAGCATTGGGATTCCTTTAATTTGCAGGATATGTAAGCCGTTTGTAATCGTTGTTGTATCCCAATCCCACATAAAGCCATGGGTTGGTAGATCAGGCTCGTGATTCAACCCATACTGTGCATTCCCCATATGTTTGCCATCAACCCACATTTCAACCCGTTCAATCATATTAGTATCATTAACTGTCATCCAACCACCAACTGGAAAAACTCCGCGAATTGTATCGCCATGTAATGGCCCATCGGTGCACCCAAACGGTGCTGGTAAAAGATATTCGCGAGTTGCTGCTTGCTCAACATTCAGGCCATTGGTTGACATATTACGGGTTACTAGATAGCTATATAAAGGAATTGTGCTGGTATGCGGTTGCTCCGAATCGAAAATCGCAATGCCGATCAAAATTTGGTCTTGGGGGGTAACATCTGGTGCAATCGTGTAGCTTTGGCACTGATTAGTCAGCTGAACGCTATAATCGCGAATTGGCTTTGGATTTGGGGCAATTTCAGCAGCTTCGATGTAGTAAGCCAAGGGTTTCTGTGGGTCGGTAGCACAAATTCTGGCAATAATTCGTCCATAGATAAATTTATTATTCTCGATAGAATCAGTCCACTCAAATGATAGATTTGTTCTGTCTAGAGCTACAGTAATTGGCGGCGGTGGAGTGATAGTTGGTTGGATGGTTGGCTGAATATGTTGCTCAAGCACATTAACTAGCCCTGCTTGACTATTATCGCCTTGAATAATATTGATGCCCGGCAACATGATGATCATTAATGGAAATACGATCGCGATTAGACTAATGACTGCAATACTTTGGTGGAAACGCTTACGATGGGGCTTGATTGGGCTATCAACGATGGTATTTGATGGTTGAATTGAAATATGTTGGCTATTGGTCGTGGTAGTTGTATTGAATTGATTTGATTCTGCTGTATTCTCAATAACTTCAATTTCCTCCTCAATGATGGTTGGGTTGGCCGTTGTTTGTTGTAACAATTGATTGATATGAGCCTGAACCTCGTTTGGTCGATGCTTAGCTTTTTGGCCTGCGCTCAACAACAATGCTGAGGTTTCGATTTCGGTTAATTTAAGCCATTTGGCAATCTTTAAAATGACCTCCTCTTCGTTTGGTGTATGCTCACCTCTGATCCATTTATAAAAGGTTGCTTTACTAATCTCTAGATTTGTATAGAAGGCCTTGTTTGATTTGCCACGCCAATAATGATTAAACAAGAGATTAAAAACCGTTGCAAAATCCTGATCCAAGAGCGAACTTGACCCCATGCGACCTCCTACGAGCCTCTAGACCACTATTGAGCCATTGCTAGACTTGATCTTAGACCAATGTTTAGACCTTTGTCAAAGCCAGATTTGATATAGATTGCATATACTTTTGCTTGATCGATCACGACTGGATTGCAGTCATTGCGCAATGACATCTTAGGAATTTAAGGAGATGTCAGATGGCTCGTTTTGCTGGGAGTATGCTTCGGAAGATCCTAACATATTGGGTATTTCAATGTATTTGGAAACACAATTGGGTATTGCAAACCCAACTGGGATTAATGCTGATTGGTTTATCGTTGCGCTTGTTGCGAATCAATACCAATGGGTTGCCAATTTCCGATCGCGAGTTGGAGGTTTTAGAACAAGTTTGGTATGAAAAAACTGATGAGGAGATTGCGGCAACCCTTGTCATTTCAGTCGCTACAGTGAAGCTCCATATCCATAATATTCTTACCAAGCTTGAGCGGCAAAGCCGTTATCAGGCGGCAATTATGGCCTATAAGCAAGGCTGGATTCCGCTGCACAAATCCAAAGATATATCCTGAGATTATTTTTTGAGCTGTAATTGTCTGTTAGACTGCGACTATCTTGAATCATACTTTAGACCTATGTACCTTCTATGCTGAGGAAAGGGGGGGCTTATTTCAATGTAATAATTTGTATTTTAACGAGAGTTTAATCTAGCGCATAATCGTTACCTAAGGAGGAATAGTAATGAAGTTTTTTAAGAACCGATCTTTATACTGGATTTTAGTAGTATTAATATTGATTCAATCGAATACTGTTAATCTTAACAATGCTGCAGCAAGAGATAAAAACACTATTGATATAGTACAGGATAACTATCAATTCAAATCTAATACGGACGCACCCATAGATAAGATCGTTGGTGGATCACCAGCCAACGCTGGTGAATTTCCATGGCAGGCACGCATTGCCCTAAATAATAATTTATATTGTGGAGGTTCCTTAATCTCTGTAGAATGGGTTATTACTGCTGCTCATTGCGTAAGCGAAAGCCAAAAACCATTCCTTAAAGTTGTTGTAGGTGATCATAATTGGCTAGTAGATGAAGGAAGTGAACAAATTCGATCAATTGACCAGATTATAATTCATCCAAACTATAATAAAACAAGCCATGATAGCGATGTTGCTTTGTTGAAACTAGCTAGTGCAATAAACCTTAATAGTCGTGTTGGGTTAATTCCAATTGTAAGGCCGATTGATGCAGATTTATACAACCCTGATGTTGTTGCAACTGTTACTGGTTGGGGAAGATTGTCTCAGGGAGGACTATTGCCTGATGTTCTTCATAAAGTTCAGGTACCAATCGTATCTAATGACATTTGTAATTCTCAAGACTCGTATAATAATGAAATTACTGTAAACATGGTTTGTGCTGGATATGCAACCGGTGGAAAGGATTCATGTCAGGGAGATAGCGGAGGCCCACTGATCGCTCAAAGGATGGGCATCTGGAAATTAACTGGTATTGTAAGTTGGGGGAATGGGTGTGCAAAGCCTAATAAATATGGTGTATATACACGCCTTCTGAATTATACAGATTGGATTAAGACTAATGCTGTGATAGTAGAGGGCTATATCGATGGGCCAGCCCCCAATGCCCAACTGACCAATCGGATTAAAATCAATGGTTGGGCCAAAAGTACCAATTCTACGATCAAGGAAGTCAATATCTATGGGCGTTTGGCTGGATCGAACCATTCATTTGTGCCATTGGCCAAAGCCAATTATGGCGAATATCGGCCTGATCCTGGGTTGACTGGGCCGTATGGCTGGTCGTGGGAGTGGGATACGACCCGTTATGGCAATGGCAACTATGAGTTAAAAGTTAAAGCAACCTCGCTTGATGGCAGCAGTACATGGTTGCTTGATTCAGCCAATCATTCAGAAACCCTGAGGGTAAGTGTTCAAAATAGCACCCATGCATGCCTTAAACCGCTGTATCGCTATTTCAATAGCTCAGTTTTACGTCATTTCTATACCCAACATTGGAGTGAGCTAGGCTTGGGCGATGTGAATTGGCGCTATGAACAAATTACTGGATTTGTTGCAGCTAGCGGCTGTTCGTTGCCAAGTGGCACGCCGCTCTATCGTTTGGCTCACAACACGCTGACCCCTAAACACATGTATGCCACCCAATACGAGCGTGATGTCTTGGTTTCGAGTGGGGAATATCACGACGAGGGTCGTGTTGGCTTAATCGCTCAACAGCCCCAAAGCCAATATGTGATGGCTTCGTTGCAACGCTTGTATCACTCGGGCCGCAATGATCATTTCTTTACAACCGATCAAACCGAGGTTAATTTAGCGCGTAATGAAGGCTATCAACTTGAAAACCCGGTTGGTCAGATTGTTACCGTGGCAAATGTTTATCCCAATCCGCCAACAGGCCTGAGTCCAAGCGGGACTACATTAAATAGCCTGAACGTGCAACTAACATGGAATGATGCTGGTGATCCTGATAATCACCCACGAGCCTCCCGTGATTATGTGGTAGAAATTCGGGCTACCAATAACTCGTGGTCGCAAAGCCGCTCATGGAATAGTGCGACAAACTGGTCGGTGGCAGTTCCTCAACCTGGAACGTATGCATGGAAGGTGCGTGCTGGTGATGGGCTTAGCCCAAGTGCTTGGTCGGCAGAACGTCAATTTACCGTGAGTAACAATGCGCAGGCAGGGCTGATGGTCAATCCTAATCCAATTCCTGCCTCAGCTTCATCATCAAGTGCCACAATTACGTGGGGTACTGGCAATAGCAATCAAGGACAATTATTTGTGTCGGAAAATGGTGGGCCTGATCGCTTGATGGCGCAAGGTCATTATGGTGTGGATAGCCCAGGGTGGTTTGCGCCTGGCTCTGAGTATCGCTTTCGTTTATATTCAGGCCTCAATCGTGAAACGCTGTTGCGCGAAGTTACGGTGCGCCGCGAACGAAGCTTGATTGCGAATCCAAGTAGTATTCCGGCGGGCGCGCAAGGGTTGCAACAAATTATGCTCTATTGGAGCACTGGCGATGGTAGTGAAGCTCAAGTCTATGTTTCAAAAGATGGTGGCGAAGATCGATTAATGTCGCAAGGCCCATATGGTAAGGCCGATCCTGCATGGATTGTACCTGGCTCGGTCTATCGTTTCCGTTTATATGCTGGCTTTAATCGGGCTACCTTATTGCGTGAAATTACTGTGCGCTAACGATTAAGAGTCTCCGAATCCTATGCCTCGTCAGCAATCAATTGCTGACGAGGCATAGGATTTTAAATTGGCTTAAATACTCATCAACCCCCAACATTGGATTGCCAGATTTCTAGTACAATAGTACCACCTGTGAAGGAGGTGGCGTATGCTTGAACGACCTTGTTGGCAGTGCCAAACTGGCAATAACCTCGATCAAACTCATTGCGTTGGCTGTGGGGCCGATTTGACGCAACCAACCGCAACAACCAGCCTTGCAACCAAGGCTCCAACCAGCTTAACCTCGCGCTTGCGTCAATCACCAATTTTGCGCAGCCCTGTGGCGAAGTCGGTCGCGCTTGGCTTGGCAGCATTGGCGGTCGATCTTGGCTCGAACTTGCTGAGCAAGCGCCAAAAGCCTGCTGCACCAACCACGGCCTTGGCAACTCGGCCATCAGCTGCACAGCGGGTCTTTTTGCGTCAACGCGAGTGGCAGGAGTTTGATGAACAGGGAACCTTGCGTCGCCATGTTGTGGAGCGTCTGATCATTCGCGATGAATAAGCCAATCTTTATCAAACTTGGCGGCTCGATGTTGACCGATAAAACCAGTGCCGAACGCTTGGCCGACCAAACGCTCAAGCAGGTTGTGACCGATTTATCTGCTTGGCGACAGGCCCATCCTACCCAGCCGATTTTGCTTGGCCATGGTGGTGGCTCGTTTGGCCATTATTGGGCTGAACGCTATCGCACGGCGCAAGGCATTATCGACGACCAAAGCTGGTGGGGCGTGGCTCGGGTGGCCGATGCGATGGCTAGGCTCAATCGGGCGGTGGTCGGCGCATGCCTTGATGCTGAATTGCCAGCGATTGGCATCCAGCCGATGGCCTCGGGCTTTGCCAATGCTGGCGAAATTCAAACGCTCGGTACGCAGCAAATCGCAACCCTGTTGGCTGCGGGAACGATTCCAGTGGTCTATGGTGATGTTTTGCTCGATAGCGTTCAAGGCTGTACAATCGCTTCGACCGAACGGATTTTTAGTGCCTTGGTGGGCACACTCCAACCAAGCCGAATCATTTTACTTGGCGAACAGGCCGTCTACGATGCCGATCCCCGCCAAAACGCCGCTGCCCAACCAATTTCTTTGATTAATCAGACAAACTACGCTACCATTATTGCTCGTCTCGGTGGCTCGCATGGCGTTGATGTCACCGGAGGTATGCGCAATAAGGTTGAAGCAATGTGGCAATTAGTCCAACACGCACCACAGCTCGAAATTTGGATTTGTGGTCCTCAACAGTTGCACTCTGCGTTATCAGGACAATTAAACGGCCCTGGCACAATCATCAAGCTCGATTAATGCCCTGCGTGCTGATCGCTATGATTTGCTATGCCTTTGGAGGTTTTTATGCAACGGCTTAAATTATTCACATGGTGTCTGTTTTTATTGGTTGGCTGTGGCCAAATTGCGGTCGAACCCAAGCCAGCTCCACCAGAATCGATCACCAGTGATGATTATGATGTTGCGGTGGTAAGCGTCGATTTCGACCCTGCCTTGCAAGGTTCGCGCTTGCCAATTAGCGATAAATATGCGGTTTTGGTTGCCTTGGAAAATCGCGGCCTGCTAACCGCCTATAATGTCAAAGTTAATGCGCGTTTGCGCCGCACGAGTGATGATATACTTATGCTGAGTGGTAGTAGAAGCGTCAATGAGTTGGCTCCTGGCCAAATCGTGGTCGTGCGGATCGAGCCTGAGGGAGCGATACCAGCCAATGCCGATGTCTATAGCCTGATTGTGCGCGCTGAACCACTTAGCCAAGAAACCCTTACCAGCAATAACACGCGCGAATTTACCATCCGCGTTGAGCCATAGCCCTGCGGGAGCACCTATGCGTCAACTATTACCCCAAAACCGTGCCATTTTGTCGCTGTTCGCTTTGCTTTTCGGTGGGTTGTTTGTCGGCATGCTGATGTCGGTCAAGCCCCAAGTGGCACTTTCGAGTAGTAGTAGTTCGCGCAATAGCTCGGCTAGCCTTAGTGTCGATCGCATTGGCACGCTGCGCGAGCATCAGCAAGAATTAAATGCTGAGCTTAGCCGCCTGCGCGATGAACAAGCAGATTTGCAAAAGCAATCGACCTCCAGCCAAAGCAACTTCGAGGAAATTCGCACTCAAATCGATCAGCAACAACAGCTTGCGGCCTTAGTTGCCATGCGCGGGCCTGGAGTTGTTGTAACCCTGAATGATAGCAATGCCAATTCGTTGCCTGATGAAGTTGCTGACGTGAATCGCTATATCATTCATCAGCAACAGCTCGTTACCTTGGTTGGCGTGCTCTGGAGCAATGGTGCTGAAGCGATTGCAATCAACGATCAACGGATCACGGATCAAACCTCAATTTACTGCGTTGGTTCAACAATTCTGATCAACCAAGAGTTGATGGCTCCGCCGTTTACGATTCGGGCCATTGGCGACCCCGCGAGTCTCGCCAATGCAGCCAGCAATTCTTCATTGCTCACCGATTTGTGGAGCCGCCAGCGCGAATATGGGATTGGCGTGGATGTCAAGCAAAAAGCCCAAGTCCAAGTGCCAGCCTACACCGGCCCCTTGGCCAACCGCCATATGGAGGTTGCGCCATGAAGTCGCTGCGGATTCGGCGCGGGATTTTGCGCCAAAGCCTGCTGACCTTGATGTGTATGTTGATTGGCTTTGCAGTCGTAACCCAACTCCGTACCTATGAAAATATTGCTAACGATGTGGTGAAGCTTTCGCCTGAGCAACGCGCCGAATTGATGATTAGCCTGATCGACCGCAATGCGGCGACCGAGCGCGAAATCAATGGCTTGCGCCAACAAAACGACGAGTATCGCCGCACCCAATCGAATGGTACCAGCACGCTCGATCAATTGGCTGGCGATTTAAATCGCTATAAATTGCATACTGGCGCGGTGCAAGTCCAAGGCGCTGGGGTCACCATTACGATTAATTATCCCTTGCGTGCTGCCGATGTGATTGCCTTGACCAACGAAGTGCGCAATGCCAGCGCTGAAGCAATTGCCATCAACGGACGGCGAATTATCGCCCGTACCCGCATCGAAGAAGATGATAACGCCGAATTGTATATTGATGGTGAAATTCAGCACACACCCTACACGATTCAAGCGATTGGTGACAAAGAAACCTTGATGGGCGCATTAAATCGGGTTGGTGGCCTGATTCGGATTTGGAACGAGATCGATGGCGTTGATATTATGATCGAGCAAACCAACGTGATTACCATGCCGCGCGTGAGCAACCAGCCTGAATTTCGCTATGCCCAACCAGCACCCAAAGACGGCCAATAGTTGGGCCATTTTGGGCCAAAATGAACTGCCATAGCCGCACATCCTTTGGTACAATAGTGCAAACATCATTGCACATCAAAGGAGATCGTTCGGAATGGTTCACCAAGCACAGGTCGTAATTATTGGGGCAGGCATCATTGGGGCTTCCGTTGCCTACCATCTTGCTGCGCGGGGCTGTACCGAGGTAGTGGTGTTAGAAAAAGAGTCGGTTGAGGTTACTGGCTCAACTGCTCGTTCTGCGGCTGGGGTTCGCCATCAGTTCTCATCACGCACCAATATCTTACTTTCCCAATATAGTATCGAACGCTACAAACATTTTACCGAAGAAATTGGCGGCCATGCCGAATTGCATCAACATGGCTATCTCTTTTTGTTTAATGATCATGCCGCATGGCAAGCCTATCAAGCAGTGATCGAGTTGCAACAGAGCCTCAATGTGCCCGTCGAGGTGCTGACACCAGAACAAGCGGCAGGCTACATTCCCGAATTAAACATTAGCGATCTTGTTGGCGCAACCTATTGCGCCGAAGATGGCTTTGTCGATCCGCATGGGATTGCCATGGGCTACTTGAATAAAGCCCGCGCCTTGGGCGTGAAGGTGCTGCGCGATGCACCAGCGCTCGGCTTTGAATTTGCCGATGATCAGGTCGTGGCGGTGCAAACTCCGCAAGGAACCATTCGCTGCAACTATGTCGTCAATGCTGCTGGCCCGTATGCTGGCGAAGTTGGCAAAACCGCTGGCTTTGAGATTCCGATCAAGCCCTATCGCCGCTGTATCTACGTTTCCGATCCATTTCCTGCCTTGCCCAAAGATATTCCGCTGACAATTGATGTTGGCACGGGAGCATACATTCGCAAAGAGCAAGATACGGTTTTGATGGGCTTGAGCAATCATAACGAGCCATCATCGCACGATACCACAGTTGATTGGGATTGGCTGGATACGGTCTTGGAAGCAATGCTTAATCGCTTTCCAATTTTGGAGCGCGCTGGTCTCTCCGAGCGCCAATCGTGGGCTGGCTCGTATGAAATTACGCCCGACCACCTGCCAATTCTCGGACGCATGCCCAATTGCCCCAACTGGCTGAATGCCGCTGGATTTAGCGGCCATGGCGTGATGCATGCTCCGGCAACGGGCTTGCTGATTGCCGAGGAAATTCTTGATGGCCGCGCTCACTCTATTGACATTGATGAGTTGCGGATCGAACGCTTTGCTGCTGGCGAATTGCACGCCGAACGCAATGTGATCTAGGGGTGTTTCAAGCCTGCGTCGTGCGTAGCGAGCGGCGCAGGCTTGCTGGAGTGGTGAGCAACGCCTATGCAGAGCATCGACAAACTTTTTGTAAACCGCGAGAAACAAACTGCTGGCTTTATTAAAATGCTCCAAGGCCAAACCCCCAAACGGATCATGATGATTGAGGCCAGCGGGGGGTTGGGCAAATCGTGGACTGTCGAATTTATGCGGGCTGAATGCCAACGGCAGGGCATTCCGAATGCTGAAATTGATTTTGCCGATAGTATCGTCTTTGATTTTTTGGCGTTGTTGCGGCGGGCACGCGATGGCTTCGGGGTTGCAGCCTTCAATCTCTTTACTCAGGCAATTAACGAGGTAACTCAGCCAACGGTGCGGATTGAAACTGGAGTTGCTAATACCAATGCAATTAATAATTTGCTTGGCCAAAGTAACACCTTCTCCGGCTCGAATGTGAATGTTGGCGAAGTTGTTGCTGGTAATGTAATCAAAGATAATTCGTTTGTGATTAATGCTGATAATGCGGTTGTGCGCCAAGCCTTGCAAGATCGTTTGAGCGGGGCTTTTTTTGAATGTTTGGCGGCGCTGACCAGCCAAGGCCCGCTCTGTTTTTTCTTCGATACCTACGATAAAGTGACGGTCGAAGCCGAGGCTTGGCTGATGGGCCAACTGCTGCCGCAGATTCGCGATGGCTTGATTAAAAACGTGGTCGTGGTAATCGCTGGGCGTTCAGTGCCAAAATTAGATAGTCAATGGGATCACTTGATTGCCCGAACTGGGTTAGATTTATTATCCGAGCCGCATGTGAAGGAATATTTGGTGCAGCGGCGTGGTCTCAGCGATGATCCAAATGTGATCAAAGCCTTGTTTCAAGGTAGCACTGGCCAACCCCAATTGCTCGCGATGTTAGCCGATAATATTCTGCGATCGCAAGCGAGCGGAGGCGACGATGACTGGCTCTGAACCCCATCAATGCCCCAGTTGCGAACAGCTTTTGCGGCCAACCAGCCTGTTTTGCCCACGCTGTGGCACGCCGACTATGCCAACCTTTAGCAATGCATTGCAACTCTCGATTACCCAAATTCTGGCCAGCATGAAGCCCGGCCAAGCAGAAGTGATGCGCCGCTGTGCGATTCCGCGCTGGTTTGATGCAGAAATTTTGGCGGTGCTGCGCGATCGTGACGATGGCAACAACGCTAATATTCTGCAACAAGTAGCCGAATATAGTTTTGTGCGCCAAATTGGTGAGGGTCGCTATGCTTTTATCGACGATGTGCGCCACTATTTGCTGGGCGATTGGCGCTTGCGCCCCGATGAATTGCGCCACATCCATGAACGCTTGTATAAATATTTTAAGCAGCGGGTGGAGTCAACCGTTGTCGAAAACCGTGCGACATGGCGACGTGAATTTGTATCCTATGATTTGATGCTGGCCTCGGCTATAACTACAAACCAGCACGATCCATCTGATAATGAGTCGGCTCTCGCTAAATATGTAAAAGCGCTTAAAAGTTTTCGTGATTTATTCGAAGAAGCATTCAATGCTCATCGCATGGCCGAAGCTGAGGCAATTTTGCTTGCTGCCGAGGAGCAAAGTAGCGTCCTAACTCCGTTGGTGCGCGATTGGCTGCTCTATTATCGTGGCAAGATGAATTTTGCCATGGTGCGGCTTGATGAGGCGATCGAGTGTTTTGAAATTTTGTTGAAGCGCGATGATCTCGATCCTGAGCTGCAAGTCTTGCTGGCGAATAGCTTGGGCGATGTGCAGGTTGAGGCTGGGCAGTGGTCGGCCTCAATTTTATCGTATCAAAAGGCCTTGGCAACGCCAAAAATCGCGCTAGCTCAACAGGCCGAAGCCCACCTTGGGATTGCCGATGCCTACAATGAAATTGCGGTCAGTGCTGGTGGTTGGCATCAACCACAGATTCAGAAATATCCGATTGCGCGCGCCTTGGCCAAGGTTTTTCAATCGATTGCGATTATTCCAATGTTTATTTTGGTCAGCATTTTGCGGCGTTTGGGGGCGGCTGTGCCTAAGCCATTGATTTTGCTGCGCTACCAAAATTGGTTGTTGGCGCGCATTTTTCGGGCTTCGCGCGAACAAACCATGGCCGCCTATGCTATCTTCCGTCAACAGGAAGATCAAGTGAACATGATTCGCTGTGAGATGCGCTTGATCGATATTGATGTGCTGTTTGGCAGCGTCGATGAAGCAATTGAATTGGCCAAGCAAAGCCTCGAACGGCCCGGCTGTGAAGAACCCTATCGCAAGGCGCGAGTGCAAGTGACGCTGGCGCGAGCCTTGATTGCGAAACACGATTTTGCGCAAGCAATCGCTATGCTTAATCAAGCCTTGACGGTGTTTCGGGCGGTTGATGATGGCCGTTGGGAGGCACGGGCGCTGACGACGCTTGGCCGAGCCTTGCAGGAAGCTGGTCAGCCAGATGAAGCGCTTAAAACCTATCAAGCAGGCTTGGCGCGAGCGCGAGGCATTGGCTCGGTGCTGAGTCGCGAACGCATTTTATACGAGCTGCGCACCTGGCGACGCTCGCAATTAACCTACCCCAGCGAAATTAGCACGATCTTGCGTGATGAGCCAACCCAACGCTTTGTGGCGCGCTTTCCGCGCTTTCTGCTGCCCTATTTGCAAGTTGGCCAAACTTTGCTGATTCCCTTGATTTTGGTCTTTGCGGCGATTGTCGCGCCCACGGTTGGCAATCAAACGATTGTCCAAGCGAGCAGTAATTTGGTCTTGCCTGCTGCTGATGTCTATATTTTTCCATGGTATCGGCTGATTATCTCGCCGTTGATTATGCTGGTGGCGACGGGCGTTGGCTATAGCGTGTTGGGCTTGATTGTGCTTTGGTATATGCCAATGACTCAGTTGCGCAATAATCAGCCAACCGTACACACGTTCACGCCCGATGAATTGATTCACTCCGATTCGTTTGGCCATGAATCGCATCGGATTAAATGGGCTGATGTGACCGAAATTATCACCGCTGATCGGCGGGTTTGGAAACGCCCATTGATGGTATTTTCGCGGAGTTTTGTGCGCTCGACGATGCAGCCATTGCTACGGGTTGATGGCATTACGGGCTGGTATAACAGCGTGATCTATTTGATTGAGAAACGTGCGCGGGAAGCTGGGGCACAAATTAGCTATCTAAGCGCCGATATTAGCTTGTTGCGCAGCGCTTGGGGCGTGGTGATTGGGCTTGGCACGCTGTTGTTGGGCCTGATCATTGCCAGTGTTAATGGCTGGATTCCGAATCTTGCAGAATTTTTGCCAGCAAGCTTCTACTCAATTCTTCAATTGCTTGGCTTTAGCGGGGTTTTGCTGATTGGCCCAACCATCTTCTGGACAGTGATTCGCCCGTTGCGGCTGGATAATGAATTTGCCTTGGATGAGCGCTTGCCAAGTTTGGCGGCGATGATTGGCTTGATCGTGATGGTGCTGTTTATCATCACCGATGGCGCGATTGTGCGGGTGCCAATTTTTAGCGTTTCGCTGTTTATTGCTGGGGTCTATGTCTTTAGCGAAGGCATTTACCAGCTTGGGGTACGGCGCGGCAAGGATCGGCGCTGGCGCACGGGGGTAACGATTGTTGGTTTTGGCTTGTGGCTGGGCGCAATGCTGATTGTACGCGAAACGGTGTGGCGCGAGTTTTATCATGCTCGTTCATATGCCTACGCCATTCAGGGCAACGAGGCGGCGGCGGCTGATGATCGCTTGCGTGAAGTGGCCCAAACCACAATTCTGTTTGAGCGGCCTATGGCTATAGAAGAAGCAGTGCTGGCTAGCCAAAGCAGCGATTGGGAGCAAGCCGACCAGCAATACACGGCAATTGTTAATAACCGCGACTACGATGCGCGAACGCAGGCCTTGGCCTACCACAACTGGGCCTTGACCGAGCTTGCCCGCTGCAAAAAAAATAGCTGTAACGAAGCAGAATTGGCACGCATTGCCCAGTTTGAGGCCACAGCAATTGAATTAATTGATCAAGCAATCACTCATCACAATGCGAATCCCGAAGAGCGGGCGGTGTTGCTTGAGGCCCAAGGCGCTGCTTATATCGAGGTTGGCCAAATTCCGGCGGCGATTCAAAAATTAACCGAGGCCTTGGCTAGCACCCGTGAACCCCAAGCCCAGCAACGTATTC
Source organism: Herpetosiphon sp. NSE202 (assembly GCF_042688385.1). NCBI lineage: Bacteria > Bacillati > Chloroflexota > Chloroflexia > Herpetosiphonales > Herpetosiphonaceae > Herpetosiphon > Herpetosiphon sp. NSE202. Next base: position 152,075 of record NZ_JBHUPY010000025.1, on the reverse strand, counting down.
GCGAGCTGTTGAATTCGCTGCAACGCTAAATTACTCAATTGCCAAGCGATAGCCAACCCCAGGTTCGGTCAATAAATAGCGTGGGCGAGCGGCATCAGCCTCCAGTTTATGCCGCAATTGGCCCATATACACCCGTAGATAATGGTTTTCTTCGGTATAGGCTGGCCCCCAAACCTCGCGTAAAAGCTGGCGATGGGTCAGTACTTTGCCTGCATGCTGTACCAACGTGGTCAGCAATTTATATTCGTTGGGTGTGAGATGGACTTCTTCTTCGGCCACAAACACCTGCCGCCGCACCAAATCGACGCGCAAGCTGCCAACCTGAAAGATTGGCTCACTTTTTTCGCCAGTTTGGTGGTGCAAATGGCGCAAGGCAACCCGTAAGCGCGCCAACAATTCGCCCATGCCAAACGGCTTGGTCAGGTAATCGTCAGCACCTGCATCGAGCGCGGCAATTTTATCGTCCTCGCGACCGCGTGCTGAAAGCACAATAATCGGCGTATTCGTCCATTCGCGCAAGCGCTTGGTGACCTGCAATCCATCCATATCGGGCAGGCCCAAATCTAAAATGATGATTGCTGGGCGTTGCATAGCCGCTTGCAATAAACCATCCTCGCCATTTTCCGCCTCGATCAGCGTGTAACCATGGCTTGGCAGCGAGGCGCGCAGAAAACGCCGAATTGGCGCTTCATCTTCAATCACTAAAACACTGATTGCGTTTGACATCAACCTTATTCCTCATGGATTTGCGGCGGTTGGCCGTCGATTGGCAGGGTGAAGGCGAAGATTGTGCCGCCTGCTGGGCGATTTTCAGCCCAAATTGTACCACCATGGGCTTCGATAATGCCGCGACAGATCGTTAGCCCCAGCCCAACCCCGCTGCTTGCTGAACGATTGGTTTGCAAGCGAACAAACTTTTCGAAGATCGTTTCCAGGGCACTGGCTGGAATTCCAGGCCCATGATCAGCAATCTGCACCTCGATCATCGCCACTTGTTGAATCGCTCGAATCTCGATTGGGCTACTGCTCGGAGTATATTTGAGGCAATTTTCGAGCAAATTGACCAACACTTGCTCGATTAACACGCTATCAAACGGTACAAAGGTTTGTTCTGGCACATCGATGCTAAGTGCACGTTGATCGATCTGCGGGCTTAAGCGCGCAAGGGCTGTGCCAATCACTTCTTCGAGCGCTTGCCATTCTTTATGCACCTGCACTGCGCCTGCTTCCAAACGCGTCATATCGAGTAAATTGCTGAGTAAGCGGTTGAGCCGTTCGCCTTCGTCGGCAATCATCTGAATGAGTTCGTGCTGCACTTGCTGATCAAACTGATTATTCTGATCAAGCAAGGTGCTGGCTGCGCCGCTAATTGCCGCCAATGGCGTGCGCAGATCGTGGGAAACTGAGCTGAGCAGTGAGTTGCGCATGCGCTCAGTTTCAATTTGCACGCTGGCGGCTTGCGCTTCTTCGGCAAGGTGAGCGCGTTCGATTGCGACGGTGGTTTGGTTGGCAAAGGTTTCGAGCAAATGGCCATGGCTTGGGTCGAGCAAACGGCGTGGTTGTTCTGGTTGCAAGGCTAATACGCCGACAATGCCGCGCGTGGCAACCAAGGGCAGATACATGGCTTGGGCGCTGGGCAAGGTGTCGCTGTGCATGCCCGCTTTTTGCTGATGATCATACACCCATTGGGCGGTGATGAGTTCGCGTTGGTCGTTGATAAAGCCCGCTTGTTGACCGACAATCGCCCGTACTTGGCCCTTGGCATTGGGCAGCAAAATCGCTGCTTGGCCTTCAAAGACGCTGCTAATATGCTGAACCGCAGTTTGCAGCAAATTATCCAAGCCGCGAATACTGGCAAATTCACGGGTCATGGCATACAGCGCGGCGGTGCGGCGCTCGCGTTGGCGGGCGGTTTCGGCCTGCGCCTGAATTTGCACCGTCAGCGTGCTAATGGTTAAGGCGACGACCAACATCACCAGAAAGGTCAACAGATATTGAACATCGGAGACGGCGAAGGTCAGATAGGGCTGTACAAAGAAAAAATCGAATGCTGCCACACTTAAAAGCGATGCACAGATCGCTGGCCCACGTCCGTAGCGCGCCGCCACCCAGGTTACACCCAGCAGATAGAGCATAATCAAATTCGATAATTCGAGATGCGGAAAAATACCCTGAGCTACGATCGTACACAGGCCAATAATGCCGATTGATTTGACATAATTTATTTTTGCTGGTTTCGATTGTTGGCTGGGCTGAGCTTGAGCACTATAGGTGTCGTCGTGTTCGCCGCTAATCACATAGACATCAATTTCACCGCTTTGGCGAATCAATTGATCGACGATTGAGCCAAACAGCAATTCGCGCCAACGCGGCTGAGCTGGCTTGCCAACGACGATTTTTGAAACATTGCGTTGACGCGCATAGCGTAGTATTTCCTCGCCCGGGTTGATGCCGCCAAGGGTCACAATTTGCGCACCCAAACTTTCGGCTAAGCGCAGGGTTGCGGTCACGCGGTCGCGATCGGCCTCACTTAGCCGCAGCTGTTTGGGCGTTTCAACGTAGGCCACAATCCACTCGGCGCGCAGATCGGTGGCCATGCGACGGGTTGCGCGCACCAAACGCTCGGAAAGCGGGCTTGGCCCAACTCCAACCAACAAGCGTTCACGAGTTGGCCAGGTTGTCGGAATCGCATGATCCGAGCGATAGCGCTGCATTTGGGCATCAACTCGATCCGCAGTGCGGCGTAGGGCCAGTTCACGCAGCGCAATTAAATTGCCTTTGCGAAAAAAATTGCGCGCCGCTTGGGCTGCTTGGCTGGCGATGTAAATTTTGCCTTCATTCAAGCGCCCAAGCAATTCATCAGGCGGCAGATCGATTAACTCAACTTCATCGGCGGATTCAAGCACTGCATCGGGCACAGTTTCGCGCACAATCACGCCAGTAACTTGGGCCACAAGATCGTTGAGGCTGGCCAGATGCTGCACATTGACGGTGGTATAGACATCAATCCCCGCATGCAACAGCTCGTCAATATCCTGCCAGCGTTTGGCATGACGCGAATTAGGCGGGTTGCTATGGGCCAATTCATCGACCAAAATCAAGCTTGGCTTGCGCGCCAAAGCCGCATCAAGATCAAATTCGCGCAGGGTTGTGCCGCGATATTCAACTTGCAAGGCTGGCAGCTGAGGCAAACCAACCAAGAGCGCATCGGTTTCGGCGCGGCCATGGGTTTCGATATAGCCAACCAGCACCTCAATCCCTTCGGCGTGGCGTTGTTGAGCGGCTTGAAGCATGGCATAGGTTTTACCAACGCCTGCTGCTGCCCCAAAAAAGACTTTTAACCGCCCACGTTGCGCTTGTTGGCTAGTATGTTGAATTCGTTCAAGCAGACGATCAGGGTTTGGGCGTTGATGTTCCATCGAAAAAAAGCCTTCGCTGTTGGTAGAAAATGTCAAGTTTTAAACGTTGGTTTGCGCTAAGCTGCCTCCATTGGTTTGATGATTTGATCAATCATCAAACCAATGGAGGTATGTGATGGATGGACTGAATAAACCACATTCACGCCGCAGGTTTCTCGCCAGTAGCTGCTTGGCAGCTGTTGCCGCAAGTAGCTTGTTGGGTAATCAAGCCCAAGCTGCGGCGGCCTCAAGTGCTAGCCCAACCATGCTTGAGCAAATGGTGTTGCCACCAAGCTCCAACATTAGCATTCGTTGTCTGCGTGCGCTGACCCTGCTCACGATGAGCGCTAAACTGGCAGATCAGGCATTTAGCGCCGAAGTCTATGCCATTGGCATCAAAGATTTTACAACCAATTTGCAAGCCTTGGTTGGTCGGGGCACAAGCGACCTTATGAGCTATCGGCCAAATCCTGACGAGAGCCTGCGAGCACGGCCACGGTGGTGTCCCAAGCGGCGTTTGCGGCTCTATGCTGGCAAATTCCAAGCCATGAGCCAATTCCTGAGGCTGGCGGCTTGCTCTTGGATCTGCTGCGTAGCCTCGACAGTTATAACATCGCTTTTTATTCCGATCAGCTTGAATTTTCCGAACTAAGCCAACAGTTGGCCTTGGCTGAATTGCAAACCCAAGCCCAACGCCTCGTTGATGGCCAAAGCATGGCTGGATTATACCCAGGCGATAATATTTGCCCGTGGTGGCCAATTCCAAGCCCAAATTGGTGGGTCGATTTGGCCGAGAATGGCTTGGCCGTGCCACCGATTCCTATTCCACCATGCGATGTACGCGAGCTTGCAATGAATCCGCAACGCGGCTTGCTGCAACTGGCGGTTGCCGAGCGTCATAGCGATAGCGAGCGTGGAGCCTTTCGGCTTGATACGTTGCGCCCATTCATTCATGATCAAGCCAACCAACTTGCTGCCTATGCTGGCACGCTGGCGGCTGGCGGAAGATATGGTTGATCTCCCGCCACCGTTGCCTTATTTTGAAACCGATAATCTGCTTGACGAGCTTGATGGCTTGGTCGATCGCCCACCACCGCAGCCCTATCGCTTGCAACTTGCCGACCAACCAGGCCATGCATATCGTTGGCGTGGCTTGTCATATTCGCAATCAGCAGCTGGCGGGGCGTTTACAGGCTGCCGCACTTAATCAAATCAACGATCTAGCCTACCAGATCTAAATTGTGATTCCTCAAGCCAAGCATGGCAGGTTTCAACGAAGCGCTGGGCCATGCTTGGGTTGGCGAGCCAATGCAGATGAATATAACTTGCCAGCAAATTGCCCGCCTGATAGCCCTCGTGGTGCTGGGCTTTGCCATCAGGCGCAATCACGCGATAGGCGGCCTTGCTTGGCTCGGGATTTTCCCAACGCGAATAATGAAATTCATGGCCGCGCACGTGGTTATTTGCACTAAACAAGGTATTATCGTGGCAGCTGCTGACGTTGCGATAGCCCAAACTAACTCGTTGTTGCATGCTGCTTGCGCCTGGCAATAAGCCAACCATCGGCCAGCATTCGCCTGCGTGGTCAACAATCGCTTCGGTCAAATACATTAACCCACCACACTCTGCATAAATTGGCATGTTGCTTGCATGAGCTTGACGTAATGCATCAAGCATCGCCTGATTTGTGCTCAACTCGGCAGCATACAGCTCAGGATAGCCACCGCTCAAAATAATTCCTGCACAACCAGCAGGCAATTGTTGATCGGTAATCGGGCTAAATAAGGCCACTTCGGCTCCCGCCGCTTGCAAACATTCGTGCAGCTCAGGGTAGATAAAACTAAACGCTGCATCATAGGCCACTGCAATCACTGGCCGCTGTGAATATTCAATTGTGGGCGTTGCTAATGGTTCAAGCTCGATTGCTGGCGCAGTGTGAGCCAATGCAAGCAAGCGATCAAGCTGGCAGGTGCTGCTTAATGTTGTCGCAACTGATTCAAGTGTTACCAAAATAGTCTGCTTAGCAGAATCAGCAGTAACGAGGCCAAGATGACGTTCAGGTAGCTTGAATTGGGCTTGACGCGGCAAATAGCCCAAGCATGGAATTCCAGTGTGTTGCTCAATCGCGCTGGCGCATAAATCGGCGTGGCGCGCGCTGCCAACTTTGTTCAACAACACCGCACCTATCTGCACCTGGGGATCGAAGTGCTGAAAGCCAGCGACTAAGGCTGCCGCACTGCGGGCCATGCCACCAGCATCAACCACTAAAACCACAGGTGCTTGCAACAAACGGGCAATATGCGCGGTGCTGCCTGTATCATCCAAGGCTCCATAGCCGTCGAACAGGCCCATCACGCCTTCAATAACCGCGAGATCGGCGTTGGCTGCGATGTGGCAAAAGTGGCGTTGCAATTGCTCAGCGCTGAATAACCACGCATCTAAATTGCGGCATTGGCGTTGAGCAACGAGGCTATGATGGCCTGGATCAATATAATCGGGGCCGCATTTGAAGGGCTGAATGCTTAAGCCACGCTGGCGCAGCGCCCCAATCAAGCCAGCAGTTAACAAAGTTTTGCCGCTGCCACTATGGGCGGCAGCAATAATCACACGCGCAGTCACACGCTGCTCCTATCCACAAAAAAACCAAGCATCAGCCAATGATGCTTGGTTGAACCAATGAATCGAATGGCTTTAGCTATGGGTTGCGGCTGCTTCCTCAGGCAATTGATTGCCAGCATCGTGAATCGCCTTGGTGGTGTTGGTCAAAAAGAGAATCACAATCCCACCAACAAACAAGACAATTAACGAGAGAATCGCTTGGCGATACGAGCCTGTTTCAGCCACCACCCGTGCAAAAATAAACGGCCCAATCCACGATGTGCCCCGCTCGGAGATTTCGTAAATGCCATAGAAGCCAGCTTCGCGGCCATGCGGAATCATACGCGAGAACAAAGCGCGCGAGAGTGATTGCGATCCACCAAGCACCAAGGCGATGGCAGCACCCATAAACCAAGCTTGCAGCACACTATCAAGCAAGGCATAGGCATAGACAATCACGCCTGTCCAAATAAACAGCGAGATCAAAATCGCCGTTTTGGTGCCGACTTTACGTGAAATACGCTCAAAGCCCAACGCGCCGCCAAAAGCTACAAACTGAATCATCAGCACCAAGCCAAGCAAGAACGATTGTGAATCATCCTCTGGTAAGCCTTTGGCTTTGAAGAGTTCGTTGGACAGAAACACCGCTGACATGCCGATGACCGTTTGAATGCCATCGTTGTAGAGCAAATAGGCAATTAAGAAGCGCAAGGTTTGGGGCAAGCGCTTAAGTTCGCGAAAGGTCGTCCAGAGTTCGCGCATACTGACGGTCAGATAATGCTGGCCTTCTGGCACTTTGCGGCTGGCAGCGCGGTTTTTGAGCCGCTTGATGCCAAAGTAGCCAAAAATACCCCACCACAAACCAGCAGACGCTAAGGATATGCGCACCGCCATAGCGGTTGTCAGGCCAATTTTCTCAGCAAATGTTACCAACGCAAGGTTGATGGCCAACAGCACCCCTCCGCCAATATAGCCAAAGGCAAAGCCTTGACTCGAAACCTTATCGCGCATGTCCTCGGTGGTAATTTCGTTGAGAAAGGCATTGTAGAAGACGATTGAAGCACCGAAACTTAAATTGGCCACCACAAAGGCCAGCGCCGCGAAAAGATAGGTTGCGGGCGTGGCAATAAACAATACCGTTGTGGCCGCAGCGCCCAACAGACAAAAGAACATCAATAATTGTTTTTTGATATTGGTGTAGTCGGCCAATGCGCCCAACAAGGGCAAAAAGAGAAATTGGAGCAACACCGATAACGAAACTGCATCGGGGTAGAGCGATTCGGCAGTGATTTTGTAGAAACCCAAACTGAGCACCGTGCCCTCATCGCCAACCGCCTCTTTGGCCAAAGCCGCTAAAAATGGCCCAAATAAGGCAGCAATCACAGTTGTGGTGAAACCTGAGTTTGCCCAGTCGTAAAGCCGCCAACCTGCGATCTCCCGTCGATCATTAACTGGATGTTCTGAAGCTGTGCTAGGAACTAAATCGGCCACTGGTGGTCTCCTTGTGCCATGCAAGAGGAATGAATGGGTGTTCCGTGGGTGTGCGCCTTAGTATAGCCGATTGTGGCATTTTTCGGATACACCGAAGGGTACAGCCCGAGGATGATGCTTTGCTAAAGCACAGGTTAAACATTAACCTGATAGTGCAGCTGCCATTGCTGGGGCTGGTTGCAATAAGTGTGATATTGGATAAAGCCGATATTGCCTGCTAAAAGCCTAGCTTAATCATATTTTTTCGTGTATTGATGGGCACAATTGTAGCGCACACTCCCTGCTTAGAGTAATGGAAGCGCTACCAACATTTAATCTTGGCCGTTCTGGGACACAATTGCATTGTATACTAGCGAGCGATAGGCAAAAAACCAATTAAAATCAGCATTATTGATCGACGCTGAAGCCAAATTAATCATATTGATGAGCTTGGATTATTCACACATCAGCAGCGTTGCTTGTTGATGGTGGTTTGAGCAATGGTGCTAGAAAGTGAGTTTGCTATGAATCAGCATGATCGTGATCGCGCTGCTGAACAGGAGGTGTTAGAGCGTTTAGCAACGCTGAGTACAATGCAATTTGATGATGTTGATCGGGCAATCCAAACCTATCTGGCAGTTGCATGTGAGGTGGCTGGCACCAAAACTGCGCTAATTGGCGATCTTAATCAGACCCATCAATATATTCGGGCAATTTACCCAGCCTCGACGGGAAATCTGGCTGCTGGCAGTATTTTGGCGCGTGAAGATACCTTTTGTCAGTATATTGATGTGACGGCTCAGCCACTGGTTGTGGGCGATACAACAACCGATCAGCGGGTGCAACCCCTGCTTTCGCGGCTTGAAACCCCAATTCGCGCCTACTTGGGCGTGCCGATTCCTGCCTCGACCGCAGCGCTGACCCCAACTTTGTGTACCTTTGATCCACATGCCCATCGCTTTACGCCAGTTCATGTGGCAGCGCTTAAGTTATTAGCTCATCAGATTGCACGCTGGATGCCGGAGTTGCGCGCTCCCGCCACCGATGAACCGCCCGTTGCCTTGGCCAATATGAGCGTGGCAGAACTGAATCAGATTGTCGCTCATGATATTCGTAATCCGCTGCATTTTTTGCAAGGCACGCTCGAATTATTGCAAAGCGAGCCTGCGCTGATTCCTGATCCTACATTGGGCAGTTTGTTGCCTCAAGCCTATGGCTCGGTGCTGCACATTCAACGGCTGGTGCGCGATTTGGTTGATGCCACGACATTAATGACCGGATCGCTCTCATTTGTGCGTCATACAATTGAACTTGGTTCATTAATTGAGGAGATTGTAGCGGTCGCCAAAACTACGCTCAACCCCCACTGTAGCTTAGCAGTTGCAATTGAGCCAGATTTGCCAACCCTGATTAGCGATCGCGATCGGGTTTGGCAGGTATTGCACAATTTGATCAGCAATGCTGTGCGCTACACCGAAACAGGCACAATTACGGTGCGGGCGCGAGCCAACAATCAGCAAACCATCCGCATTGAAATTGAAGATACTGGGCCTGGCATTCATCCTGTTGATATTGAGCGAATTTGGGAGCGTCATTCACGGGCCAGCAGCGTTGCCCATGGTTGGGGCTTGGGTTTGGCGATTGTGCGTTCGCTCGTGTTGGCCTTGGGCGGCCAAGTTGGGGTCGAAAGCACGGTTGGCGAGGGCAGCTGCTTTTGGGTGGTGTTGCCAGTGGTTCGCACAGAGCCAGCCTTGGTCGATTATCAGCCGTGGCGTGCGTAGCAATGACATGGGTATAGCGAATTGGGCTGTGTCCCCTTACCCCATCTTTCAAGGGTAGGTTTAAAAAAAAGCGTGGTGGTTAAGTATTCCCTCACCCCCCAGCCCCCTCTCCCACGAAAACGCGGGCGAGGGGGAGCACCCGTTTTTACCAAGGATTTTTGCACCAACCACGGTGTTAAAGCCCCTCGCCCGCCTGACGGGCGAGGGGTTGGGCTGAGGGGATCATACTTTAGTGCATAAATGTTGCTTCACCGGTTGTTTCGCCTGTGCGGCGCAGAAAGAGCGCCAAGAGCAAGCCAACCACGGCCAAGCCTGCCGCGACCGCAAAGGCCTGTTGGATGCCCGTGTTTAACGCTGCTATAGGATCAGCTGAGATCGTTTTTACATGGCGGGCCTGCCCAGCACTCATAATCGTGATCAACAAGGCGGTGCCAATTGCTCCGGCAACTTGCTGCAGCGTGTTGGAGATTGCGGTGCCATGCGAGTGCAAGGCTTGGGGCAATTGATTAAGCCCCGTCGTGAGCACTGGCGTGAACAAGCAGGCAAGCCCCAAGCTGAAGATGATGTGTAAGCCTAAGAGCCAAATGACTGATGTGCTTGGATTGAGCGATGTCCATTGCCAAAGCGCGAGCACAACCAGCAGCATGCCGCCAATAACCAGCACACGTGGGCCAGAACGATCGAAAATCCGCCCAACAAATAGTCCACTCAAGCCCATCAAGGCCCCACCAGGCAGCAAAAATAGCCCAGTTTGCAGCGTATTGAAATGGCGAATTTCTTGGAAATAGAAGGGCAACAAAATCGCCGAGGCAAAGAGCGTCACCATCACAACCATCATCATCACAACGCTCAGGGTAAACATTGGAAAGCGAAAGACCCGCAGATCAAGCAATGGGCTAGCCAAGCGGGTTTGTCGCCAAGCAAAGAGCGCAATGCCAAGCACGCCAATTCCAATCAAACCCAATACCAGCGGATCGCTGATGCTGCTGCCTGGTTCGCCTGCGCGGCTAAAGCCATAGACTAGCCCGCCAAAGCCAACAGCAGCAATCACGATTGAGGCAATATCAAGGCTAGCTGGCTGGAGCTTGCCAACATTAACCAAGCGCAAATAGCCATAGGCCAGCACGCCAAGCGCAATCGGAACGACGAAAATAAACATAAAGCGCCATGAAAGGGCTTGCATAATCAGGCCTGAGATGGCTGGGCCGATTGCTGGCGCGACCGAAATTACCATGCTGGCGGTGCTCATCATGGCTCCCCGCCGCTCCATTGGCACAAGCACCAAAATCACGGTCATCAGCAAAGGCAACATAAGCGCTGTGCCCGATGCCTGAAAAATTCGCCCAACTAAGAGCACTTCAAAGCCTTGGGCGGCAGCAGCGGTTATCGTGCCAAAGCTAAATAAACTCATCGCCGTCAGAAAGAGTGTTCTGGTGCTAAAGCGCTGAATCAAAAAGCCCGTGGTGGGAATCAACACCGCCATCACCAAAAGATAGGCCGTGGTTAGCCATTGCACGGTACTGGCCTCAACTTGGAATTCGGTTTGTAAGCGTGGTAGGGCCACACCCATAATAGTTTCATTGAGAATCACCACAAAGGTAGCGATTAATAAGGTCAAAATAATGCCTTTTTCGCTGGTAGCGTTGCTTGAGGCATGTGAGTTCGGGGTAGTCTCTACGCGCATAACATTCCTTTAAATATTCGACCTCAACCAAGAAGCTGGTTGGTACAATTGTTAGCTATCCAGCGCAGCCATTTACGCTTCAATTGACATGCTTGCTACAATCAGCCTGATCAGCGAGCCATAACTGGAGTGATAGCATGAGTGATCAAGTAGAACAAAACAAACAGAACGTCCAAGCATTTTACGATTTAATGTTTAACCAGTGTCAGCCAGCAGCAGCGATCGAGCGCTATGTTGGCGACCAGTATATTCAACATAATCCGGCGGTGGCCGATGGCAAAGCAGCGTTCATTGCCTATTTTGAGCGGATGGCAGCAGAGTATCCTGGCAAACATGTTACGTTCAAACGAGTGATTGCCGAAGGATCGTATGTGGTGCTCCACTGCTACCAAACATGGCCCGGCGATCGCGATTGGGCCGGCATCGATATTTTTCGCCTCGATGAGGCTGGCAAGATTGTTGAACATTGGGATGTGCTCCAGCCAATTCCTGCTGATTCGGCCAATGACAACACGATGTTCTAGAGTTTAGCGCCAGCGTTGCAGTGCGCCATGAAAACAATGATGCATGGTTAACTCCTGTTACAGAACAGCTTACAAGGCTTGAAAGTAGCGGGCAATTGGCATGATCTGAAAGCCTTGTTTGGCGTAGGTTTGGCGCGCAGGCTCATGGCCAGGGTCGCCACCAGTTTCAACCATGGCTACCCTCATGCCAGCATTGCGAAAGTGTTCGAGCGCAAACTTAGTCAGCGCTGCGCCAACTCCCCGTTGCTGGTAGCTTGGCTCAACTGCGAGCATCACAATTTCGCCCATGCTACTTGCTTGATGCAGGGTTGTAGCCACAAAGCCAGCTAGCTGCTGATCAAGCAAGGCAACCCAAACTTGGTTGCTTTCGGCGGCACAAACATCTGCAACCGCTTTGCGCTGGTTTTGTTGCCAGTCGGGATAAAAATGGCCGAATACCGCTGCATCCATTGCTGCTGCCAGCGAAGCAAACACTGGTGCCCAAGCCCGAATCGAAAGCTCGCCAACCGCCGCGCGATCCTCAGCGGTATAGCGCCAAATCGTGACCGCCATAGAACCTCCATAAAGAGAGCCGTAGACCACATTCTACGGCTCCGTTGATCCTACCACGGCTGGTCGCTTCAACCCTCCATCGCGAGACTGAACATTGCGAATAAATGAGTTGTGAAATTGAGATTATAATCTGCGTAACAAACAAAGATCTTATTATTAGCAATATGCTTAAATGTTGCACATACTTTTACAACTAAGCATGCGTAACCTAATTGACATTCGGCTAGAGCATTTCGATCGTGCCTGTGCTGCCATTGAGCCGAATTCGTTGGCCATCGTGGATGCGCTTGGTTGCATCAGCAACGCCAACGACTGCTGGCAAGCCATATTCGCGGGCGATCACCGCGCCATGGGTCATCAACCCTCCAACCTCGGTTACAAGGCCGTGAATTGCCACAAACAATGGAGTCCAGCTGGGGTCGGTAAAGCGAGTGACCAAAATATCGCCTGCTTCAAGCGTTGCCGCTTCCATTTGCAACATAACCCGTGCCCGACCTTCGATGATGCCCGCCGACACTGGCAAGCCCACCAGCGCTCCAGCTGGCACGTCGCTACGTTGATAGCTGCCATTCAACAGCTCGCCATCAGAGGTCAGCACGCGCGGCGGCGTGAGTTTTTGAAACTGCGCATGCTCAGCTTTACGCTGCTCAATCAGCTGCTCATCAAGCTGTTGGCTACGCAGAACTTCGTGCAATTCAGCAAAGGTGAGATAGGCTATATCGCTTTGGTCGCGCAAGATATTGGCTTGCACCAAAACCTCGGCTGCCTGCAATAATGCCTGTTTATAGACAAAATAGCGACTAACAATGTGATATTTGGGATACTCACGATAGCCAATAAAGCTGCGAATCAGATCGATGACACGTTTGGTGGCCGCGGCTTTGGCCACTCCATCGGGCAATTGCTGCAAGCGCTCCAAGAGTTCATGCTCTTTGGTTAGGGCTATTTGGCGGCCATGAGCAAATTTTTGTTGGCTGGCTCCAGGGGCAAAGCTTTTAATATTATGCAGAATTAATGGCAGTAAGGTTGCTGGATTTTCGCTCCAACGAGTGCGCGTAATATCAATTTCGCCAGCGCAGCGCATGCCATATTTGGCCAGATAGGTCTCGATTGCCTGCCGCGCTAGGCTGCCACCAGCAAATTGCTCCAATGTAGCCAAAAAATTCGGTTCGTTAGTTTGGGCTAAATAATCAATGACTGCGGGATAGGGGCGAATTGCATCGGCCACATCCAACAATGCTAAGCCCATTGCCGACGTGATATTGTGATCGACCGATTGCGAAATGCTATCAGTAGCGTTTTTCTCGCCCAACCACTCGTCCATGCGCTCGTTGAGCCAGTTCGAAGCATTGATCGCGCTCATAATCACCCCAAAGCTTTGGGGGTTTGCAAGGCTTTGCTTGAGCTGTTGGATATCGTGCAGAATGGAGTCGCAGAGTTCAGCGCCAGATTTTGTCGCAATCGTTTGTTTTAAAGTGGCCAAATCGCGCTCGCTTTGGGCGATCAACGCAGGAACAATCGTTGGATCGTTTTCAACTGTGGGCTGAAAGTCAAGCGAATCGGCGCTTGGAGGCTTGAATTTATCCAGCATTGAGTCTGCTGGCTGAGGGGGTGCTGCTGGAATAATATCGCCGCGCTCGATCAACGTGGTCAAGGCAGAGCGAATCAGCGGATCGGATTTACCCAAAACATCGACTATGATTGCACGGCGAGCTGGCACAGCCAGATCATCAATTATATCGACAAATAAGCGTCCTCCAGCATGGACCATTGGGCGGCCAGCAGTTAATTGCCAAATCGCCAAGCCCAAGGGTTTCATCGCATCGGTCATCATTTGTTGGTGACCAACCGAAATATAGATGTGATGTTTGTTATCATTGGCTGCTGGAATTGGGTACAGCGTGGTGATTGGGCGGCTCTGAACGATATAAAATTGCCCGTCGGCTAAGCACCATTCAATATCTTGGGGCTGGCCAAAATGCTGTTCGATGGTTCTGCCGATGGCTTCCAGCCTTGGTTGGATATATGGCAAGTTGCTTGGTTGCGATAGTTGCGCTCACAACCTCGCCATTGCGTAGCCGATAGCTATCTGGATTGACGCGACCAGCAACCAAGGCCTCGCCCAAGCCAAAACTGGCTTCAATTGCCAACAGTTTGCGATTGGCCGTAATCGGATCGACAGTAAACATAACGCCTGAAACGTTGGCAAAAACCATGGTCTGCACAATCACTGCCAAGCTAACGCTGCGCTGATCAAAGCCCTGTTGCAGCCGATAGATCATCGCCCGTTCACTGAACAGCGAGGCCCAGCATGCTTTGATCTGCTGCATGATTGCTGCTTCGCCAACGCTATTCAAATAGCTATCGTGCTGGCCAGCAAACGAGGCGCTTGGCGAATCTTCAGCAGTTGCGCTTGAGCGAATCGCATAGGCCTTGGTTGGGTCAAATTGGGCCAGCAGCTGGCTGATTGCTGCATGAATATCGTCCGGCATGGGGCTTGATTCAATCATTTGGCGCAGCGTTGCGCTTAATTCGGCAATCGTTGCCCGATCATCGAAACGCAACAGGGCTGCTTGATCAAGCAATTCGCTGATCGCTGGAGTTAGTTCAAGCATGCGCTGAAAAGTGGCGGTCGAAACACAAAAGCCAGTTGGCACATGAATGCTTGGAATCTGGGCGAGTTTAGCCAAATTAGCAGCTTTGCCGCCCACGAGTGTGCTATTGGTTGGATTAATTTCATGAAATTCAAACACATAGCCATTCATCAATTGCCCCCTTTGTTGGTGTTGGATGGCGCTTGGTTAGCCGAATGTTGAAGATTGTAGCTGAGCGGCGAGCGAAAAAGAATCGGCGTTAGACCGTTTTGTGGCCTAGACAGCCATGCTATACTCAGGCTGAGCAAAGCACGAAAACCAAGCGACCATGTTGGTCGTTTTTTATTTAATTTCAGCTATAAATCTGTTTTTTTATTGACATAATTATTTAGAGGGATTGGAAATGGCAAAGTATGCGCTCCCAGCAATTGTGCAGCCAACCAGCCAGCTTTTGATTCTTGGCACGCTGCCCGGCGACCAATCGCTGGCTGCTCAGTTCTACTATATGCATCCGCGCAATCAATTTTGGCGGATTATGCAGGCATTATTTGAGGCTGAACCTGGCACGACTAGCGCAGAACGAACTGACTTTTTAGCGCGTCATGGGATTGCGCTTTGGGATGTATTGCATGCTGCTGAGCGTGACGGTAGCCTTGATACGGCCATTACTCAACCCATCCCCAATGATTTTGCAACGTTTTTAGGCAACTATCCCACGATTCGCACAATTGGCTTGAATGGGATCAAAGCTCAGCAACTGTTTGAGCGGCTGGTCTGGCCAACGCTGAGTGCTGAATTGCAAGCGCGATTAACGCTGCATGCGCTGCCATCGACCAGCCCCGCCAACACCCAAGCCTTTGCCGCGAAACTCCAAGCATGGGCCGTGATCGTGCAGCATAAGCAGCAAGGTTAGCGGTTGGCAAAATCCCGACGTACAAACAAGACCGAGGCACGCTGAAATTTCAGCGTGCCTCAATGCTATCTGAATCCTGATTGTGGATTTGCGGTCTCGGTTTACTTTTCGCGCACCACCAATGGTAGCCATAGCTTGAATTGGGGAGTCGGCAGCGTTGCACTCGCAGTCGCGGTTGCGGTTTGGCTTGGCGTAAGCGTGATGGTTGGCGTGTTGGTTGCAGTTGCCGTCGCGGTTGCGGTTTGGCTTGGGGTAAGCGTGACGGTTGGCGTGTTGGTCGCAGTTGCCGTCGCGGTTGCGGTTTGGCTTGGGGTAAGCGTGACGGTTGGCGTGTTGGTCGCAGTCAGGGTCGGTGTGATAGTTGGCGTTGCGGTCAGCGTTGGCGTGTTGGTTGCGGTTGCGGTCGCGGTTTGGCTTGGCGTAAGCGTAACAGTTGGTGTGTTGGTCGCGGTCGCAGTCAGAGTTGGGGTTGTGGTCAGGGTCGGGGTTACAGTCGCGGTTGCAGTCACGATTGGTGTGACAGTTGGTGTGCTCAAAACAGTACAAGCAGCAGTCGTGTTTTGGGGATTGCTGCCTGTAACATAGCTAAAATCAGCCTGATTATTATCAGTATCAATCCCATTGCCAGCGCTGCCACCTGGTTTGCGTTCGTAGCTCTGATTGAGATTACTGGTGGTTGGAGCAAGTGACGTGCCCTCTTTGTAGGCTGAACCAGTGCTCATGCCTACCATATCAATGATAACGTTATTTGGATCGAGTAGGGCAAATCCGCCATCATCGGCAACGCCGGTTGTATAGTTAAGGTTGCTGTTAGTAGACCCGCTATAGCCCGATGAATTGACCACAAGGTAGCGACAGCCAGCAAGCAGTACTGTATTGTTGGGAATGGTCGCCCGCGTTGAAACTGTGCCACTATTACTAGAGCCATTGAGTTTCCAGCCGCCAATGCTGACTGGCTCAGCAGAAAGATTATACAGTTCAACAAACTCATCGGCAGCCCCATTTGAGCCACGGGTGCGAAATTCGCTAATAACCAAGGTTGTGCTCAGCCTTGGCTGATTGACCAACGTCGGCTGATTGTTTGTGGCGCGGGCAGTTGTGCGCTGAATGAGCATGGCTCCAAGCATCATGGTACTGATTGTGCCAAGCAGGATCAATCGATAGAACGTCGGTTTGCGCATAGAATCCTTCCTTATCGTGGCTAATACTCCTCGCTGGCTGCATCCCGCGTTCTGAAAAGCAGCTTGCATACCATCCTGCCCGCGCACAATTGGGCTAGTATGCTCATTATTCTTCAATCGCCCCGCCAATTTGGCGCAAATGCTGGCGAAAGGTTAGGCTAGGATCTCGCTCACGTTGGGCGATATAGGCATGAAACTGGACTTGTTCGCGCAATGAGTGGCCTGTTTGGATGGCATGGGCTTGCTGGCGTTCACGCTCTGCGATCTGTTGGGCGGTTGCCAAAACCTCAGCGGCATGCTCAGCAGCCACAAATAATACACCATCTGCATCGGCAAACACCCAATCAGCTTTAGTGACGCGACAACTGCCGATTTGAGCGTTATTCAGGGCTTCTGCTTGCCATGGGTCAAGCCGCTGTGGCCCAGCAGCACACCGCCCAGCGCTAAAAACTGGCATGCCAATTCGTAGCAGATCCTTGGTATCGCGATGTAAGCCCCAAACGATAATTGCTGCCAAACCAGCTGCTTGTGCCTCAAGCACAATCAGATCGCCAATACAGGCTTCATCGGTTCGGCCTGCATTATCAATGACTAAAACATCGCCTGCTTGGGCAGTTTCGAGCACAGCGAGGAAAATATCAACACTGCCATAATGCCGAACAGGCAGTGCTCGGCCAACACAATGGCTATTTGGCAACAAGGCTTGAATTTGTGTTGGCGCAGCGCGCAGCGGTAAGTTGAGGCGAAGACAGGCATCGGCAATTAACGGGGTCGAAAGCGCCGCAAATTGATTGGTATAAGCAATATAATCCATTGCATCCTCCTGCATCGAGGTCTAATCAACGTTGATGGTTGTATGATACAAGCGGGTACAAGTGACATTATTGGCATGCAGGAAGGACAATCTGCTTGGGGCTGGCGCGATGAGTTGATCATCGCGCCAACGAGAGGCTTAATGTTGCTTGCTTATACTTAGTTCATAACCAACGTTGCAATAAAGGCTAGATAGGTGAGACCTGCCAAGGTTCCTAGTAAGTTGGCAAGGGTTACAGCACCAACGCTGCGCAATAGAATAAAGCCTGCAATTAACAGCCACACCAGCGTATGGCCCCAGCGCAAAATCAAATAGCGAATGCTGGTGGTATCGCCTGGCACTTTATCGCTTGGCCAAACATAGACGAAGATTGCTGCAATAACCAGCGCCAACAGCGACCAAACGACTGCCGGAATGCCTAAAAAACGTGTACTCACTTGAACTCCTTCACACACACTACGAGAATTAGCGGTTCCTGGTATAACTGATCCCTCAACATGCTTTCTCCTCCCTTCCGTCCCTCCGATTTAAACGTTCCCTCACCCCCAGCCCCTCTCCCTTCAAGGGTCGGTTGTGAAGATCCCCTCACCCCAACCCCTCTCCCGTGGCGCGGGAGAGGGGCTTTACCATCGTGGTTCTCTCCCAATTCCTTAGTGAACCACGGATGCTCCCCCTCGCCCGCGTTTTCGTGGGAGAGGGGGCTGGGGGGTGAGGGGACATGGTTGCCAACCGAATGAACCAGTACACCTATAGCCTTCGTGATCTTCGCGGTTTCCATCGCTCAATCTCCTAGCCCTCATCCTTCATCCTTCGTTCTTCATCCTTCATCCTTCACCCCTAGCCCTTTTGCCAAAAGACCGAATCTTCGTCAATGGGCTGCATGGTGACGGTTTCGCCAATTGATTCGAGATAATCATGGACGGCGTTGTAGCACTCTTCGAAGGTGGCGTAATCGTCAACAATTACGTAGCCACCTTGGGAAACTTTGGGATACAACGCTTCCAACGCATCGTAGGTTGAATCGTATAAATCGCCATCTAGGCGTAAGAGAGCCAAATTATCGATTGGCGCTTGATGCAGGGTATGGCAAAACCAACCCTTGAGAAACTTAACTTGATCATCAAGCAGGCCATATTGCTCGAAATGTTTGCGCACTTCCTCGTAGGACGTGCCTTTCCACAGCAGGTCGAGAATATCTTGGATTGGCTTGGGCGGTGGGCCATTTTGCTCTTGGGGCAGGCCAGGCGATTCGGTTTCGCCGAGTAGGCCTTCAGCTTCATTTTTGGGAAAGCCTTGGAATGAATCGGCGACCCAAACTGTGCGATCGCTGCAATTGTAGGCCTTGAGAATGCCGCGCATAAAGATCGTGGCTCCGCCGCGCCAAACGCCAGTTTCAATTAAATCGCCAGGAATTTGCTTTTCGAGAATATCGGTAACCACGGTTTGAATATTGTTGAGCCGATGCATACTCAGCATCGTATGCGCTTGACTTGGCCATTCATGGCCATTCAGCCGTTTTTCGCGATCAAAGGTGCTGTAGGGGCCGGTGTAGGGTGCGTTGATGCTAAATGGCTCGTACACAATATTGCGTAATGGCTGATCTTCATAGACCAAGCCCATAATACAGCGCTTCAGCAGGTCGAGATAGAGTTGTGCTTCGACATTCGCCATTGGTTGTTGGTCTCCCATGTAAAAATTGCTCGCTGGATATTAATTCGTTGGCGCTGGCAACGAGCGTTGTTGTGCCAGCTTGGTTAATAGCTCAATCACCCGCTCGGGGCCTGGTAGCTCGCGAATTTCGGCTTGAAAGCGTTGGGCGTTGCTGCGATAGCGGGGACTTTGCAATAGCTCGCGCACACTGGCCCGAATCGATTCAACCGAAAACTCAGGAACCCATTGATCGAAAAATTCTTTGGGTTGGTTGGGCAAGCGCAAAACTTTGCCCAACCCAAGCTCTGCCGCCCGCATTGCGCCCGCTGGCTCTTCGCCTGCCACAGGAATCATCAGCAACGGCATGCCATGGCTAATTGCTGACATAATTGTGGCAAATGGGCAGTGGGTGATGAACAGATCGCAATGCGGAAACAGCAAGGCTTGGGGAATGTATTGCTCGATATACACATTGGCTGGCTGTGGCCCAAATTGGGCTGGATCTTGTTTGGTGCCAACCGTCAAAATCAAATTAATTGGCTCATCGCGCAGCGCCTCAAGAATCATCGGGAAGATCGTTGGCGTATCAAAGACTGAACTCATTGAGGCATACACGGTTGGCCGATCAGGCAATTGCTCAACCCAAGCTGGCAGTTCGCCATCGCTAAACCGCGTAAAGCGCAATGGCCGCAATGATTCCATGGTCGGAATTTCCTTGGGCTGAAACGAGGGTGGCGCGAAAGCTAAATATAATGCTGGATAGAGCATATCCATGGTTGGGTAGGGCGCTAAGCCATAGGTGCTGCGCAAATAGGCTAGTTCCTCGCCAATTAACGATTCAAGTGCATTCGCCGAGAGAAAATAGCTAATGCTAATGGTTGCTTGGGGAATGCCCAAAATTTCGGCGGCAACACAACTGCCAAACTCAAAATCGTTGCGCACAATAATATCTGGTTGCCAGGTTTTGCAGAGGTTAAGCAGGTCGGCAACCATCGCATGCGCGGCAGCATCAGCAAAAATGCTGCCCAAAATTGCCTGCCCTTGCTCAGCAAACGGCAGTTCGAAAATCTCGGGAAAGGTTTGGGCCATTTCTGAGGAAAGCCACGCTAAGCCAGCAGGAAAGCCATCAAACCCCTTGGCGATGATGCTTGGGATCATTTTTGCCGATACTGCAAAGGCCACGTCATGCCCAGCCTCTTGCAAGACTTGGGCAACTGGCAACATCGGGTTTAAGTGGCCAATACCAGGATTCAGGACAAATAAGGCACGCATTGAACAATCTAATCCTTTCGGGCTGTGAGGCGGGCTAGCCGCTGTGAACAATGTTCTTGGGCTAACATGCTAGGCTAGCGATGTGACCGACCTGACCAACGCTTGGATGTGTTGATTGACATGCTTGGTTAGCTCGTGCTGCGATGGGTTATGCAGATAGAAATGATCGCCAGGCATAAGCTCAATCTCGCATGCATTGCTGGTATGACTGCGCCACAATTCAAGCTCAGCAGCAGCAACACTTGGGTCATCGAGGCCACCATAGACCACCATTGGGCAATCTAGCACAATCGTATTGGTGTAGCCGAAGGTTTCGCAGACCGCAAAATCGGCGCGCAAAATTGGGGTCAACAATTCGACTAACTCTGGATGCTGCAAAATGTCTTTGGGTGTGCCATTCAATTGCAGCAAGCGATCCCAAAATTGCTGGTGTGGCAACTGGTGAATCACGCTTTGGCGTGGGATATGCGGCGCTGCATGGCCCGAAACGAACAGCATTTGGGGCCGCAGTTGATGCTCATGTTGCAAGCGCCGACTGAGTTCGTAGCTGACCAACGCACCCATGCTATGGCCAAAAAACACGAACGGCTTTTCCTCAAGCAAGGGTTTAATCACCGGAATCAAATCGTTGAGCAATTGCTCCAAATTGGTATAAGCAGGCTCCATGAAGCGTTTGCCTCGGCCTGGCAATTCAATGGCACACAGCTCGACATCTTGGTCAAGCTGTTTGGCCCATTGATGGGCGCGCTGCGCCGTGCCCCCTGCGTAGTGAAAACAAAAGAGTCGTAGCGCAGCATTTGGTTGCTTGCGCAACCATTCAATCCATAATTGTGATTTCATGTGATCCTTCATGGTGTGATGTTGCTGGTCTTAATGTAGCATCAGCGACGTTATTCAACGCCACCGCCAAGTGGCGCGCCAAAATTGGCAGGGCTGGCTCGCTCAGCAGGGTGTTGTGCGTACCTGGAATGGTCTGGATGTGAATCTCACCAGTCACAAATTTGCCCCAACCCAAATCGGACATCTGATACGCAGCTTGGAGTTGATCGTCGTGTTGGCCAGCCAAATCGGCAGCCCGTAAAATCAACACCTCGTTGGGATAGGTCGCTGGTTGATAGTTCCAAACTGCTTGCGAATGAGTGCGAAAGGTTGCTACAAGGTGGCGCAAACGCACCAACGTGTAGCTATCGGGCAAGCCAAGATGCTGCTTGATAATCTCCAAGATTTGATTCCACATCGCTACATCTGGCTCAGCCTTGGGATCGTCAATGCCCAAAATGCTGGCATCTACGCCCAGCATCGCAATCAACAGCTCCAAATCGGTCAGTTGTTCAGGCGATGTGCCAGTCAAAGTAGCGGGAGTATCGATTAGCGCCAACAGGCCAACAGTTTCGCCTTGGGATACTAAGTGGCTGGCAATTTCAAAGGCAATCGAGCCACCCATCGACCAGCCACCAAGCAGATATGGTCCTTGCGGCTGAACCTTGCGTATATCGCTAAGATAGCGTTGTGCCATCACTTTGACATCGTTCAGTGGCGTTTCGGGATGTTCCAAGCCAAAGGCTTGAATACCATAGAATGGGCGTTGCGTGCCAAGCAATTGGGCCAAGCCTGCATAAACATTGGCCATCCCGCTCATTGGGTGAATGCAGAAGAACGGTGCTGCTTGGCCTTGCGGCTGCAAACGCACCAATGACGATTGCTGATCGGCTTGCGGCGCGGTTTGGGCTTCGATGAGTTGCGCCAATTCGGCAATCGTTGGCGCTTCGAATAGGCTGCGTACCCCTAGATTGGTGTGGACTTTTTCTGCAAGGTGGGTGGCGACTTGCAAGGCCAACAGTGAATCGCCGCCCAATTCAAAGAAATTATCGTGGATGCCAATCATTGGTACACCCAAAACCGCGCCCCACAATGCACTAATGGTTTGTTCAAGGCTGCTGCTTGGCGCAACATACTCGCTTGTGAGCTGGGGCCGCTCGTAGTTATTGCCTGTATCGCTTTGCTCAGCCGGCTCTTGGTTGTTGGCGGCTTGCGTGGTTTCAGGCACATTTGCGGCTTCGGCGGTATTGATAAATTGCTCGACCCAATAGCGTTTGCGTTCAAATGGATAGGTTGGCAGGGCAATGCGGCGCGGTTTGCTTACAACCCGTTGCTGCCAATCGATTGCAACTCCGGCGATCCACAAACGGCCCAGCGCATTCAACAAACATTGGCTATCAGTTTGCTGATCTTGCGGGTGGCGCATCGATTGCACCACAACCCGCTCCGCGCCAAAGCTGGCTTGAGCACGAGTTAAGGTTGTCAAGGTTTGGCCCGGCCCAACTTCAAGAAAGACATGGGCTGGGTTTTGCAAAAGTTGACTCATTCCAGCGCTAAATCGGACAGTTGAGCGCAAATGTTCAACCCAATAAGTTGGATTTGACCATTGCTCATGGCTCATCCAATCGCCTGTCACATTCGAAATATAGGGAATCTTGGCAGGCTGCATGCTGATAGTTTGGGTAAAAGCGGCAAATTCGGCCTCGATTGGCTTGAGCATGCTCGAATGGGCCGCTACGCGAATTGGCAAGCGACGATATTTGATTTCGCTGCTTAGTAGCTGCTGCTCAAGGGCATCAATCGCAGGAATTGGCCCGGCGACGACCGAATGCTCAGGGCTATTGAGCGCAGCCAGCGAAAGTTGGTCGCCAAGCAGTGGCAAGACCTCAGCTTCGGGCAAAGCAAGATTAATCATTGCCCCGTCTTCAATCCGATCCATTAATCGGCCACGGAACTCGACCAAGCTAAGCACTGCTTCCAGCGAGATTGAGCCAGCCAAATGCGCCGCCGTATATTCGCCCAAGCTATGGCCGATTAAGGCGACTGGTTGAATGCCCCATGCCAGCCACAATTGGGCCAAGGCATATTCGGTGATGAAAATTGCCAACAAACTGTAGTGCATGCTGGCAAGTTGTTGTTCATCGACATTCGCATTTGGCGTATAGACCAATTGACGTAAATTGGCGCTGGTTTCGGGTTTGAGCAAACTCAAACAGCGCTCAACTGCTTGACGAAAGTTTGGTTGGGTTTGGTAGAGTTCTTGGCCCATGCTTGGGTGTTGCACGCCGCTGCCGGGGAACATAAACACCACTGCTGGAGTCGTGGCATTGATCTGGCCACTGACCATGCGTTTATCGCGCTGGCGCAAAATTTGGCTCGCCTCGGCGATTGATTGGCAAACCACAACCCGCCGATGATTGAAGGCTTGGCGACCTACTTGCAAGGTATAGGCAACATTGGCCAAGTTGAGCTGGGGATTGGCTTCAAGATGGTCGGCTAGATTTTTGGTTGCCGCGTTGAGAGTCGCACGATTGCGCCCAGAGATCACGAGCATCTGCAAGCTGTCGGTTTGCGCGCTTGGTTCTAGTGCTGGCGCTTGCTCCAACACAACATGGGCGTTCGTGCCGCCAATGCCAAATGAACTCACGCCCGCCCTCCGCACAGGCTGATCTGCTGGCCAATCGCTTAATTTTGTATTGACATAAAATGGCGAGGTTTCCAGCGCCAGCTGGGGATTTGGGTTTTGATAATGCAGGCTGGCAGGAATTTTATTGTGGTGGAGCGCCAGCACGGTTTTGATCAAGCCAGTTACGCCTGCGGCTGTATCGAGATGGCCGTAATTGGATTTAACCGAGCCAAGCATACAGAACTGGGTTTTCGCGGTTTGCTGGCGAAAGGCCTTGGTGAGTGCCGCAACCTCAATTGGGTCGCCAAGAATCGTCGCCGTGCCATGGGCCTCGATATAGGAAATTGTGGCTGGATCAACATCGGCAACTTCTTGGGCAGCGCGAATCACCGCAGCTTGACCATCGATGCTGGGCGCAGTGTAGCCAATTTTGAGTGCCCCGTCGTTATTGACCGCCGAGCCTTTGATCAAGGCATAAATCGTATCACCATCGGCGATTGCATCGTCAAGCCGTTTGAGCACGACAATGCCCGCCCCATTGCTATTGACAGTGCCTTGGGCTTGGGCATCGAAGGGCCGACAGTGGCCATCGGGCGAGAGAATGCTGCCTTCTTGGGCATGATAGCCTTGCTGTTGCGGCACGCTGATCGAAATCCCGCCTGCAAGCGCCATATCACATTGAAAACTCAGCAGGCTTTGGCATGCCAAGTGGGTTGCAACCAACGAGGTCGAACATGCGCTCTGGACGCTAAAGCTCGGTCCACGCAGATTGAGCTTATAACTGACTCTGGTGGGCAAAAAGTCTTTGTCATTGCCCATGATCAATTGGGCCAGATCGGGTATTGTGCCCCGCCCTTGTTGGCTAACGAGGTTGCGCAGCAAGTAGGTATTTAAGCTTGAACCAGCAAACACACCGATCAAGCCTGGATAGGCTGAGGCATTGTAGCCAGCATGCTCTAAAGCTTGCCACGCACATTCCAAGAAAATCCGTTGCTGGGGATCGATCAATTCTGCATCGCGTGGCGAATAGCCGAAAAAGCCTGCATCGAAAAGCTCGATGCCTTCGAGAACCGAACCAGCCTTCACATAGCGTGGATGGGCCAATTGCTCAGGCGTAACGCCTGCGGCCTGCAATTCAGCAGCATCAAAAAACGTAATGCCTTCGGCTCCAGCACAAAGCTGTTGCCAAAAACTATCAACATCGGGCGCTTTGGCCCAGCGCCCAGCTAAGCCCACTACGGCAATATCAAGGCTGCCATCGTTGGCAAAGGTTTCATCATGACTCATCGTCGGTATCCTATCTTTGTTAACGGCGGCGACGTTGGCGTTGCAACGCTTGGCGCTGTTGTTGGGCACGATTATCGTGATCAACAAAGGTTGAGGCTTGGGTCGATTGCTCGCTGCTCAGGTAGGCGGCGAGGGTCTGAATGGTTGGATACTTGAATAAATCCAAGAGCACAAGTTCGCGGCCCAAAAGCTCTTGCAGCCGACTATGCACTTGCACCATTGCCAGCGAGTTCCCGCCAAGATCGAAGAAATTGGCTTGGGTGCTAATTGGCGCTTGTTGCAAAATCTCTTGCCAAAGGCTGGTGATGGTTTGTTCAAGGTTGTTTTGTGGCTCAAGCGTTTGGCCGCTGGCTTGATTGTGGCTCGGCGCTTGTTGGGCTAGGCTGCGATAATCGATCTTGCCATTGGGTGTAAGCGGCATTGTTGGCACGACCACAAAGGCGGCTGGCACGGCAAAGGCTGGCAACTGCTGTTTTGCATAGGCCTGTAAATCGGTAGCCAGATCGTATGGCGCTGGGTTCTGATTGCTGCCAACTGCCTGTTGTCGCGTGCTCGCTGCATCGACGACAGCTGGATTGGCCATAACATAGGCAATCAGCCGTGCCGCGCTGCTGGCTTGATCGTGAAGCAGCACCACGCTTTGCTCAACCGCTGGATGGGCATTCACAATGCTGCTGATCTCGCCAAGTTCAATGCGATGGCCGCGCAATTTAATTTGCTGATCGATCCGTCCGATAAATTCAATTTGGCCATCAGCCCGATAGCGCCCAAGATCGCCAGTGCGATACAAGCGCTGGCCTGGCGTTGCACTAAATTGGTCGGGCACAAAGCGCTCAGCAGTCAGATCAGGGCGGTTGCGATAGCCGCGGGCTACGCCAACCCCGCCAACATAGATTTCGCCAATCACGCCAATTGGCACGATCTGCTGGTGCTGATCGAGCAAATAGATTTGCAGATTGGCCAGCGGGCGGCCAATCGGCGGCGTGGTTGTGAGGTTCGGCTCAAGCTGGGTCAAACTGGCACAAACGGTTATTTCGGTTGGCCCATAGGCATTGATCATGCGGCGATCAACTGCCCAGCGTTGCACAAGCTCGCTGCTTGAAGCTTCGCCAGCAGTAATTAGCGTGGTTAAGCTTGGGGCTTGATCGGCTGGTAAGACCGCCAACAACGATGGCGGCAAGGTTGCCACACTCACGCTGTGCTGACGAATAAAGCCGAGTACGTCGGTGCCTGCGGCCAAACCGCCTGCTGGCATCAGCACCAAACTTGCCCCAGCCAACAAGGCCATGCCAATTTCTGAAATTGCTGCATCGAAACTCAATGAGGCAAATTGCAGCACCCGGCTTTGCGCAGTTACGCCAAAACCAGCAATCTGGGCTGTCACAAGGTTGGTTAGGCCCTGATGGCTGACCATGACCGCTTTCGGCTTGCCAGTCGAACCTGAGGTATAGATCAGATAGGCCAAATTGGCTGGCTG
Organism: Herpetosiphon sp. NSE202; assembly: GCF_042688385.1. Lineage (NCBI taxonomy): Bacteria > Bacillati > Chloroflexota > Chloroflexia > Herpetosiphonales > Herpetosiphonaceae > Herpetosiphon > Herpetosiphon sp. NSE202. Next base: position 125,435 of record NZ_JBHUPY010000025.1, on the reverse strand, counting down.
AACCGTGCTTGGTCGATTATCGGTTGGCTCGCTGCCATCACAAATCGTAGCAAGGTCGAGGATGGTTACTCCGCTCTGCTTGAGCGCTGGTACCTTTTCGAGCACATGGCGTTGGCTCAAAACCAGGCCTAGCTTGGAATCGTTGAGCATCCATGTCAAGCGCTCGCTTGGGTAGGCTGGATCGAGCGGTAGATAGGCCGCGCCTGCTTTGAGGATTGCCAACAAGCCTATAACCATCGCAAGCGAGCGATCGCAACAGATGCCAACCAAACTCTCTGGGCCAATGCCTTGAGCTTGCAAGCGATAGGCCAATTGATTCGCTCGTTGATTCAGTTCGTGATAGCTGAGCGCTTGATCTTCGCCAATCATGGCGATTGCGGTTGGCGTTTTGGCGACTTGGGCCTCAAAAAGCTGCTGAAACAGCTGTTGATCGGGGTCGGCTTGGCTGCTGGTATTCCAATCTTTGATGATTTGGGTTTGCTCGGCGGGTGTGAGCATTGCCAATTGCGAGAGCTTGGTTTGGGGTTGCTGGGTGATGCTGCTCAACAGAGTGACATAATGCTGACCCATGCGCTCAATCGTGCTGGCATCAAACAGGTCAACATTATATTCAATCGTGGCGCGCAGGCCATTATCAAATTCAACCAGCGACAGCGTGAGGTCGAATTTTGAAGGGCTAGCCACATCTTCCAAAATATCTAAGCCTGAATGACTACCACCGATGGCAACATTTTGCAGCACAAACAAGACTTGGAACAAAGCCGAACGACTGAGATCGCGGGTTGGTTGCACGGCATCGACCAACATTTCAAACGGCAAATCTTGATGCGCATAGGCTCCAAGTGCCACTTCGCGCACCTGCGCCAGTAATTCGAGAAATGTTGGGTCATTAGCAGGTTTGACCCGCATCACCAAGGTATTGACGAAGAATCCAATTAGATCTTCAAGTTCGCGGCGATTGCGGTTGGCAATTGGCGAACCGACGATAATATCGTTTTGGCCAGTGTAGCGCTGCAACAAAGCGACCCACGCCCCGAGCAGTAGCATAAATAAGGTTGCTTGTTGCTGCTGACTGAGTTGATTGAGCTGATTGTTAAGCTCGCTGCTGATCCAAAAGGTGTGCCGCCCACCTTTGAAGGTTTGGATTGCAGGCCGTGGCCGATCGGTTGGCAAGGCCAGCACCGGTAATTCTCCAGCTAGCTGGGTTTTCCAATAGCTGAGTTGCTGGTCGAGCGTTGCACCTTGCAGCCATTCTCGTTGCCACGCAGCAAAATCTGCATACTGCAAGGCCAATGGTGCGAGCTGTGGTAGTGGCTGCTGGTTTTCCAAGGCGCTAAAAATCGCCTCAAACTCTTGGATAAAGATTTTGGCCGACCATGCATCAAAGGCAATGTGATGGATGGTCAGCAATAAAATGTGCTCAGTCTCGCTAACCCGCAGCAATTTGGCCCGAAATAGCTGATCGTGACGCAAATCAAATGGCTGCTCGGTTTCGGTTTGGATCGCTTGGTGGAGGGCTGCTTCGCGTTCGCTAGCATTTAATTGACTAAAATCACTGAGCGCTATATCGATATGTTCCAACGGCTTAATTGCTTGCTGCGGCATGCCATCGATCATGCTGAAGCTGGCGCGCAATGGCTCATGGCGCTGAACAATCGCGGTGAGAGTTTGGCTTAGGATGCTTGGTAAATTGGCATAGCTCCCGCGAATTTGCATGGGAATTGAAATGTTATACAGCGCTGCATTGGGCTGAAGTTGCTCAATCAACCAGAGCCGTTGTTGGGCAAACGACAACGGATAGCTAGCTTGATCGCGTCGTGGCGGAATTTGCTGGGCTGGTTTATTGCCCTTGGCTTGAACTTTTTGCAACAGTAGGGCGCGTTTGGCTGGCGAAAGTGCCGCTAAACGCTCAGAATAATCATTCACAATCAAACCTCATGGCACACATAAAAACGACTATCAATCCCCTGTGGCCCCTCACCCCCAACCCCTCTCCCGTACACGGGAGAGGGGCTTCTTCGTTCTGTGGTTTTATGCTGAATCGCGGCGAAAACAGCGATTGTTGGTTTTGTAGTTTCCCCTTGCCACAGAGCGGGCGAGGAGGTAAGGGAACAGCCTTACAACCCAGCTTGAATCTCCTCTTCCGATAAGCCTTCAAGCTCGGCCAGCAGTGCTTCCATATCGGCTGCGTCGATTTGTTCAAGTTGTAAGTTCTCAATCGTCGTTGCTAGCTCGGCAATGGTTGGCGCGGCAAAAAGTTGATAGAGCCGTACTTCGAGCTGAAAGCTATCACGCAAGCGCGAGACAAGCTGAGTTGCCAGCAGCGAATGGCCACCCAAGGCAAAAAAGTTGTCGTGAATCCCAATTTTGGGCTTGTCGAGAATCTCCTGCCAAATGCTCACCAACTGGCTTTCAATGTTCGTGGTTGGTTGATCAACCACGGCATGCTGGTTTGCTGTGCCAATTTGGCTGAGCGCAGCATGATCAATCGCGCCGCTGCTCGTGCGTGGCAAGGCATCAACCTGATACCATTCGAGGCTGGCTGGGCCAAAATAGCTCTGCGCAAGTTGGCGATAGCGATCGTGGCTGAGCGTGCCATGCTGATTAGTGGTGTAGAGATTGAGCTGTTGTTGCAATGGCTGATTAGTTGCGATATAAGGCCGCAAAGCTGGGCTATCGCCGTTTAAGCCAATCATCAACAGCGGATATTGCTGCTGGCTGATGCCTGCGAGTAGCGATTGCAAGCCTTGACGCACGCCGATTAGGCTATAGCCGCGTTCTGCGGAAAGGCCGCGAATTTGCTGGGGATTGTTGTGACTCATACCAATGTTGTCCCATTGCGTCCAGTTCAAACAAAGTGCCTTGGGATGCGAGGTTTGGCGTTGATGCAGCATAAAGCTATCGAGGAAGCTATTAGCTGCCGAGTAGGCGCTAAATGTTGCGCCGCCAAAGAAGCTATTAATCGACGACATGGCGATGATTGGCAGCTCAGGGCGCTTGATCAATGCTTGTTGCAAGGCCCACGTTGCATACACTTTGGGCGCAAACATCATTTCAAAGGTCGCAAGGCTTTCGTTGGCGATCCAGTGGCGCTCCATCACCGTCCAGTGATAGGCCAAATTGCCAGCCCCAGCAAAGTGGAAAACCCCAGCCAATGGCTGATTCCAGCGCGCTTCGGCAGTGTTAATCAGAGCTGTGATCTGCGCAGGATCAGTCAGATCAAGTGCTTGATACAACACATCGGTGCTGAGATCGCTCAAATCTTTATAGGCGCGGATCCGTTTGGCTAGGCTACTATCGGCATTCAAATGCTTGGCCCAATCGCTTGCCAACGGCAACTCAGTCGAGCCAGTAATTACCAGCCGCGCGTTGTAGGTTTGCAGCAACCAACGGGCAAATTGGCTGCCAATGCCACCAAGGCCACCAGTAATCAGATACAGGCCACCCTTGATCAGCGGCGATTCAATTGGCGCTGCTTGCTCGATTTCGGCCTGAACGAGTGCTGGGACTAAGCGTTGACCTGCCCGATAGGCAACTTCTGCTGTTGGCTTGGGCTGAGCCAGTTCATGGCAAATCTGCTGGCTATTGGTCGTTGCTGGCGCAGCATCGAGATCAAGATGTTGGCAACTGAGCCAATCAAGCTCTAAGGGAATTGTTTTGAGCAAGCCATGGATTGGCGCTGCCGCATACACAACCTGATCGTTTGGATTGATCGCATGACTTTGCTGCGAAACCACGGTTAAGTGTGCGTTGGCAAGCTTTTGTTCAGCCAGAGCTTGGGTCAGGAACAGAATGCTATACGCTCCCCGATATTGGGATGCTGCCAGCTCGCTTGCTTGGGTGATCTGGCTTGGTAAATCAGCGCTATACAGGTGAATATAATCATGAATATTGGCTGCGCTCAGCGCTGCGACAAGCTGTTGATAGTGCTCGCGATCGTTGAGATTAATTGTGTAATGGCGCTCGTGCTGGCTGAATGTTTCGCCAGCGCTGACCAAAATCCACTCCCGTTGCTGCTGTTCAAGCACGTCGATCAAGGCGCGGGCGAGCGCAGTATCATCGCTGAAAATGGCATAGCTTGGCTTGAGCAAGGCTGAATTGCTGCGCTGGCTGGTTGGTTGCCATTGCTTGCTATAAAACCAGCGTGGCAGCGTTTGCTCGTTGGCCAAGGCCAGATCGATGCGCTTGCTGATCGCGCTAAAATCGCCAGCAACGTAGCGTTGGCTCAATTGCGAACGCTGAATTTTGCCAATTGCCGTTTTGGGAATATCGGTTTTGGCGACTGGCAGTACAGCGCTGGGATTAATGCCAATTTTCTGGACGACAACTTTGCGAATCTGCTGAATCTGCTCAAGCTGCTCGGTAAAGTCGGGCAATTTCGAATTGTAGAAAATAACCAGCGATTCGGTGCCACCTGCATGTTTGCTGGGCACGCTACAGGCTGCGCTATACGAAACCTCAACGCCTGCAATCGTTTCAACCAAGGCTTCGATTTCGTGGTTATGATAATTAATTCCATTGATGATGATGACATCTTTTTCGCGGCCAGCAATTGTTAAGCGGCCTTGGTGCAAAAAGGCCAAATCGCCAGTTGTAAACCAGCCATCGCTGGTAAAAACTTCTTGGTTGAGTTCAGGGTTGCGATAGTAGCCAGCGGTAATCGTCGGGCCCTTAATTTGCAAGCGGCCAATCATATCTTCGCCAAGGATTTGATCATCGGCGTTGACGATGCGCAAGCTAACCCCGGGCAACGGTGCGCCAACCTCGACGAACGCGACTCCAATGCTGTCGGAAGTTGCTGGTTGAATGACGCTTTGCAACGAAGCTTGATCGAGTTCGTGAAAACCGCTGTTCGCGCCAAACACCAATTGATCCGATGAGCTAATGCCTGATGAGGTTTCCGACATGCCATAAGCAGGATGCATCGCGCTGGCTGGCAGGCCATGAGCTTGTAGCAAGCCAAGGAAATTGAGCGCAGTTTGTTTGTTGATGCCCTCGCCGCCATTCAAAATAAAGCGCAAGGCCGAAAGATCGCGCTGTCGGCTATTAACTCGCTCGTGCTGATCGTTGATCAGGGCATAGGCAAAGTTGGGTGCCCAAGTAATCGTTGCTCGCTCCTGCTCAAGCAGATCAAGCCAACGCACCGGATCTTGCAAAATATACTCGGTTTTGGCCTGAATTTGGCGACAGCCCAAGCAGAGATCATGAATGTGGAACATAACGATGCCACCAACATGATCAAGCGGCATCCAATTTAATGAAACATCATTGTGATCAAAATGATTGTGTTGCGCGCTGGCCTTGGAGCGGCTGATGATATTGTGATGGCTCAGCTCAACGCCTTTGGGCAGGCCGGTGCTGCCCGAGGTAAACAGCACCAATGCTGCATCTTGTGGCGCAAGCTGCTGGTGCTGCTGATCGGGCTGGTGCTGGCGTAACTGTTCTACGATTTGAATTGCAACGTTGGCAACGCCCAAGCCATTGAACATGCGCTGCATATGACTTAAGCTGGCTTGTTCGCAGACAATCAATGGTTGTTGCAAGGTTTGCCAAGTATTGTAGAGTTTGCTCACCGCTGGATTATGTGGATCGCTGCTAGTGGGCACTGCCAGCGGCACTGCAACAAAACCGCCAAGCATACAGGCCCAAAAACTCACCACAAACGGCTCGTTATTGGTGCATTGCAACACCACATGCTGGCCTTTTTGCAAGCCTGCTGCCCGCAAACCAGCCAAAACCGCCTTAGCAGCGGCCAACAACGCCGCATACGATTGAACCAAAACCGTGCCATCGGCCTCGATATAGCTGATGCCATGCTCAGGATAGAGCTTGGCGGCTTGCACCAAGGCCTCGGCCAAGGTAAACGGCGCTTGATCGGCCTTGATTAATGGCTTACCAACGGCCAAAGCTGGTTTGTCGCTGACTGCTAATGGTTCTGCTGGCTGCGCGCTCATGCTGCGCTGGGCTGGGCCAACATGTCCCATTTCAAGCACTGGCAAAATATCGTCGAGATGCAGCGGGGTTGCTGCTGGCACGATTGATTGGGCAACCAGCGCGACTTCTGCGCCATTGGCGGCTTGTTGCAGTTGGGTTTGTAAATCGGCCAATTGGCGCGAATCAAGCGCGCTGGTTTGGGCTAATTGCTGGCGATCAGGCTGACCGTCGGCCATGCGCGGCAGGCGATCGATTTGCATCAAGCCAAGGGTTGGCAATTGGCAACCAAGCTGAGTTTCAAGGTAACTGAGCACATCGCTTGGCTCAATCTTGTGGTTAGCAACCACAAAGCCCGTTAATGCTTCTGCCTGATTGAGCGTAGTGCGGCGCACCACACAGCTTGCTATAATTGCCGGATGGGTTTCGAGCAGGCTTTCTAGTTCTTGCAACAATAATGGCGCACCAGCCACCTCAAGCATTGAATCAAGGCTGCCAATGAGGTTAATGCGGCCATCATCGTGCCAGCGTGCGAGGTAGCGGGTTTGATACAGCTGGGTATCAGCGGCAAATGGGCTAGCAATAAAGCGCTCTGCATTCAATTGCGCCTGATCAAAGCCAGCAAAAACGCCTGCGCCAGTAACATACAATTCGCCAGTTAAGCCAATCGGCGCGAGTTGCTTGTGCTGATCGAGAATGAAGGCTTGGGTGTGGGGCACGGGCTTGCCGCTATGAATGTGGCCTACTTGGCTGTGCTCGCCAACCACCGTCAGCAATTGCAAGGCTGGAAAGCCATAGTAGTTGTGCCAAGCAGTTTGTTGCTGTTTGAGCTGTTGCTTTAGCGCCTCGCCAGCAAGCAAGCCTTCGCCGCTGCTGAGAATATGCCGAACTTTGGGCAAACCAAGGCTGGATTGTTGCAGCTGGCCCAAGCTTGCGAGGCTCAAGCCTAATGTCTGGGCTTGCTCGGCATTGTCCTGTTGATGCAGCGCTTCAAGCGTGCTAAAGCGTAGCGTGCCGCCACTTGCGAGGGTTGCCAAACTGATGAATGCCGCAAAATCGGTAAATTCTGCGCCAAGCCAAAGGCTTTGCTGAAAGCTGACTTTGGCTTTGTTCAAGTTGAAATCGATAAAACTCAGCAAATTGGCTTGGGTGAGCTGTCCTGCTTGCAGCAAGCCGCTGGGATGCGAGGAATAGCTCAAGGCAATAATGCTTTCGGCAGTTGCCGCAGCTGGCTCGATTGTAAGCGAATCGCTGCGCAGCAGCTGCTCAAATTCGATGCTTGGAGCTAGATCGGCGACCAACGCCAGCGTCTCAGTTGTGCCGACCACCAATTGTTGGCGGGCAAGGCTGCTGCGCAAACGAAAGCCAGCCAAATTGGGGCTGAGCAAGCTATAGCGCGCGCCCAATAGCAGTGTTGCCAGCAGCGTGCTACAAACATCAATTGGCTTGGTCAGCAACATTGCCACATTACTGCCAGCGCCAATCTGCTTGGCAGCTAAACCAGCCGCAAGCCGTTGGGCGCGCGTCGCCAGCTCGCCATAGCTCAACACCTGATCGCCATCGATGAGCGCTACATGGCTCGCGTGCTGTTCAACGCTCGTTGTAAAACGTCGCTGGATACTCTGAAAATCCATGTCCATTTCACCCTTTGCAGCGTAGCCAAGGGCTAGATTTGATGCTAGCCCTTGGAGATTCGATCGATTTAGAACAAATCGTAGTCGTCGTCGTTCGCTTGGACCCAGCCGCCGAGCAAGCGTTCTTTTTCCGCCGTGCTCAACAATGAGACTTCGCTGATCTTCTGCTGTGGATTGGCGACCATGCTTGCCAGCAATTGTAAAAATTGCTCGGTCATGCGCTTGATTGTTGTGGCTTTAAACAGGTCGCTGTTATATTCAAGCCAGCCATCGATGCTTGAGCCATGGTCATAGAGCACCAAGCTCAATTCAAATTTGGCCGATTTGGTCTCGACGCTGCGCGGCACAATCTGCACCTCAGGCAAATCGAGGCTGGTGCGTGAAGCGTTTTGCAACACCAACATGGCTTGGAAGATCGGCGAACGATTGCTTTGGCGTTCAGGCAAAATCTCGCTCACCAACAAATCAAAAGGCAGATCTTGGTGGCTGTAGGCATTGAGCGCAGTTTCGCGAATGCGCTGGAGAACCGTTTGCAGGCTTGGATCGTCGCTCAAATTGCTGCGAATTGCCAAGGTATTGGCAAAGAACCCAATAATGCTCTCAAGCTCTTGGCGATTGCGGTTGGCAACCGGCGTGCCGACCACAATATCGCTTTGGTTGGTATAGCGATTGAGCAGCACGACCCACGCGGTCATCAGCAGCATAAACATGGTTGCTTCGTTATCCCGGGCCAATTGATTGAGCTGGCGATAGAGTTCTGGCTCGATGCTCAGCGTTTCGTGGCCACCATTGAAGGTTTGGACGCTTGGCCGTGGATAATCCAGCGGCATTTCGAGCGTCGGCAATTTGCCATGCAATTGTTGTTTCCAGAAATCGAGTTGGCTTTGCAATACGTCGCCTTGCAACCAATGGCGTTGCCAAGCGGCAAAATCGGGATATTGCAGGGCCAATTCTGGCAATGGCGAGGCTTGATTGCTGGCAAATGCTTGGTAAAGCTGGGTCATTTCGCCAAATAAAATGCCCTGCGACCAATCATCAAAGGCAATATGATGAATGCTTAATGCCAACACATGCTGCTGTTCGGCAAGTTTGATCAACCGCCCACGCAACAATTGGTCGCAATCAAGCTGGAATGGTTGATTAACTTCTTGTTGCAGGCGTTGCTCAAGCGCCGTTGTTTGTTCTTCGCCAGCCAAATCACTCAGATCGTGAATCGCGAGGGTTAAGGGTTGGGCTGGCTGCACTTGCTGAATTGTTTGGCCTTCGTGGCTCACAAAGCGGGTGCGCAAGCTATGATGACGCTCAACAAGTTCATTCAGCGTGCGTTCCAAGGCCGCAAGGTTCAATGTGCCATTAATTTCGAGCACAACTGGCACCGTGTAGAAGCTGCTGTTAGGGTCCATTTGGGCCAAGAACCAGATCCGTTGTTGAGCATAGGAGAGCGGCAAACGCGCCTGTGGATCAGCTTTGTGAATGGCAATAATGCTGCTTTGGGCTGGCGTTTGGTTTGCTTGCTCGATAATGCTGGCCAAGCCTTTGATCGTTGGGCTGAGAAAGAAATCACGCAGGTTGAGGCTGACATTAAAGACCTCACGAATACGCGAAATCACTTGGGTTGCCAGCAACGAGTGGCCACCTAAATCAAAGAAATTATCCTGAATGCCAACCTGTGCAACGCCCAGCAAACTCGTCCAAATTGCCATCAGCGATTGCTCGGTCACACTGGTTGGGGCGGTAATCGGAACCGTGCGCTCAACAGGTTTGGCTTGCTGTTGACTTGGCAAAGCCCGATAATCAACTTTGCCGTTGGCCGTCAGCGGAATCGCATCAAGCATAATAAAGGCGTTTGGCAGCATATACTCGGGCAGCCGTTGCTTGAGAAAGCTGCGCAGCTGGCTAAATCGGGGCGCTTGATTGGGCAGCGTCACCAGGTAGGCGACCAAGCGCTGATCATCAGCAGAGATCGTGTTGACCGTTACGATTGCATCAGTAATCGCTGGATGCGCCATCAGCGTGGCTTGAATTTCGCCTAACTCGATGCGGAAGCCGCGAATTTTAACCTGATTATCGCGTCGCCCAAGGTATTCGATCTCATTATTGGCCAAGCGCCGCACCAAATCGCCAGTTTTATACAGCCGACCAGTGGCGGCAAACGGGTGTTGAATAAAGCGCTCGTTGGTAAGTTCTGGCCGATTCCAATAGCCGCGCGCCAAGCCTGCCCCGCCAACATACAATTCGCCTGCAATCCCAACGGGCACTGGCTGACAGTGGTCGTCAAGCACATACAAATCCAAGTCGGGAATTGGCGCGCCAATCGGGCTAGTTTGCGGGTTTTGCGCGTCGTGCAGCGTAAGTGGGCGGTAGGTCACATGGACGGTGGTTTCGGTGATGCCATACATATTGACCAACTGAGGCCGCGCATCGCCATGGCGCTCAAACCATGGCTGCAATGCGCCAACATTCAGCGCTTCGCCCCCAAAGATGACATACCGTAAAGCCAGCCGCGAGGGCGGCGCTTGCTCTGCATCGTTGATGATTAATTGGCGGAAGGCCGATGGGGTTTGGTTTAAGACCGTCACGCCCTCATCACAGAGCAATTGATAAAACGCTGCTGGATTGCGAGTTGTCATAAATGGCACGACCACCAGTCGCCCGCCATACAGCAACGCGCCCCAGATTTCCCAGACCGAAAAATCAAAGGCAAATGAATGAAATAGACTCCAAACATCGTGCTGATTGAAGCCAAACCAGTGCTCGGTTGAGCTAAATAAGCGCGCAACATTGCGATGGGTAATCAGCGCACCTTTGGGCGTTCCGGTCGAGCCAGAGGTATAAATGACGTAAGCCAAGTTATCGAGCTGGGCGCTGGCTGGGAGATTGGTCGTGGGCTGGTTGCTAAGCTCTGAATCAACCGCGTCGAGCATCAGTAATTGCAATCCAGCTTGCGGCAGTTTATTGCTACAACGCGTTTGGGTCACAACCAGCCCAACTTTGGCATCTGCCAAGAGCCAAACAATCCGCTCTTGCGGATACGATGGATCGATTGGTAGATACGCGCCGCCAGCCTTGAGAATCGCCAAAATTCCAATAATCGTATCCAGCGATGGCTCAACACACAACCCAACCAAACTATCTGGCCCAACATTGAGCGTTTTGAGTTGATGCGCTAATTGATTGGCGCGGCTGTTCAGCTCTGCATAACTCAGTTGCGTTTGCTCAAAGCGCACAGCAATCGCCTGTGGATTGGCTTGGGCTTGCTGTTCAAACCGCTCGTGCAGTGGCAACAAGTTTGGTTGGGCGCTTGGCTTTGTTTGCGGCAGCAATTGCTGAAGCTCGCTTTTGCTCAGCAATGGCAAGCGTGAAACTTCCAGCTCGGGCGTGGATAATGCTGCTTCAAGCAAGATTTGGTAATGTTGGGCCAAGCGTTCAATCGTTGCCCGATCAAAAAGGTCGGTTTTATATTCAAAACTCAGGTTAATTTGCTGATCAAGCGAGATTGCCTCAAGGCTCAAGGCAAATTTGGCCGTGCCGGTTTCAATGGGGAATGGCTCAACTGCCAGTTCTGGCGTTTGGAAGCTGTTAAGCGTATCGCGCTGAAACACAAACAAGCTTTGGAAAATTGGCGTATGCGCCAGATTGCGTTCAGGTTGCAAGGCCTCGACGAGCTGCTCAAACGGCAGATCTTGATGATCTTGAGCCGCCAAATTGGCAGTGCGCACTTGATCCAAAAAGCTGCGAAAACTCATGTCGCCAGCGGCTTGGGTGCGAATAACCAAGGTATTGACGAAGTAGCCAATCAAGGCTTGCAAATTGTTGTAGTGGCGATTGGCAATTGGCATGCCGACTAATAAATCGTTTTGGTTGGTATAGCGAAACAGCAGCGTTTTCCAGACCGCCAGCAAAATAATGTTGAGCGTATAGCCTTCGCTGCGGCTCCATGCCACCAAGCGTTGCACCAAATCGGCGTTGAGTTGCACCCGATAATGCGCTCCGCGCGATGATTCGACCGCTGGATAAGGTCGATCTGTGGGCAATTTGAGAATCGGCAATTCGCCAGCAAGTTGGGTTTTCCAATATTGAAGCTGTTGCTCCAACACGTTGCCTTGTAGCCAATTACGCTGCCACACCGCATAATCGGCATATTGAATTGGTAGGGCTGGCAAGCTGCTTGGTTGACCAGCGTAGGCAGCATTCAACAAGCTATTCAATTCGGCGATCATCACGCCAGCCGACCAGCCATCAAAGACACTATGATGGACGTTGATCAATTTAATATATTCGTGATCACGAATCTGCAGCACAAGGATGCGCAATAACGGCCCAGTTTGCAAGTCAAACGGTTGTTGGGTTTCGGCCTGAAGCTGATGTTGAATCGCGGTTTCACGCTCATCATCGCTCAGCTCCCGCAGATCAACTAGGCTAAACCCAGGATTTAGCTCGGCATGAATTTGCTGATATGGGACGTTATCGACGAGTTTAAATGTGGTGCGCAAGACTTCATGGCGCTGAGCAATGGTGTTAAATCCTGCTTGAACTGCATCAATATCGAGCTTGCCAACATACCGTACGCCATAGGTAATGTTATATAACGGACTGGTTGGGTCCCACTGATAGAGCACCCATTGGCGCTCTTGGGCAAACGATAAGGGCAGCGTATTGGTTGTTCGTGGCTGGGCGACCAATGCTGGTGGCTGATTGGCAGTTTGTTGCAGCCGACGAATCAAGAGCGCTTGTTTTTCAGGCGGTAATGCAGCGATTTTGGCAGCAAAATCAGTCATGTAAAATCTCCATACCTCAGCCAACCAGACGAGATTGAGCCTCATCAGTGGAAAGTTGTTCTAATTCAGCAAGTATTTGGGCGATCTGGTCGTGATCGCTTTGCTGGACTTGGTCAAGCAGCGCTTGAAGTGCATCATCGCGACTTTCAGGCGAAGCAAACAGCTCCGATGATAGTTCGAGGGCTAGGTGTTGATTGACGTTCGCCCCAATTTCATCAATGCTCGGGCCTTGAATCAGATAGGCAACCGACAAGGTTACGCCAAGTTGCTGGCTGATGCTAGTCTTGAGTTCAATGGCCATAATCGAATCGAGGCCAAGCGTATGCAGCGGGAGTTGACTCGCCAATTTTGCTGGGTCAAGCTGCATCACTTTGGCAATTAATTGTTTGAGTTGCTTGGTTATCAAGGCTTGGCGTTCGCTTGGGTCGGTTTGTTGCAGCAAGCGACGAAATTCATGCTCGTGGTTGGCGGTGCTCGCTGCTTGCTCAACGCTCGTTTGGGGCATAAGCGCCGCAAAGAAGGGCAACGCTGCCACCACCGGATTGGTTCTGAGCCAGGTTGCCCAATCGATCTCGGCGATGGTCGTCTGAATTGCCTGATCGCTGAGCAGCTGCTCCATGGCAACTAAGGCTTGGCTTGGTTCAAGCAACTGCACGCCATGGGCTTCGAAAATTTGTGGATTGAGCCGCGCGGCCATCCCCACGCTGGCCCATGGCCCCCAATTAATGCTCAGCCCAGCGAGGCCTTGACTGCGGCGATAGGCTGCGAGGCTATCCATAAAGCTATTTGCCGCAGCATAGTGGGCTTGGCCAACCGAGCCAAGGCTTGCCGCCAGCGATGAACAGAAGATCATAAAATCAAGTGGCTCAGCGCTGAAAACCTCGTGCAGCGCCCATGCGCCAGCAACCTTGGGCGCAAACACACTCGTTAGCGCGCTTGGCTCCATGCGATAAAGCATTTGATCGTCAAGTATGCCCGCTGCATGGACGATCCCGCGAATTGCTAAGCCAGTTTCGGCCCGATAGTGCTGCAAAAATTCAGCTAATGCTGCCTGATCGGCGACGTTAATCGCTGCATAGTGAACATTCGCGCCAGCCTGCTCTAAATCATGCAGGGCATTGAGCAGTTGCGAGCGCTGATCCGACAAGCCTTGCTGGGAAGCATTGGCGGGCTGCAATGGGCGGCGACCAAGAATGATCAAATTGCGCGCACCCTTGGCGAGCATCCAATGGGCGATTTCCAGGCCCAAACCACCACTACCGCCAGTGATCAGATAGGCTGCGTCGCTGGTTAAGCTAATGGGGCTTGGTTTGGCTGGCGCTTGGCGTTTTTGCAAGCGCGCCACCAGCACTTGTTGGTTGCGCAGCGCTTGTTGATGCTCATTCGAGCGCTGAAGCAAGATGCCTGCTAGCAGGCTTGCTTCATTAGCGTGCTGGTTTGGATCAAGGTCGACCAAGGTTGGGCTGAGTTCGGGGTGTTCCAAGGCGGCGCTACGCAACAAGCCCCACAGTGGTGCTTGAGCCAGATTCACAACCTCGTTGCTGACTGCTTGGCCACCGCGCGTAACACACCACAAGCGTGAGTTTGCCCGATTTGGGTCGCTGATGGTTTGCAGCAAGGTCAACATCGCGCTACTTTGATGAATTGCGGCTGCTGGAGCTTGATCATTGCTTGCGCCGAGCGGCCATAAACAGACGATGTGTTGATACTTTGCCTGCAATTGGGTTGTGAGCCAATCGCGCAGATCGCTTGCTTCGCTTGATTGTTCGAGGCAATCGACTTGTTGGCCATGGCCTGCCAGGTTGCTGCTCAATTGCTTGGCAAGCTGATCGTTAGCATTGGCCAAAATCAGCCAGCGCTCTGCTGGCAGCTCGACCGTTTGGGTCGTGCTTGCTTGCCAACCATAATCATACAAGCCTTGCGGCGCTTTGGCAGTCGTGCGGGCGGCCACTTGAAACAGCCGTAAGCCAGCAATTTCGACGACCACGCGGCCTTGAGCATCAGCAATGATCAAATCAGCTTCATACATCAGAGTTTCATCGGCGGGCGCAGACCGCAAAACCGCGTGACACCAAGCCTCAGCTGGAATCCGATCAAGCACATTCAGCCGTTCAATCGCAATTGGCAGGTAGGTCTGACCATTGGTGTGTTGGTCAAGAATGACCGCAACCAATTGGAAGGTCGCATCAAGCAAGGCCGGATGCAGCTGATCATAGGTTTCGAGTTGCCCAATTGCGCTGGCAAGTTGGAGTTTGGCCAAGGCTTCATTTTGGCCGCGCCAAATGCTAGTTAATGATTGGAAGGCTGGCCCGTATTCCAATTGAACCTGTTGCATGCGTGCATAATGCGCGCTAATAGCAATCGTTTCGGGGCAGCGCGCTTGCAATTCATCAAGCGCAAGATAGGTTGAATGGCTGGCAACGGCACTGGTATCAAGCGCTGTCGCAGTGGCATGTAATTCCCATTGGCTCGCTTGATCGGCTGCTTGGCTCAAAATTTGGAAGCTGAAACTATGGCTTTCTTCAGCAGTGCAAATCAGCTGAATTGTGCGTTGGCCTTGCTCAGGGATGATCAATGGTTGCTTGAAAACGAGGTTATTGAGCGTGACGGTTTGTTGGCCACGGCTACGCAAGGCCGCAACAATCATCTCAACATAGGCTGCGCCAGGCAACAAAACTTGCTCTTGAACCACGTGATCAGCCAAATAAGCTGGATAGTTGGTAGTCACACTCGTTTGCCAGAACTGTTCGTTATTCAAAGCCGAAGCGATTGAAATGCCGAGCAACGGGTGTTGATTGCTTGCTGCTGGCTGAACTTTGCCCGATAAAAGGGCTGGCACAAATCCGCCACGGGCTGTTGCTTGGCTGGTTGCTGCTGGCAACAGCTGATCAAACCAATAGCGCTCACGTTGCCAAGGATAGTGCGGCAATGCGCTGCGTTGGCGTGAATTGGGATAAATCTGCTGCCAATCGGGTGCGTAGCCAGCAACATACAAACGGCCAAGGGTCTCGAACAACAGGCCCAATTCGGCTTGCTCGCGGCGTAATGAGCTAAATACCTGGGCTGTCTGCTTATAGTGTTGGATGCTGCGCAGCATCGATTCGCCTAAAACTGGGTGTGGGCTGATTTCCAAAAATGTATCGTAGCCCTTGTCGAGCAGGCTTTTCATGGCGTTGGCAAACAAGAATGGTTCGCGCAGATTGCGGCCCCAATATCCATCGCTGTAGAGCGTTTGCTCAACAAAATCGCCAGTGACGGTTGAAACCAAGGGAATCGTTGGCGCTTGGGGCTTAAGTTCGGCCAGTGCCGCATTCAATTGGGGCACTAATGGCTCCATATGCGGGCTATGGAAGGCAATATCGACCCCACGAACCAAGCGAGCAAAAACATCGTTGTGTTGCAGCGAAGCAACTAATTGCTCCAAAATGGTTGGATCACCAGCCAAAATGCACGAGGTTGGGCTATTGATGCCAGCAATCGCCACCTGTTGCTCACGGCCAGCCAAGAGCAAACGGGCTTGTTCAAAGGTCAGCTCAACCGCAGCAGTTTTGCCCTTGCCAGCAACCTGTTTCATCAATCGGCTACGATGATAGACCACTTGCACCGCTTCATCGAGGGTCAGCACTCCGCTGACATGGGCGGCGGCGATTTCACCCAAACTATGGCCAACAATTGCCGCCGGCGTGATGCCCCAAGCGCGCCAAAGGGCTGCGAGGCTCACTTGCAGGGCAAAAATAAGCGGCTGCGCCCGATCGGTCTGGTTAATCTGCTCGCCAATCTGGTCATCAAGCAGTGCTTCAATCAACGACCAATCTGCATAGTTGCTAAAACAGCGGTCGCAGGCTTCGAGCGTTTGGCGAAAGACTGGTTGCTGCTCAAGCAGCCCACGGCCCATGCCCAGCCAATGCGAGCCTTGACCCGAAAATACCCACACCAATTTATGCGCTTGGCTCTGTGAGCGGTCTTGGGTGATTATGCCGCTGGCAGTTCGGCCTTCGGCATAATCATTGAGTTGCTCGATCAGCAAGTTTTGGCTCGTAGCACTCGCTGCCAGCCGATAATCGAGCTGGCTGCGGCCAACGCTAGCACTATAGCAAATAGCGCTAGCTTCACTCGCGCTGCTTGCAGCAAGCTGGGCTGCATAACGGGCGGCAAGTTGACGTAAGGCTGGCTCGCTTTGGGTCGATAAGGGCAAGAGCAAGGGCCATGCTTCAGTGCTATTTGCTGCTGGAGCTTCAACTGCTGGAGCCGATTCGAGCACCACATGGGCGTTTGTGCCGCCAAAGCCAAAGCCGCTTACGCCAGCCAATAATGGGCCAGCCGAGCTTGGCCATGGCCCCAATTCACTTTGCACCTGCAAGCGCAACTCAGCAAACGGAATCATCGGATTGGGCGTTTCAAAGTGTAAACTTGCTGGCAAGATGCGATGCTTCATTGCCAACGCCACCTTGATTACCCCAGCAATGCCTGCTGCCGATTCGGTGTGGCCAATGTTGGTTTTGACCGAGCCAATCACACATGGTTGCTGTTCGGCGCGCCCAACTGCTAAGACTGCGCCAAGGGCTTGGGCTTCGATTACATCGCCGAGGCTTGTACCCGTGCCATGGGCTTCGATGTACTGAACGCTTGCAGGATTAACCCCAGCGCGGCGATAGGCTTCTTGCAGCACGACCTCTTGCGATTGGCGATTGGGAGCCATAATGCCGTTGGTACGGCCATCGCTGTTCACCGCGCTGCCCCGAATAACCGCATAAACTGGGTTGCCATCGGCCAAGGCTTTGTGCAATGGCTTGAGGATAATAATGCCTGCACCATCGCTGCGTACAATGCCATTGGCGCGAGCATCGAAGGTTTTACAGCGGCCATCAGGCGATAATGCCCCAGCCTTGGAGAAAAATAAGTTGCCATCAGGCAAAAAACTTGCATTAACCCCACCAGCCACTACCAAATCTGCCTCGCCAGACTCTAATGCCTGACAAGCCATATGAATCGCCACCAACGAACCAGAGCAGGCGGTGTTGATACTAACGCTTGGGCCTTGCAAATTCAGCACATACGAGAGCCGATTGGCCAAAATGCTGTGCGACGTGCCTGGCCCAGTATAGGCATCGATAATCTCAGGATGGCTGAATAAAATGCGGCCATAATCTTCGCTGATTGAGGCAATAAAAACCCCAGTGCGGCTGCCAGCCAGCGCTTGCGGCGATTGGCCCGCATCCTCGAAGGCTTCCCAGGTACATTCGAGCAGCATGCGTTGTTGGGGATCAAGGTGGATTGCCTCGCGCGGCGAGATGCCAAAAAAGCCTGCATCGAAATACTCAGGCTGATCAACAAAGCCACCCCAACGGGTATACATCGTCCCTGGGACGCTACGATCGGGGTTATACACCGCCTCTAAATTCCAACGTTCAGTAGGAATTTCCGTAATTGCATCACGCCCGTTGACCAGTAAATCCCAATAATCGGCCAAATTGTTGGCCCCGGGGAAACGGCAACTCATGCCAATAATGGCAATGGCTTGCTCGTTATGCTGCGGCTCTGCTGAGTTTATTGGCGCTGCTTGCTCCGATCCAAGCAATGCTGGCACAAGTGTCTCGATGCTTGGATAATCCCAGAGCATTGTTGGTGAAAGTGAGCGTCCAAGCAGTTCTTCAAGCTTGCTGATTAAACTAAGCGCTTGGAGTGAATCGATTTGATAGTGCGCAAACGGCAAGCGCACATCAATCTCAGCGGGGGCAACATTTAAATAAGTGCAGAAATGATTAATCAACCACGCGGTTAGAATTTCGGCGGTTGGTTCGGGTACTTCAGGCTTGATGTTATCAGTTCCAGCTGGTAGGTTGTTCATAGGATTCCTTTGTATGTCGTGTTGCACAGCAAGGTTTAATGCTACAGCGTGAGCATCTAGATACTGGAAGGTACATCAGATTGAGATCGTTATAGGTATTGAGCTGTTAACCTTCAATCATTAGCCCGTAATGATTGAATTTTTTGATTTATTGACCAAAATATCCTAATGATAACAATAATATTGCTATCAATAAAGTTTTGATCGTAAATAATTGAATATATTAAAATTATGAAAGATAGCGAATATACATTCAAAATTATTAAATTAGGAATCTATGTCGCTATAATTACAGAAATCATTAATTGATGGATAAAAATACTTAAAATTGATAAGTTATCGAGCATTTGGTAATGATATTACTCAATAATCTAATAGTGTAAAGCTATTCAGATGCATTCTATTGTGCAAAATACCCAAATAAAATACCACAATAATTTGGGCAAGATTGCTAAATAGCATTCATCTATATACATTTACATTGTAAAAGGAAAACAGCAGAGCTTGCTATGAAGCAGTAGAATTGAGCTATTTTATTTGTTAAATCGAGTTAACATGCAGTTAAGACATTAACCAAAAATCTCGCTCGATCAACAATTTTAGCTCAAATGGCTTATAGCGCAGCTATTATAGTTAAAGCATATTAGCATTGTCAAGGCGAATTAAATATATCTAGGCAGGCTTGCTATTTACTAGTGATCGAATTATGCAGCCGATTCTTGGCTCTTGCATAATTTATTTTCTTAGGTTATTATCCCCGCTGTGTGCTAAGATTCGTTAATTTTAAGATTAATTTGTTGACCTATATGCATCAGCATAAATCAGCCCTAAGACTCATTAATTTTGGTGCTATTTGTGAGAATTAATTGCAAAAATGGTCATAAGCAGATTCTCCAAACGCTCCAAATTAATTAAGCTAACATCGTATAGTTTAATCGATTCAATCTCAATTAATTAAGCTAACATCGTATAGTTTAATCAGCCAGCGCACTATTTTAGGGCTATCAGCTGCCGGATACCAGTGTTATCAGCCAAAGCTGCGTCGCAGAACTACGTTATTTTCTCAGCTTCGGTGGTGATACCAAACACATGCTGACCATGGCGAGGGTCACTGGGCAAGCAAGTAGATTGAGGATGTTAGCTGGGTTAGCTAGCCAATCAATTGAGGAGTAACAACGACAGCATGAATATTTTTGAACGATTCCGCATCATCGGGCTGGGTTTGCAGGCCACCAAACAGATCATGACGTTGATTGAACATGCAACCCTTGAACCTCGTTCGCCAACAGCAAGCGCCGATGCTGATTCGCTGAGCGTTGGCACATTGTTGGTTCCTGTAACCGATAGTGTGGCCAAAGTTGCCGTGTTATATGGCTTGAGTGGCCTGAGTGCCTTGCTCAACGCAGTTAAATCTGGCGATGATGTCGCCAATCCGCAAGCCCAGGTTGCTTGGGGTGCGTTTCAAAAATCGCAGGTTAATGCGGGCCAAGTTTGGCGGATTCTGACCTATAGCTTGGTTCACCCCAGTTTTGCCCAAGCCTTGCGCGAGAGTGCTGCAATGGGGATTTTGGGCACAGCAACCACCCGTTTTCAATCATTCAGCTTAGCGTTTTCGGCAGTGCGGCTGGGCATTTTTGTGCCATTGCTGGTTACTGCGCCTCAAGCAGACAACGACACAGTGCTCATCAACATGTCTGGTTCTTCCTATTGTCTGCTTGGGGTCTTTTTGGCCTCACTCGCGACCGACCGCGACCGGCTGAGTGTGCACTCCCAAAGCGATGTTTTGGCGGCAACTGGCTTGGGTGTGTTGAGCACTCAAATGCTAGTGCGGCTCTTACGCTCAAGCGGTCAAACCCGTAAAGCTGGTTTGGCTTCGTTGGGCGCAGGCATTGTGAGCACCGTAATTATGCAGATTGTGCGGCGAGTTAATGCCAATAAAGCTGAGTAGTCGCGGCGCTTTGCAGCTATTTCTCATGCTCAAATGCTGGAAATGCTCCCAGCGCTTATCCTACGCGCCATTCATTGCAACATTCTAGCTTTGGCGTACTTGCAACCCTGATCCACATCGTTGGGCGAACCAGCTGGCTTGATTTTGCCGCAGGTTCGCCGCCAATTCCTCGTCGTTGTTTGGTTGCTCAGGCAACATATCCAGCAGGCGGTCGAGGCTTCCAATGCAGAAAACTGGCTATCCCACCTGAACCTCAACGGAGCAGCTTGATGATTATTCTTGAAACCAAGGAATTGGCCAAAAGTTTTCGCGTGCGCGGACGCTTAGTCGAAGCCGTCAAAGGCGTAACGATGAGTGTTCAAGCAGGCGAGATTTTTGGATTTCTCGGGCCGAATGGGGCTGGCAAAACCACAACCATGCGCATGCTAACCACGTTGCTTAAACCGAGCAGTGGCCAAGCAACCATTGCTGGCATTGATCTTTTTACCAATTCGCGCCAAGTTCGCGAAAAAATTGGCTATGTGAGCCAAGCTGGGGGCGCTGAAGGCGCATCGACGGCGCGAGAAAATTTAATCTTGCAAGGTCGTTTTTATGGCCTGAGCTTGCCCGATGCGGTGGCACGGGCCAAAGAGCTACTTGCGGCGCTTGATCTTGAGCAAATTGCCGATCGCCCAAGCAGCAGTTACTCCGGTGGCCAACGCCGCCGCCTCGATTTGGCGCTGGGCATGGTCCATAAGCCAAAATTGTTATTGCTCGACGAACCAACTGCCGCGCTTGACCCGCAAAGTCGGGCTTGGTTGTGGACGGAGGTGCGGCGGCTGAACGCTGAAGGCACAACCGTTTTTATGACTACCCATTATCTCGATGAAGCCGATGCACTGTGTCAGCGGTTAGCAATTATCGATGATGGGCGGATTGTGGTTGAAGGCACGCCCGATGCGCTCAAACGCCAGATTGTTGGCGATACAATCACGCTTGGCTTGCAATTTCAGCCCGAAACTGGCCAGCAGGTTCAAGCGCTGTTACAAGAACAGAGCTATATCCACTCGCTCGAATACGATGAGCAAGCAATTCGCTTGGTTGTTGATCGAGGCGCAGAGGCACTGCCGAAGATTCTCCGACTGATTGATGATGCCAATGTGCATGTGCAAACGGTCGAGCTTTCGCGCCCATCGCTTGATGATGTATTTCTTAAGCAAACTGGTCGTTCATTACGCGAGTCTGCCAACTAAGAGGATATTCAATGCAATCGCTCCGTGATACATGGTTGCTGTTTAAGCATTATTTCACCATGACCATGCGCAACCCAGTGATGGTTATTGTCGGCCTTTTTCAGCCAATTGTGCAACTGCTACTCTTTGCCCCGTTGCTAGAGCCAATCGCCAATACCGAGGGCTTTCCCGAGGGCGGCGCAATTGGCGTGTTTACGCCTGGTTTGCTAGTGATGTTGGGCATTACTGGTGCATTGTTCGTGGTGTTTGGCTTTATTGCTGAGCTGCGCGCTGGCGTTTTGGAACGCATGCGGGTTACGCCGCTGAGTCGTTTGGCCTTGGTGCTTGGGCGTTTGCTGCGCGATGTGGTGATGTTGCTGCTGCAAGCTGCGGTGCTGGTTGGCGTGGCATGGCTCATGGGTCTGCGCGCTGATCCTGCTGGGGTTGCGCTGTCAATGCTGATTGTGGTGCTGCTTGGTTTGCTGGTTTCGTCGTGCTCCTATGCTGTCGCGCTCATTTTGCAAGATGAAAATGCGGTGGCTTCGGTGCTCAACTTTTTGATTTTGCCAATTTTATTGCTCTCGGGCATTACCTTGCCGCTTACTTTAGCCCCAAACTGGATTCAAAATGTGGCGGGTGTTAATCCATTTGCCTATGCGGTTGATGCCTCACGGGCCTTATTCATTGGCCAGTTTAGCAATCCGGCGGTTTGGCAAGGCTTTGTGGTGATGGGTGTCTTAGCATTTTTGGGTGTTTTCTGGGCTGTGCGTTCGTTCCGCCAAGGAGTTGCCTAGCACGATTGATCCCCTCACCCCCCGACCCCCTCTCCCACTGAATGCGGGCGAGGGGGAGCATCCGTGGTTCGCCAAGGAATTGGGAGAGAACCACGCGGTTAAAGCCCCTCGCCCGCGCCACGGGAGAGGGGTTGGGGTGAGGGGATCTTAACACCTACCCTTGTAAGCTGCCCCCCGCTCCCACGGAACGCGGGCGAGGGGGAACCGACCATTTTTCGTCAAGGAATTGCGGGGGAAGCATAAAGGTAAAGCCCCTCGCCCGCGCCACGGGAGAGGGGTTGGGGTGAGGGGATCTTAACCAAAAAGCTCCTTGCCCGCGCATGGGCTAGGGGTGAGGGAATCGCAACGCATACAATCGCTACCTATGGAGCATGTTTGAATGGCGACAATTGTAATCAGTATGTTTCCCGAAGAAGGCCATCTTATTCCCAGTTTTAAGCTTGGCAAACACTTAAAGGCCCAAGGCCACCAAGTGTATTATTTGGCGCTGGCCGATTTTGAGGCCTATGTTCGCAGCCAAGGCTTTGACTATTTGGCCTTATTGCCAGAAGAATTTCCGCTCGGCTTTCGGGCGCAACAAATTGAACGAATTGCCACAACCAGCGGCAGAAGCTTCTTGCGAGAGGTTTCACACACGCCATTTTATCGGGCCTTATGCCAAACGGTGCTTGAACCGCAAAACCCGATCAAAGCCAGTTTGCTTGAAGTTGGCGCTGATCTCTGTCTTATCGACGGCTTTATGGCTCCGCTAAGCTTGATGGTTCGGAATATGGGGATTGCAGTGGTGAGTTTGAGCATTAATATTAACTTGCCGCAAGCAGCCAATTATCCGCCAGTTGTGACCAATATTATTCCCGATGCAACCCCAGCCTCGCCTTCCAAGGCCAGCATGGCCTGGAAATTTAGTGGAATTGCGGTCAAAATAACCAATCTCTTGGTGGGCTTTAATTTCCAAAAAGAGCTGACCAAGGTTGCGACCCATTTTGGCTTCCCAGCCGATCTGATTGTTCCAGCCGCCTTGTTTCCACGGCTGCGACCACAGCTGGAGATTCCAGAAATTGTGCTTTGTCCCCAGGCCTTTGATTTTCCACGACCAAATGTTGAGCAAGGTATTTTCTACTGCGAAGCATCGATCGATCTTGATCGCCAAGAAGCAGCCTTTGATTGGTCGCAGATTGACCCAAGCAAACCGCTGATTTTCTGCACCTTAGGCAGCCAAAGCCATATCTACAAGCAGAGCCGGCGCTTTTTTCAAACCGTCATCGATACCTTGCGCGAGCATCCCGAGTGGCAGTTGATTATGGCGCTTGGTTCAAAATTTCAAGCCCACGAATTTCACGATGTGCCAGCGAATGTTCAGCTGCTGCAATGGGCTTCAGTGGAGCAAATTCTGCCGCGCGCTAGCGTGATGATTACTCACGGTGGGGTTGGCGCAGTCAAGGAATGTTTGTATTTCAACCTGCCGATGCTGGTTTTTCCTGGTAATCGCGATCAACCGGGTTATGCTGCGCGGGTTGTCTACCATGGGCTGGGCTTGATGGGCGCAATGGCGAAAGTGTCGGCCCAAAGCCTCGCAACAATGCTCACCGATGTCATTCAAAACCCCAGTTTCAAGCAACGGGTCACGGAAATGGGCGCAGAATTTCGTGCGCTGGAAGCTTCGATGCCTGCGCTTGAACTGATTCAAAGCAAATTACCCAATAGCCGCACGGTTGCCTCGTAACCCTTGCCAGCAGCAAGGTTGGCTCACCCAACCGGCGCGAGATATTCACTGTCATTTGAGTTCACCGCTCGTGAGGTTCTGAAAGGCTGTGGCATGCTGCCACCACGATCAAGAGCCTCCTATGCCGTGCCTTGCAACTCCATTTGAAGGTTGGCTCCGCCCAACCATAACGCTATAAGGGAAGCATACAGCAGATGAATATTGCCCAGCATCTTGAAAAAGCGCAACGCCAAACGCCCAATAACATCGCCCTGATCTTTGAAAATAGCCGTTATAGCTACCAAGAACTTGACCAATTGGCCAACCAAGTGGCAAATGGCTTGAGCGAGCTTGGGATTCAGGTTGGTCAGCGAGTAGCGTTATTCTTGCCCAATATTCCCGAGTTTATGTTTGGCTACCTTGGAATTATTAAACTGGGGGCGATTGCCGTTTCGCTGAATGTGCAACTTCAGAGCGCAGAGATTCAATTTATTGTTAACGATAGCCAAGCCACAGCGATTATTACAACGCCTGAATTAGCCCGCCTGATTCCAATTGACGCTTGCCCAAGCCTCAAACATGTATTGGTTACTGGCGATGCTAATTCGGCTGATAGTTTCGCTGGCCTGATGCAGCAATCCTCAAATCACTATCAAGCACGAACGATGCAAGCGCACGATCCAGCTGCAATTGTCTATTCATCGGGAACGACTGGTTTTCCCAAGGGCGTAACGCTTTCGCATAACAATATTATTTCGAATATGCAGGCCAAAAATCGCTATTGTGATATGCGATCTACTGATAGATTATTATTATGCGTACCACTCTTTCACTGTTTTGGCCAAAATGCAATTTTTAATAGTGCGCTGAATGCAGGCGCAACGATTGTGTTGCACCGTAGTTTCAACCTCGATTTGGTTATTCGTTCAATTCAAGCCGATCAGGTGACGATGTTTTTTGGCGTACCAACCATCTATTTGCTCTTACTGAATAAAACTGAGCCTGAGCAATTGCGGCCTGTACGTTATTTCTTCTCTGGCGCAGCAATTTTGCCAGTCGAAATTGCTCAGCGTTGGCAGGCAAAATATAAGCTGCCAATTTATGAAGGCTATGGCTTAACCGAAACCTCCCCATTTGCTGCCTACAATCATAGTTCTCGCTATCAATTAGGCTCGGTTGGTACGCCAATCGAGAATGTTGACATAAAAATCGTCGATCTTGAAACAGATGTCGAAGTGCTGCCTGATCAGGTTGGCGAAATTATTATCCGTGGCCCGAACGTCATGCTCGGCTATTGGAATAATCCAGCTGCAACCGAGCAAGCGATTCGCAATGGCTGGTTTCATACTGGCGACTTGGGCAAAAAAGACCAGCATGGCTATCTCTTCATCGTCGATCGCTTGAAAGATATGATCAATGTTGCTGGGCTTAAAGTTTATCCCGCTGAAGTTGAAAATGTCATTTTCCAAATCCCAGAGATTGCGGAAGTTGCTGTCTATGGGGTTGCTGATGCCATCACTGGTGAACGAGTTGAGGCCCAAGTGGTCTTCAAACCAAATCAGCAGTGCACAATTCAAGAAATTATCGCCTTTTGTCGCAAGCACATGGCGAGTTTCAAAGTGCCCACCGCAATTAAGGTTGTTGATTCAATTCCCAAAAACCCGACCGGCAAAGTGTTAAAGCGGCTCTTACGCAACGAGGCAGGAGCCTAGGTTCGAAAGGTTTAGGACAATGTTAGAGCGACTATCAACCAATTCATCGTCGGAGAACCCTATGCGCAATCAAGTAACCCTAACAGGAGCAGGCCTAACCATTGAGGATGTTGTTCGAGTAGCCCGCCATCATGCAACCGTGGGCCTCAGCGATCATCCTGATATTGTGAACCGGATTACTGCCTCGTGTGCCTATATTAATGATGCAGTCAAAGCGAGCAAGCCAGTGTATGGCGTGACGACTGGATTTGGGGGCATGGCCGATGTAGTTATTTCACCAGAAGAAGCCGCCGATTTGCAGAATAACGCAATTTGGTATCACAAAACTGGCGCTGGCAAATTATTGCCCTTGGCCGATGTGCGGGCTGCCATGTTGCTGCGCGCCAATTCGCATATGCGCGGGGTTTCGGGCATTCGGCTGGAAATTATTCAACGCATGATGACCTTTTTAAATGCCAATGTTACGCCACATGTGCGTGAATTTGGCTCAATTGGCGCGAGCGGCGATCTGGTGCCATTGATCAGCATTACAGGGGCCTTGCTTGGCACTGATGCAGCGTTTCGGGTCGATTTTGATGGCGAGGAAATGGATTGTATCTCGGCCTTGGAACGCCTCAATTTGCCGCGCATGCAATTGTTGCCCAAAGAAGGTTTGGCAATGATGAATGGCACTTCGGTGATGACTGGGATTGCCTCCAATGTGTTGCACGATGCGCGCAACTTGCTGGGCTTGGCCTTGAATATTCATGGTTTGATGATTCAAGGTTTGCAAGGCACCAATCAATCGTTCCACCCATTTATTCATGCCCACAAAGCCCATACTGGCCAAGTTTGGGCCGCCGACCATATGTTGCAAATTCTCGATGGCTCGGTGTTATCGCGCGATGAACTTGATGGTCGGCACGAATATCGCGAAGGCGATTTGATTCAAGATCGCTATTCGTTGCGCTGTTTGCCGCAGTTTTTGGGGCCAATTATCGATGGCATGGCCTATATTACCCATCATTTGCGGGTTGAAATTAATTCGGCCAACGATAATCCCTTGATTAATACCGAAGATCAAGCCAGCTATCATGGCGGCAATTTCCTCGGCCAATATATTGGCGTTGGCATGGATCAATTGCGCTATTACATGGGGTTGATGGCCAAACACCTTGATGTGCAAATTGCCTTGTTGGTTTCGCCACAATTCAATAATGGCTTGCCAGCCTCGTTGGTCGGCAACTCCAGCCGCAAAGTCAATATGGGCCTCAAGGGTTTGCAAATTTCGGGCAACTCGATTATGCCTGTGCTGGGCTTTTTGGGCAACTCGTTGGCCGATCGCTTCCCAACCCACGCTGAGCAATTTAATCAAAATATCAATAGTCAAGGCTTTGGTTCGGCCAACTTGGCGCGCCAAACGATCGAAACCTTGCAACAATATATTGCAATTGCCTTAATTTTTGGGGTGCAAGCTGTTGATTTACGTACCTATAAAATTGCTGGCCACTATAATGCAGTTGAAACGCTTTCGCCAATGACGGCCAAACTCTACACTGCCATGCGCGAAGTGGTTGGCCGACCTGCATCGCACGAACGCCCCTACATTTGGAACGACGATGAACAAGCGCTCGACCAACATATTAGTGCAATCGTCAGCGATATTACCAATGATGGGATTATTCCGCAGGCGATTCAGCAGACCCTTGATAGTTTACGTTCGATTATTTTATTTGCCTAAAATGTGATTTAAGCCAAAAACCTCTTGCTCATTCGCGGGCGAGGGGTTTTTGGCTTGGAGTATTCAATCGAAGCTATACAGGCGCGCTGATATGTTCAGCGCGCCTGCGTGGCGTAGCTATTTTAGTTGGCGGCTGGTTGGTGCAAGCCAATTCGGTTGCCTTCGGTATCGATAAAAATTGCCATCCAGCCTTGCGGGCCGATTGGGGTTTTATCGAGCACGACCGTGCCGCCTGCTGGAGCAATCCGCGCGACGATTTGCTCCAGTTCTTGACCAGCATTAATGTAAATCAAGGTGCCACCACTGGCGGGCGTTGCATCGTGAGGAGCTACAATTGCTCCACCTACGCCACGCTGATCGGCAGCGAAAAAGCCATGCGGAATGCCCATGAAATCGTCTTCGCGAATATCTTGCGCGAGGATGGTGCTGTAAAAACCGACGGCGCGTGAGAAATCGGTAGCTGGAATCTCAAACCAAGTAATTGCGTTGTGCATATGTCCTCCTGAAAATCGATATGCACTGAGCATAACTCGGCTGAGTGACAACCCTATGTCAGTAGCAATTTAGTATTTTGGTAATTTTCCAACATTCGTTCAACTTCGATGGCAAGCCGCTGGCGCAGCGAATCTGGCTCCAAGATTTGGACATGCGCACCCCAACTGAGCAGCCATTGGGTAACATCATGTTCGTTGCGGGCAAGCAATGTTACGAGCAATCCAGCGTCACATGGCTCGTGAGCCACCGCATAAAACGACGGTTCCTCGCGCACCCAAGCCGCACTTTCAGGGTCAAACAACACTCTGATGCGCAACGTGCGATCATTGCGTTGATCCTCGTCGAGGCTAAAGTTGCTAGGCCGTTCAAAGCTGTTGCTCATAACGCGTAACTCGGCTATGCGCTCAATCCGAAAGGCACGAATAGCTTGACGTAACAAGCAAAACCCAATGATGTACCAACTTTTACCCGTGTGAATTAAGCCATATGGATTGACTTCGCGCTCAAGTGCAGCAGCTCCGTGGCGGGCTTGATAAGTCATGCGTATTCGTTGTTTGGCCACGATTGCGCGTCGGAGTTGGGGCAAGAGGCTGGTTTCGTGCTGGTTGGCTGCACCACCTGGCACAAATCGAATCGTGGCCCTGAGCGATTTGACCTCGGCGCGTTGTTGCTCTGGCAGTGCGCCAGCGATTTTGCGTGCGGCGGCATGAGCCGCTTGGCGATACTCAGCATCGAAGCTTGCGGCCATCAGGTCGGCTCCCAAGAGCAACATCATTGCCTCATCGGGGCTAAAACGCAGCGGTGGCAGAAAATAGCCTTCAACCAGCGAATAGCCTTGGCCTGCTGCGGCCACCACAGGCACGCCAGCTTCACAGAGCGCCTGAATATCACGATAAATCGTGCGCTTGCTGATCTCGAAGGTTTTGGCTAAATCCTCGGCGCGCCGTCGCCCGTGCGCCTGCAACTCCAGCACAATTGCGAGCAAACGGTCGGTTCGGTTCATGGCAGTTCTCCAACGATCTATCCAACAGGTCAATTCATTCTACGCGAGGAATTTGCTGCTGTCATATTGCTGCAACTTTGGCTTTGGTGGCACCGTCTCAGGCGATGGGCGATTGTTTGTCATCCAAGGAGCAGCACGTGATTGCCAAATCTTCTTCATCAAAGCATTCGATGTGGGCTGGGCGCGGCGCAAATGTTCGTTATTATCGTTGGCTGTGTTTGTTGGCATTAATCGGCATGCTTTTGGCGCTGAGCCAGCGGGCGGTTGCTGCCCAAAGCATTGATGAGCAAACGCTCAGCGGCATCGATGCCTATATTAATCGTCAGATGGATGATTTGCGCATTCCAGGCTTGGCCTTGGCGATTGTCCATGGCGATCAGATTGTTGTGGCCAAAGGCTATGGCATTGCCAATCCTCAAGGCGTTGTCGTCACTCCTCAGATGCTGTTTAGTATTGGCTCGTTGACAAAATCGTTTACCGCAATCGCGATTATGCAGCTTGTCGAGGATGGCACACTGGAGCTTGATGCGCCAGTCCAGCGCTACTTGCCATGGTTTCAAGTAGCCGATCCCGTTGCTTCTGCATCAATTACGCTGCGTCATTTGGTAACGCATACTAGCGGACTGCCACGTGATTTGGAATCATCTGGCAAGGCTGAGGATGCGACCAACCCTCTGCGTTTAGAACAGCGTTTGCGCGAACTTAACGCAATGCCGCTTGAGGTTGCGCTTGGTAGTTATAGCTATAGCAATGCAGGCTATATGCTGCTCGCCATGATTATTCAACAGGTGACAGGCCAAAGCTATGAAGCATATCTGACCACGCATGTGTTTGAGCCGTTGGGCATGAGCCAGAGTTTTGGCTCGATCGATGCCGCACGGCAAGCGCAGCCAGCAACTGGCTATCGCTATTGGTTTGGCCAACCAGTCGCCGCAGCCGAGCCAGCCTATCGCAGCGGCCCGGGCAATGGTGGTTTGTATGCGAGTGTCAACGATATGGGGCGCTATCTGATTGCGCAGCTCAATCAAGGGCGGCTTGGCAACGCGGCAATTCTCTCGCCTGCGGGCATGGCAACCCTGCATCAACCAGCGGTTGAACGGGCTGGCGGTTGGTATGCCATGGGCTGGGGCGTGAGCCAAACCAATGGTCGAACCCTGCTCAGCCATAGTGGCCAGACCTACAATTATTTTGCGCGCATGGTGCTTGTGCCGGAACAAGCTTGGGGCGTGGTGGTGCTGCAAAATTCGCAATATACGGTGCGCTTGCTTGCTGGCGACCTTCGCCAAGATGCGCTTGCCGATGGCGTTGTGAGCATATTGCTTGGCGAAACCCTCGTTGATCCACCAAGTTCAAGCATGTTTTGGTTGATTTATGCTGGCTTTGGCTTGCTGATCGTTGTCCAGCTCGCAGGCATTGTTCGGGCTAGCCGAATTCGGCGGCGCACCCAGCCAGCAATGCGGCGTAGCTGGTGGCGCATTGGTCTGCCACTCGCGGGCAATCTGCTTTGGGCCGGATTGATGCTCCTTGGCTTGCCAGCGGTCGTTAATTTGACCGAGGTCGGCTACCAAATTCCCGATTTGACGGCAATTCTGTTGGCGAGTGGCGGTCTTGCTTTGGGCTGGAGCATCATCCGAATTATGTGGGTTGTGCGAGCAAACACTAATTTATAACTATACAAATAATTCTGTAGAACAGAATAAATACTATACATAAATGCGCAGCTGCTGACACGTTGTGATGCCAAAGCCTCAAGCAGTTACTTAAACCTCACCATCAGTAGGCTATACTAGCGTCAAGGATGTTGCATTGATTTGGAGGTGGGGCAATGGCTGGTGTTAATGAATACGAACTTCTTACGCAAAATATCTATGCTGAGTTAACAACACGATTTGCTGAAGATGATCCCCATGTGAGCGTCTCACTCCAAGGAAAGGGTGTGAACTGGTCATGTACTATCCAAGCAGCAAAGCGCGCATGTAAGATTAGCGTTTATCCAAGGGAGGCGATGCCCTATTGGATCGGATTCCAGAACGCCGATACCAGTGTTGCCGATGGCTGGACAGCGCACGCCAGCGATCTGTATTTGCCAATTGCTGCATGGTTGCATGGTGCTGATCGCGCTGAATTATATACCCGTGGCGAATTTATTGATCGGGAGATTCGTGCCCTCGGTGATCTTGAAGCTAAGCTTATTGAGCATGATCACGCCCTAAGCGCAATGCTCAGGCATGAGCTCCAACCCTTTAGTAAGCGAGCGTATGATTTGGTCGCACAAAATCCCACGCGGAGTTGTCGCATCAAATTTTATGGCCACAATGAACTGCCCGATGCACATTTTCTCTGGGATGACTGCCCACTCTTTCAATTTCCGGTGACCCAGAGTGCTGATCTTGCTGTAATGCTACGGCGCTGGCTGATCGATTCGGCGGCACCGAGCGCCCTAGAACAAGAATTTCCATGGCTTTCAGTTGGGAAACTGGCACATTACTATGAAGGTGGGCAAGGGATTGAAGGCGAGTTTATCGTGAGCTGGGATCGCATGGCTGTGTTTTACACCAACTTCAATTGGCCGATGGCGCCGATTGGGCATCGCTTCGTCGGAATATTGCGAGATGCAGGCTATGATCGACTTTTTCGGGCAGGCCAATCCTTAGTCACCTTAGTCCTGTCACGATCACGGCGGCATAATTTACGCATGGAGCAGGCGAGTATCAGTTTCCTCTTTTATGCAGATGCGACAATGAATGTGACGCTCAATAAGATTGGGGGCCGTAAGGAGCATGTGTTCTACCGCCTCCCCGTTGCTCTAACGCCAAACCTCAGGCAGATGCTCGACCAGTTTGCCCGCCAAGCGATCGATTGAATGCGTGGGGCGCATTGCGCTAGAGATCAATATTTATATTTGGGCTGTAAGTGGGCAATAATGTCGATTACTTGTCATAATAGGTTAGCCATTTAAGCGCAGGTTGCTATCCCAAAATTGCACTTTTAACGTATACTGTTGCGCGTGCAATTGTTCACATGGGAGGCGACCAGTGCCAAGTAAAATTGACCCCAATGATTGGGATGCGAACTTTTCGGCTAAAGGGCCGCGTCAACAAGGCCCACTCGGTGTTTTGCTGCAAACCTTATTAGTGCTTGGGATTGCTGGTGGCTTAGGCTATGGGGTTTGGCTGCTGAATCAGAGCCTTGATGAGCAAAATGCCGCCAATAATGCAACGGCCACAGCGGTTGCGCCAACAATGTTTGCCCGGGCAACCCAACGTGCGCTCCAAGCAACCCAAGCGGCAATTCCAACCGCAACCCCCAATTTGCCGCTTGGTCGTTCGTTGGCCACAACGCCCTTACGTTTTGAGCCAGATGAACGCTCAAGCTCGAAGGGGAATATTAACCCCAACGATAGCCTGCAATATATCGAATCACGCGAGGTTAATGGAGTCCTTTGGTGGAATGTTCGGCTCGCTGAGCGCGCTAACACCGATTTGCCCGCTGCCGAGCTTGGAACTAACGGCTGGGTTGTGGGCACGACGGTGACTGAGCCAAGCGCACCGCCGCCAGTTGTGAGCGATGCAACGGCTGTGCCTGCTGGCCCAGTTGACCTGCCAACCGCGCCA
This sequence comes from Herpetosiphon sp. NSE202, assembly GCF_042688385.1. NCBI lineage: Bacteria > Bacillati > Chloroflexota > Chloroflexia > Herpetosiphonales > Herpetosiphonaceae > Herpetosiphon > Herpetosiphon sp. NSE202. Next base: position 93,045 of record NZ_JBHUPY010000025.1, on the reverse strand, counting down.
ATCGACCCAAGCAGCGTGATTTTGACCCGCAATAGCAACACCAATATGAGTGTCTCGCATCCACAGGCTTGGACTGAATATACGATTGGTGACGATCTGGCAGTCTTTTTCTCAACCGCAACTGATGGTGAGCAAGGGATCTTGGCCCGCAAGGTCATTGGCAAAAGCAATGATGCCGCTGGCATTCAATCGGCGATTGAGGAAACGCTTAATCTCTTGGCTGCGCCGAATACCCAACGCGAATATGTGATCAATGCCTCTGAAGGAACCGTGAAATTTGTGCGGCTTGTACGTGGGCAAGAAGCAAAAATGCAGGCATTTGTCACGGTCAAGCCCGGCCCTGGTGGTAGTTTGGGCGTGATCGTTGGCTTTGTGCCCGAATCTGGTTATGCAGCGAATGAAGCTCTTTTGCAGCAAATGACCCGCAGTGCAATTGTGCAATAAAGACGCTCAGCAGGTGGCTTGTGCCTAGCAGCACCTGCTTTTTAATAGTGGCATATGCTATGCTATGCGATTGAACGAATGTCGCAGTTTAAAGGCGGTTAACCATCTATGGCACACGAGGCAAAGCAACCAATTGATCAGGCAGCCAACCAGCATGACGATCATACTCATGACCATGGCTCGCATCACCGTCCAGCGCCGACCGGGCGTTATCTCGCGCTGCTTTCCTTGTCGGCGCTGGGCATCGTCTACGGCGATATTGGTACCTCACCACTGTATGCAATGCGCGAAAGCTTCCACGCTGGCCATGGCCTCGCCCTGACCCCAGCCAATATCCTTGGGGTGGTATCGCTGATTTTCTGGGCCTTGGTTACGGTTGTTACGATTAAGTATTTGATCTTTATCGTCAAGGCCGATAACCGCGGTGAGGGCGGCATTTTGGCGCTCACCGCGTTGGCAACGCCAATTAAGCAGATTGGTACAACGGGTAAAAAATGGGTGGTGTTGTTGGGGGTTTTTGGCGCGGCGCTGCTCTATGGCGACGGCATTATTACCCCAGCGATCTCGGTGCTCAGTTCGATTGAGGGCTTGAATGTCGCGACAGACTTCTTTCAACCTTATATTATTCCGCTGACTATTCTGATCTTGATTGGGTTGTTTTTGATTCAGCGTTTTGGCACAGCTCTCGTTGGCAAGCTGTTTGGGCCAATTACCTTGCTGTGGTTTACGGTGCTGGCTGTGCTTGGGATCGTCAATATTATTCACGAGCCAGGCGTAATTCGGGCGATTAACCCGCTCTATGGCTGGGAGTTTTTTCAGAATAACGGCTGGAAGGGCTTTCTGGTGCTGGGCAGTGTGTTCTTGGTGGTAACCGGCGGCGAAGCGCTCTACGCTGACATGGGCCATTTTGGGCGGCGACCAATTCGCATCGCTTGGTATGTGGTGGTGCTGCCAGCCTTGTTGCTCAACTATATGGGCCAAGCTGCACTGCTGATTCGCGAGCCAGAAGCGGTCGAAAATTCGTTTTTTCGCATGGCTCCCTCATGGGCCTTGTACCCGTTGGTTATTCTGGCCACGCTGGCAACCGTGATTGCCTCGCAGGCGCTGATCTCGGGGGCGTTTTCGATTACGATGCAAGCCAGCCAATTGGGCTTTTTGCCGCGAACCCGCACCTTGCACACCTCGCGCACCGAATATGGCCAAATCTATATTCCAGTGGTTAACTGGCTATTGATGGTTGCTTGTATTCTGGTCGTGATTGCCTTCCAAACTTCATCGAATTTGGCTGCTGCCTATGGAATTGCAGTTACTTCGACGATGGCAATTACCTCGATTATTTTCTATGTGGTAGCCCGCGAACACTGGGGTTGGAGTGCCTTGAAGGCTGGCTCGCTGACTGGCTTCTTTTTGGTGATTGATATGGGCTTTTTGATTGCCAATGCGGTCAAAATTCCCCATGGTGGCTGGTTCCCCTTGGTGGTTGCAGTGGTCTTATTTACGATCATGACGACTTGGAAGCGTGGTCAGCATCTGGTCTCCGAACGCGCCAGTAGCGATCAATTGCTTTCTGAGTTGACCAACCGTATTGCCCACGATCCGCCGGTGCGCGTGCCAGGAACCGCGATTTTCCTCAGTGCGCGGCGTGATGGTGCACCTGAAGCGTTGTTGGCCAACATGCGCCACAACGGGGTGCTGCACCAACATATTCTCTTGGTGACGGTTGAATATCGCCAAGTGCCGCACGTTGAAGAGCACGAGCGCTTTTTGGTGGGCGAGGCCAGCCATGGGTTCCGCACCTTGACGATTTTCTTTGGCTTTATGGAAGATCCCGATGTGCCGAATGCTTTGGCCAAGGCGGTCATCCCTGGGCTTCCATTCGATCCCGAGCAAACCACCTATTTTGTCAATCGGACGAAGGTGATTGCAACCAAGCAATTGCCTGGCATGGCGCTTTGGCGCGAACGGTTGTATGCAGTGATGTTGCAAAACTCAACTAGCGCCGCCGATTTCTTCAGCCTGCCGCCAACGTCAACCATCGAGATTGGCACCCGGGTCGAGGTCTAAACTGCTGCTTAATCGCTCGAATGTACAGGCTTGTGGAATGTTTGCCACAAGCCTGTTGGGTTTAATCTAGCTGTATTCAGTTTTGATTGTTTCGATAATGTTGTCGTTGCCAAATTGATAACAGAGAAAACCACTAAGCGCAATTGCCAGCGACAGCCCATACAGCAGCGCAGTTAGGCCATAAAACAAACTTTCGTAACGTAGCATGTCGGCAAATCCTGCTTGGGTTAGCCCAACTAATCGGAGCATGGCAATTTCGCGTCGCCACAGTTTGATGCTGGTATCAAGGGTGTTGAGCATGTTGATTAAGCCAATCAGGGTAATTAAACTGAGAAACCCATAGAAAAATAAACTTGTCATAAGATTTTGCAGTGCTTGACTGCGATTGGCTTCTGCTCTGGTTTACCGTGAGAATTTCCACGATTTCTCCTCCAAACATGCTGGTTGGTTCAGATCATGGCTGCATTCGTGGATCGTGGGTTGGGTCGAGATACATTTCTGGGCAGCCCGCTTCAATTGCTTCTGCACGATATTCGTAGTGCCAAACTTCGTTTCCATAGATTTGACATAATCCAAAATTATCACCATGTTGAATCAGCCAATCGAGGGCTTTGTAGGGGCCAATATCGACCGCCAAGCCAGCAACATGGGTCGATGTTGCTGGGCTAGCAACCCAACGGGCAGCCTCGGCCTCAGAACCATAGTTAATGATTGCCTCTTGTAACAGTTGATTCTGATAGGCTGGAGAACGCCAGCCACTGGTTACATTGAACACAACATCATTTTCGGCAGCGTCGTTGGCTGCTTGGCGCAGCGCATTCAACAGGGTTGGGTCAAGGTTGGCGATTGCTGGCAGATCGCTATCGAACACGGTTGTGCCCTCTGGCACTATGCCATCAGCAATCCCAATTTCGCCATTTTGGGCAAACTGCGGCGGATCGTTGGGCGGTGCGGCCATTTCGCTGATCGGAGTTGGCTCGCTGGTTGCTTCAAGCTGCGGCGTGGCGGTTGCTGGCACTGCGGTTGCAGCAGCTGGCTGCGGCGATGGCAGTTGCGATTGGGCGGTTTCGGTCGGTAGGTCGTCGATCAGAATCGCGGTTTGGTCGAACCCTGGCATACGAAGTTGGAAGCTGCGGAATGCGCCAAACGCTGCGACGCTGAGCAATCCGGCTACGAGCAACCAGAGAATCCGACGAGTTGAATTTTGGGTTGGTTTGTGATACATCATGGCGCTAGGGTAGCGCGGTTGATGTTGCCAGAACGTATCCAATTTTCAATATGCTGCTGATATGCTTGGGCTGCTATACTGTGCGCTATTAACCAACAGGAGCATTTGCCCATGCGGGTCTTAATTGTTGAAGATGAACCTTATTTAGCCGAGGCAATTCGTGATGGCCTGCGTTTGGCCGCCATTGCCGCCGATATTGCCGGCGATGGCGATACAGCGCTGGAGTTATTAGATCTCAATCCCTACGATATTGTGGTGCTTGACCGCGATATTCCTGGCCCTTCTGGCGATGAAATTGCCAAATTAATTGTTGCCTCTGGCAGTGGCATGCCGATTCTGATGTTGACTGCTGCCGATCGGCTTGATGACAAGGCTTCTGGGTTTGAACTTGGCGCTGACGATTACTTGACCAAGCCATTTGCGCTGCAAGAATTGGTGTTGCGGCTGCGTGCGCTTGATCGACGGCGTGCTCATAATCGGCCACCAGTGCGCGAGCTTGCTGGCTTGCGGCTCGATGTTTTTCGCCGCGAGGTCTATCGCGATGGCCGCTATATTGCGCTGACCCGCAAGCAATTTGCGGTGCTTGAGGTGCTAGTGGCAACCGAAGGCGGAATTGTGAGCGCCGAAGAGTTGTTGGAACGCGCTTGGGATGAACATGCCGACCCGTTTACCAACGCTGTGCGGATTACCGTCTCTGGCTTGCGCAAACGGCTGGGTGAGCCATGGTTGATCGCGACGGTGCCTGGAGTTGGTTATCGAATTGACATAAATGACGGGGCCGAACGTGGCTAGGCCTGATGGATTGAGCGTTCGGCTCAAGCTGACGATTAGCTATGCAGGCCTGTTAATCTTTGCCGGAATTTTGATGGTGGCGGCAATCGGGGTCTTTTATTATGTGCCTGATGCGGCGATTACCGCGCTTGGGCGCTATGTTCCCGACATGTTGCGGGAGCCTGTTGCCCGCGCCTCTGCGGTTTTATCATTCTTATGGCTTTTTGGCCTGGTTGGCGGCTGGTTTTTGGCTGGGCGTATGCTGGCTCCCTTGGCGCGGATTACTGATGCCACCCGCAAGGTTGCCAGCGGTTCGCTGACCCATCGCATTAGCTTAGAAGGCAGCAATGATGAGTTTCGCGAACTTGCCGATAGTTTTGATGCAATGCTGGTGCGGCTCGAAGCCCATGTTGGCGAACAGCGCCGCTTTGCCGCCAATGCCTCGCATGAATTGCGCACACCTTTGGCGATTACCCAAACCTTGCTTGATGTGGCGCGCAGCGACCCAAATCGCATTACCACCGAGCTGATCGAGCGCTTGCATACGGTCAATGCGCGCGCAATCAACTTAACTGAAGCTTTGCTGATGCTTAGTCGCGCCGATCAGCGCTCGTTTACGCCTGAACCTGTTGATCTCTCGTTGATTGCCGACGAAGCGACTGAAACCTTATTGCCGCTGGCGGAACAACGCGGTCTGAGCATCGAAACATTTGGCGAGCTAGCGCCGACCATCGGCTCAGCGCCACTTTTGCTGCAAGTGACCATGAACCTTGTGCATAACGCAATTGTGCATAATCTGCCAGAACGGGGCTGGATTTGGGTCACAACTAGCGTCGAGCATAACATGGTGTTGCTGAAGGTCGAGAACAGTGGCGAGCAGCTTAGCCCGAGTGTGGTGGCGACGCTGGTGGAGCCGTTTCGCCGTGGTAGCGAGCGCATCCAGAAGAGCCATGCTGGCGTTGGGCTTGGCTTGGCGATTGTTAAAAGTATTGTTCAAGCCCACGATGGCATGCTTACGCTGTCACCACGCGCGGCAGGTGGGCTATGCGTGAGCGTGCAACTTCCGCTGCATGTGGATCATGATCTAGCGCTCGCCGCGCCAACCGCTGCGCAACCAGCCTCAGTGTGCTGAATTAAATAAAGTTTATAATCCGAATTATTCTGCGAAACAGAAAAAGAAATCGAATTAATCCCAAGGATTGTTATACACTAGAAGAACTGCCGAATTACATTATTAATTCAGCAGTTCTCAGCTTTTTAGAGCGGCTATCAGACCACAATCCAAGGGAGGCTTAACATGGATATTCCCTACAAGATCTACGATATGGTGATTCGAGGGGGTACGATGGTTTGTGCAGAAATTCCATTGCCTGCTGAATCGACCCGTCAGGCATTCATTGGTGTCTATCCTCTAACCAATAATGAATTTAATATTCGCTATTTCGAAGTGGAACGGCATTTAATTGAGATCAATGATGATATTGGGGAATTTTCATTATTGAATAAGGAGTGGTATCGGAATGTCACGGCAGACGAACTGTGGATCGTCCTCAGCAAATGGCTGGACGATTTCAACGATCTCGTCCAACCATACCGCAATGATTATCCGATTTAAGTTGTGCGCGCATATCCTCAACCAATTAGCATTGCGTTTCCTCACGCCAACCAAGCGCGCTAGTTGACAAGACAACCTTGGCTGACTATACTAGCGCGGAATAAAAACAGTTTTCTCCGTGTAAACAGACTCTATTTTTTATTCAAGCAACCAAGACCAGCAACGTGCCAACGATGGATGGTGCGAGGCTGGGCTTAGCTTTTTTACTGCGCCCGCTGGTGGGCAGCCAAGGAGCCATCTATGCTAACCCAAGATTCGCAGCCACTGGTCGTCGACTCGGCTTGGTCGCCTTTAGCGGCAACCATTGCACGAGTTTCCGCCCTCGATTCACTCTTGGCGGCGGTGGTGCTGCCAGCGCCAACAGCAGATTGGCTGCGGATTAGCGATTTGCTTGATCCAACTGCGCAGCCTGTTTGGTTCGATGAATTGCTCACGCAGATTATGGCTCGCTACAGTTTACGTGAGCGCCGCACTGCGGCAACCTTTCTCTTCGGTTCGTATGCTTGGTATGTCATGGCCTCGGCGATTGCAAGCTATCTAAGCGACCGCCGCGTGCCCTCGATTGCCATTGAGGATATGGCGATTCGCTTTGATGTGCATGGCGACGAGCCACATATCCAAGTTGCGCTGCTTACGCCTGGCTTTGCTGCGTTGCCCGATGATCCTGCCGCCAACCAGCCAATGGTGACCGTTTGCGCCAATCTTGACGAACTGCGCGAACACCTGCGCAACCAGATTGAAACCCATATGCAGGTCATAATTAACTTTTTATCCACCCAAGTACGCTCAGGCCCGCGTGGCCAGTGGAATATGGTGGCCGATACCTGCGCAGAAATTGCCCTCTGGATTGGCCATCAGATGGGTGATCAAGAACTGGCTTGTGCTGAAGCATTAAGTTTGATCAAAGTAGCTGGCTCGCCGATGCGCCCTAGCCCAACCCGCTATATGACCCTTACCGAGGGCGATCACTGCGAAACGTTTCGGATGCGCGGCAGTTGCTGCTTGTTTTACAAAATACCAACCACGAATAATTGTAATACCTGCCCGTTATTGTCGGAAGACGAGCGGATCGAGCGCTTACGGACGTGGATGCAGCATGATCATAATCACGATCATGATCATAGCCATAACTAAACGCAGCCTCAAAGCACTTGCCAATGATCTGGCTACGTGCCGTTCCAATCTCTATCGATGCCTGCGCTGGGTTCGTTCCAGCGCCATAAAGCCCATGAAAGGACGATGATGAATATTCGAGGATTCTCGCGTTTGGGATTGATTGCGTTGCTTGCTCTGACCGCATGCGGTACGCCAGCAGCTCAGCCTACAACCGCGCCAACGGCGACCACCGAGCCTGCTGCCGCAGTCCCAACGGCCACTACCGAAGCAAAGCCCGCTGGCACGTTTAGCATTACTGATGGAACCGGAACCACGCTAAGCTTTGAGCAAGCGCCAGCCAAAATTATTTGTCTATACAAGCGCTGTACCGAAGTATTGGCCACCTTGGGCGTTATCCCGCAGGCCTTGCCTGCCTCAATGGCCGAGCTTGCGAAAGATGCTAGCTATTTCAGCCAACCAAACCAAATTGTGCTGCTGCGCGAAACCAACGATGAAATTGGCTTTGACCTCGAAGAGTTGGCTGCGCTCAAACCGGATCTCATTCTCGGCTGGGAAGAGTTGCGAACCAGCATGAATGGCATTGCCCCAGTTTACGCAGTGACCAACGATATGAATTCCTACCAAGATAGCCATGCAGAAACTCGCGCTTTTGCTGCCTTGCTTGGGCGCGAAGCTGAGGCCGAAGCTGCAATCAAAGGCTTCCTTGATCGCTTGGCAGCCTACAAACGACTTGCTCCCAAAGATCGCTCGGTCATGTACATCTTTTTCTATGATGATAAAGTGTATTATCGCGACGGCGACTCGGCGACCTGCGTGCTGTTGAACGAAGTTGGGAGCTGCGCTTGGCCCGATCCAGCCAAAGCATCAAGCTGGAGCGTCGAAACTTCGATTGAAGGCTTGCTTGCCCTCAATCCGGATATGATTATTGTCGATAGCTATGGCTTGAATTCGAAAACTACCGAAGAGCTGCGGGCAAGCGTCGGCAAAAATCCACTTTGGCAAGAACTGACTGCCTACAAAGAACAACGGTTTCTTTTACAACCAGCAGGGATTCATAGCATGGATGGCATGGGTACGGTTGGCGCTGCGCGCTTGCTCGATACCTATATGCCGCTGTTGTATCCTGAGACCTTCCCCCAGCCTCTGACTGAGGATGCGATTAAGGCAGGTCAATAATGCCCTCCACTGCTCTCTCCCCTGATGGGGCGCAGACAGTGCGTACAAGCGCCCGACCAATTCGGGCACTTGTGATGGCGCTCCTCTTGGGAATTGCGCTTGTTGGCGTTGGAATGCTGGCCCTGATGCTTGGTGTAACCCCGATTCCTGCCGCTGATGTATGGTCGATTTTGCTGACTGGCGAGGGCGAGCGCGTCCCAACCTTGGTTATTCAGACCTTGCGGCTACCACGCTTTATCCTGGGCATGCTTGCAGGCGCGGCCCTCGGGCTAGTTGGGGCGTTGCTGCAAAGCGCGCTTGATAATCCGCTGGCTGAGCCGGGCTTGCTCGGGGTTTCGTCTGGTGCGTCGCTTGTCGTGGCGATTGTGATCGTGTTCGATTTGAGCCTGCCGTTTGGGATGCTGCCGGCGCTTGCTTTAGCAGGCGGGCTGGCGGCGGGTTTGCTGATCTTGCTTGCAACCCGACTCACCCGTGACCCCGTGCGCACCATCTTGATCGGCGCAGCCATTAGTGCGCTGCTGAGCGCCATGATCACCTGCGTCGTCGTGCTGGGCGAACCCAACGAAATTCAGGTGCTCTATAGCTTTCTGATCGGTAGCCTGACTGGCCGCGACTGGGATGCTGTGCGCATGGTGCTGCCATGGCTGGCGCTTGGGATTCCGGCCTCGTTGCTGTTTGCGCGAGCACTTAACCTGCTTCAGTTGGGCGATGAACTGGCCGAAGGGCTTGGGTTGCCAGTCTTTCGAACCCGCACAATCCTGCTGATATTGAGTTCAGCAATGATGGCTGCGGTCGTGTCGGCATGCGGGCCGATTAGCTTTATTGCCTTGATTGCGCCGCATATCGTGCGCCGCATCCTGCGCACAAGCGATGCGCGGCCAGTGCTGCCGCTAAGCGCAATGCTTGGTGCGCTCCTGCTCACTGCTGCCGATTTATTAGCGCGCGAGATTTTTAGCCCTGCTGAGCTGCCAGTTGGCCTGATTACGGTTGTGATGGGCGCTCCCTTAGCATTGGTGCTGCTACGACGCACCCTGACCGCTCGTCAAGCGACTGAGGAAGGCGCATCATGACGACTACTCAACGTGATCATCAGTTGCCAACATCTGATCCACGCTCTTGGCTGATCCGCACCTTTCCACTTGCCCTGTTTATTGGCCTAGTCGTCATTGTCGGGCTGTTGATTGTGCATATTGTGGTTGGAACGGTTGAGTTGACCCCGCGTCAGATTTTGGCTGCCCTGCTCAATCAAGCAGATGATCCACTTCATCGGCAAGTAATTTGGAGTCTGCGGATGCCGCGTGCGCTGGTCGCATTGGTTGCGGGCGGGATGCTCGGTTTGGCGGGAGCGATCCTTCAAGCTGTTACTCGCAATCCGTTGGCCGATCCTGGCTTGCTGGGGGTTTCGTCTGGTGGCGTGTTGGCGGTTACGCTCTGGATTGCAATCGCTGCCCAAGTGAGCGATGCAGAAAGCCTACCTGATTCTGGCTTGATCCTGCCAATTTTGGCGTTGATCGGCGGCCTGACCACCGCGAGCTTGGTTTATACCCTGAGTCGGCAGCGTGGCACAACCAACATGGTGCGGCTCGTTCTGACGGGGGTTTTGGTTGGTGGCTTGTGTAGCGCCATGACATCGTTGCTGCTGTTGTGGGCGAGTGAATATAATGTGCAGCGGATGTTGCGTTGGACTATCGGCTCAACCGCTGGCCGGGTTTGGGTGCATTGGCACACCCTCTGGCCTGCCGCCTTGCTGGCACTGCCACTTGGGCTTGCTTGTGCCGGAATCGCCAATGGCCTACAACTTGGCGACGAGATGGCGATCAGTTTGGGCATTCGGGTCGAGCGCGGACGAGCAATGTTGCTCTTTGCCGCTGCGTTGCTGACGGCAGGGGCCGTTGCGGTCGTGGGCAACGTCGGCTTTATTGGCTTGGTTGGGCCGCATATGGCGCGCCGGCTTGCTGGCAGCGATGGGCGACGACTCTTTCCATTGAGCGTGCTGCTTTCGGGCATGCTATTGCTGCTGGCCGATATTTTGGCCCGCACCCTCAGCCTCGATTGGCTGGGCCGCCTGACAAATCTGCCGATTCCTGAAGGCGCTGGGCTGCCAGTTGGGGTGATAACCGCCTTGCTGGGCGCACCATTCTTTCTATATTTATTGCTGCGCCAGCAAAAATAAATTGTCTCAGTGCAATATTGTATCCATCGCAAGGAGCAATTTCATGTATGCAATCGATGTGCCAAATGTTCCTTATGCCTTGACTGAGGCCAACCTGAAGGAGATTTTTACCTTATGAGCAGCGACACAGCTCCAATCGTGCTTGAGGCCGAAACGATCCATGTGCATTATGGCGATCGCCCTGTGGTGGCCGATCTCTCGCTCCAACTGACGCAAGGTACTGTAACCGCATTGGTCGGGCCAAATGGCTCGGGCAAATCGACGCTGCTCAAAACGATGGCGCGGTTGCTGGTGCCAAGTGCAGGCGCGATCTACCTTGATGGCAAGGCAATTACTGGCATGGCTTCAGCAACAATCGCCCAACGCCTGGCGATTCTGCCGCAGGGGCCGCGCGCGCCTGAAGGCCTGACGGTGCGTGAATTGGTCGAGCAAGGTCGCTATCCACACGTTGGTGCCCTCCGTATGCTGCGCCAGCAAGATCACGCCGCCATTCGCGAGGCGCTTGCACTCACCGATATGGAACGTTTCAGCCATCGCGCCCTTGATACGCTGTCTGGCGGTGAGCGTCAGCGCGCTTGGATTGCCTTGGCCCTAGCTCAAGCAACGCCTTTGTTGCTGCTCGATGAACCAACGACGTTTCTGGACATCGGCCATCAGTTAGAGGTGCTAGAGCTGGTTCGGCTGCTTAATCGTGAGCGTGGCATGACCATTGCCGTGGTATTGCACGATCTGAATCAAGCAGCGCGCTATGCTGATCGGCTGGTGGTGCTCCAGCGCGGCACGATTATGAGCGATGGCTCGCCCTTGACCACCCTGACCCCAACAATCCTTGAGCAGGTCTTCGGCGTGCGCGCCCATATTATTCCCGATCCTGAAACAGGCGCGCCAATGTGTGTTCCCTATGCCACAATCAAAGCCTAAGCGCGCCAAGCGCTTTTTTTTGCGTAAGTATAATTCAAAGATTATTCTGTTCAACAGAATTTATTACTTCGTCCAATAATATGCCAAACACGGCCATGCTTTCCCTAACGAAAGCATGGCCGTGCTTAATTAATTGAAGCTTATGGTTTAATCAATTCAGTTGCATCAAGATACAAATCATCGGTTCCAGCAGCGGTTTCGATATACCAGGTTACCCGTTGCAATGTGCCACTCCAGGTTGGGGTTACTTGGCCGCTCAATTGGGTCCATGTGCTGTTCGATAGGGTTGTATTTGGTGAGAGTTGGAGCCATTGATTGCCAGTTGTGGTTTCAATTTGCAGCATAATTCGAGCTTGTGGTGTGCCACTTGCGCTGCGCACCCAAGCTTTGGTTTGATAGGTCACGCCTGCTTGGAAACTAGCAATGTTCAGTTCTTGGGCAGGGCCGTTCCAGGCTGCAACCCGTTGGCTGAATTTCAGCGCATTTGTGCCTTGATAGATAGGGCTATTGACAACCGTCAACGTACAGCATCCCCAGAAATTGCTGCCTTGTTCCATCCCCGGGTTACGCAACAGATTGGTTGGGCCAGGGGTTGGGCTTGCAGTTGGCGTTGGCGTACGGGTTGGCGTGTGGGTTGGGGTTGCCGTTGGCGTGCGGGTTGGCGTATTGGTTGGGGTTGAAGTTGCCGTCGGCGTAATCACAATTGGGCTAAATTCATAGGCCCCAAGGTCGGGAGCGCTACCAGTGTAGGCAAGGCCAACGTTGATGCCTTGATCGACCGCAAAACTGCTGCTGCTGGCCAACGCGTAAAATGGATAGGGCTTTGCGCCTGCCAAGCTGAGTCCTGCTGGTTGCGGCCAATTGTTGCTCAAGCTGACGCTGGTTACTGGCGGCCCATAATTAACAAAAAAGCCCCAATTTGTGTTTGCATAGCTGTTATTGCTTAAAATGAGGTTGGTACATGCAGTAGCCACAACACATTCAGTCGCAACAATCGTATTTAATGTGCCAATTTCATTAGTTTGGAAAATATTATTGCGAATTTCAATATTTTTTAAATAGATGCCCGGCTTATCGCGCCGTTGAATATAAATTGGAATACCAAATGAGCCATAGCCAGTGTTGTTATAAAATTTTACGCCATCGATATATGATGCCTGCACATGGAGCATCCGATGATTGGTTGTAGTTCCTGATTCAAAAACGTTTTGCGAAATCTGATTATTTTTGCGTTCAGGTCCAACATTCTCATCTGCACCAGACCATACAGCAACACCATTTTCACCAGGATTTTTAATATAATTATGATGAATCTTGGTATTGCTCATTGCTACTTCAATTGCTAAATTGCCATACCAATTGTATTCATTCTGCGGTTTACAGGCAACGCCTGGTGTACACCATTCAGTTAAATTCAGGCTATTATCGTGAAAATCAAGCGTGGTTGTTGCTGGAAGTTGATTATTAGCATACCAACTAACAAATGATGTCCATGTATTCACCTGTACATTATTAATTTCATTGCCTTCGAGTAAATTCCATAATTCGATACTAGCAGCCATGCCACGCCATGTGCCACTGGTAATATTCGAGTCGGCAATAATGCTGCCATGATGAATATGAGTGTTTTTAAACCAACCGCCTTTGGCAAATTTCAAGCCATAGGCATCGCTGGTTGGGCTATTAATCACGAAATCGTGAATCTCAGCGCCATTAAGCCCACCAATTTGCACAGCTCCGCTCATCCAACTCCCCATGTGTTTGCCTGCATTGATCACGCTAAAGTGATGCAATTTGAGGTTCTGTACATAGGTTGTCGGTGGAATATGCGCATCAGCACTATCATCTTGGGGATTGTAGCGAATGCTGCCATCAGCATTAATATTAATTGCAACAAAATCGACATCGCTAATGTTCAGGTTGTAGAGTTCGAAATTATGCCGCCCTTGCATATAAATGCCCACGTGTAAGCTGCGATTGTTGCCATTAATGCTTAAATCGTGGATCGACTGGTTGCCATTTGCTGCTGGGGCAGAGATGAAATTTAACATGCCTTCATCATAGGTCGCGCCGGTGGGAGTCCAGGTTGCGCCAGTCAAGATGGTTTGATCCACGCCAGCACCTTGAATATTCACCCCCGTTGGAACATACAATTTGTTGGGCACGAGGTGCGTGCCTGCATTGAGGTAAATCGTGTGGCCTTGATTGGGTGCAACCAGCGCGATCGCGGTCGCGAGGGTTCGCCAAGGTTGGCCGCTGCTGCCATTGCCCGTTGTATCATTGCCAAGCGTTGGATCAACATAATAGGTTGTTGCCAACGCCGTTGCCTGCAATCCCAAGCGCGAGGCTGCTACGGCTCTTGGCTTTGCCACCAGCAATCCGCTACTGATCAATAATCCGACAACTACTAATCCAACAACCAGCCGCCAATGTTGCGTTCTCATTCCTTACCATCCTTCAACACCAACAATACACCACCAGCATGCCTGGCTTCAAGCGGCAAGACAATTGGTTTGGGCGGCAAAATGGTGGCAATGATCAATCGTTGAGACCGCTTTCAGCAAAGCAGCAAGTATGGGTATTGGCTTCTATGTGTAGAATACTCTACCACAAAAATGTTTAAACATTATTAAGCTGGCTTAAAGCTCTGACTATTGGCTGAGCACACTGATTTTGCAGGCGGATCGGCAAACTCCAAGGCTGCCGATCCGCGTTTTCAGCTTACTTCGCAAGCCAGTGCATCTCGTTGCGCTGAGCTAAATCGGCAAATTGATTGTGGCTCACGCCGCGTAAATGCCCATCAAAAAACATGCGCACATAGCGATCTGCAAGCGCTAAGCCTTGGCGTGGCTCAAAGCCATCGGGCACCAACAATGGCGATAGCAGTTGGGCGAAGGTGAACGACAAATGCGAGCTATTAGGCAATTCGAGCCAAACTGCCTGATTTTGAGCATTACTGATTAAGTGGTTCCAGTTTGTGACCGCAGTGGCTAAATTGCCGCTTTCCTGCGACGTGAGCAGCAGCAAGGGCTTGGTTGCAGCGCGCTCAACGCTTTTGCCATACAGCCCTCCATCGAGATTGACTACCACCGTGCAGCGAGCATCAATTTCACACGTTTCCAAGGCGGTTGCGCCACCAAATGAATGGCCAAAGAGGCCAATATTTGCAAGATCAAGCTGCCCAGCCAATAAGCCATCGTTTGCATTCCACTGTGCAAGCGTATCCAACACAAAGCGTTGATCGGCAATCCAGACTGGTAAGACGTGCTGATTAATCTGCTCGGTTGTTACTTCTTGGGCTGGATCGATGCCAAAATGAGCAAAATTGGAGAAGCGCACTTCGCCATCGGGAAAGACGGTTACTGCTGCTGCATCGGTGTGATCGATGGCGACCACCAGATAGCCCCAACTTGCCAGTTCTTGAAATGTCGAGCTATTTTGGGCGCGCAAGCCAACCATGCCTGGCGAAAACACCAGCACTGGCAACGGCCCAGCCGTTTTTAGCACGGGCACACCTTCGCTAGCAGCAAGCCTAATGTAGCGTAAGTGTTGAAAGACAAATGCTGGAATTCCGGTCATATCTGCTAGCCCAGCCGCTAGCTGATCGGGGTACTTGGTGAATGGCGCAGCCTCGCCAGCATAGCCCGCAGGATACCAAACCGAAACCATCAAGCGGCGTTGACGGCTTGCATCAACCACTTCGCGATCGACAATGCCAACCGCATACGGCCCTGTTGGCGCGGACAAGCTTGGCACTGGCAGCAGCCAACTTGCGCCAATAATGCCTAAAACAAGCCCAACAAAGCTTAGGCCACTGATAATCCGTAAGCGACGTTCGCTATACGTCAGACATTGATTGAGCAACACCAAGCTGGCCAGCCCATACAGCGGCAGCATTTGGATGCGCCAACCCTCGAAGAGGATGTGAATCAAACCCACAACGGCTGGCAGCAATGCTGCACTCAAGCGCCAGTGTGCTCGCGAACGTTGCGGCAGAAACGGCAAAAACAAAGTTGGCAAAAAGGCTAAACAGACGATCCATTCCAAGCTGCGCATTGTGGATTCCTTTGCAAACACAGTCAACGATGTGGGTGCAGGATAGCTGTTTAGCATCGCGAACCAATATCGAAACGGTTGCAAGCTATTGCCAAAAAACAAACATTTGTTAACGAATATAAGATAGAATATTCTGCAAAACAGAATATATACTGAACAAGCTACTGCTTTTCGGCCTAATTCTTGCTCCTATCTTACGCTAGAACTGAACAATCAAATAGCTTAAAGGAGCGAATTATGAGTTCAGATACGAATATTGCTGAGGTTTATAATGGCATCGTTGTTCAGCTGGAAACCCTGTTGCGCTCACGTTTTGATGATATTACCTGGGATCTTGGGCGCTATAGTGAACTTGATGCCCAAGCCAAGGTCGAACATCTTGCCAATGGCAACCAGCGCATCACCGGTATTATCGTGACCGGAACTGCCAATGATGGCAAACACCAAAGTAGCTTCATTCCAATCGACTTTACGCCAGAAGGCTACCCCACCATTGATAACCTTGATGAAACCGTGGTTGCTTTAGCCGAGCAATTACGCATCCCACTCTTAGAGCCAGCAAGCTAGTTTTAGGGAATTTCATTTGACATAATATTTTCGAAATCGATATTGGATTGGCCATGCTTGCTAGCGAACCTTAGCGTTTAGCAGCAAATGCCGCTGTGATCGAGGCAAACTCGGGGTCGCTTGCCAACCATGTCTCTAGGATTTGGGCTTCGTTGCCGAGCGAAAAAACCGGAAACGTGCGCTGAAGCGCGTGATCTCTGTTTGCGGGTCAGCAGTTCGAATGCGCATGACATACCCGTGGTCAGCGATCGAATAACGCTTACCATTTATTTCTATCCAACCGGACTCTTTACTGCGATCCGACTCAACCCAAATCGTTGATGTCACCAGCGTGCCATCTCCAAACCGAAGCTGGCACTGATAGACTTTCTGCTGATCGATAATCGGTTTCGTACAGGTTTTCTGCATTGTAGGGCCATCTGCGACGATAATTAGCTGTAATCCTTTGTCCCACGTATAAAGCCGATAGGCCGCCGTCGGAATAGTGCGGGCAACACGAATATCAGGCATTGTCAACGAAAAAATTGTATTATTAGGGTCTTGGCATGCAAAGACAAAAAACATCCCAATCAAGCAAATGCCAATTAGTCGCTTAATGCTATCGATGAACGAGTTTGGCGCTTTAGGTGGCGATGAGCTATTCATTATATAACTCCAGCCTATTTGTTCAAACGATTGATACGGTGGCAGTCTGCGCTGGTACATTGTTTTTTTGGATCATTATTTTAATTCCTCTTGTAACCACTGGCATCGCGAACGAAGCTTCCTGACGATCGGCATTAATCAACAACATTTTGTCCAGACTGTTGTCTATGAGAACTTTACAGTAATCAGGCTTGGCGTAGCGCCTGCTCTCGTGCATACTGGGTTGGCGGAACCCCAACGTGCCGCGTAAAGGCAACGCTGAAGGTGCTCGCGGAGCTGTAGCCAACTTGCTCGGCGACGGCGGCAACACTTACGTTCTTATCACGCAAGATGTTTTTCGCCAGCGCTATCCGCCAGTTGAGCAAGTATTCCATTGGCGTTACGCCGACTGCGTGCCGGAAGCGCTCAAAGAAGGTCGAACGCCCGAGCGCCGCCTCGTTTGCCAGCTCCGCCACCGTCCACGCCTTGGTCGGTTGCTCATGCATCCGTCGCAGGGCAATCGCCAGTCGCTCATCGGCCAACCCACGTAGCAGGCTTGGTGAGGCTGCGGTTCCTGCCGTTGAGCGCAAAGCTTCAATAAGCAGCACTTCAAGCAGACGGGCAAGAATAACCTCACGCGCAGATCTTTGTTCGCGCGCCTCTTCTTGGACAAGCTCCATAAGGATGGAGAGTCGGCGCTCGTGGCGAACATGCACAAGTTGCGGGAGTAGCGAGACAAGCAGGCGGGCATCTGGGGAATCGAAGACACAGTAGCCCACCACCATGCGCACATCAGGCGGGCCACTTGCCACACCATGGCGGATTTCGCCGTTGGGCAATACAACGTGTCTGCTGGCGTATTCCTGTGGTGCTGGGCCAACACTCGATACAGTGAAGTCGAATGCTGACGGGATCAGTACGAAATCACCCTGTTCGAGGAGCAGCGGGGGGCAGCCATCGACGGTAAGCAGAATCGTCCCCGCAAGGATGGCGCAGTAAAAGGGCCTGCCAACCTCCGTCCGTCGCACAATCCACGACCCTGCGCCACTTACCAGCTTTGAGAACGGGGCACTCGGCTGAAGCAGCGTGACAACCTCTGCAAGCGGATCAATCATTCTTGGACTCCTACCAATGAAATGTGGACGTTCTAGTGTAGCACGTCCAGGCGGTGCTGGCTATACTCACAACATAATCTTTCAATGAGGAGTCACCATGAACACGATCTTAATCACAGGATGCTCGACCGGATTCGGCCTCGAAACCGCACGTAGCTTTCTCGAGCGCGGCTGGAAGGTCATTGCCACGATGCGAATACCAAACGCCGACGTGTTGCCAGCGTCCGAGCATTTGCGCATCCTCGCGCTTGATGTCACCGATCCAGCGAGCATTCGCGCCACGGTGGAAGCCGCTGGGCCAATCGATGTGCTGGTCAATAACGCTGGCGTTGGTCTGCTCGGCATTGTCGAGAGCACTCCGATGGAGACAATCCGCGCCACGTTCGAGACCAACACGTTCGGCGCGATGGCCGTGACTCAGGCCTTCCTGCCTCAGTTCCGTCAGCAGCAGGG
Organism: Herpetosiphon sp. NSE202; assembly: GCF_042688385.1. Lineage (NCBI taxonomy): Bacteria > Bacillati > Chloroflexota > Chloroflexia > Herpetosiphonales > Herpetosiphonaceae > Herpetosiphon > Herpetosiphon sp. NSE202. Next base: position 74,722 of record NZ_JBHUPY010000025.1, on the reverse strand, counting down.
CGGAGTCATTGTAAACGTCTCTTCCAGTACGACGCTCATGCCGCTCCCAATGCTCGCTGTATACACTGCAAGTAAAGCGGCGCTCAACGCATTCAGCGAGTCGCTCGCCTTGGAGCTTGAACCATTTGGCGTGCGGGTACGATTGGTGCTACCCGGGAGTTCGCCGGAAACCGCATTTGGCCAGAATGCACAGACCGCTATGCGCACGCAGGGTCTTGGTGTTCCCGAAGCCTACGCCGAATTTGCACAGGGTGTTACCGAGGCCATGGCTGCCCGCCGTGCACAACCGCGCACCCGATCGCTCGACGTGGCCGAAGCCATCTGGCGGGCAGTCACCGATGCTGCGAGTCCAATGCGTCTGCCTGCTGGCGCAGATGCTGTTATGCTCTCAACCGCGAATTAGCCGGATGCTCCAACGTCCGACCGTCCTAACCTGAGGCCATGCGCGCTTGTGTACGAGCGCGCATGGTCTCATCGATTTAATCTTGGGGCCAATTCTTTACTGAAAGCGGATGGTCTCATCGATTTAATCTTGGGGCCAATTCTTTACTGAAAATGGGCCAGATATTTCGCGAGTGATGCTTACCTTAGAACCAGCATCATCGTCCGTAATGGTAATTGTCATCCCAAATGCAGGGCCACAGACTGCGTTTGCTGTGTAAACATACCTGCTCGTTGTTGCACTAAATTGCTCTTCCTGCCAAGCAGCAGCAAGGGCTTGTTCGCGATACCATGCCAAGATCGTCGCTGATGGCGCGGAACTGCTAAATGTCGTGTGCCGGATAGCCGCTAGATCAGTGGGAGTCTCGGTCTGAGTCAGATCACGATAGTCAGGATACAGCAGTCGCTGGGGATAGACGGGGTGGTCTAATGTTTCGCAACCACGATATTCATACCACTCCTCCTCAGTCGGCGTTGGTTGGGCCAGCGTGGCACGAACTGGCGTTGCCGATGGTAGCAGGTTGGCCTGCATTATCGTCGCGGTCGCTAGCACAGACTCTTGGGGAATACTAGATTGTGGTGTCGAATCACATCCCTGAAGCAGTACAACTGCCAGCAAAAGTACAAACACATAGTTCATCGAAACCATCCTTAATCTACGATCGAGAAAGCAGCTGCTTGTAGTACATAAAACATCCGAGATTGTTAGCATGTTCCAGCAAAAAATTCGGTTAACCCAGCAGTTGCCATGCTGAATGCTATAATCGGTCATTGAAGAAAGATCGATTGATAATGAGGATTTTTGGCAAGCATAACAACCATTGTAGTTCAGATTGATGGAGATTATGATGAGTTATAGCGAAACGCATGACATTATTCCAAAATTGCACGCTATTCTTGCTGCTGTTCCTGATGCTGCTGCTGAACATCATCTGGGGCGGCCATTTTTGACCGCCTATCAAATTGCGATTGCCTTTGCCCAGCGCCATCCTGATGATGTAGCAAATTTAGGCCATCCTATTGGTGGCCAAGGCAGTGGCAGCCGCTATAGTCTTTCAACCTATGTTGCCCGGCTTTTGTCGGGCTATGTGAAAGCTAATCCAAACGGGCCAATCGAAGGGGCCTTCATCTCAAACTGGCATCTTAACGAGCTAACGTTTAACTATAATGAGCAGCTTATTCGCTCATCATTAACCGAATCGTCGTTTACGCTCTCGATGTTTCGGCTAAAATCATAAAGCGTTAACTCTGAACGATACAATCAAATCTGAATTTGAAAGCTAGTTGTTCATGGAGCTGTGGTTGTAGGATTGAATTGGAGCCATATGTATGTTAGCGTTTGACGATTTAGCCAAGGATATGCAGGTGCTTGGTATTATCCCAACCCAAGCAGTGACGCTGGTTTCGGTCGATTACATCCCATCAGCACAGGCTGCGCATATTTCTTATCGCACAGCCGATGGCCAGCTCCACGAAACAATTCTCTTTCGCGACCAAGCACGTACCTTAACCCATGTTGCTCGGCCAACTACTTGGAACCCAGCCCTTGATGGCAATCTGCTTCGGTTGGTCCTTGAGGCCCAACGCATCAAATTAGCCTATTTGTTTGACTCACGCTTGGCCGTCCATGTTTCGCAAGTTGAGCCATTGCCGCATCAAATTACCGCGGTCTATACAGAAATGGTGCCGCGCCAACCCTTGCGCTATATTTTGGCCGACGACCCCGGCGCTGGCAAGACAATTATGGCTGGCTTGTTGATTAAAGAATTAATGCTGCGCGAGGATGTTAAGCGCTGTTTGATTGTTACCCCTGGGAGTTTGGTCGAGCAGTGGCAGGATGAATTGGAACAGCGCTTTCAGTTACATTTTCGAATTTTGACTCGCGATGCGTTTGACCAGAACCCGCTGTGGTTTCAGGAACAACCTTTTGTTCTCGCCCGCTTAGACCATCTGAGCCGTAATGAATCCATGCAGCGCGAGCTTCAGCAGTGCGATTGGGATTTGGTGATCGTTGATGAGGCCCATAAGATGGCAGCATCATTCTTTAGTGGCGATGTGTCGTTTACTAAGCGCTATGAGTTAGGACGCTTATTATCCAGCCAAACCCGTCACTTTCTTTTGCTCACCGCAACTCCGCATAATGGTAAAGAAGAGGATTTTCAACTTTTTCTTGCCTTGCTCGATGCCGATCGCTTCGAAGGCCGCTTTCGGACTGGCGTGCATACCGTGGATACCTCGGATTTGATGCGGCGCTTAGTCAAAGAACAATTATTGCGCTTTGATGGAACGCCCTTATTTCCTGAACGGATTGCCACGACTGTCTCCTACCAATTATCTGCTGCAGAAGCCTTGCTCTACGACGATATTACGACCTATGTGCGCCAAGAATTTGATCGGGCTGATGCCTTAGCCAATGGTGGCCGTAAAACCACTGTTGGCTTTGCCCTAACAATTCTCCAACGCCGCTTGGCTTCATCGCCAGCAGCTGTCTATCAGTCGTTGCGGCGGCGACGTGAACGCTTGCAACGCCGCTTGCAAGACCATCTGAGCCAGCGCGCCGATCTGCAGCAAACAACGCTTGATTGGGATTCCAGCCAGCTGCTTGATGCAGCTGAGCTTGATGATTTGGCTGGCGATGAACAAGAGGCGCAAGCAGATGCCTTAGTTGATCAAGCCAGTGCGGCCCAAACGATTACTGAACTGCAACGCGAAATTGAACGCTTGGGCGAATTGGAGCAGCAAGCCGCAGCGCTCCTAAACCGCCAAGGCGATACCAAATGGGATCAAGTGTCGCAATTGCTTCAGACCAACACCGAACTGCGCGATGAGCATGGCCGCATGCATAAATTGGTGGTCTTTACCGAGCACCGCGATACCTTAAGCTATTTGGTCGAGCGGATTCGTGGGTTGCTTGGTCGACCCGAGGCGGTCGTTGCCATCCATGGCGGCGTGTCGCGGGCAGAACGCTTGGCCAACGAAGCTGCTTTTCGCGAACATCCGGATGTGGTGGTTTTAGTGGCAACCGATGCTGCTGGCGAAGGGATTAATTTACAGCGTGCTCACCTCATGATTAATTACGATTTGCCATGGAATCCCAATCGCTTGGAGCAGCGCTTTGGCCGTATTCACCGGATTGGCCAGCGTGAGGTGTGCCATGTCTGGAATTTGGTGGCTGCCAACACCCGCGAAGGTGCGGTCTATGAGCGGCTTCTTAGTAAATTGGCAACTGAACGAAGTGCACTTGGCGGGCAGGTCTTTAATGTGTTGGGTAAATTATCGTTTGATCAACAGCCGCTGCGCGAACTTTTGCTCGAAGCAATTCGCTATGGCGACCAGCCAGCTGTGCGCGAGCGGCTTGATCGAGCGGTGGATATGGCACTTGATCGCCAACATTTGCAAGCGTTGTTGCAAGAGCGCGCCCTCACCAGCGATGTTTTTGATCAGCAGTTGGTGCAGAATGTGCGCGAGGAGATGGAACAAGCTGCCGCCCAACGCTTACAGCCGCACTTTATTGCTGCCTTTTTTCGCGCAGCTTTCCAGCAGCTTGGTGGCTCATTACGCGAACGCGAGCAAGGGCGGCTTGAGGTTATGCATGTGCCGCAGCCAATTCGCAACGAAGCGCAAGCTACTCAGCGCGCTGCGCTGGCCCAGCAGTATGCACGGATTACCTTTGAAAAGAATTTTGTTCAGCACCAACGGCTTGATGCAACACTCATTACGCCTGGGCATCCGCTCTTAGATAGCACATTAAATTTACTCTTACACAAGCATCGTGATCTGTTGCATCAAGGCGGGGTTTTGGTAGACCCAACCGATTTGGGGCTTGTGCCACGAGTCTTGTTTGTGTTTGATCACGCAATTCGTAATGGGCGACACGATGTGGTTTCGCGCCGAATTCAGTTTGTTGAAATTAGCGAAAATGGCGCAATTCGCCATGCAGGCAGTGCGCCGTATCTCGATTATCGCGCGCTCACGCCTCAAGAACAGGCGTTGGTTGCTCAAGCATCGTGGCAGCTCGACCATGCCACCGAGCAAGCAGCACGCATGTATGCGATTCAGCATTTGCTGCAAGAGCATCTCGCCCAGATGCAAGCCACAACCCAGCAACGCATTCAGCGCGTGCGGCGGGCAGTCCATGAGCGTTTGACCAAGGAAATTTTCTATTGGGATCAGCGTTCAGTAGCCTTGGAAGCAGAAGAACGCCGTGGCCGCAACCCCAAAGTTAATTCGCTTAAAGCGCGGCAACGAGTAACCGAATTGGAACAACGCTTGACCCAGCGTAATGCCCTGCTCGATCAAGAGGCGCAGTTAAATCCCAGTCCGCCAAGTATTCTCTGTCAGATTATGGTCGTGCCAACTGGCTGGTTGCTGCAACACGAGCCACAGCCCCAGCTTGCAATCGATACCGCTGACCATAATCGCCAGGTTGAATTACGGGCGATGGCGGCAGTGATGCAGCACGTGCGCAGCCATGGCTATGAACCAGTCGATGTGAGCCACGAGAAGCGCGGCTATGATGTGTTGGCAACCCATCCGCATTTGCCAACCCGCTTTTTCGAGGTCAAGGGCCGTACCAATAGTAGCGAATTATCGCTCACCCGCAATGAGGTCTTGGCAGCCTTGAACACCAGTAGCTCTTGGCGCTTAGCTTTAGTCGATGTCCCAAGCGCATTGCACCAAGCTTGTGCGGTGCGCTACCTCGCGCCCTTTTTTAACCAAGATCGCGATTTTGCCGAAACAAGCCGTAGCTATCGTTGGCAAACGCTGTGGGATCAAGCCCATCAGGAGTTCGATGAAGCATTCTGAAAAAGCAAAAGGCAGAAGTCAAAATAGAACATAGAACATAGAAACATAGATGTACTGGTACATCAGGTTAACCACCGCCTGATGCCAGCACCCCAACCCCTCTCCCACGTGGCGGGCGAGGGTCTTTAACGCGGTGGTTCTTGCGCACTGCATTGGTAAAAACCGGTGCTCCCCTCGCCCGCGTCCAGTGGGAGCGGGGCTTTAACGCGGTGGTTCTTGCGCACTGCATTGGTAAAAACCGGTGCTCCCCCTCGCCCGCGTTCAGTGGGAGAGGGGGCTGGGGGTGAGGGCATGTTTGACCACCACACTTTTTAACAACCTACCCTTGAAAGCCCGTGGTGCGGGCGAGGGGCTTTAACGCGCTGGTTCTCCCGCAATTCCTTGGCGAACAATGGTCGGCTCCCCCTCGCCCGCGTTCAGTGGGAGAGGGGGCTGGGGGGTGAGGGCATGCCCCACGCTACTACCAAATGCCTAAAAACCTACCCTTGAAAGCAGAGGGGCCGGGGGTGAGGGAATGAACCATGGTTGCCAACCGAATGAACTAGACACATAGAACATAGAACATATGGCGTTGGGGATCGGGGATAAGGTATCAGGGTTCAGGCGCTGGCAACATAAGCGCATCAATCTGTGCCAATCTGTGGCGAAAAACAGCTCTTTCGTGGAATTCGGACAAAGCAGATCGAGATTTTAATGCAGCGGCGCAGACAAATCATAGCTACAGGCTAGTGGCCTTAGGCAGAGAACAGCCCATCACCCATAGCCATAGATTTTTGGGTATAATGCAAGGCATACTCAGCCAGTTCGCAACCGTGTTTTCCGTTGCAGGGTGGCTTGCCAAGGATGCATACCAGAATGACAACCCGTAAGAAGTTGATCGAGGTGGCCTTGCCGCTCGACGCAATTAATGCTGCCGCTGCTCGTGAAAAGTCGATTCGCCATGGTCACCCGTCAACCTTGCATTTGTGGTGGGCACGCCGCCCCTTAGCTGCATGCCGAGCAGTGCTCTTTGCTTCGTTAGTCGATGATCCATCAAGTTTGCCTGAGCAGTTTCCTACTGAAGAACAACAACATGCAGAGCGCTTGCGTTTATTTGGCATCATTGAGCGTTTAGTGCTGTGGGAAAATAGCACCAATCCGAAAGTGTTGGCCGAAGCCCATGCCGAAATTTTGCGCTCAACCAACGGTAATCCGCCGCCTGTGCTCGATCCGTTCGCTGGTGGAGGATCAATCCCCTTGGAAGCCCAACGTTTAGGCTTAGAAGCCCATGCCTCAGATTTGAACCCGGTTGCGGTGTTGATCAATAAGGCTTTGATTGAAATTCCGCCCATGTTTGCCAACCAACCACCAATTCACCCCAGCGATGGCAAGCAGATGGCAGTCAAAGAGTGGCGCGGCGCAGCAGGCTTGGCCGAGGATGTGCGCTACTATGGCGAGTGGATGCGCCAACAAGCCTTTGAACGAATTGGTCACCTCTACCCCAAGGTCACGTTGCCCAAAGAACACGGCGGCGGCGAAGCAACCGTGATTGCTTGGCTCTGGGCACGCACTGTTAAATGCCCCAACCCCGTTTGTGGTGCGATGATGCCGTTGGTGCGAGCCTTTGAGCTTTCTACCAAAAAGGGCAAAGAAGTTTGGCTAAAACCAGTTATCGACCATGTGGCGAAAACCGTTAAATTTGACATAACTACAAACAAAAAAGAGGTTCCTGCATCACCCAAAGTTGGCCGTGGGGCGCAGTTTCGCTGTTTAGTTTGCCAACAAATTGCTGAGGGACTACACATTAAACAGGAGGGTGTGGCTGGCCGGATGCAGGCTCAATTGATGGCGATTGTTGCCGAAAGTAAACAAGGCCGAATCTATTTGCCAGCCAATGAGAGCCATGAAACTATTGCAGCCTCGGCTATGCCTACATGGAAACCAGAAACCCCAATCAGTGATGATCGACGCTCATTGTTTACGCCGCTGTATGGGTTAACAACATTTGGTGATTTGTTCACAGATCGGCAGTTACTTACATTAACTACCTTTGCTGATCTAGTGGCTGATGTGCATAAAAAAGCTCTTAGTGATTGTACTGAAAGTGATTTAGCTGATCCAAATTTATATGCAGATTCCATTAGTTTATATTTAGGATTTGCCGTTGATCGTAGCGCAGATCGAGGGTCAACTATTTGTAGTTGGGATGTAGGATATACAAAAATCCGAAATACATTTGCTCGGCAGGCAATCCCAATGACTTGGGATTATGCTGAAGCTAATCCTTTTAGTGATTCAACAGGTAATTTCTTATCTTGTGTTGATTGGATATATAAGGTTATTAATAACTTAATTTTTACTCTAAAGAATAAAGTCACTCATGAAAATGCAATGGATTCACACTTGACTTCGGTAAAAACATTGGTATCAACCGATCCACCGTACTATGATAATATTGGCTATGCTGATCTTTCTGATTTCTTCTATATTTGGCTAAAACGCTCGCTAGCATCAATATACCCAGATCTCTTTAGCACCTTACAAACGCCGAAAGCGCCAGAGTTGGTGGCACTACCTCATCGTTTTGGTGGCAGCAAACAACAAGCCAAGGAGTTTTTTGAGCAAGGCTTTCGCCAAGTTTTTGAACGATTAAACCATATTCAGCACCCTGATTTCCCTTTGACGGTGTATTATGCCTTCAAGCAAGCAGAAACCGACGACGACGATGGCGATTTAACCACTGCCTCAACTGGTTGGGAAACCATGCTCGAAGGCATGATTTCCAGCGGCTGGACGATCAATGGCACATGGCCGATGCGTAGTGAACTGAGCAATCGCATGGTCGCTAGTGGCACAAACGCCTTAGCATCGTCGATTGTCTTGGTCTGTCGGCCACGGGCGGCTGATGCTCAACGCGTGACCCGCAATGCCTTTTTGGCGGCCTTGCGCCGCGAGTTGCCCCAGGCTTTGCGCGATTTACAGCAAGGGAATATCGCTCCAGTCGATTTGGCCCAAGCAGCAATTGGCCCGGGCATGGCGGTTTTTTCGCGCTACAGCGCCGTTTTAGAGCCAGATGGCCAGCCGATGCGCGTGCGTACCGCGCTCCAACTGATCAACAAAGAGCTTGACGAAGTGCTTGCCGAGCAAGATAACGAATACGATGCAGAAACTCGTTGGGCCGTGGCATGGTTCGATCAATTTGGGTTAACCGCCAATTCATATGGCATTGCCGAAACGCTCTCGAAAGCCAAAAATACCGCAATTGAAGGCTTGGTTGAGGCTGGTATTTTAGAGGCCAAAGCAGGCAAAGTGCGTTTACTTAGCCGCGACGAATATCCAACTGATTGGCATCCAGGCACTGATCGGCGCTTGACCGTTTGGGAAATCACTCAGCATCTGTGTCGCGCGGTGATGCAAGGCGAAGAAAAAGCGGCAGCGCTGTTGGCCGAATTGCCTAGCGATCTGGCCGAAATTGCCCGCGATCTGGCCTATCGGCTCTATAACACGAGTGATCGTAAAGGTTTGACCCAAGAAGGATTTGCCTATAACACGTTGGTGATTGCATGGCCGGAGCTACGCAAACTTGCCGCCAACCAGCAAGGCCAAGCAAGCCAAACTAGCCTATTCTAAGGAGTACCGATGCAACAACCACTCCCCGCCTATTTGCGCGAACGCCTGCAACGCCCGTATCCCGTTGCGGGGATGGTTGTTGCTGGTTCGACTCCGGTGCTGGCATTTGGAGCCATGCGCCAAGCAACGGTTGCGACAATCGGCCTGAATCCGAGTAAAAACGAATTTCTCAACCGCCATGGCCACTTGCTGGCGGGTACTGAGCAGCGCTTGGTGACGCTCGCCAGTTTGGGCCTTGCCACGCTGGCCGATGCAGATGCTAGCCAACTTCAAGCGGTGTATGCTGGCTGTGTCGGCTATTTTCAGCGCAACCCCTATCGGCGCTGGTTTGATCAACTGGAAGCGATTGTGCAAGGATGCGGGGCTTCATATTATGCAGGCAGCGCATGCCACCTTGATTTAGTGCAATGGGCGACTGATCCAATTTGGCGTAACTTAGCTCCAGCGACGCGGGCCAGCCTGATTGCGGCTGATCGCGATTTTTTGGCCCAGCAATTGCAGCACGAGCAGATTCGCTTAGGCCTAATTAATGGGCGTGGGGTGATGAATGCCTTGGCCGAAGCCTATGGCTTACAGTTTGTGCCAGCCGCAGCACCAGTGAGCGATCGCAGCGTCACGACTCAGTTTTTTGAAAGCATGGCCTTTGGCAACGTTCGCCTAATTGCTTGGACGACCAACCTACAATCATCGGTTGGCGTAACCAATACGCTGCGGGCGGCCATTCGCCAACGGGTCGCTGAGCTTGTTGGTTCATTCGAGGAGAACGCGCGATGATTGAGCAACTACGGATTCAAAACTTCAAATCGTGGCGTGATACAGGCACCATTCGCTTTGCTCCGATTACCGGCTTTTTCGGCGCGAATAGCTCCGGCAAAACCTCGCTACTACACTTTTTGCTGATGCTGAAACAGACTGTTGAGTCGCAAGATCGTCAGTTGATCCTTAATCTTGAAGGCCCGTATACAGATTTAGGGTTGCTCGCCGATGTTATGTATCAGCATATCCAACCGCAAGTGCTCGATTTTAATCTTACATGGCACAATTCTCATATTTCAACACCTGTTCCTGGTAGCCGTGGCCGCTCAGATGTGGAATCGTTTAAGTTGCATAGTCAAATTCAACTTGCCGAGAATACAATTGAAATTCAAACGGTTGAATATCTTTTTGCTCAGCGCAACAAAGAGTATCGATTTGCAATGTTGCGCGATGCTGATCGAGGGTATCGATTTGAAAGTGATGGCTATCGTTCAAAAGATCCCGAGCTGTATCATAAACATTTTGCAAGTCCCCGTCGGTTTCATGAGTTTCCGATGGAGCTTTATCAATCAGGAGCATATCAAAAGCTGCGCTACCTGCATGAACTAGGAGCATCATTCACGCAATTAATGTTTCACGTTAATTATCTCGGGCCTTTACGTGAATTTCCCGCCCGGATTTATCGCTGGGGCGGTGAACGCCATAGCCTTGGCAATCGAGGCGAAAATGCAATTCAAGTCTTGCTAGCAGATTATCATCGACATCATCAATTTCAACGAACAACCAAGAAGGTTGCGCTTTGGCTGCAACAATTGGGGTTGATCCAATCATTTGAATTACATCGTATTGCTCCAGAACGGCGCGAATTTGAAGTACGGGTCCGCTTGCATGCCGAATCAACCGAAGTATTATTGACCGAAGTTGGCTTTGGAGTATCTCAAGTGCTGCCTGTGTTAGTGCTCTGTGCGAGTGCTGCAAAAAACGCCATTTTAATTTTAGAGCAGCCTGAAATTCACCTGCATCCAGCGGTACAGGCTGGGCTGGCCGATATTCTGATCGAAACCAGCCAGCGTGGGGTGCAAGTGATTCTCGAAAGCCATAGTGAGCACCTATTGCGGCGTTTGCAACGGCGAATTGCCGAAGCCAAACTGACCCCACAAGAAACTGCACTCTATTTTTGCGAGAGCGACAAAACTGGCACATCGCAGCTAAAACCGCTCGAAGTCGATACCTATGGCAACATCAACAATTGGCCGGAGCACTTTTTCGGTGATGAGATGGGCGATTTAGCGGCGATGACGATTGCGGCGATGGAGCGGCAAATCGCAGAGGGCAACCAATGAGCCAACTTGAAGCATTGGTCGATACGAATGTGGCACTGGTGGCTAACCGCGCGGCAAGCCATGCCTCACCGCAGTGTGTGATTGCTGCTACGCGCTTTTTGCTCCAGTTACAAACCGACGGCATGATTGTTATCGATAGTGCATGGCAGATTTTGAATGAGTACAAACATAAATTGAATCCTACTGGTCAACCGGGGGTGGGTGATGCTTTTTTACGTTGGGTCATTACCAATCAACGCAACCCGAAGCATTGCCGCCAAATTGCGATAACCCCACTGGGCGATAAGCAATTTGCTGAATTTCCTCACGCTGACCCAGCGTTGGCCAATTTCGACCCATCGGATCGCAAGTTTGTGGCGGTCGCTATTACCGATCCGCAGCATCCGCCAATTTACAATGCAGTAGATAGCGATTGGGGCAAAGCTGGAATTGCCGAAGCCTTAGCCCAGTACGCTGTTCGGATTGAACAACTCTGTCCTGATTTTAAACCTGCGCGTGAAGCATCTGGTTAGGAGAAGATCGTATGGCCCTAAGTAACCGTGATCGGGTTGGGAAAGCCCTCGAAACCCTGCAACAAGGCCTAAAACCGTTTATCGAACGCGAATTAATGGCTGTCCATGGCAAATATTGGGTCACCAACGTCACCCAACAATGGATGCATGATTTGCAATGGCAGGATGACGAGCCATTTCTTGATATCCAAGCCTTGCTAAAAATCATGTGGGAACAATGGAACGAAGTATTTCGGCGCGTGTTGGGGCACAGCGAACGCAGCTTAGTGAGTGAGTTGCGCGATATTCGTAACCGCTGGGCACACCAAAATTCCTTCAGCTTGGATGATACCTACCGCACACTCGACAGCATCCAACGCCTCTTACAAGCTATTTCAGCTCCAGAAGCGACCGAGGTTGAGCGGCATAAGCAAGAAGTTTTGCGCTTACGCTTTGAAGAGCAAGCTAAACAAGAAGTTCGGAAAGCAGCAGTTGCCCCAATCGAAGGTCAACCAACTGGTGGTTTGGCGGCATGGCGCGATGTGATCACTCCTCATCCCGATGTAGCGCGTGGTAGTTATCAACAGGCAGAATTTGCTGCCGACTTAGCCCAAGTCTATCGTGGTGAAGGCAGCGACGAATATCGTGACCCACGTGCATTTTATCAACGCACGTTTCTCACCGATGGCCTGCGCGCCTTACTCACCACAGCGCTTAAGCGCTTAGCCAATACAGGCGGCGACCCAATTGTTGAACTCCAAACCAACTTTGGTGGCGGCAAAACCCACTCAATGCTGGCCTTGTATCATTTAGTTGGTGGTAGCCCTGCGAGTGATTTGGTTGGTATCGAGCCGGTGCTGAGTGCGGCCAACGTCGAGCATGTGCCAAGCGTGCGGCGGGCAGTATTAGTGGGTACGGCACTTTCGCCAGCGATGGCCCATACCAAACCAGATGGCACGCTGGTGGCAACCTTGTGGGGCGAACTGGCTTGGCAATTAGGTGGGGCTGCGGGCTATCGGATTGTTGCCGAATCTGATCGTCATGGAGTCAGCCCAGGCTCAAATACTCTGGTTGAACTCTTCAAACTGGTTGGGCCAAGCCTGATTCTCATTGATGAATGGGTTGCCTTTATTCGCCAGTTGTATCATAAGGCCGATTTGCCTGCTGGCTCGTTTGATGCGAACCTCACCTTTGCCCAAACTCTGACTGAGGCGGCCAAAGCTGTACCCCAAATCTTAGTTGTAGCTTCATTACCAGCCTCAGATATTGAAATTGGTGGTGATGGTGGGCGCGAAGCACTGACCCGCCTGCGCAACACCTTTAGTCGGGTGGAATCGCCATGGCGGCCTGCGAGTGCCGAAGAAGGCTTTGAAATTGTGCGCCGTCGCTTATTTCAGCCGATTACCGAACCACATCTGTTTGCAACACGTGACGCAGTAATTAAAAAATTCATGGAATTATATCAACAGCAAACTGCTGAATTTCCTGCCATGACTCGTGAGGCTGAGTATGAGCGACGGCTCAAGGCAGCCTACCCAATTCATCCAGAATTGTTTGATCGCTTGTATAACGATTGGGCCACGCTTGATAAGTTTCAACGTACGCGCGGTGTTTTGCGCTTTATGGCAGCGGTGATTCACGCGCTGTGGTCACGTGATGATCGCAGTTTATTAATTATGCCCGCGACCATTCCCATGGATGATGCTATGGTTCAATCAGAACTAACGCATTATCTTGACGACCCATGGCTGCCAGTAATTGAAAAAGATATTGATGGCCCACATTCTTTGCCATTGCGTCTTGATAAAGAAAACCCTAATTTTGGTCGTTACTCTGCCATGCGGCGCGTGGCGCGCAGCATCTTTCTTGGCTCAGCGCCGACCAGTAAAATGACCAATAAAGGTCTTGATGATCGGTCGATTAAATTAGCGGTAACCCAGCCAGGCGAGAATGCGGCGATTTTTGGTGATGCCTTGCGGCGCTTAACCGACCAAGCGACTCACGTCTATTTAGATGGTCAACGCTATTGGTATGCAACCCAACCAAGCCTCAATCGATTAGCGCAGGATCGGAGCGAGCAATGCTCGATTGATAGTGTGCATCATGAAATTATTCAACGCCTCAAACGCGAACAACGCAATCGCGGCGAGTTTGAAGCGGTGTATGTGGCTAGCCCAGCAAGCGATATTCCCGATGAACGCGAAGCACGGTTAATTATCCTGCATCCAGGGTTGGTTCATACAAGCCGTGATCCAGAATCGCCAGCCCGCCAAGAGGCGGCCCAGATCCTTGATCTACGTGGCAATAGTCCGCGCATCTATCGCAATACGCTGGTCTTTTTAGCTGCTGATAGTACCCGCATGAAAGAGCTAGAGCTTGCAGTCCGCCAAGTGCTGGCGTGGCAATCGATTGAGGCAGATAAGACCACGCTGGATCTCAACCCTTCCCAAATTATCCAAGTGGAAGCCAAGCGTAAGGCTGCCGAAGAGGCAGTAAACGCGCGCATTGGAGAGACCTATATCTGGTTGTTTGTACCTACCCAAGAGCCGCGTGGCCCAATTGAATGGCACGATGCCCGGCTCCAAGCAGGCCCCGATTTGGCGATCAGAGCTTCCCGAAAATTGGTGAATGATGGAGCTTTGACGACCCACTATGCAGGCACAACTTTGGTGCTTGAACTCAACCGGATTCCGTTATGGCGTGATCAGCATGTGGCGGTCAAGCAACTAATCGATTATTTTGCCCAATATCTGTATTTGCCACGACTTAAACAAAGTAATGTTTTGCTTCAAGCGATCGCCCAAGGTGTCGCCAACCAACGCTGGGCAACAGAAACCTTTGGCTATGCGGATCGCTGGGATGCGGCAACAGGCCGTTATATTAATCTTCAGGCGGCAACCCATGTAACGGTACAGCCTTACGGCGATGCGGTTGTGGTCGAAGCAGCTGCGGCGGCAGCTCAATTTGCTGCAGAAGCAGCTGCAACCGAATCTGTCATCGAGCCAGTAACTAGTGGGCAACAATCACTGAGTGAAATTCCGACACCCTATCATCCTGCGAGTGAGCCTGGGGCTGGGTCAACCTCGCAGCAGCCACGAGTTCCACGGGTGCGCCGATTCTTTGGGACAAAGCGCTTATCGCCAGCCAAAATGGTCTCAGAAGTTAATACAATTGCAGAGGCAATCGTCCAACATTTGGCCGGGATTCATGGCGCTACTATTACGATTACCTTGGATATTCATGCCGATTTGCCAGAAGGCGCAACCGATCATGCAGTACGAACGGTCTCAGAAAATAGTCGTGTATTGCAAATTGATGCATCGTTTGAGCGAGAATAGGCCTTTGCAGCAACCGTGGTTTACGAGCTAATAACCTAGCTGAAAACACTGCAAGTGTATGCTTGCAACAAGTAATGATTCTTCAGCGCATGAAACCGCAGCCTTGCTGCGGTTTTTGTGTGCCACCCAACCTTTGCTAGCTTCAACCAACTGCACCCACGCTTGACAAATTATTGAGACTAAGTATTATTATCAAGCCTTATTGAGACTCAGTATTATTATGGTGTAGCTGTAGGGGGCGTGCGATGGGGCATCTGTTGATGCTAGAGAGTTGGGTCGGGGGAACGGGCCAGATTTTGCCAGCGGCCATTACGGCACTAGGCCATAGCTATAGTTTTGTGACGCGGCGGCGCGAGCATTACGCTACGCCACCAGCCAGTCATCCAGTGTTGGCTTATGCCCAACATCTGCTTACGACCGAAACCAATGACGAAGCGGCGCTGATCGATTTTCTGCGGGAGCAACATCGCTTGCTGCATTTTGATGGCGTGCTGACGATTTGCGATTATTACATCGACACTGCGCGCCAAGTGGCTGCTGCACTTGATTTGCCATGTTCATTTCCGAGTAGCGTGAGCAGCATTCGCAATAAAGCTCTGTTGCGTCAAGCGCTTGATGTGGCTGGCTTGGCTAATCCCGCTTATCAACTGGTGAACTCGTGGAGCGAAGCGCAAGCAGCAGCGCTAACGATTGGCTATCCGCTGGTGATTAAGCCGACTGATTTGGCCTCGAGTGCCTATGTGCGTTTGGTGCGCAACGAAGCAGAGCTGCACGAAAGCTATGCGATGCTCGCTGGGTTTGAGCGCAACTTCCGCGATCAGCCCCGCGAGCGCACGGTTTTGCTCGAAGCCTATATGCATGGCCCAGAAGTTAGCGTTGAAGCGTGTACGTTTGCTGGCGAAACCAGCATCCTTGGGATTACCGATAAGGGCCTCACTGGCGAGCCATATTTTATCGAAGAGAGCCATATGTTTCCGGCTGCCCTGAGCGAAGACGATCAAATGGCGATTATTGAGCTTGTGCGGGCTGCGCTCAACGCGGTGGGCTTTGATCATGGCATCAGTCATACCGAAGTTAAGCTCACTCCCGCTGGCCCACGGATTGTCGAGATCAATCCGCGCGTTGGCGGCAATTACATCGCCGAATTGGTTGATCGCGTTAGTGGGATCAATCTGTTGAATGCGACCATTGAGCTAGCGCTTGGGCAACGGCCAAACGTGCAGCCACGCGCAACAGGCATTGCCAGTGCAGCAATTCAGTTTTTGGTGCCAAAACAGGCTGGCACATTGCAGGCGATTCATGGCCAAACTGCGCTCGCCAACGCGCCGCATGTTGCGCGCTGGACGCTCAGCGCTACCACAGGCAGCACAATTGATCAGCCAATCGATAATGCTTGTTATTTGGGCCATGTGGTTGCGGTTGATGCTGATGGCTTGCAAGCCCGGGCATTTGCTAGCCAAGCGGCGGCCTTGCTGGAATTTGAATTTGCCGAGCAGCCAAGTTTGGAGGTTGCTAGCAATGGCTAAGCCAAAATCTAGCGCTGCGGCCAGCGTTGACGAATTGATCGCAGCAGTTCTGCGTGGCGAGTATGCAGTTGATCCAGCAGAGCTATTTGCTACGGGAGCAATGTGGATTGCCCAAAGTACCAATTTTCCGGGTACAACCCAGCTGTATCGCAACTACTATTTGCTGCTGCGATCAGGGGCGGCGTTTGGCGCTTGCTGTGTTGAGCGTGATGATCTCCCAGCGCTGGTTGCTGAAGATTTAGCAGGAGCTTCGCTAGCAACGCTGCTGAATGATCCGCGTTTGCCGGTGCGCATTGCTGCGCTTGATGCCTACTTCGGCAGCGTCGAGCCGCATCGTGATGCAATCCGTGCTACGCCATGGCAACTGCCACTTGGCACCCCGCAAGATCGTGCTTTAGCTCGTGATCGAGCGATTGTGAGCTTGCTGAAGATCGAGCCATGCCAACAGGTTGCCCTGATTGGGGTGGTTAATCCACTGGTGCAAGCGATTCACGAGCAAGGTGGCGTGTGTTTACCCTGCGATTTCAACCTTCTTCAGACCCAATGGGGCGAACCAGTGAGCAAAACCATGGAGCCAGCGCTTGACGCTGCTGATGTGGTGATTGCAACCGGCATGACCTTGAGCAATGGCTCATTTGATCGCATTTTGGAGCGGGTGCGGGCGCGCTCGATTCCGCTGGTGGTCTATGCCCAAACGGGCAGCAGCATTGTGCCGCAGTTTCTTGATCGCGGCGTGACAGCGGTATCTGCGGAGCCGTTTCCTTTTTCGCAATTCAGCGCCGAGCCAAGCGTGCTCTATCGCTATCAATAACCCTGAGTGATTCGTTATGGAGGACGGATGGAGCTTCCAAGCAATTTTTCCAACCTGTTACACGATTATCCCCAGCTCTACGACCATGTGATTCCCGACCCTGATCAGGCGATGGGACGCTTTTTGCATGGTCTGCTTGAGCAATTTGCGCCAGGCCCACGGCTGCTTGATGTGGGCTGTGGGCTTGGGCGCGAGATCGCCTATCTGCAAACCCAAGGCTATCAGCCGCTTGGCATCGATTCGTCGGCAGCGATGATCGAATGGGCCAGCCAACGTAACCCAAGCGTGCGCTTTGTTCAGGCTAGCCAACAAAACTTTGCGCTTGATTGTACGTTTGATGCGATTATTTGTGTTGGCAGCACGCTACTTTACAATTTGACCAATGCCGAGTTGCTGGGCACGCTGCGGCGTTTTCGCCAACACCTCGTTGAGGGTGGCGTGCTGGTGCTGGATATGCGCAATGCTGCCTTTTTCTTGACCGAAGCTGGCCAGCGCTGGCTACGCCAAGAACATCGCGAGGAAACCGAGCTGGCAAATGGCACACTCGTTGGCTTAACGCGATTTGACATAACGCCAAGTACACAAATTCTCGAACGCTACTACACCTGGCTGTTTCCTGATCAGCCAGCGCTGCACGAGCACCTGCAACATCGACTGCTTTTCCCGCAAGAGCTGGGTTTATTGCTGCAACTGGCAGGCTTTGGCATCGAAGTGATGTTTGACGAACCGGCTCCACACATTGGCGCGTTTGCTGGCGATTGGACGTTTGGCCAAAGCCTCTTTGGGCGACGACTGCAAGTTGTGGCCCGTGCTTTGCCGTCGAGCTCACAGGGAGCGACCGCATGGAGCTAACCTTGGCGGAGCGGCAACGCAGCCTGCGGGCCTTGCTGATCTTTACCTTTTTTATGGTCAGCGGTTTTACGCTGGTTATGCCTTTGGTCGCGGTTCATTTCGTCAACACGCTTGGCTGGGCGGCGGTGACGGTTGGCTTGGCCCTCGCTGTGCGTCAATTGACCCAACAAGGCTTGGCGCTGGTAGCGGGAAGTCTGACCGACCGCATCGGGGCGCGCCAACTGTTATGTGGCGGGGTTTTGTTGCGGGCGGTGGGGTTTGCTAGTTTGGCGTGGGCCAACACCATTCCAAGTTTGTTTGCTGCTTTGGTGGTTTCGGCCTTGGGTGGAGCCTTGTTCGAGGTTCCCTATCAGGCCTCGATTGCCATGCTGACCACTGACGAATCGCGGCCTCGCTACTATGCGCTGAGCAATTTGGTGAGTGGCGTGGCGACAACGCTTGGCCCACTTATTGGCGTATGGCTGCTGCGCTTTGATTTTCAATGGGTTTGTTTGAGCGCGGCAGCCTGCTTTTTGGTGACGTTTGTGATTGCCGTGCTGGTGCTACCAGCAGTGCGCACTGCCAATTCGGGTAGTAAGCTGGGGGCTGGCTATGCGCTCGTATTTCGCGATCGGCGCTTTTTGGCCTTGACGGCGCTGCTCATGGGCTATTGGTTTGTGGCGGTACAAATTAATATCAGCCTGCCAATTATGGTCGAGCGCCTAACTGGCAGCAGCGATGGCGTTGGTGTGATGTTTGCGCTCAACGCTGGCATGACGGTCTGTTTGCAATACCCAATGATTCGGCTACTGGAGCCACGACTATCCGCCCGCGCAATCCTGGTGATTGGGGTTGGACTCATGGCCTTGAGCCTGGGCGCGGTTGGCTTGGTCGATAGCTTTAGCCTCTTGCTTGGCTGTGTTGGTTTTTTTGCCTTTGGTTCGCTCCTGACCAGACCAACTCAACAAAGCTTGACCGTGGCGTTGGCCGATTCGCAAGCCCTTGGCACCTATCTCGGGGTTAGTTCGTTGGCACTAGCAATTGGTGGTGGCTTGGGCAATGGCATTGGTGGCTGGCTGATCGATTTGGCGGTAGCTTATGCGTTGCCGCTGCTGCCATGGATCGTGTTTGCGATGGTGGGATTGGTGAGCGCAATTGGCCTCGTGCTGTTGCCGCTACCCAAGCCAGCGCTTAATTCTGTCGAGGTCGAGGCTCATTCCGAGGGCGAAACGACTGCTGCCACAGCGTGATGGAGAACCTATGCTTACGATTGTTGATACGATTGGTCAAACGCCGCTGGTGCAATTGCAACGCCTAACCCACGCCAATGAGGCGCGAATTGGGCTGAAGTGCGAGCGCACCAATCCAGGCGGTAGCGTCAAGGATCGTCCGGCGCGCTTTATCATCGAAACTGCTGAACGCGCTGGCTGGCTTAGCCAAGGCGGCACGATCATTGAATCGTCAAGTGGCAATTTTGGCATTTCGCTGGCGATGCTTGGGGCTGCCAAAGGTTATCGGGTGATTATTCTAGTCGATCCAAAAATCACGCCAACCAATTTGGCGCTGCTTGAAGCCTATGGCGCAGAAGTCGAGATTGTGACCGCGCAAGATGACAGCGGCAGCTATCACAAAACGAGAATTGCCCGCGCCAACGAATTGGCGCGCCAAATTCCCGGGGCATTTCGGCCCGACCAATGCTTCAATTTGCTCAATAGCGCGGCCCATGCCAACAGCACCGCACGCGAGATTCTGGTGCAGGGCGGCGATTCATTGGCCATGGTGATTGCAGCGGTCAGCACTGGCGGCCAGCTTGGCGGCATCATTCGACAGCTCAAACTGGTTGCACCACATGTTCAGGTGGTTGGAGTGGATGCAGTTGGTTCGGCGATTTTTGGCGGCGCGGCCCATAGCTATCTAATGCCTGGAGTTGGGCTGGGCTGGACTCCTGCCAATTTACCGTTGGCCTTGCTCGACCATGCCTTCAATGTGCCCGATGAAGCTGCCTTTTTGGCCTGTCGAACCTTGGCGCGCCATGAAGGGATTATGGTTGGCGCTTCGAGTGGCGCAGTGCTGTTGGCCGCCATGTTTTTTGCTCAGCAATTGCCTGCTAATAGCCAGATTGTGGCAATCGCTGCTGATAGTGGCGAGCGCTATCTGCAAACTATTTACAATGATGCGTGGCTCGGCGACCATGGGCTTAGTATCAATTGTAGTCCTGCTGAATTGCGCGCGCGTGCTCGGAGCTTGCGGCCATGCGCGTTTCACGAAGGTCAGGTTGGCACAGTCCAAGCCAATTTGGCCGAAACGCTGCAAGTTCCCGCCTCGACGCAGCAGATGAATCAGTTGGTGCAGGAACAATGGCAGCAACGCTCGGCCTTGCAAGTGGGTGCGGCGTTTGCCATCCGCCAAGCCTTGCTGCAAGATGTCTATTGTTGAGATTTAAAAAAACGCCACTCACTGATTGTTCAGCGAGTGGCGTTAATAATTTATTTGCTGTCACCCATGGCGGCAATTTGGTCAACCAGTTCTTTGAGTTCTGGCGGCAAGCCTGGGCCAAACTCCTCTGGGCGTTCGGGAGCAGGCTGCATTGGGAAGCCCGTTGGTGGGCTGTCGGTAGTTTCGACGGTTGCGCCATCGTTGGCTGGCGAGGAGCCACTGAAAATCTTGGCCATTTCTGAGCTATCCAAGCGCCAATGATGTTGTTGCAGGTGCAAGCCTGTATCCATTAGTTTGCGCACTTCGGGAAATTGGGTTGCATCGAAATTGGGAATTGGCAAGATTTTGCCCCAATTCACGCCCAACGATTCTAAGGCCTTGGCAAACACCAGCTCGTGGGCATGGTCGCGCACAATCAAATAGGAAATGGTTGAGCGAGCCGTGGCATTATCGGTCATTTCATAAATGCGACACTTTTGCAAGCGCCCAGTCGATTCGAGCATTAAGTTATACAACAAATCGAGGGTCAAATTGCCGCTGTTGTAAACATACGAGCCGAGCCATGGGTTGCCAGCGGCATCAACCGGCATTGCACCTTGCGCCCCCACCAAGAAATGGTGAATATTGCCCTCAGAAAGCGCATTTTTCAAGGGCGTACCACCTTTGCCTGCGCCCATTTTGGGCAAGCTCTCCGACGCGCCATCAAGCAGACGGCTAATGGTAGTGCCGATTAATTCAACGTGGCTAATTTCCTCAACCGCAACCGCGTGAATCAAATCGTGATAGGGCTTGGCTTTGCCGCGAAAATTAATGCTTTGGAAGAGATACTGCATCATTGTGCGCATCTCGCCAAACTGGCCACCCAAACCTTCTTGCAAGGCATTGGCTGCCGCTGGATCGGGCTGATCGACAGCAATTTCGTTGATTAATTGTTGGGTATGAAAATACATGAGTCTAATCCTCTGAACAGTATCTATTATAAGGATGCTGTTCCTAAACGTAATTCATAAGCCCCAAGCAACGATGTGAGCGCAATGGAGGGGAACTATCGTTAATCATCGCGATTGTTAAGCTGCTTGATTAGCGTTGCGCTTGTTGGCGTGGCGCTTTGCAAAGTTGTGTTGCAATAATCAAGCGTTGTTTGGCTCAGCTCCTCGGTGTGAGCCGTAACCGCATCCTTAGGAATGATGATCTGGAAATCGCGCATATAGGCATCAATCGCAGTAAATAAAATGCACATATGGGTCGTCATGCCCGTCAAAATCAGGGTTTTGGCGTGCAGCGATTGCAACAGCAGGTCAAGCGGAGTTGCAAAAAAAGCCGAGTGTTTGGGCTTGAGCAACATCACGCTCTCGGCCAAAGGCGCTAAGGCCTCGACAATTGGGCGACCTTTGCTGTTTGGCGCTGCGGCTTTTGCAAGCAACTCAGTGCGATCCATCGTCCATGTGCCTGCGGTGTCGTTGACATACACGACCTTGCCACCAGCCGCGGCCAAACGATCGCGCAATTGCACAATGGTGGGAGCAATCGCAGCACATTGTTTGGCAAGCAGGCTGCCATCTTCGAAACGAAAATCACTGATCATATCAATGATTAGCAGCACGCTGGTGGCTGGCTCAAATGCTGGTTCAGCTGAATGCTGCTGGTTGTTGGCCATTGCTATTTCCTTCTTCAATCAGCGAATGCGTTGGCTGTTCTTCCTAGACCGACGCTCCCCTCTCCCGTGTTTAGTGGGAGAGGGGTCGGGGGTGAGGGGAAACCAATTATGCTTTACCACCATGTTCGCGGCTACTAGTAGCTTCGATATGTTGTTTGAACTGTTTGAGCACTTGTTCAAGCGCGGTTGCTGGGTTGGCTATCACATGGGCCAATGCTTCACCAAGCGCGCCAGCTGGTGGATCGTATTGGAAGGTTACGGCAACGTGGGTTTGATTGTCGGCTAAAGGAGCCAACACAATTTGGCCGCTAGTGGTAATTGCACTTTGCTGACGGCTATTCCAGGTTACTTGGTGATATTGTTCTTGCGTACTAATATCGGTGCTGAGGTTGATCGTTGCCCCAAGTGGCCCTTTAAGCTCCCATTGCAGCTGATCAGGCGTGCTCGTATCAACCGAAGTAATCGCTGGAAAGACGCTTGGGTAGTGGGCGAAGTTGGTCAATTCGCTATAAACCCGTTCGATTGGCGCACCAATATGAATAATTTGGGTTGTTCGCTGTGGCATAATCAAATCCTCCTAAATGAACCACTGTTTCTCATAACCAAGCCATGTTGCAGAAACTATGCCGTGCTTGAGCTGTTTAACTCAACCTGCCACAAACCAGCACAGTGAATAATTGCCGCGATGCTTGCCGTCCAGCCGTGTTGGTGGCTAGCCCCAAGGCCTTTGCCCGTCTCAGCATGAAAATATTCGTGGAACCAAGGATGTTCATGCCAGATTGATTCTTGCTGAAACAAGGCTTGGTTGCCAAGATAGGGCCGTTGGCCTTGCTCGTTGACCACAAAGATGCCAACCAAACGCTGAATTAAGCTATTGCGGGCTTCCGTCAGATTTGCAAATTCATTGGAATGCCATGCTTGTTGCTGCACTCCGCTTTGCAAATTGTGGACTGCTTCGAGCAATAGTTGATTGAGCGGCAACCAGATTGGCCCGCGCCAATTGGAATTGCCGCCAAACATCCGATCAGGTGCTTCGCCTGGCTCGTAGCTAAGTTCATACTGCTCTTGCTCAAGTGTCAGCTGGGCTGGATATTCTGCATGAACCAACGAAACTGAGCGAATGCCATACGGACTGAGAAATTCAGCCTCATCGAACAGCGCGTTGATCAACGGTTTCCAGTGTTGGCCAACCGCAGTTAAAAGCAATTGCTCTGATTGATCGTCAGCTTGATTGAGTTTCTTCAAGTGCGCCGCAACTTTTGGAACCTCGCTCAGGCTGGTAAGATCGATAACCGTGGTTGCCAATAAGGGCACAAGTCCAACCAACGAGCGCACTTTCAGGCTGGTATAGCGATCCTTTTCATCGACCAAAGCATCGTAGAAAAAGCGATCCTTTGAATCCCAAAGCGTGTTGAGTGCTTTGCGAATCGCGAGAAACTCGTCGAGAAAATCACATGCATCAGCATCGTTGCCTAGCACAATCGCCATTTTGAGCAGCATCAGCGTGTATTGAGCCAGCCAGCCCGTGGCATCGGCTTGTACCAAGCGATAGCCTTTGGGCAGTTTTTGGCGATCAAGCAGGCTGATGTTATCCATGCCCATAAAACAGCCAGTAAACAGGCCATCTGCTTGGCGATGCTCACGCAGCCACCAGCTAAAATGGCGTTTTAAGCTCGGGTATGCTGCTTCCAAAAACGCATCATCCTGATCGCACAGATGGTAGATTTGCCAAATTGCCCAGCCATGAATTGGCGGATGCGGGTTGGCCCAAGCACCCTCAGTCGCTGGAATCGCCCCGTTGGGATGCTGATAGCGCTCATTCAAAAGCAACAAGGCTTGCGCTTTGGCAAAGGCGGGATCGACCAAGCCCAAGGTTACGATTTGAACATCTAAATCCCAGGTAGCCAATATTGGAAATTCCCAGCGATCGGGGATTGACACCAAATCATTGGCCCGCAGATGGCCCCATTCTTTATCAGGATGATCTTCGGCTTCGCTGTGCTCGCCTGTGCCAGTTGCTAGCCATTCTTCAACCTCAAAGCGATAGGCCAGCTTGTTCCAATTCAAGCCAGCAAATGCTGCACGTTGAACTAGTTGCAAATCACTCTGCTGTGAAGAATGACTGATCGATCGATAAAATTCATCAGCCTCGGCTTGACGTTGAAGAAAACATTCATCAGCATGAGCAAGCGGATTGGCTGCCGAGCTTGGGCCAAAGCCAAGCGTAATCGACCATGTTTCGCCTGGCTCAAGCATGCGCTGGTAGTGGGCACTGGCTTGGGTTCCATGGCGCTCTGAATTGAGCAAATCGGGCTTGCCATAGACAATCATGCGCTGAATTGCATCTTTGGCCGAGGCTGGTTTGGCTTGGTCATACAACGCATGAGTATTGCTCTGATAGTCGTTAAAGTAGACCGTTGCTGCATCATCAAGCCACCAACGATATTCTTCAAGGTTTGGGTGTTGCAGCACGATCGCCTGATCTGCGTGTTGGTTAATGCGGGCCTGGGCAATTTCGGGATTGCACGGCAACCAAAGTTTGGGCACGATGTGCAATGACGCTGGATCAGGGCCGCGATTAACGGCGCTAATCCGGCAGAGCATGACATCGGGCGCTGGCTTGGTATATTCAATCGTGATATCGAAAAAGCGTTGCTCGCGAAATGTTTGCGGCAAGGCATCGATCAGGCAAAATTCTGGCTCGCTTTGACTGCGCAGTTTATTCTCTTGGCGCAAGCGTTCGTAGGGAAAGGCGACCTGCGGATAGAGATAGCGCATGCGATAATAGGCACCACTGGGCAATGCCTCGATATACCAATAGTATTCCTTGACATCCTCGCCGTGGTTGCCTTCTTGGTTGCTGAGGCCAAAAAATCGCTCCTTGAGCCGATCATCCTCTTCATTCCAAAAGGCGATCGCATGACAGATCTGCTGTTGAATGTCGCACCAGCCAGCAATGCCATCTTCAGTCCAGCGATAAACCCGTTGTTGGGCTTGCTCCCACGGAAACGTTGCCCATGGATCAGCACTTGTCGGTGCGCTTTCGCGAATCGTACCCCAAGCGCGATCGCCGAGATAACAACCCCAACGCCGCCACTGAGCGAGCTGATCGGAATGTAAACGCTGGTGCTCAGCGGTTTGCTTCATACAGACGACTCCTTGCGATCAAGGGTGGGCAAAACATGCTCCCCAAAGGCATGCAGGAACGGGAGTTGTTCCTGATTCACATTGTGGATATAAATCCGTTCAAAGCCAAGCTCAATATCCTGCTGCAACCATTCGCGGTGCTGGCCCAAATCTGCCGAAATGCGAATATGCTCTGGCAGTTTTTCGCGCGGAATTAAATCGACCAATTGATCGAACTGGCTGGGCATGCGCAATTCGGTGCTGATGGTGCTTGGCAAAGCAGCATTACGCCATTGATCGTACGCGCCTGCTAGAGCGGCTTCATAGCTGGTAGCATACGACGTTTGGGCTTGTAAAAAGATTGGTTTATGCTCGCCGCCATTCGTGCGAAAGGCCTCGATAAAGGCCCGTTGCTGATCAAGCGGCTTATGCACGGTAATAATGCCATCGGCCCAACTAGCAACCCACGCCGCCGTTTCAGGCGTAATTGCTGCGCCTAGCAGCAGCGGTGGCTTGGCTGGGCGCGTATACAAATAGGCTTCATCAACCTGAATTGCCGCGCCTGCATACGAGACGGTTTCGCCCGCCCAGAGCGCCCGAATAACCTCAACACACTCCAAAAGGCGGGCGTTGCGTTCAGCTTTGGCTGGCCAGCGTTGCCCAGTTACGTGCTCGTTCATCAGCTGGCCAGTGCCAAAGGCACACCACAAACGCTCAGGAAACATGGCAGCGAGGGTGGCCGCTGCTTGGGCAATAATCACCGGGTGATAGCGCTGGCCTGGTGCATTGACCATGCCAAATGAAAGTGACGTTGCTTGCATGGCTGCACCGAGCCACGACCAGACAAACCCGCTTTGGCCTTGGCGTACGCTCCACGGGGCCAAATGATCGGAGGCCATAACGCCCGTAAATCCAGCTGTCGCAGCAACCTGCACATAGTGCAATAAGGCTTGCGGGGTAAATTGTTCATGCGAAGCGTGATAGCCGATTTGAACCACAAAGCGCTCCTTCTCGATATAACTAACGCGCTAAGCCAATGGCTTAGAACGTGATCATATATTTGATGCTTTGGTTTTCCTTGGTGCGAAACTGCTCGTAGGCCTCGGGCACTTCGTCGAGGCCAATGCGATGGCTGACGATAAACGAGGGATCGATTTTGCCGCTGGTAATCAGGTCGAGCAGTGGTTCGAGGTAGCGTTGAACATGAGTTTGACCCATTTTGAAAGTCAGACCCTTGCCAAATGCCGCCCCAATGGGCATTTTGTCGATCAGGCCACCATATACGCCAGGAATTGAGACCGTACCACCTTTGCGACAGGCCATAATTGCTTGACGTAATGCGGTAGGACGATCGCTTTGCAAGCGCACAAATTGTTTGGCTTTATCATACAGCGCATCAAGGCCATAGCCATGAGCTTCCATTCCAACTGCATCGATACAGGCATCAGGGCCGCGACCACTGGTCAGGGTTTTGAGCACTTCATCAACATCTGCATCTGCATAATTGACTGGAATAGCGCCAGCGCTACGGGCGAGTTCGAGCCGTTCAGGAAAGCGATCGATCGCAATCACCTGTTTTGCGCCAAGCAAGAGGGCTGAGCGAATTGCAAATTGGCCAACAGGGCCACAGCCCCATACTGCAACTGTATCGTTGTCGCCGATGTTGCAATTTTCCGCCGCCATATAGCCAGTTGGGAAAATGTCGCTCAAGAACAGCACTTGATCATCGCGCCAGCCAGTTGGCACTTTGAGCGGGCCAACATCGCCATAGGGAACCCGCACATACTCTGCTTGGCCGCCAGCATAGCCGCCAAACAGGTGCGAGTAGCCAAACAATCCTGCTGGCGAAGCGCCATAGACCGCTTTGGCCGCATCGGCGTTGGGGTTGGATTCGTCGCACGCCGACCATAAATCGCGTTCGCAGAAGAAACAATGGCCGCAGGAAATGGTAAATGGCACAACGACCCGCTCACCAATCGCCAAGTTTTTGACTTCCGAGCCAACTTCGACGATCTCGCCCATAAATTCATGGCCCAGAATATCGCCTTCTTTCATCGATGGGATGTAACCATCGTAAAGGTGTAGGTCGGAACCACAAATTGCGCTGGCGGTGATTTTGAGAATAATATCGCGGGGGTGTTCGATCTTTGGATCGGGCACAGTATCAATTCGGACATCGTGGACTCCATGCCAACAAGCAGCTTTCATCACATACTCCTTCCGTATCTATTACTATGCGCTTGCAAATCGCAAGATCTGTTCCCAAATTGCTACTTCGTGTGCGTCGCGGTTGCGACGCGAGGGGTCGGGGATCAGGGGCTCTTACAAGGGTAGGTTTTAAGATCCCCTCACCCCAACCCCTCTCCCGTGGCGCGGGCGAGGGGCTTTAAACGGGTGGTTCTTACACAGTTCTTGGTAAACACTGGTCGGCTCCCCCTCGCCCGCGTTTTCGTGGGCGAGGGGGCTGGGGGGTGAGGGAACGATCCACCGCAGACCAATCGCTCAAAACCTACCCTTGCAAGGATCAGGGGCTGGGGTCGGATCTCCAACCAATGCCACCATTTCCGACTAAACCCCGATAGCCAAAAGCCAAAAGCCTGTAGCCAAATTTCTTCGCGATCTTCGCAGTTTCCTATCCCTGCCATCTAACTTCTGATCCCTGTTCCCTGACAACTGAACCCTCAATTTCGTATCCCTGCACCCGCTAAATCCCGATAGCCAAAAGCCAAGAGCCTGTAGCCAAATTTCTTCGTGTTCTTCGCGGTTTCGTATCCCTGCTCCCTGACACCTAGCCCCTAGCCCATCAACCCTGATTAACTGCTTGTTGATCGGGGTTAGCAGCGGCATTTTTTTGGGCATAGCGCACACCGTGATAGAGCGAAAATAAACGCCGCGCGATGGTAATAAACTCGACTTGGCGCACATGATCGTCTGAGGTTGGAGCCTCAACCGCGTGGCGGCTGACCCGATCGGCAAATTGCACCAAGAGTTGTTGATACTCAGGCAGCAGCTCCATAACCCGCATCGTATTCATTGGAAGGATTGCCTGATACGCTGATTGCAAGCGTTCGTCGAGCGAACCGGTGCCTTCTGCCAAGGCTTGGAGCGCCTGAAACAGGCAGGATTCTT
Source organism: Herpetosiphon sp. NSE202 (assembly GCF_042688385.1). Lineage (NCBI taxonomy): Bacteria > Bacillati > Chloroflexota > Chloroflexia > Herpetosiphonales > Herpetosiphonaceae > Herpetosiphon > Herpetosiphon sp. NSE202. The sequence continues at coordinate 46,422 of NZ_JBHUPY010000025.1, read as the reverse complement.
CGTGTTGATAGTGTTCCATCCATGCTCCTTTCGATCGTATTCATCAGCAACGCGCTTTGGTTATGCACCAAGGCTGCGAGCATGTTCTTGTTCAAGATAGTGTTGGGTGAGCACAGGAATTTGCTCGGCCAGCCATTGGGCCATTGCATGTTCATCGGCAAGGATTTCTTGACAAACGCTTGCCAGTTGTTCATCGCCAATCAGTTGGGCGCTGGCAAGCAATGAGCTATAGCAGGCAATCTCAAATTGCTCACTGGCATAATCGCTTAGCGCATTTTTGACGATGGTATCGGCGGCTAAAGCCATTGGCACTTCTTTGGCCATGCCACCAAGGTTGGCCATGCCAGCTTTAAGCATTGATGGATCGTCGCCCAAGCGCTCAAGGCACGATTTAACTAAATCGGCGTGGCGCTCGGTTTCGGCAATATGTTGCTCGATGCGGCTGCGGGCGGCTGGCAGATGCTCAAGATCATTGGCGTGTTTTTTAAGCGCAGGAATTAATGATGTTTCAAGCGCATAGGCATCTTTGAGCCAGCCAATGACGGTTGCTTGATGTGACATAGGTTCCTCCTAAATTGCTTTTTCAACACTCTTGGTTAAAGCGTACCTGAGCAGTAGGCCAAAAACATTAGGCATTTGCCTAATAGCTGGTTGGCGTGCTTGCCCATAAAACCGTGCAAGCGCCTAAGTGTACTGGTTCATCAGGTTAACCACGGCCTGATCCCCTCACCCCAACCCCTCGCCCACGTGGCGGGCGAGGGGCTTTAATCCCGTGGTTCTGTCGCACGGCGTTGGTAAAAACGGCTGCTCCCCCTCGCCCGCGTCCAGTGGGAGAGGGGGTTGGGGGTGAGGGAAAACGGTTGCTAATCTAATAAACGATTACACCTAAGTGCTATGCCTGCTCGCTCCTGGATTCGTGGCTGAGCTTTAGGCATTTGCCCAAAACGCTGCTTGCTGTATGCTAATTTGCTTGGGCGCTTGCCTGTGGGTTATGGCTCTGTGGCTGGTTATAGTGAAGCTACCTGATCGAAATTAAGCACAATCAAACGGAGGCTGCGATGGATCTTGCAGAAGCAATTATTGCTGGCATTGAGCGCATCGTTGTGAAGCTCTTAATTGGTATTTGCTGTTGGCTACTTATGGCATGTGGCTATAGTGCCTGGTTGCTGGTTCATTAATAGGAAGGAGGAATTAATATGCTTGCTGATTCGCGAAGTGTGCAACTTAACCAATCAATAACCATTAAGCCAATTATCCTTTTAGGCGTTGCCTTGGGTGGCATGGTTGATGGAATTGTGCTGCATCAGGTGCTGCAATGGCATCATATGGTCAGTCATGCCGACCCTAGCGTGAGCCAATTTAAATCGATGGTTTGGGCTGATGGCTTGTTTCACGGCACAACCTATCTGCTCTTATTAATCAGTGGGTTTTGGATTTGGCGGCTGCTATTACAGCACGCTTCACTGTGGACGACGCGCCAAATCATTGGAGGCTTGCTCAGTGGTTGGGGGTTATTTAATGTGGTTGAGGGCTTGATTAACCATTATCTGCTTGAATTGCACCACGTTAATGAAACTGTTGCGTTTGAGCAGTGATATCTGTGGGATGCAGGCTTTTTGGTGTGGGGAGCGTTGATGCTGGTTGGTGGCATGGTGCTGATGCGCAACGCCAACCAAGATTAAGCGCTTAACGGTTCATTCCCCTATGCGCAGCACGTTTTTGGTTCGTGCTGCCGCTTAACTGTGTGCAATTGCTGGTCTGGATAGCCTATGGAATTGATGCCTCATCTGATGAGATACATCTGACAGTTCTGGCAATAATACAGTATGAAGATACACGCTTTGGCGACACCCGCCACCACTAGCCCACCAGACACGGTTGATTGGCCAGCTGTCTATTCGGCCTTTCAGCGGCGCGTGTATAACCTGTGTCTGTACGCCGTCGGCGATCGCACGCACGCCGAAGATTTGACCTCGACGATCTTTTTGGAAATTTGGCGCTGTCGAACGCGCTATGAGGCGAAGAAAGGAGCTCTCTCAACTTGGATCTTTACGATTGCCCATCGGGCGGTTGGTCACCACCTGCGCCAACAACGCCCAATTGCCCCGCTTACGGAAGCCATCCTGCTGCCTGATACCACCAACATCGAAACCATAGTGGAACGGCGAGCGGCCATTGCCAACTTGATTCCGCATTTGCGTCAGCTCAGCGTGGAGGAGCATAAGCTGATTGCACTCAAATATGGAGCTGGATTGACGAATCGTGAGATTGCCACCGTGCTCGGCCTGAATGAATCGACGGTTGGAACGCGCTTGCATCGACTTGTGGTGCGGTTGCGCCATAGTATAGGAGTAAATCAGGATGAAGAATAATCATGATGACTTTCTGTATCAATATCAGGAGACCCCTGATCTGGAGTTTACGACTCGCCTGCGGGATAATTTGATGGCGGTTGATCGTGCGCTGCCTTCCGCCGCCAGCGTCATGGCCCAATCTACGCCACGCATGCGTGACCGACGCTGGAGTGGGCGACTGCGGATGCTGATGGGCGGCGTTGCCCTGCTTTGTGCCCTGACCCTGACACCCTTGCGGGCACTAGCGACCAACATTCTCCACGAACTTGGGCTAGTGCAAATTACAAATGCCCCAACTTATGCTGATATGATCGCTGCCGGGCAGACCCCAACGCCTCAGCCGCCATCGGTCCCCCAAGTCAGCTTTACGTTCGATACTCAACTGACGGAGTTGGCACCAATCCAAGCGCAGGCAGGGTATAGCGTCTATCAAGTGGATAGCCTGCCAGCTGGGGTCGAGTTGCAGGATCGCGACATTCAACATGTGGTGGATAACGACTATGCGATCGCGACCGCGTATAAGCAGAGCGGCGAGTCCAGAATGATCATACTCATCCAAGTACGCGAAGGGAAAATGTTGACGAATGTGCCGGTAGGCGCTGCCCAGACGGAATCCGTAACCATCAATGGCGCTCCTGGGGTATGGGTTGACGGTGTCACCTTCTACGATCAGGAAGATGGAGTCATGCCGAGCAATAAGCTGATCTGGAATGCTGATGGCTTTAGCTTTCAGTTGGTGGGTGTTCCAAGTAAAGCCTTGGCCCTGCAACTTGCCGCGAGCGTGACACCTGCCCCGTAGTGGCTATTCTCCCGAGGTTTGATCCACAACCAGCCAGTAGCAGAGCAACGATCACAGTTTGAATCCCCCGCACCTACAGGCGCGGGGGATTTTTACGCATCGATTGTTGGGCAAGCATAGGGCATGTGACCAAAAACAAGGCCATGTTTTGGCTCGAAGATTGTTCCAGTGCTCATTGTTTGGGTGAGCAGGCTGAGCTAAAGTGAATTCACGAGTTGGAAGTTGGTATGATGGGCCTTCCCAAGAGCAGGAAGGCACGAATATAAGGAGGATTCAATGGCGAATCAAAACCAAAATCAAGAACGTGGCTTTGCTACAATGGACGAAGCCAAACAACGGGAAATTGCCAGCAAGGGTGGCCGTGCCGCGCACCAACAAGGCACCGCCCATGAATTCACCTCAGAAGAAGCGCGTGAAGCTGGCCGCAAAGGTGGCCAAGCATCGCACGGCGGTCAAGCGAGCCAAAGTAGCCAAGGCAATCAAGGCGGCGGCAACCAAGGTGGCCAAGGTGGTGGCCCTGGTCAAGGCCAAAGTGGTGGCCAAGGCGGTCAGGGCGGTAACCAAGGTGGCCAAGGCGGCAACCAAGATGACCGTGGTGGCAATCAAGGCGGCGGCCAAGGCCAAGGTGGCAACCAAGATGATCGCGGTGGTAATCAAGGTGGCCAAAGTGATCAGGCCCAAAGTGGCCAAGGCAACCAAGGTGGTCAAGGCGACCGCGGCAACCGCGACCGTTAATCCCAAGGCTCTCCTGTTATCCTAACTCCTTTGTGCGCCCCGCTGATTCTGAAGGCTTTTCAGTGGGGCGCATTATTTGGGGGCTTGGCATAGCTGTTGCTAGCTTGCAGCATCCGCTATGTTATGAGCATAGTGCTACTGCCCAAGTAGGGTAAAGGATACCGAGAATGATGATCCGCATTTTGCTTGCCGATGATCATGCAGTGGTTCGCGCCGGATTACGCGCCTTAATTGATAACGAGCACGATATGGTTGTGGTTGGCGAGGCTGCCTCTGGCAGCGAGGTTGTGCCCTTGGCCCAGCGCTTAAATCCAACGATTGTGCTGACCGATATTGCCATGCCCGAAATGAATGGCATGCAGATCACGTCGTCGGTGCTCGACGATAACCCAGCGATTCGGGTGTTGGCGCTGAGCGCCTATGAAGATCGCAGTTATCTGCGCGAGTTGATTCGGCGTGGAGCCTCAGGCTATGTGCTCAAACGCGCCGCCTCTGAAACCTTGATTCAGGCAATTCGGGCGATTGCTATAGGTGGCTTATATTTTGACCCAGCTCTCACGCGCTATTTAACCTCAACAGAAACGAGTTCATCGATGAATCACTATCCTGACGAAGTAACCTTATTAAGCGATCGCGAAACCGCGGTGCTGCAACTGATTGCCCAAGGCTATACCAATAAAGAGATTGCCGCTCAATTGGATCTAAGCGTGAAAACTGTCGAAACTTATAAAATGCGCGGCATGGAAAAGCTCAACTTGAACAGCAGGGTCGATTTGGTGCGCTATGCGTTGCTCATTGGCTGGCTGCAAACCAAAGAAACCATGTCAGGTTAATCCTGACACACAAGTGGGGATTAACTGACAGACAGCTACGAACTACGGTCGTATACTGAGCATAATGATAGCAGCCAAGCCAGCATCATCGTTGACCTGCTCTTCTGCACACTCTTTTTCCTACTCGTACAAAAATCCATGTACTGGTTATTACGCCACGAGTCTGCATATTGGGACTCCGCATTGGCACATTGTTCGCATGCGAACAGTTGTTGCTGCTGCTGAATTCTAGGGAACTTGCTATGCTCGCCCACCAGACTCCCATCGCCGCCCCAGCGCTTGCGTTTGAGCATGTGTCTGCGTTAGTCCGTCATTTAGCGCAGATTTTCGATGGCACTGTTACGATTATTGATGACAGCAAAACAATCTTAGCAACCGCCCCAAGCACAATCGGTCACGAGGATTCACACCATAGCTGCCAATTGCCAGTGCTGATCAACGGTCGCCTTGGGACTTTGATTATTGGCACCCTCCACCCCCATGATTTGCCCTCATTAACCATGCTCTACCGCTTAATCGATCACGTTTGTCGCAGCGATGTGCAAGAGTCGCTGCAAACCGGCTATCGCTTTGAACCGACAATGCCTGCTTATACCATGTTGCTGCAACGGCCAACCTTTGCGGTTGAGCAGTATCCTGCTGCCCAACAGTTTCGCTACGATCAAGCCTATTATTTGGTGATGATTCGGCTTGGTACAAGCGACCAGCCAGCAGAACTTGCGCCCAGTAATCAGCAAGCCTACGATGGCGTGCGCATGATGACTCAGCATCTTGACCAAATTCTTGGCGAGCCACATGGCTGGATGCGCTTTTCGACCACCCCAAGCGAATTGGTAATTTTGATCGAATCGCAACGCGCCAGCCACTATCGCTCAGCCCACGCTTGCAGCCATCAAGCAGCATGCTGTTGCCCCATCCAAACGGTTGCCAACCATATTTTCGAGCGCCTAACCGCCTTGCTCAACGCCGAAATTCGGATTGGGATTGCCCGCGAACAAAGCGATCATACGACCGTCACGAAGGCCTATGCAGAAGCAGAGTTGATTATTCAGATTGGCTCGCGCTTTCAGTTGCCAGCCCATGCCTGGACACTCGAAAAATTGGGCTTGTTTGCCTTTCTTGGTAGCGCTGATCAGGCGATTCAAGCCTATGTTGCCAATTTGATTTTGGCTCCGCTGATTGCTGAGCCTGACCTGCTACTGACGCTACGCAGTTTTATTCGCTTGAATGGTCATAGCAACGAAATTGCCAGCGTTTTGCATATTCATCGCAATACGCTGAGCTACCGTTTGCACAAAATTCAAGAGTTAACTGGCTACAACCCCTATAGCTTGAGCGATATTGTGGTGTTCCAAAGCGCCTTGCTAATTTACGACAACGGGATTGTGCCCGCCGCCTAAGCAGTTGTGATTCGAATTCCTCTTGCTTACTCAATCGAGTTCAATTGACCTACCCATAGCAGCGTGCAAACGCTGATTGGAGTTTTTATGGATTATGGTGTTAGCACAAATGCGCATCAATTGATTGATATTTTGATTATTGATGACGATCGTCCAACCTGCGACTTTTTATCCACACTCTTGACTGCTGCCCGCTACACGGTGCTCGATACCCAACGTGGCAGCAACGCCTTGGCATTAATTCAGCATTATCAACCACGCTTAGTGATGATTGATATTCATATGCCTGATTGGCATGGGCTGGAGTTTGCCCAATACTTAAGCATGCAGACCGAGTTTCCCCCACCAGCGATCATATTGATGAGTGCCAAACCGTTGCCCAGCGCAGTAGCGAACCAAACTTGGGCCTATGTTGAGAAACCATTTGATATTCGTAGCTTGCTGCAACAAATCGATCGACTGCTGCATTTACCAGCGGCGCATAACCCACGCTGGATTTGGCACGGAACCTAACATCGGCGTTATGAATCGATGCCAAATAGTGCTGTGAGGAGCCATTGATGCCTGCCTATGCAACCATTCACGATCTTTTTTATCACCATTTAGATGAACTGTATGCTGCCGAAAACCAAATTATTCATGCAGTGACCAGCCTGCTGCCGCAGATTAGCCAGCCTGCCTATCAAGATGCGTTGATGCTCTATCGGGCTGAAGCGCTGCGCCATCGCAATCTACTGCACGAGGCATTTGAGGCTTTAGAACGCCATCCAGCTGATCATCCATGCACGGTTGTAAACAGCATGCTGAGCGGATTAAAGCAAACGCTTCAGCGCAACCAGCTGGGATTAATTCGCGATTTAGGTATTCTCGCGGCGTTGCATCAGCTCTGTCATTATGTGCTGAGCCACTATCAGCTGCTGGCACACTGGGCCGAACGCGCCAACCATGAGCCAATTGCGCTTATTTGTACGACGATTCAGCAGCAAAAAACCTATGCCGCGCATATTCTGACGCGGCTTTGTCAGCAGGGGCTGCAATTGGGTTTGCCGGAGCAACTTCAAGCCCTAGAACGCGGTGGCTTCGGGCAATTGCCCAATCGACCTGCTCTAAGCAGCCACAAGCGTTAAGCAATTGCCCGATCACATTGGCTTCGCCTCCAACTATCATAGAACAACAGCGTTGCCTCACTCCCAAGCGCCGCCCAACCACAGCGGGAGCAGCTTTGGGAGTGAGGGAAAATCGACGCAATCTATGGAGGATGGATTATGCAGCATAGTCGTTTTTTGCAGCTCGCGCTTTGTTTGGCGCTGCTGCTTGGCTTGATTGCCTGCGGTGAAAGCACCACCACAACCAGCGTCGCAACCCAAGGCGGCGCAACTGCCGTCAGTAGCGTTATTCCAACTTCAGATGGTCAGGCGGTTGCCACTGCAACCAACATGCAAGTTGGCGAGGGAACGCCATGCCCCAGCAATGCAACCTTTCCCCCAGGCGGCAATGCAACAACGGCCACAGTTCAGGCTGCTACGAATGTTCCTGCAACAACGACGTTGGGCGCGATGACCGATATTCCGCTTGGCACGACAATTCCCGATGATCCATGTATTCAGTTGCCAGCCGATGCCCCAACGACCCAAACCAGTCCAACTCCTTAACCTCACTAAAGGAGCAGTCTATGATTGGCTACGCTTCGCTGCAGCAAGCAGGATTAAGCAGCGACGAAGCCTATCACGCTATCCGTAAACGGATGACCTCTGAGGTACTTGCTTGTTTGGCTGAGTTGCGGCGCGCAGCACCCGAGCTGTTTGCGACCTACGAGGCTCAATGGCATAGCGCTTGAATCCACAGGTGAGATCGCGGATACTAGTACTTGTTTCGGTATAATGGGGCAAAATCTGTTCCCGATAGCCGATAGTGAGGAACCTATGAGCCACCTACAGCTGCGCGCCGCTATCCAGAAATGGGTGGCATTGGAGAACACTCAGTGGACAGAACTGGCTGCGATCTTTCATCAACGCAGTGTGGCTGCCGGAACCCACCTGCTCCTGCCTGGTAGTCATAGCCATGAACTTGTTTTTGTGTGCAGCGGCCTGCTACGCTTCTATTATTTGACCGAACAAGGCGGCGAGGCCAACAAGGCGTTTATTGCTGAAGGAGCCTTTGCTGGCCCGTTGGCCTCGTCGGTCCTTAATCTGCCAGTAATCTATGGCGCGCAAGCACTTGAACCGAGCGTTCTGCTTGTGGCCAGCTATTCTGCGTTTAGTGCGTTGTTTGACCATCATCCAGTGTTTGATCGCTTGGGACGGAAGTTGGCCGAGTATCTGCTGGTGGGCAAGGAACTACGGATGCGCACGTTGTTGCTGCATCAAGCAAAAGATCGCTATTTGGCCTTTGTCAATCAATATCCCGATTTGATCGAACGGATTCCACAGTATCACATCGCTGGCTACTTGGGCATCACTGAGGTTTCGCTTTCACGTCTGAAGGGCGACCTTCGCCGTGCTCAGACGGTCATTGTTTGAGCATTGTTGGTTGTTCGTCGGCCTGAAATAGCTGAGCAATCGCCGAAAAATCCTGGTCGCCTAGGCCATATTCAAGCGCTTGCTGATACAGGGCAGCGGTGGTTGTGGCAAGCGGGATCGCTGCTGAGGATGCCGCAGCGGCGATCATGGCGAGATCTTTGTGCATCCAGCGTAGCGGGAACTCAGCAGCATAGCTGTTGTTGGCCAGCTTTGCCCGCTTGAAGCTGAGAAATGGTGCCACGATCGGAGCGCCAAGCAGCGTATCTAGCAACGTCTCACGACTGATACCGAGCGATTCGCCGAAGGCTAACCCTTCGGCAAACGAAGCCATTGCATTGGCGAGCAGCAGATTGAATACCAGTTTGAGTGCAGTGCCCATGCCATGAATGCCGACATGGATGGTCTGCCGCCCCATGCATGAAAACAGTTCATCGGCTGCGGCCAAATCCTCGACATTCCCGCCAGCCAGAAAAACAAGTTGTCCGGCTTCGGCTTGGCCTTTGGAGCCAGTGACTGGCGCATCGATGAAGGCCACGCCGCGCTTGGCCGCTTCCGCCGCCATCCGCCGCGCAAACGCTGGATTACCAGTGCTACAATCGATCCATAGCGCACCTGCTTGGAGTTGGTCGAGGAAGCCAGCGTGATCAAGTGCCGCTGCTTCGACGGCCTGTGGATGCGCCAGCATCGTGATAATTGTGGCAGAATGACGACCTACCTCAGCTGGATTGGTTGCCAGTTGTGCCCCATTAGCAATCAGTGCTTCTGCTTTGGCGGGCGTACGGTTGAAAATGATCAACTGCTTGCCAGCGTGCTGAAGATTGGCCACCATTCTGCTACCCATAATCCCTAAGCCAATAAAGCCAATGGTCATTGTGTTGCTCCCGTTCTAGATTGATTCGACGGGAGTATAGCGCGGCAAAACCCACCGCGCCTTATCAATTGATAAGTTCATGAGGCGTTTCACATGGATTTATGCTGTTAATGCTGGCCATCGTCCAAGGGAATTTGGACATAGATAGTTGTGCCTGAGCCTGGTGTCGATTCAATATCGACGGTTCCACCAAGCAAGAGCACCCGCTCCTGAATGCCTTGGATGCCGAGGCTTTGCTGTGGATTGGCTTGGATAAATTGCGCATATTCGAAGCCAGTGCCATTATCTTCAATAATTAAGCGCAAATGTTTGGGGCTATGGTGAATAACTAAGCTGACTTGGCTGGCTTGGGCATGCTTAATAATATTGGTTAAGGCCTCTTGGGTAACCCGATAAATCGTGGTTTCGATCTCTGGTGCAAAGCGCATCGATAGCGCAACATTGAAATGCATTGCTAGCCGAATTTCGGTGCGCTCTTGCCATTGTTCGCCATAACTACGCAGCGCCGTCAGCAGACCCAAATCGTCAAGCACGGTGGGCCGTAAACTTAACGCCAAATTATGGGTTTCATAGCCTAGAATGTGCAAATGCTCTTGAATCGCATTCAGGATTGTACGCGCTTCTGGAACGGTATTGAGCGTTCCGAGCCGCTGCATATCAAGCCGAATTGCCGTCAGTTGTTGCCCAATATGGTCGTGTAATTCGCGCGCCAAATGCTTGCGTTCATCTTCTTGGACAGTAACAAGTTGCCGTAATACTTCTTGGCGCGCTTTTTGGGCCTCAATCCGTTGATTGATCTCGGTTTGCAAGGCAGCGTTGGCTTCGACCAAGGCCGCAGTGCGCTCCTGCACTCGCGCTTCGAGAATCGTATGCGTCTTGGAGAGTTCTTCTTCGCTTTTGCGCAAAGCATCTTCAGTGATTTTGCGTTCAGTAATATCAATGAAGGTAATCACCACTCCATCAATCCGATCTTCAAGGGTGCGATAGGGCAGCAGGCGCATAATGTACCAATGGCCATGGCGGCTAGAAACTTCGCGCGAAACTGGAGCTAAGGTTTGCAGCACTTGCTGGACATTCTGCATCAGATCATCATAGCGCAGTTCATGGGTTACATGGGCCAATGGCCGCTCAAGATCAGCGGGAATCAGATTGAAAATGCTTTGAACGCTGGGCGTAAAGCGCTTAATGCATAATTGGCGATCAAGAAAAATCGTGCCAATTTGGGTTGACGTAATCAGATTTTGCAGATCGTTGTGCGCTTGACTGACCTCTTCGACCTTATGTTTAAGTTCAACATTTAAGGTCGTTAGCTCTTCGTTCACCGATTGCAGCTCTTCCTTGCTGGTGACCAGTTCTTCCGACGCAGCTCGCAGCTCTTCGTTAATTGCTTGCAGTTCTTCGTTTGCGGCTTTATATTCTTCCACGGCAGCCTCATATTGGTCAACGGTTGTGCGCAATTGAAAGCGCGTGTGTTCAAGTTCGGCCTCCAGTTCAGTCAGCAGCATGTCGGTACTGCTCCCGCCGCTCGCACCTCGTAATCCAGCCTCGCCAACATCGTGAAACAATACCAACATGTGGCCAAGTGCCCAATCTGGCTCAAGAATCGGCTGGACGGTCAAATCAATTAATCGGATGCTCTCGTTGATTTTGGCGCGTACTCCGTTGACACTGATTGGTTCTAAGCGTTGGCGGGCCTTGAAGAGAATGCTGCGCAAATCCAGCCGCAAATCGGGATGAATCACGGTGAGCAAATTCGACGAGAGCCGCCCTTCATCAAAATGCAAGAAACTGCCCATGCCTCGCCCAAGATGGATAATTTCGCTATCTTCATTAATAATTACGCTGGGCGTGGTATAGGCTGCCAGCAAACGCTGATGCAAATCTTCAAACGAATCGATTGGTTGGGTTGCGCTTGGCCATTTGGGCAAGGTGCTAATCGAGCGGCTTGGGCGATTGGCTGGCAGTTTGAGCGCAAGCGAGTTGTTGGTCGTGCCTGGCAGGCGTTGAAAAATGCGCTGTTTTTTATCAACCGCCGTAAAGAGATTCAGCGAGCCATCAAGCGATTCGGAGCTGCCAAGCATCAAATAGCCTCCAGCGCGCAAACTAAAATGAAAAGCCTGAATCACATTCGCCTGCGCTTCATGATTGAGGTAAATCAGCAGATTGCGACATGTGAGCAAATCCACTTGCGAGAAGGGTGGATCGTGCAAAACATTATGCCGAGCAAACAAAACTAGATCGCGAATCTCTTGGCGCACGCGATAGCCGCCTTGATCGAGCACAAAAAAGCGTTGCAAACGATCTTCGCGAATATCACCTGCAATCGTCGCTGGATAAATTGCCCGCCGCGCAATCGTAATTGCATCGTCGTCAATATCGGTGGCAAAAACCTGAATTTTAAGCCGTCGATCCAGCGTATCAGCAAATTCGCGCAGCAAAATGGCGATTGTATAGGCTTCTTCGCCGGTGGCACAGGCCGAAACCCAAACCCGAATTGGAATTGTCGCTTGCTTGCGGGCAAAAATCAGCGGCAAAATTGCTTCGATTGCACGCCAAGCCTCGTGATCGCGAAAGAAATTGGTGACACTAATCAGCAAATCTTGAAACAAGGCTTGAATTTCGTCAGGCCGATGGCGAATTAATTCCAGGTAGGACGGAAAATCAGCAGCTCCCGTAACTTGCATGCGGCGGCGAATGCGGCGTTCAATCGTTGGGCGTTTATATTGGCTAAAATCGTGGGCGGTGCGGCGCTGGAGCAAGGCGAAAATATCGTGCAAAATTTTCTCGTTATCGGTTGGATCGCCCTCGAATAATTGGCTTGAAAGATGCACCCCGCGGTTCCAGTAGGAGCTGAGCATGCTGGGTAAGGTTGACGCAACCGCAATAAAATCGATCAAGCCCGTCATCATTGCTGCCCGTGGCATTTCGGGATAGTCGGCGGTTTGGGGATCTTGGGCGAGGGTTACGCCGCCAGCCTCTTTGACCCGTTTGATGCCAATTACGCCATCGCTGCCACTGCCAGAAAGAATAACTGCCGCCGTGGCCCCATTGAAATGATCAGCCAACGCCCGCAAGCCATGATCAATCGGCATGGGAATACCATTAATCGCTTCTGCAGGAATACTATTGAGCAGATTATTGCGAATCTGAATTTGATGCATTGGTGGCACGAGATACAGCTGATTTGGCGTAAGTGCGATTGCGCCGTGCAAACGAATAAATGGCAGCGCTAGCTGATCGGAAATGGCATTGTGCAGCTGTTCTTCTGATGGGCCATTGGTGCTGAGAAACAGAATAAACGCCATGCCGCTATTGCTGGGAAGTTGGGCAAAAAAAGCGATCAGCGGCTCAATGCCACCGCGACCTAGCCCAATGCCCACAACAGGAAACACCCCAGCCTGTTCAATATCGCGCTCAAAAAAAGCATGTGCATCCATCAACAGTGTCGATCCTTTGCTAAATAGTCTATGGATTAGGCTGGTTTGCGCAGCAAGGCTAAGCGCACCAATTGTGATTGTTGCTCAACCGCCCGCGCATGCTCGCGCAACTGTTCGGCCATCATCAACGAAGCTTGTTCATCCATATGCTGGGCGATATGTTGCAACAAAAAGACCTTTTCATCCATTGCCCGAATTGTGCTCCACAACGAGGCCTCAACGGCCTTAGAAACTTCATCAAGCAGCGTTCTGGCTGAATAGGCATGGCCTGTATGGCAGCGAAAGCGCAAAATGCCATCCTGCATAATCTGAAACAACACGCCATGGCATTCAGGGCAGGTATAGGGCGATAGTTCGCCAAGTTGGCTTATATCATACTTGTGATCACCATGGGCTTGGGCAATTTGGGTTTCTGTCACCAAATCCCAGCGGGGCTGGTAGTCGGATGGAGGCGCGGTTTGGGTCTTGGCCAAGCTGGTTAAGAGTGAGCCAATGGCCGCCGCTGATTTAATATAATCGATCGCTACTTGATTAATTGCGTGATGCGGCATGCTTGGCTCAAAGGCTTCTTGGGGATCTTGCACAATTGTGATGCCGCCTTGGGCCTTGATCGCCGCCAAGCCAGCAATTCCATCATCAAGCGCACCACTCAAAATAACCCCAACCGCCCGTGGCCCAAAGGCAACTGCTGCCGAACGGAACAAAGGATCAATCGCAGGCCGAAAGCGATTTTCTTTCGGCCCATAAGAAAGTTGAAAAACATGATCAACAATCAGCGTATGATAATCGGGCGGCGCAACATAGATAATGCCTGGGGTAATCGGTTCGTTGTGTTGCACAAAGCGCACGGGCAGTGGGCTGACTTTGCTTAACATTGCTGGTAATACCCCGGGACTTTCTGGAGACATATGCCAAACGATGCAGATTGTGGCTGGAAGATCGGGGGCAAGCGTGGCAATGACTAATTGGAGGGCTTCAACACCACCGAGTGATGCACCAATCACAATCAGATCATGAGTTGGCATGGAAAATCCCCTTGTCTAACGCTACACTATTCTTCAGTATTATGGCATAGCCCGCAAAATAAGCGAGCTGAGCCCATGATTGAGGGTAGAAAAACGCACACATGTTCGTTATAATAACCGAGATTGTGCATGGAGGACAGTATGGGCCTTTTGACTTTCAGTATTAACCTTACCTTGGATGGGTGCATCGATCACCAAGAGGGCATCGCCGATGACGAGACCCACACCTTCTTTACCAAGCTCATGGATGAGAGCGGCGCAATGCTGTGGGGCCGCGTCACCTACGAGCTGATGGAAAGTTATTGGCCAGCGGTAGCTCGCGGTGAAACGGAGGCTCCGCCGGCGCTGCGTGAGTGGGCGCTCAAGCTCGATGCCAAACCCAAGTATGTGGTTTCCTCGACGCGAACGGACTTCCCTTGGAATAACAGCCACCAGCTAAACGGTGACCTGCGCACTGCCATCCAGCAACTCAAGGACGCAACCCCTAATGGTGTGCTGCTCGGCAGCGGCAAGCTCGCGACCGAACTTGATCGGCTGGATCTGATCGATGCGTACACATTTCTCGTCCAGCCGAGGATTGCAGGTCATGGCCCAACCCTCTATGAGCGGGGTTTGCCAAGCACCCGAAAGCTCGAGTTTATCTCAGCAACTCCGCTTCGTTGCGGCGCAGTCGCCATGCACTACCAGCGCGCATACTAGCCAAATTAACATAATGAAATGAGGAACGCATGCTAGGACGATTCGTTAATCTTGATGCTCAGTATCGACGACCGAGCGGCTGGTTGGGTCGCTACATTGGCCACGACATGGCCCGCGACCACCAGCCAGAGAATCGCTGGACGCTCGATGTTTTGCATGCCCGACCAAGCGACCAGATTTTGGAGATTGGCTTTGGCCCGGGGGTTGCGATTCAAGCGTTGAGCACGATCGTCAGCACAGGCCAGATCATCGGGGTGGATTTCTCACCAACAATGTTACGAGCAGCACGCCGCCGTAATGCTGCCGCAATTCGGGCTGGTCGGGTGCGGCTGCTTGGAGGCGAGGCCAATAATCTGCCATTGGTAGGAGAGCGCTTTGATCAAGCCTTCAGCATTCACTCGATTTATTTTTGGCCTCAAGCCTCGGCGGCACTGGCGGAAATTTGGCGGGTGCTGCGGCCGGGCGGGCGCTTGGTGCTCACCATTTTGCCACGCGAACGCTGGAACAGCGACAACCCTGATCTGCCAGTTGGCACGCCTGAATGTCGCCCATACACTGGGGCCGAGTTACAGACGATGCTGCACGTTGCAGGTTTCAGCGCCACGAGCATTGTTGCCGACTCCAACCCTGCCCATCGATCCAACTATTGTGTGGTTGCAAGCAAGGATGTGGCAACCAGCAATTCGTAGCAGATTTACGGAGGAGTGTGATCGATGCTAGAAAAACCGCAGCTTTCCGAAACAGCCCTTGTTCAGTGCATTAATTCGACCTATGGATTGAAGGTGCGTGATCTTAGCTTTTTGCCGCTGGGAGCCGATGCGCATACGGCGGTTTATCGGGTGGTTGCTGCCGATGAAACACCCTATTTTTTGAAGCTGAGACGGATGCACTTCGTCCCAGCCAGTGTGCTTATTCCAACCTATCTGCATGATGTTGGCATGCGCCAGGTTATTCCGGCCATTCGCACCCAGACCGGATCCATGTGGGCGCAGTTTGAGTTGTTTACGGTGGTTCTCTATCCGTATGTTGCTGGACTGCATAGCATTGATCGTCCGCTCTCCGATGAACAGTGGCGCACGTTTGGCTCTACACTCAAAACATTGCATACGGTGCAGTTTCCAAGCACGATAACTGCTGATTTGCCCCAAGAACAGTTCGCGCCCCATTGGCGCGAACGGCTGGCATGGTTTCTTGCACAGGCGGAAAGCCTATCGACTGCAGATTCAGTTGCTGCCGAACTGGTTGCGCTGTTAAAAACTAAGGCTGCCGAACTGCACGCAATAATTACGCGAACGGCTGCTCTCGCCCAGCACCTTCAGCAGCAGCCACCGCCATTTGTGCTTTGTCACGCCGATTGCCATGGCTGGAATCTCTTGGTTGTGGATGGTGATCGCTTCTTTCTGGTTGATTGGGATACATTGCTGTTCGCTCCCAAAGAACGGGATTTAATGTTTATCGGGGCTGGGCTTTTTGGCAACGCGCATTCGTCAGCGGCGGAGGCTGCGCTATTTTATCAGGGGTATGGTTCGGCTCCCGTTGATCAAGCAGCACTCAGCTACTATCGCTATGAACGGATTATTGAAGATATTGCGGTCTATTGTGCTGAAATTCTCGATAGCGCAACGGGCGCTGCTGATCGCCGCCAAGCACTGGTCTATCTTCAATCCAACTTTCTGCCCGGCAGTACGATTGCGCTGGCCCGCCAAGGAGACGATCAAACCTTAGGAATGAACACTGGATGATTGAACATACGTGCTATACTAGGCCAATGTTTCTCTGCTCAATTGCAATAAAGGATCACCATATGGCAACTATTCGGGAAGGCAACAACGCAGCACTCGTGGTCGTCGATGTTCAGGTCGGGGTGGTCAATGAGGCGTGGGATGCCGCACGAATCATCGGAAATATTGCCCATGCTGTGGAGCGTGCCCGCGCTGAAAAGATTCCTGTGCTGTGGGTTCAACACACTGATGAAGAACTGCCCACCGATAGTCCACAATGGCAATGGGTTCCGGAGTTGGTGCCAGCAGCAGGTGAGTCACGCATCCATAAGCAGTTTAATTCAGCGTTTGAACAAACCAATTTAGCCGAAGAACTAGCGGCACGTGAGGTCTCGCACATTGTGCTAGCAGGAGCGGCAACCAATTGGTGTATTCGGGCCACCGCCTATGCTGCACTTGAACGCGGCTACGATCTTACCTTGGTCAGTGATGGGCATACCACCAGCACGATCGAATTGGAGAGTGGTGTCACAATCGAAGCAGCAGATATTATTAAGGAACTCAATATCGCCATGCAATGGCTCTCCTATCCTGGCCGCACGAATAGCACGGCCCGCGCTGAGCAGATCGATTTTGACCAACCAGGCGGCGCGCAGTAGGTTCCACGAGGATCGGTGAATTCAGCATTGCGATTGGGGCTTGCTTTCTCGCCATCCTTCAGCTTGTAACGCCAGCGTAACATCATAGCAGCATACTGCATTCATCACTAGCACAAGGAGATCGCGATGAATGCAGTTCGAGCAACACGCAACACGCCAACGCTTAAGGCGCTGTTTTGGAACATTGGCGAGCAGTTGGTTTTGTCGGGTTTGATAGCTGGCCCAATCTATGGCGTTGTGATGGCATGGCTGTACCTCGTAATCTCGATGCCTTCTTCGTTAGCAGGAATGCTGATCATTGGCTTTGTGGTTGGGGGCTTTATTGGTTGCTTGTTTGGCATCATCAATGCAGCCATGGTTTCATTGCTGCTTGCGATCATTGCGCGGCTAGGGCTGGTCGATTGGCTATCAGCACGTTATACGCCAAATAGAGTGCGCTGGATTGTGACTATTCTCTGTTGTGCCAGCTGGATTATTGGTTGTTTTAGCGCTTTTTATGGCGAATATGGCTCGCTCCAAGTAGCCTTAGAAGGTATTCTGATTGCTAGTATTGCCCCAACCGGAGCTGGTATATTTATTTTCTGTCCATGGTTGGTGCTGGCTGGGATTATTTTTTGGTGACTGCCAAACATTCTGAATGAACTGCCGGAGTAATTCGTGCTTTTTTCAGCCATTTGCTACAATACGGCTAAGGAGGCATTATGCAATTATCAGTAACGTGTGAATGTGGAACTGAGTACGATCTGAATTATGCGGAACATCAAGACGGTGAGATTAGCTTCGATGCCTGCCCCGATTGTGGTGTGCAGCTCGCTAGCGAAACCGTGCTTGAGGCAGTCAATGCTGATGTCGACGAGAGCGAACAACTTTATTAATTCCATTGGCTAGCCAAGCGGCACGGTTTAACCGCGCCGCTTGTTCACCCACCGCCAGCAGCGAAGAATGTATGCTGATTACCTTCATAGAAAATGGAATAACCCCAAACCCGCTAAACTATAGGCAAGCGTCGAGAGCATAATCCATCTGATAGGCTTATAGCAGGCTGGTAGCGCGGTAGCTTGGACGAACCCCAACATCAAACCCCAAAAACCATAGGTAAGTCCGGCTTGGAGTCTGGATTGTAACTCCATAGGATAATTTGGCATATATGTCTGTATAGCAAATCTCAATAATGGTTCTAACCAAAAAGTCGTTAGCAACAAGCTCAGCATAAAGACCCCAATACTGCCAATGATCCAGCGCAGCCCATCGGGATGGGGCACAAACAGCCACCATTGCAGCGTAAAGAGCAACCCTGTGCTAACTAAATAGAGTGGCCACAACCCATAGCCAAAAATGTTTGTTAGCAACCAATCGCTGAAGCTAAAATAGCCAAAACTTGTCAAGAGCACAAGCCAATAGCGCCAGTGGATGCCACGCTGGGGTGATGTGATTAGGCTGAACATGGATTCTCCCTTTCAGCAGCCATTAAATAACCAGAGTTGCTGCTTGAAGAGAGGATAGCCCTGTGATGTTACAGCGCTGTTACACATAGGGCTATGCTTGACAATTCGATGTGCAGCACCTACGCTTGCACCGCAAAGATACATCCTCACGTTGGATAAAAGCCACGTTTAGTTTTTAAGGGTACGATTTTCACCTCTTATTTTGCATAATGAAAGATATATTAGAAAGCGATTTAGTATGTGGCATGTGCCATCAAACCAGCCAATCCCATCACGCTGGAAAACGGCGATGCATTGGTTTTGGACGTTGGTTACAGCACGTATTTGGCTCATGCTTGCTAGCTTTCTGTGGTATCTCGATTTATGGCGCTATTCAATGTGGGAGTGGCTACCGCGCATTGGCGCAGGACTCCTCAAAGATCCAGAAACTCATGCCTTGATTCCCAGCTGATCATTTATCTTGGAGTGAGCATCGATGCGGCTCGGCAACGCCGCCATGGGCAACGGATTGGTAGCCCGCCAGATTTACGCCAAAATTATTGGATTCGTAGCGGGTTATTGCTCGTATCTGCATATCTGTTACTACGAGGAATAGCTGCATAACCTACTGTGGTTAATGTTGCTGGCATTGGGCTAAATGGCCGTCGGACACCTCTATTGATGTCCGACGGTCGCACTAAATGCGTGAGAACTCCATAATCCAGTTGGTTTCCCATGTATCCCCGTTATCGGCGGAGAAGGCTTGTTCCCAGCGCAACGCATCCGGCGTGACCGCGAACCAGAGGAAGCGCACTTTAATTGGCTTGCCGCGCAGCGTATCATCAGCGTAGAACGTGCCCACACCGTCGAAAAAATTTCCGACCACGGGCACATCAAGCTGGCCGGGCATGCGCCCATCGAGCCACCAGATCGACCAACTCATGGTTTGGGGATTGAACGAGCGAATCGCAATCGCGCGATATGGCCCTTCTGGGAGATTCAAGAGGTTGTCTTCGACATTGCCATAGCCGCCAAGCACTGCTTGGGTGGACATCTGCCCAGTAAAATCAATCCATTCGCTGCTGCCAACTAGCCGATCTTTGAGCCGTCGGTGGCGAACATTCCAGTCGCCAAGCACAAAATCAAAGTCGGTTGGGGCAGCAGCCAGTCGTTCTAGTGCCATCGCAAAAACTCCTCACAGTATATGCAATACGTAGCGGGCGAATGCCCAGCCAGCACCACAATACCACCAGCCAGCGCTGCGGTTAACCGCTTGTGGACTGAGTTCTCATCGCCAGTAAGCCGCTTGCCAGCAGCTGGTTACGCTGCAACCATCAGCTCAAACTTATACATCGAGATTTTCTGGGGTCAGGTTGGCAAGAAAGGTCGCTAAATCGGGCGCACACCATGAAAAGGGATCGTCGTCCTCGGACGTGTCATGATCCCAGAAAAAGATCTGGCCGGTGGTCTCGCCCGCCAGCGAGAGACAGATTAAATTCCCGCCTGGGTCATTAGCAATTGGCAACATCGTTGCAGGGATCTCATCGCCAAAAATATCCAGATCGCGGTGAATATAATGGTGCGGATCAGCGGGATCAACTGACGAAAAGACGTTCACATGGCCTTCCGTAATCCATTTTCCCTTGATACTAAAGACAATGGGATTGGGTCTGCCCCCATTCGTGGTGCGCAAAAACGTACGATAGGCTTCGGGCAACGGGTAGCCGATGCGTGCTTCTAGTGCTGCTAATTGCTCATCGGTGGCTGGTGGTCGTACCTGCGAAAACGTTGGCATTGAGAACGATCCTTTCACGCATACTCAACATTAGTATAATTGCATATTAAAAACTATTTAATTCAGGAGGAGCCATGATCCACCGACTCAGACAATGGTGGCATCGGCGGCGGATGATTCGGAGTATGGCGGCAACGCTCAACAACCATCAAGGATTTGGTGCGCGGGGCTGGGATGTTAGCGCCACAATGGCCTTTGAGGCACGCAAGGCATTGGCTGATGACGTTTTGGCCTGGCTTCGCTCCCAATTACCCTATACTGCTACGCCGTATGGCATTAATCGCTACCAACTGCACCTTAGTTTTGCGCATATGGCTGGCCAACAACGCACCTTCCTTGGTCATGCCGAGGGGTTTCCTGCCTTCAATCGCTTGGAGAGTGGAGCCATTTTTGAGCAGCTGCATCAGCGCTTAACAACCAGCGATTGGACTGCAATGCCCACTCTCACGACTCTTGAAGTCTATCTGGTTAGCTATGGCGATTTGCTCAAACCCATGCTTGATGCTGATGCCAAGCGCTAATCAAGCATAGTTTTGGAGCATTTGGGCGAGATACGTGCGAAATTCAGCAACGTAGCTTTGTGGTTCGAGCACTTTAATCTGGGTACCAAAGCTGGCCAAAAGCTGAAATCCCTGCGGATTCTGCGGCACATACATCGTTGCCAGCCCATATTCAGCAGTAGCCGCTTCAATGCTGCTGCGGCCATAGCGTTCGATAATTTGGTCGTGGATGCTTGGTGCAACCATCGCTTTAATGGTCACGAATTGCGGATTAGCGTGGGTTGGATTAGCGTGGGCTGGCCAATCAGCTCGCTGCTGAAACCCGCGTCTATCCATCCTCAGCTGCCCCATTCTGGCGAGCTTGAAGCTGCGATAGCCATGCCGATCAAGGCAAAAGCCTTGCAAATACCAGCTTGATTCGCTGAAATGCAGCGCATATGGCTCGACCATGCGTTGGGTTTGCACGCCAGTTTTATCGGAGTAGTCAAATGCGACAAGCCGCTGCTTTAATAACGCTGTTTGGCAGATTTTTAAGCTTTCACGTAGCTCGGCTCGCCCTTCCCACGCATAAAATGACAGCTGCATCGAGCGATTAAGCGCCAATGGGCCGACCATGGCCTCGATTTTTTTAATTGTTTGGGCAATCTCTGCGCTGAGGATGAGTTGTTCCAAGCCAGCAAGCGCAGTTAAGAGATGCTCCAAATCGGCGCTGCTCAACAGGCGCTTATCAACTTTGTAGGTATCCAAAATGCCATAGCCACCGTTGACCCCAGTCAGCGCGTAGATCGGGATATTCGCCATGCTCAAGGTTTGCATATCGCGCAGAATCGTGCGCTTGGAAACTTGGAAGAGCTGGGCGAATTCGCTTGCCGAAACGCGCTCTTTTTGCAGCAAGATCATGGTAATCGCAATCAAACGCTCGACTTTTTCCATGGAATCCTTCTTTGCTTCAGTAAAACAGTGACATATTGCTGTCATCGTTTGGCTATTATACTCGCGCTATGAGCAGCACGTCGTGTTGATGAACTTCAAACACGATAAGTAACGAAGGAACCCAAATGTTTAATCCAAACGATTTTCCCAAGCCCATATTAATCACCGTCAATGGAATCAGCCTTGAAGTTTTTGAAGCAGGCAACGCCAATGGTGGCAAACCAATTGTGCTGTGCCACGGCTGGCCAGAGCATGCCTTTTCGTGGCGCTATCAGCTGGCAGCCTTGGCCGATGCAGGCTATCACGTTATCGTCCCAAATCAGCGCGGCTATGGCAACTCAACCAGGCCAGTAGCTGTTGAAGATTACGATCTTGACCATTTGGCGGGCGATCTGGTTGCTCTGCTCGATCATTATGGCTACGCCGATGCCACGTTTATTGGCCACGATTGGGGCGCAATGGTGGTGTGGGGCTTAACGTTATTACATCCAACGCGAGTCAACAAACTGATTAACCTGAGTGTGCCCTACATGGATCGCGGCACCATGCCATGGCTCGAATTTTTAGAGGCAATTCTGGGCAGCGATTCGTATTTCGTGCACTTTAATCGCCAACCAGGCGTTGCCGATGCGATCTTTGCTGCCAATACCATGCAGTTTTTGCGTAATTTGTATCGCAAAAATGTGCCGCCCACTGAGCCACGGCCCGGGATGGCCTTGATCAATCTGGCCAACGCTGAAACACCACGGGGCGAGCCGATTATGGGTGATGAAGAATTGGCTGTTTTCGTCGCCGCATTCGAAGCATCAGGCTTTACTGGTAGCATCAATTGGTATCGCAACCTTGACCGCAATTGGCAGCGCTTGGCCGATGTCGACCCAATTATCCAGCAACCAGCGCTGATGATTTACGGCAATCACGATTCAGTTCAGCGCTCGCCAAACCTGCCGATGTTCGTGCCCAACGTGGAAGTGCTCAGTTTCGATTGCGGGCATTGGATTCAGCAAGAAAAGCCTAACGAAACGAACCAAGCAATCTTGAACTGGCTCAAACGCCACGATTCGGTTTAGGCCCACTAATATTGTGCCCTCCGACCTAATCGGAGGGCACATAAACTTCAGCCCTCGTTCAACTGCTGGAGACTTAATTGCCGCCGCGCCGCTGCCAGGTTTTGCCACCTGTATACGAGGTTGCAACCGTAATGCCAAAACCACGCGCCGAACTTGGATTCAAGGCGCAGCCCGTCATTAGGCCAACGTGTTGCGGCGCGGCGTTGCTTGCACGCGGTCGCAACAGCGATACAAACAGCGTTGAGCGACAATGAGGCCCTAGTTGTCCAGTAAATTGAAGCGTTTCAGTCTTGCCACCATCAGTAGATTGATAAATCCAATAGGTTGCGCCATCCTGAACTAGCTGATTATTTGGGTCGGTGATTGTCGTAATCTTTAGCTCAAGGCGATAACGGGTTGTGCCATCGGCGCTGGTAAACTGCGATTGATCCATGACATAATCGTATTCACGGGCTGCTTGCGGATTGGTGAGCCAATCGTAGTAGTGTGCGCCAACATTGCCCATCTCAACTTGAAAGGCTGGCGGGTTGGCAGGATTGTAGGTCAATACTCGACGCTCAAAAACTTGGAAAAGCACAGTTTGGGGCTTACCAGCAACTGTCGTCTCGACCCAAACAGCTGGTGTTACTGGATGCCCAAAGATATAGACTGGATCATAAATCATGCCTGTTGTCACCTGCCCATCGCGCAATGTTTTTCCTGTTTGCTGCATAAAATCGAGCATTGCTTGCGGCACAAAATGCCCATTCGAGCCTTGGCGCAACAGCGTTGCTGGATCATCATGGAAGCTATTGACAACCCCAATCGAGAGATCGGGCCGTAGCAGATCGTGGGCTGGCGTATTGATCGTTGCGCTGGATTCTGTCGCTGGATTCTGGTAGAGCACTTGTAAATCACGGTAGGTTGGAAACGAACCTGGATCGCCTATTACAGCAATAAAGGCATCGTGCCAGCCATTGTGATCCCAACTGGTTTCTGCATGCATCAGGTCGATTGGGAGCAAGCCGCTGGTCACATACCAGAGATCATGTTCGTTGGCATCAGGATTATTGATCTCCATGCGGCCTTTATCGAAATACTGCACTGCTCGCTCACGGTCGGCTACTTGGGGATCGGGTTCGAGCAGAACGTCGGTTAGGGGAATAGGCCCCCATGTCCATGAGCGTTAAGCCGAGCCGTCAGTGACCAATGAATCATGGCGTTGCCAGCGCTCCTGAAAAACCATTGCTGGCGAAGGTGCTGCCGTGGTAGGCAGGCTTGGAACAAGCACAGCGAGCATAGTCAGACCCAATTTCCAGAAACGACGACGCATACCAGATTCCTTTCATATCATATAAGAGCGGCGCGATTCCTCAGGATGGGGTGCATAGGTGAATGAGGATAGGTGTATCATACATGCTCAGCGCGGTATCGCGCATAAAAGCAACGTGATGCGCCTCTGATAGCCTGCTGAGAACCCTAGCTTGTTATGTTTGACGAGATTTTAAATAGAGCTAGAAGGAAAAACAATGCTTCCACTGTTAACTGAAACCCAACTTCATCAGGAGCTAGCGCTTAGCCAAAAGCAGCTGGCAGAACGGCGAAATTAGGGCCGAATAGAGCGGGTAGCACGCTGTCTGCGCCTGTTGGCTGATCCAGCAGCTGCGGCCTTATTTTGTGAGGCAGCAGCCTTGCACGAACGCGTATTCCATGAACCGACCAGTTTTGATAGCTTAACCAGAGCAAATCTCTATCGTTTAGCTGGCGAAAAGCATCTAGCACAGCGCTGGTTTCAAGCAACGACCGAGTATGCAGCGGCGCGACTTGTGCGCTACCCACGCAATACGACTGAGCAAACAACAGCAGCGATTGGCTGGTATTTTCTCGGCGACTATGATCAGGTTCGGGAGTATATTGTCCAGATTCGCAACGATCCTGATGGTGATGGCGGAATGGGCGAATGGTTGACAACCCTGATGCAGCTTGAAACTGCTCCCAATCAACAGCTGGCCCACCAATTTGTTAGGACAATCGAAAAGTACATTCAGCACGATCAGATTCGTTTTTCCGATACTGGCTCAGTCACGATTTGGGATTGGTATGAACTTGCCTATCGTTATACCCAGCACCATTAGCGTACAATTGTGGGCATTGGATTCAGCAAGAAAAGCCCAACGTAACCAATCAAGCGATAAAGGAGGATAGGATATCTTTGGATAGCATGCAGATTGACCCCTTTGATTCACTTCCTGTGCGGCAGTCCGTCGTTTATCCAACGGCGTTTATTCCGTTTGAGTCAAGTCTTACTTTTATAGGTCGTGCGGTGGAATTAAAAGCCATGGCCGCTGCGCTGGTTCCAGCTCAAGCTGCGCTCGTTCTACTTGGGCCAAGCGGAATCGGTAAAACCAGCCTCGTGACTGAGTCCATTGCTCGTTTTGGATACGCTTTTCCTGGTGGGATCTTTTGGCTTAATTGTGCCAACCGTAATCCGATTGAGCTTCAGCTTTCAGGCTATGCGCAGGAATTATCGATTGATAGAACTGGTTTGGATGGAGACCAACTGATTGAGCAGGTGATCAAGGCTTGGCAGTTGCCCATTCCACGCTTGCTGGTCTTTGATAGCTGCGACGATCCTCGCCTGCTAGAGCAATGGCAACCGCTAATTGGCGGTAGTCGGGTCTTGGTGACATCGCGCTTCGATCAGTGGTCAACCCTGAGCTCGCTTCAGCTTGACGTGCTAACGTCGATCGAAAGTCGTGAACTTTTGCAGCAAATCTGCCCGCGATTAAGCGCTGGAGAAGCGACAACGCTTGCGGCTGATTTGGGCCATTTCCCGTTGACATTACATGTGGCAGCGATCTATCTCCAAGCTGCTGCTTCACATAGCGTGCAACGCTACCAACAGGCGTTAAGCTTGATCAAGCAGCAAGCAAGCGTGGTTGTGTCGCAGCCATTAGATTGCTGTATAGCCAGCGTACGCTTGACTATTAATCAGCTTGATAGTTTGGCCTTGGGCCTGCTCGATTGTGTTGCATGGTGTGCCTATGGCGTGCCGCTACCGCGTGCGCTTGTGCTAACGTTTATTGCTGCTGAAACGCCAGTTGATACCGCCGTTGCGACCTTGCAGCGCTTGCTGGACGTAGGGCTACTTAGCGGAACAAATGCGATCATCATTCATCAAATAGTGGGCCAGATCGTTCATACACAGGTGGGCGATCATGCCCATGCCATCCACGTTGTAGAACGGTGGCATACCCAGCTTGATGGTTTGGATGGATCGGCTTATTTTGCCGCGATGCGTTGGGCGGCTCCCCATTTGCAGCAGCTTGCTAGCCGTATGCAGGGCTGGGGCGATCGGGCGGTTGCGATCTGTGCCAACCAACTTGCTGCTTATGCAGACGATTTGAACTGGGATTCGCTTGCAGAGTATTGGTATCAACAGGCTATGCTGGCACAAGAACGCTCATTGGGCTTGGTGCATGAGCAGCTTACTACAAGTTTAAATAATTTGGCCGAAAGTAGTGTGCGCCAAGGCAAAACTCTGGCCGCAATCGATTATGCCCAACGCGCCTATCAGATCAATCGCCAGCTCTTTGGGGAAATTCATGAGACCACGATGTTTCACGCGCTTAGAGTAGGCCAAATGCTGCGTGCCCATGGTTCATACCATTCAGCCCAAGCCTGGTATCGCCAAACCTTAGCGATTTTAGCGCAGCTTGATCCTGCAGAACACATCAGCACTATTCTTGAAGCGAACCTTGCTCTCATTGGCCTTTTGCAGCATGAAGGACAGGCGAAAGATGCTCGCCATATCTATCAACAGGCGATGCATATGCTCCATCCCTTCCCAATTACCAACGATATGGATGCGTATTGGGATCAATATCAAGCATTACAAGCAACACATCCTCATCAGACCGATCAAACAATGGATTCTTAAAAGCAGTTGGCGGAACGCCGAAATTATGGCCCCCTAGAACGAGTAGCTCATTGTCTGCATCTATTGGATGATCCAGATCATCGTGGATAGGAATCGTATTCATGGAAAAAATTCATTTTTTGGCGCGTGCAGTTGGCATCGATTGGATTGATGATGATATTTTAGCGATTGTTTTTGCTGATGATCCTGAGGAGCCTGCAGAATATCTCGAATTGCAGCGTAGCTTTGCCGCGCCTGATGAACAGGATCTTGCGTTAGGCATGGATACCTATTGTCTCAGTACCGCAGCGGGTGCTACAACCTATGGCGGGATTACGAGCTTTGTTATTCGTGATAACCAATGCACTATCGACCTAGCGCCAAGCGCAGCAGCAGAAATCGGCATAGCGCAGTATCAGATTGAGTTCGATCTCGCAGCAGACGATAGACTAATTCTGTATGAGCATATCCGCCAACTTTTTCAGGCTGCGCCGTCGGCTCCGCAGACGCTGCTTTTAGCGTAACGGAGCGGCATTGTGCTGCCATGGCCATGGCTCGTCAATCAACTGAGAGTTTGCCGCGCTGGGCATTAGGATCGAGGAAACTAATCCACCCGACGATGGTTTCACCAGGCAAGGCTGTGCGATCATCAGCTGAAAAAAAGACGCAGTAGCAACCAAACAAATCATGAGGATAATAGAATGATGTTCGGGTTTCTTTGGTAAAAAAAGGGAACGTGTGGGACTGTACTCCCTAAAAACGTCATCGTCACTTCAAGATCTGGTATATAAGCCATTGCATAACTCCAAGCTCTCAGTCTTTGTTGGCAGTGCTAAACCAGCACCTAATCTGGGGCAATTAAAGGTTCTTTTAGCATAGCATGCTGGGTAATGTCAACCAGCACTGCAAGAAATTATATTTACATAATAAAAAACTTTTACTGTTTAGCTTGATCCACTATAATTGCCAGCGCACTCTATCACCATATGCGTGCTTATCACAAAGGATTGTGCAATGTCGCGAGCTACAATACAGGCGCTCTTTCTTAAACCAGCCAAGGGTCAAGCGCTGGTTGATGTCAGCGCGCTTGGTATGGCAATGCAGCAAGGCTATGGGATTGTTGGCGATTGCAATGCCCATCTTTTGAGTCCTCGGCAAGTGTTAGTGCTCCGGCGCGAAGATCTTGATGCTTTTAAGCTGCACCCGGGCGATTTGCGCGAAAATATCGTGCTTGCTGGGCTGCCAGAGGCTGAATTCGTGCCTGGCGCAGTGCTGCATGTAGGCAAGTGCGTACAAATTCGGCTTACTTTTCATTGTGAGCCGTGTAAGCGAATCGCCCATGTGCTCGGCAGGCCGATTAAAGAGATTGTTGGCAAACGCGGGATTTTAGGAACGGTGCTTGCTGGTGGGGAGCTACGTTGTGGCGATGCGGTCGTGGTTGGCGCGGAGACTCAGCCGCCGCTCTCGCATATACCCTATAACCGTTTTTTGAGCTTTATTGCTTCCGTTCCCTATGCTAAAGTTGTAAGCTACAAAGAAATTGTGCTTGGCATGGGGGTGGCAAACAGTTTTATGCGGGTTATTCCGCATTATCTGCAAAAAACAGATCCTGAGCAGTATCCGATTCATCGGGTGGTTGATACACAAGGCCATCTGCTGCCCCACTATATTCCTAATCAACTTGAGGCCTTATGTGCTGAAGGTATCGCGTTGGTTAAGCTTGATAGCCTTGAACCAGCAGCGTATCAACTCGATCTTAAGCGCTATGGATGGCGTGGAAAATAGCGCAACCAGCGGCGATGCTTCACAAATAGCGATTCAGAAAGGATAGGTATGACGAAGGAACCATCGGTCAAAGGCCCAGCTTCCTATTTTCCAGCAATCGAAAAAACCTATGGCCATTCGATTGATCATTGGATGACGATTCTCGCTGGCATGACGGACAAAACCCATATGCAGATGGTTGCTGCACTGAAGGCTGAGTATGCTATGGGCCATGGCCATGCGAATGCGCTAGTTGCCTATTATCGCGCTCAAAAGCAATAGATCTGAGCGCTCGTGACGGTCTTGTGCACTTGCATCACGTATGAGGAAATTCGATGGAAATTCATTTGCTGCGCAATGCCACGATGCGGCTGCGCTATGCCCAACATACCTTGCTGGCTGACCCTGATCTTGCGCCACGCCATGCGCGTGATTCGTTTACTGGGCGTTCACGCAATCCCATGGTTGATTTGCCGCTGGCAAAAGAAGCGATTGTCGAAGGCATCGAGGCGGTTTTGGTATCCCACCTGCATGCCGATCATTTTGATGCTGAGGCGCAACAGCTTTTGCCAAAGGACATCCCCGTTTTTTGCCAACCAACTGATGCTGAACGGATTCAAGGCTATGGGTTTCGTAACGTTATTCCAGTCGATCACGTCGTTGAATGGCAGGGTGTGCGGATTACCCGGGTGGCTGGCCAGCATGGCTTTGGCGCTGACCTCGCAAGCATGGGCCAAGTATCAGGGTTTGTGTTGGCGGCTGCGCATGAACCAACGCTGTATTGGGTTGGCGATAGTGTGTGGTATCCCGATGTTGCAGCAACGATTGAGCAGTTTCAGCCAAGCGTGATCGTGACCCATTCATCGGGCGCGATTTGGGAAGCAGGAACTCCGATTGTGATGGATGCCCAGCAAACCATCACGCTATGTCAGACAGCAACCGCCAGTACGGTCGTTGCGATTCATCTGGATTCGCTTGATCATGGGCAGGTGTCGCGAGCTGATCTCCGCATGGCAGCCAGTGCTGCTGGAATTTCTGCGGCTCAACTGCGCATTCCCAACGATGGTGATGTGCTGAGCTTCGAGGGTTCATCAGCAGTTGCCTCTCAATAATCGACTAACCAGCAACGAAATGGCGTGGGCAACATAGCTCATGTGGTTCTGGATTGCTCCCGCAACATTCGGGCTATACCTTCCGTCTGATGCACTGAATAATGCTTCAGATAGGAGGATCTGTGTGCGCGTAACGATGTTTACGAGAATACTGCTTGCCATTTTTTGTCTACTTCTGATATTTGCTGGCCATCCAGGATTAGCGGCAACGCAGATTTCAATTGATTCGGTTATTCAAGACTTTATGCGCCAATCGCATGTCAGCGGCGGTGCGGTTGCAATCATTAAAAATGGGGAAGTGATTCATTCAGCAGGCTATGGGCTTGATTCGCTGGGCAATCCGGTTACTCCAGCTACGCCAATGCGGATCGCCTCAATGAGCAAATCGTTTACGGCAGTTGCGATTATGCAGCTGGTTGATGAGGGGAAAATTGAGCTTGATCTGCCTCTCACAACCTACCTACCAGAGGTCACGACGAGTAGCCCTAGCGGCCAACCGCTGATGGTTCGCCACCTTTTGAATCAGACTTCTGGTTTGATGCCCAGTGTCTCATCAGAATATGCCCATCCAACCCGTAGCTCGCTGGCTGAGGCCGCTGCCGATGTCCATGCGATCACGTTGGCAACCGCACCAGGAACAAGCTTTGCCTATCATAACCAGAACTATATGCTCGCAGCCCGTGTGGTTGAGGTGGTCAGTGGCCAACCCTATGCGCAGTATGTGCAGCAGCATATTTTTGAACCGCTCGCCATGCAGCACTCGGTTGAAACAACCCTTTGTAGTGATCCGGTGCCTGGTTTAACCAATGGCCATATCCTGCTTTTCAACCAAGCCATTGCTGCTCCAGAACCAATGGCGTTGTGTGCTGGCTCTGGTGGGGTGGTCAGTACTGCTGATGATATGGCGAAGTGGCTAAATCTACACACTGCGCAAGGCCGACTTTCCGATGGAACCAGCTTGCTGAGCGCTGCCAGCCTTGCAACCCTGCATACCCCGCCGAGCCAAGTCAGTGATTATGCGATGGGCTGGCATCGACACTTAGCGCCAGAAAAAACCCTGATCGAGCATAGCGGGAGTCTGATGACCTTTACCTCAGCCATGATCTTTAATCCAGCTACCAAGACTGGCGTGGTGGTTTTGCTCAATACCAACTCGTTGCCGCTCATCCTCGCCAAAAATTTGCTCACGGTTGTCGATGGCGATTCATCAGCACTCGAACCAATCAACGACCCGCGAATTTGGCTTGATATTATTGGCGTTGCGTTGACCTTAGGAACGCTGGCATTGGGCATCCGTGGGATTCGACGGGCACGGGCTTGGGCTACCCGTTTGAGCACAGCCTCAGCTTGGATTGTGGGCTTGCGTCTGTTGCCCTATGTACTACTACCAATCATTGTTGGCTTTCTGCCTTCAATCCTCAGGCGAGGTTTCAACAGCGATATTGATTGGGTTGGGTTGATCTATCTCCTGCCTATGCCCAGTTTGTTCAGCATTGTGCTGGGTCTGATGCTCGGTGCTATTGCGATCACCCGCATTCGAGGCTACTTCCAAACTCGAGCCAAGCGGCCAACCCCAATTGCCTAAATGCTCTCGTGAGGATGCACAGCATAAGGGATGTGCATCCTCCTCTGCCTTCGGCGTGCATGCAGCACAACCATAGCCAAGTGGTGTTTTGTTTATTCAAGCAGCAGCCGAATGGCCTCGCCAAAGGGAAAAGCTTCGCTATCCAGGCCGCCAGCAACGACCACCCACAATAATGGATATTCAGGGGGCATTGGCGGAAAACTGCCATAGCCATCGGTCAGATAGACCGCCACAACTGGCATATGCGGATGAATTAAGCCCTCAAGGGCTGCAAAAAAGGGGCGAAAATCGGTGCCACCACCGCCGATTGGCGCAGGAATTGGGCTATGGGCGGTGAGCTGAAATGGGCCATGGGCTTCTGCATCAACATAAAATAAATCACAGTTAATATGCGGATAGGAGCGTAAAATCCCCTGCACCTCATCCATAAAGAGCTGCAAATGGCGCTCATCGATTGAGCCGCTGGTATCGACCGCCACAAAAACGTGCAGACTCTCGCCAGCTAAGGCATCGAGGTAGAGACCGCGACTCAAAAAACGTCGATCAAAGCCAACAAAATCGGTGGGCGTTTGCACCAAATAGCGCCATAAATAGGTCCGCCAATCGAGTTTCTCAGGGTCGGTGCTGCGCAACTCGCGGCGTATGCTGCTTGGCAAACTGCCTTGGGCAACCATCAGCGCAATCAGATCTGCTTGGTGGCGCGCATTGCGCCAATGGGCTTCCAGCACTGCATTGCGTTTGGTGCCACGCGTCTCTTGTTCAAAACCGCCTTGGCCACTGAGACCCGATCGATTAGCCTCGGTTGCTTCGAGCAAATCAAGGCTGTCGGTCAGGGGGTAGCGGCTGGAGTCGCGGACTAATAATTCGTACACTTCTTCGACGCTTAATGCTTCAAGCTCAGGGTCGCGCTGGGTCATGGGGTCGCAGCCAATGCCCTCGATCGTGCTGATAATGCCATTCAACACAATATCGCAGGCCGTGTTCCAAATCCGTGGGTTGCGACTGCCACGGCGGGGAAGATGCAGCAAGGCCGCATGCAACACCTGATGCAGGATCAAGCGATCTTGATCCTGCTGGCGGAGAGTGGCGAAATAATCAGGGTTGACATACACCCGTTCACCATCAGTTGCAGCTTGATTCACATTCGTGGCCGCAACCACGGGCGCAAATAACACCAAGCTCGCAAAATAGGCTGAACGGGTGCGTAGCCGCAGCACCGACGCACTGATCATGCGCTCAAATTCGGCGGCACTCATGCCAACATCCTTTGATATGCTTGGAAGAAGGCTTGCAATTGGGCATCGCCCTGAACATAGGTGGCAAAGGCTCCAATTTGGCCTTTGAGCCGTAACTGACGCATTAGATCGGCAATAAAGACCTGTACCCATTCGGTTGGCGCTTGGGCCGCCATCCAACAAAAGGCTTGATAGGCGCTATCGGCAGTTGCAGCGCGTAAGGTCAAGCCGATCGTGTTGGCATAGCGTGCCCCAGGCTCGCTAGGAAAGGCCAAGTTTGCGCCTTCACCACGCAGAATCGCCTCAAAATCGGGCAGCGTTTGATACAGCTCGGTGTAGGAGTAAAACTCAGCTGCTGCATCGATCCCCACCACAGGAGCAAGATCAAGCTCGGCCTGATAGAGTTGGCTGGCCATCACCCATGAGCGTGGCGATGGCCACGCTGGATGCTGCGGATTGAGTTTGTGCAACAGGGTTGGGCGAAATGAGAGAAAGGCAATCACTTGCTCAGCCACATTCGCATTCAGCGCATAGGCCTTGAAACTATCAAAATCGGGCGTAACTTCAAGGTGGACAAAGCGATTCGCCAAGGGCGCTGGCATATCGAAAACCGCGGCTCGATCCTCTTTGCGATTACCTGCCGCCCAAACAAACCAGCCCTCAGGCAGGGTGTAGGAGCCAACCCGTCGATCAAGAATCAGTTGTTGGGCGACCCCTTGCATGGCTGGGGGAGCCATGTTTAATTCATCAAGAAACAAGATACCTTGGCCAGTTTGGGGCAGAAACTCTGGTGGGAACCAGCGCGAAATCCCGTTATCGGGCACTGGCAAGCCCCGCAAATCGGTTGGCGCAAGCTGCGATAAGCGCACATCAATAAACTCGATGCCGCTGTGTTGGGCAATTTGGGCCACAATGCTCGATTTACCAATCCCAGGTGGCCCCCAAATCATCGTGCTGAGATACAGCTTTTTCTGCACCAACGTATCGAGATAGTGCTGTAATTCTAACGGATTCATGCTTGCTCCTTCGCTCGTTGCTCAAGCACAGTTTGGGCTGCGCGGCGGACAAAACAATGCGCATCGTTGGCCAATTCGCTGATAATTTCTAGCGGAACTGCGGGATTGAGCGCCAATGCATAGCGCGCATACCAATAGGGCGAGCGCAGGCCTTTGCGCAAATGGTCGGGATTGGTGTATTGATTGGCCATGGCAATAAAATGAAACATTGGATGGGCCGAATAGAGCGCGGCGGTTAATGCCCGATCAAGCAATTGTTGGCGCGCGCTGGCTGATGTTTGCTTGTTGCGAACCACTGCATTGCGCACCTGAATCGATTCATCGGTCGCCAGGCGGGCTAAAATATCGGGGGTGACATTGGGATGCTGGGCAATCGCCTTGCGCATGCGTAACGCCGACCAGCTATAATCGCGGGCCATGGTCGCCAACAATGCAGTTGGAACATTGGGATTTAACGCGAGGGCATTGCGCACTGGCTGCACATCATCAAGCTCGAGGCTGGGCAACACCTCAAGCGGCGTATTGATATTGAAGGCAACTCGGGCACGAACGCTTGGGTCATCATCATCAGCCAGCAGCCTGAGAATTTCGGGGTCGCTCGATTCAGCAGCGAGTTTGCGTAGCTCACGATCTGCCGTGGCAATGGTAGCCAGATCGAAGCGCTCATGATTGACCGTATAGCTCATCGCCGCGAACACTTCATCTTCTAAGACCGTGACTGTTTGCTGCAAGGCTTGTTGAATATGTTCCTCATTTGATGCACGAAGGCGTTGCTCAAGCCAAGCTGGCAGCGTGCCCAACGCCAGATGCTCAATTAACGCCTCTTGGCCATCGACTGGTGGTAACGCAAGCTGGGCCACGAGCGCCTCAGCTTGCGCTTGCCAATCAGCGCCAGCCTCGCTATAGCTATTAATATGGTAGGCAATGGCTTGGGCAACATCGGGCGAGGCATAGCCACGAATCGTATTGAGCAGATTAAGCGGAATTGCTGGGTGGCGCAGAAATACTAATAAGCGCAGTTCATCCATCTGGCGAAATAAATCGGGATGTTCGAGCAGCAACAACAGCAAGACCGGATTGGCGAGAAACGCTTCGGGAAAGTCAGCGGCAAAGTGTAAGAGCGTTTTTTGCGGCGTATTGGGGTTGGCAACCAAGGCGGCAACAATCGCCGTGCGGGGATGAGGCTCTAAAACAACTGCTAATGGGCCTTGGCGACCAATAAAGCGCAGGAAGTCGGTTCCAGAAGTCGGGCGTTCAAAGTCGGGGTCGGCTACCAACGCAAGATAATTGGCAATCCGCAACAGTTCTTCGGGCGTGGTTGTCGAATCAGATGCTGCTTGGACCATGGCTTGTTCGTCAAGCGCTAATGGCTGATTTGGCACAGAAAACTCCCCCAATAAATCGCTCGTTTACCCAACCGCTCAATCGATAAACTTGGCTGATTGTACCATTTATCTAGATAGCCTGGAATGTGTAATGGATGCTTAAACGTCCAAGTCGCAACTTGACACCCATGCCATCATAGCCCTACACTACCCAAACATCTTCAAGCTCATTCCGCAAGCAGGCACAGCCTGGCTTAAATTCAAATAAACAGTAGCGGCAATATCCTCAATTGAACTGCTTGACACAAGCTATCTAGCCGATAACGCTGGGCGTGCGACGACGCATGAGGGGCGCAACGATGACCTACAAACTATTTTTAGTCGAGGACGAGATTATTACCCGCGAAGGGATTCGCGATGGGGTTGACTGGGCAGCGGCAGGCTATCAGTTTTGCGGCGAGGCCCCAGATGGCGAAATCGCGCTGCCGCTCATTCGCGAGCGCCGACCAGACATCGTGATCACCGATATTAAGATGCCGTTTATGGATGGCTTACAGCTCTGTCGAATTCTCAAGGAAACGCTACCAACCACAAAAATTATGATTCTCAGCGGCCATGATGAGTTTCGCTATGCCCAAGAAGCACTGCAAATCGGCGTTACTGAGTATCTGCTGAAACCCATTGTGGCCCACGATCTACTCGCGGCGCTGGCTAAAATCGCGCGCCAAATCGCTGAAGAACGACAGTCACGGGCGCACTTGGCAACACTGCAAGCTCAAATGTCCGACCATCAACCACTGTTGCGCGAGCGTTGTCTGCTTGATCTGGTTGCTGGAAGTAGCTCAGCAGCTGATTTTATGGAGCAAGCACGCAGCCTTGAGATTGATCTGTTGGCACCTTGGTATCAGGTGCTCGTGCTGCACGTTATGCCGCCGCATGCCAGTGCAATCCCGCTGTATGCCGTTTGCCAGCAAGTTGATGCAATCGTCGCCGGAATCCTCGCTGAGTCGCTATCGGTGGTGGCTTTCAAGCATGGCCTCGAAGACACGATCCTGATTATCAAGGGCGAAACTCGCGCTGATGTGGCCCAACGCGCAGCTGCGCTTAGTGCAGCCTTGAATCGGCAGTTGGCCGAGCAGGCAACTTGGCGGGCGAACATCGGCAGCGGCGAGCCAACCGATCGGCTCAGCATGATTACCCAATCATTTGCTCAGGCCCTGCTCCAGATCAGCGCTGGTGAGCGTTCGGCCGAGGTTGGGTTTAGCGATCAAGCGCCGCTGCACGCCGATCCGATGATTATGAAAGCGCTGGCCTACATCGATGCCAACTATGCTGATCCTGCGATGTCACTGAGCCAAGCTGCTGCCCAAGCCTTACTCAGCCCAACCTATTTCAGCGCACTCTTCCACCGCGAGGTTGGCGAAACCTTTATCGACTACTTGACCAATCTCCGGATTCGCAAAGCGATTGAACTGCTGCGCTCAACCTCGCTGACCGCCAGCGAGATCGCCTATCGCATTGGCTATCAGAACCCACGCTATTTCTATTCGGTGTTCCGCAAGGTTGTCGGGATGCCACCCAACGAGTTTCGCCAACGCGCCTAGGCTACGAGAGGCTCTCTATGGATGAAAATCTTTTCGCTCGTGCTCGAATCAGCGGCTTAGCAGGCATGCTTACCCTCCCTCGGCTACGCATGCGGCTGTCCATCCGCGACAAAATTCTGCTCGCCTTGCTGATGGTCGTGATTCTGATGAGCGTGCCCTATGTTTTCTTGATCGTGCCTGGCCTCGAATACAAGACCCAGTACGATGGGCTGATTCAGAACATTACAACTGCGAATAGTATCAACGGCTATATCAAGCCATCGATTGATGCAGAACTGTGGGAAATTATTGCTGGCAAAAAACCATTTGCCCAAGGTACGCAATATGCAATTTTGAGCGATGTCGACCATCGAATCGAGCAGATGATCAATAACTCCACCTCGGAAAAGGGTCGGGTTAAGCTCAGCATTATCCAGCACACCCTGCAAACCCTGCGCAGTTCGATCGATCGGGTTGGGATTCAGATTGCCCAAGGCAAAACGTTTGCCGAAAATTTGCTGCTGATGGAGGAGATTCGCAGCATTACCCAATTGATTGAGGGCAACGTTCAAGCCTATGCGCTGTTTGAGGTGAAGCGGACGCAACTGCAATATCAGGCGATGCAAAGCGACCTCACTAACTGGGCGATTGGAGGCCTGAGCGTCATAATCACGTCGATTGGCTTTTCGATCGTCGCTGCCTGGCGCATCTCAAAAAGCATCTATGTGCCAATCAAGAAGTTGCACGACGTAACCACCACGATTGCCCGTCACGATCTTGAGGCTCTCGTTATTGCCGATAATGCCGATGAGATCACCGAACTTGGCTTGAGCTTTAACATCATGGTTGGCAAGATCAAAGAATTGCTTGATGCCAAGCTCGAAGAACACGAGAACCTCAAAAAGGCTGAGTTGCGGGTGCTGCAAGCCCAGATCAACCCCCATTTCCTCTACAACACGCTCGATGCGATTATCTGGATGGCCGAATCCAAGCGCACAGCCCAGATCGTCGAGCTTGTTTCGGCGCTGTCACGCTTCTTCCGGATTACGCTCAGCAAAGGCCGAGATTGGATTACCGTTCGCGATGAGATTGCGCATATCGAAAGCTATCTGGCGATCCAGAAGATTCGTTACCGCGACATTCTCGACTATCAGATCGATATTCCCGAGGAAACTCGCAGCGGTGAGATGCTCAAACTTACGCTCCAGCCGCTGGTGGAAAATGCGCTCTATCACGGCATCAAGAACAAGCGCAACGGCGGCGCGATTGTGGTGCGTGGCCGCTGGCTGGCTGGCGATCGGCTCCAAATCGAGGTTGAAGATAATGGAATTGGGATGACCTCCGAACGGCTTACCCAGATTCAGGAGCTGTTGGCGGCGGGCAACCGCTGGGTAGCAGGCGCGATGCCGATCGTCGAAGATGGCTATGGCATTAGCAATGTTAATCAACGGATCAAGCTCTACTACGGCCCCGACTATGGGCTGTCGATCGAGAGCAGCCATGGACGTGGCACCTGCGTAACCTTGATCATTCCGCAGCAGCGCAAACCAGCGCCCGGCGGGAGCTGATATTGGTTGCCAACTCATTAATCATAAAAAATTAACCACCAGCTTAAAAAAACGAACACGTTGATTGCTAAAAAAACATTAAAATAGCAGCTATTCTGCATACAAATCAGGCTTGTTTGATGCGAGCCAGCCGCTATAATAGCCAGCATCCCAAGTCAATCACGTGTAATAGCCGACCATGACTGGTCGGGAATGCGCCAAAGGAGGCGACCTCAATGATTGCTCTTGCTCTCTACCGCAGCGTTATCGCGCTAGCCATAGTATCGACTCTGGCGGCGTGCAGCGAGTCTGCGCCTACAGCGAGCGGAGCACTAGCAACTCCACAAACTATCCAAACCAAAACCTATCCTGAACTCGTTGTCGGGTTTGCTCAAATCGGAGCCGAAAGCGAGTGGCGTACCGCCAACACCCGTTCGATCCAAACGACCGCAGACCAACTCGGCATCGAATTGGATCTTTCCGACGCTCAGCAACAGCAAGCCAACCAAATCAAAGCTATCCGTTCGTTCATCGCCCAAGGTGTCGATGTCATCGGGGTTTCACCAGTCGTCGAAACCGGATGGGACGAGGTTTTTGCCGAGGTCAAACAAGCGGGTATCCCGCTCATTTTGCTCGATCGCAGCGCCAATGTATCAGCCGATCTCTACAGCGTTCGGATCGGCTCGGACTTTGTTGAAGAGGGTCGGCGTGCTTGTGGCGAGTTAGCCCGCCTGCTTGATGGCCAAGGATCAATCGTCATTTTGGAAGGCACGCAAGGCTCGGCTCCAATGCTTGGGCGCGGCGCTGGCTTCCAAGAATGTCTGCAAACCTATCCAGATCTGCACGTGCTCGCCAGCCAATCTGCTGATTTTATTCGCGCTCGTGGCAAAGAGGAGATGGCGGCCTTACTGCAAACCCATGGCCACAGCATCGACGGTGTCTTTGCCCAAAACGACGACATGGCGCTTGGCGCAATCGAGGCCATTGAGGAGTATGGGTTGCGGCCAGGTATCGACATCAAAATTGTTTCGATTGATGCGGTGCGAGCCGCCTTTGAAGCAATGATCGCTGGCAAGCTGAATGCCACAATCGAGTGCAACCCGTTGCTTGGCCCGCTTTTCTTCGCGACAGCCCTCAACTTGGCCAATGATCTTCCAGTTGAAAAATGGATCAAGCCAGACGAAGGGATTTATCGCCAAGATACCGCCGCGCAGGAATTGCCCAATCGGCTCTACTAGAACTTTCTTTTCCCGATTTCTTTGAATCTAGCGAAATTCCTTTTGGGTGCGCACAGGCTGCGTGCTGTGGATCAGGCTGCGCTCGATCCGGGAGGATACATCCAAACTACGCTATTTTTTTTGTGGGCAACGACCGTTTACAAACACGATTTTCGTTTTCTTCGCGTAAGGAGGACTTTCCATGAGTAGTTCACGATCATTCGCCGCGCGTCTTATGGCGCTCCTGGTTATCATCGGGTTGGTTGGTTGCGGTGCCCAAACAGCGACCGAAGCGCCTGCGAACGCACCCGCGACCGGGGCAGGAGCGAAAACCTACAGCGATATGGTGCTTTGCTACCCACAGCTTGGGGCCGAAAGCGACTGGCGCACTGCCAATACCGCCTCGATCAAAGAAACAGCAGCCACCTTGGGCATCAAGCAATTGGTCTTCTCTGATGCTCAGCAAAAGCAAGAGAATCAAATTTCCGCTGTGCGTGCTTGTATTCAGCAGGGCGTAGATGTGATTGCCTTGCCGCCCGTGGTTGAAGATGGCTGGGATGCGGTTTTGACCGAGGCCAAAAATGCTGGCATTCCGGTGATCATTGTTGACCGCAGCGTGAGCGCCGACAAATCTTTGTATAGCACCCACATTGGTTCGAATATGACCTTGGAAGGCGAACGAGCTGCGGCTGAATTCAACAAAATGATGCCAAACGGCGGCGTGATCCTCGAGCTTTCGGGCACGACCGGCTCTGGTGCTGCCGTCGGACGGGCCAAGGGCTTACGCAACAAACTCAATTCGAACATCACCATTCTCGACTCGCAAACGGGCAATTTCACCCGCGCCGAAGCCGTACCGGTGATGCAAGCGTTGTTGAAAAAATATACCCCTGGCAAAGATTTCCAAGGCTTGTTTATCCACAACGACGACATGGGTATTGGCGCGATTGAAGTGCTCAAGGCAGCTGGGGTCAAACCAGGCGATCTCAAGATTGTATCGGTGGACGGCACACGTGGCGGTTTCCAAGCCATGGTCGATGGCTGGTTCCAAGCAGATGTTGAGTGTAACCCATTGCTTGGGCCACAGGTATTCGAATTGGCGCTGAAGCTGATGAACGGCCAACCAGTTGATGCTGAAGTGCTGACCGATGAAACCGTTTACTACCCAGAAAACGCCGCAGAGTTGTTGCCAACGCGCAAATACTAGCCAGCAAACAACCGCTGGAGGAGGCTCGATACCTTCTCCAGCGGTTTATGTGCTGCTAGATGAAAGGCGAGTGATTGTTATGGCTGATCCGCAGAATTTTATCACCGTCAGCGGCGTTTCCAAAGCATTTCCTGGGGTTGTCGCCCTTGAAGGGGTTGAGTTTACCCTACGAAAAGGCGAGATCCATGCCCTGATGGGCGAAAATGGCGCTGGAAAGTCGACCCTGATCAAAATTCTCACTGGCGTGGAGCAGCCCGACACGGGCTACATAGAACTAGAAAACAGCGCCATTAGCATTAGATCGCCGCAGCATGCCCAAGCGCTTGGCATCAGTACGGTGTATCAAGAGATCAATCTCTGCACCAATATTTCTGTGGCCGAAAATATTATGCTTGGCCATGAGCCACGGCGTTTTGGTGCCATCCATTGGAAAAAACTGAACGAGTTGGCGCGTCAGGCGCTTGCGCGGCTTGGCATTGAGTTGGATGTAACGCAGCCCTTGGGAATCTACTCGATTGCAATTCAGCAGATGGTTGCGATTGCCCGGGCGCTAGCGATTGCCTCGGCCAAGGTGTTGATTTTGGATGAACCAACATCGAGCTTGGATGCCACCGAAACTGCCCGTCTCTTCGCGGTTATGCGCTCGCTCAAGCAGGCAGGCATCGGGATTGTGTTTGTCACCCATTTTCTCGACCAAGTGTACGAAATCGTCGATCGGGTGACAATTCTGCGCAATGGGCGCTTTGTTGGCAGCTTCGAGATTGCAGCGCTCTCGCGGGTGGAGCTGGTGGCCAAAATGCTTGGGCGGGTGGTTGATGAATTACAGGCCTTGGCTCATGACAAAGATAATTCTGCTCAACAGACCGAAAAAAATCAACTGATTGAAGCCTCCGGTTTGGGGCTGCGGGGCGCGTTAGAACCGCTTGATTTGACGGTGGGTGTTGGCGAAGTGCTTGGGATTGCAGGGCTGCTTGGCTCGGGACGCACCGAATTGGCAAGCTTGCTGTTTGGCATCGCAACCCCTGATAGCGGCTCGCTGGTGATCGATGGCCAGCCAGTGACGCGCTTCTCGCCCCAAGCGTTGATTAAGCGTGGGGTCGCCTTGTGCCCAGAAGATCGCAAAGCCGAGGGGATTGTGGGCGAACTCAGCATTCGCGAAAATATTATCTTAGGCTTGCAAGGGCGTTATGGTTGGTTCAAGTTTATTGGCCGCCAGAAGCAGACCGAAATTGCTGAAAAATATATTAAGTTGCTCGGCATTCGCACGCCATCGCCCGACCAGTTGGTTAAAAACTTAAGCGGCGGCAACCAACAGAAGGTTATTTTGGCACGCTGGCTGGTTACCCAGCCTCGGCTGCTGATCTTAGATGAACCAACGCGGGGCATCGATGTTGGAGCCAAGGCCGAAATTCAAAAGCTGGTGCTGGAACTGGTGAAGGATGGCATGTCGATCGTCTTTATCTCTTCCGAACTGGAAGAGGTGGTGCGGATCAGCGACCGAATTGTGGTTTTGCGTGACCACGCGAAAGTAGCCGAGTACGACCATGCGGTAAGCGATCGGACTCTTATGCAAACGATGGCAGGTGAGGCATGAACAATCGAATTTCCTTCAGCCGAATTCGCGAAAGTCGGCTGTTTTGGGTGCTCACTGCGTGGGCAGTTATTCTTGGCTTTAATGCGCTGTTCGTGCCCGAATTTTTTCGGATCGGCATTCAAGATGGCCATCTCTACGGCAATCTGATTGATGTGTTGAACAACGGCGCGCCGCTCATGCTGGTGGCAATCGGGATGACCTTAGTGATTGCTACAGGCGGCGTTGATCTTTCGGTTGGGGCAGTGATGGCAATCTCGGCGGCTATGGGGGCGGTCTTGATCAACCCAGCGCCTGGTGACAAGCTGGTCTCAAATGAGATTTTGACCAGAAACGCCACCAATACACCACTAGCAATCATTGTGATTGCGACACTGGCGGCGGGCACGCTCTGCGGCCTTTGGAACGGCTTACTGGTATCGCGGGCCAAGATTCAGCCGCTGGTAGCCACCCTGATTTTAATGGTAGCAGGGCGGGGCATTGCCCAGCTGATTAGCAACGGTCAGATTATCACCATCTACTACACGCCCTATTTTTGGTTTGGCAACGGCTACATCTTGGGGCTGCCCGTTTCAATCTATATTGTGGCAGCGGTGGCCATCCTCGCATGGGTGGGCGTGCGCAAAACCCCAATTGGCCTTTTTATCGAAGCGGTGGGGCTTAATCCAAAAGCCACCTACTACAGCGGCATTAGCGCCAAGAATATTCAGTTGCTGGCCTATACGTTTAGCGGTTTTTGCAGTGCACTGGCTGGTCTAATTCTTAGCTCGTATGTGCATAGCGCCGATGGCAACAATAATGGCCTTAACTATGAGCTAGACGCAATTTTGGCCGTGGTAATGGGTGGGACGATGTTGTCTGGTGGGCGTTTTTCGCTGCTGGCGAGCGTGCTTGGCGCGATTGTGATCTGGACATTTACGCTTTCGATGTATGCGCTGGGCGTGCCTGCGAATGCTTTGCTTGCTGGGCGGGCGGTGCTTGTGCTGCTGGTGATTCTGCTCTATTCCGATCGGCGGCTGATCAAACGGCGTGGCAAGAGCAACCAAGCGGCGGTGCAGTCGCAGGATGAGAAGCCAAGCCTGCCGCATCCATAGCCTCGAACCAGCGCTTTGAAAGGGATTTCCATGACACAACGGCTAAAGCTTTCCGTGCTGCGGCATGGCCCGCTGCTGACAACAATCACGATTTTTCTTCTGGCCTACATCATTGGTGCGCAGCTGTACCCTGCGATGCAGCGGCCTCAGGCATTTTTCAACCTGTTTATTAACAATGGCTTTTTGCTCATCCTAGGGATTGGCATGACCTTTGTGATTCTGACGGGAGGAATTGACCTGTCGGTCGGTGGTGTTTTGGCCCTGACAACAGCAGCATCGGCGGCGTTGCTCAACCTTGGAGTCAGCCCGCTCGTGGTTATGCCGCTGATGCTGGTAATGGGCACAATGATTGGGCTTGGTTTGGGCTGCCTCATCCATTTCTTCAAAGTGCAGCCTTTTATCGTTACCTTGATGGGCCTGTTTTTTGCTCGTGGGCTGGCGTATATCATTAGCCTTACATCGGTCACAATTACTGACCCACTCTACAAATACTTGGCCCTAACCCCGATCTATCTGCCTTTTTTTGCCAAAGCCTATATTTATATTCCGACCCTCGTCGGCCCGGCGCTTTTGGTAGTGGCGGTCTATCTGGCCTACTTCACCCGTTTTGGCCGAATTGTCTATGCCATCGGCAATAATGAGCAGTCGGCGGCGCTGATGGGATTTCCGGTTGGCCGCACCAAAGTCTTGGTCTATGCCTTCAGTGGCTTTTGTTCAGCCTTGGCTGGGATTGTATTCAGCATTTCGCTGCTGGCTGGCTATGGGCAGTTCGCGACCGGCGTGGAGCTGGATGTGATCGCGGCGGTGGTGATGGGCGGCACGCTGCTTACTGGTGGGGTTGGCAACGTGATCGGCACCTTGTTTGGCATCCTGATCGAAGCGACGATCATTTCGATTCTCCAATACAACGGTACGCTCAGCTCGTGGTGGACGCGAATTTGCGTTGGGGTGCTGACGCTGATCTTTATTGGTATCCAAAGCGGATTTGCGCTGCGTAAGAAAAAATCATGATCGACAGCACAGAAGAGTGGCTGCTATCCT
The DNA here is from genome assembly GCF_042688385.1 of Herpetosiphon sp. NSE202. Classification (NCBI taxonomy): domain Bacteria; kingdom Bacillati; phylum Chloroflexota; class Chloroflexia; order Herpetosiphonales; family Herpetosiphonaceae; genus Herpetosiphon; species Herpetosiphon sp. NSE202. The sequence goes on along the minus strand of NZ_JBHUPY010000025.1, from coordinate 2,433 downwards.
GTTGCCAAAAATCTGCTATCTAATTCCAATATCTTCGGTTATCATACCGAATTGGCAGCTTTTCGTGATTTGTGCCAACTCATGGAATAGATGCTGCACGTTTAGGGCGAGCACCAGTGGCAGAAAACATTTTTGGGGGCTTGCCAGATTGCAAGGAGTTGGAATGGATAGCATTATCAGGCCCGCAGACAGACGTGATACAGCTGCGCTTGTTGCGCTGATTGCCAGTGAAGGCAGCAGCGTGGTTACGGGCGATATTTCGCATGATCAAATCGCTCCAGACGGGTATGTTGCTCAACGGATGGTTGCCTTGGCTCATGATGGCAGCCTGCTAGGATCGAGTTGGGTTGCCCGTGCTCCGTGGCGGCCTGATGGCTGGTTTGAACTGCAAGTCGTGGTCGATTCGGCGCAGCGTGGCCAAGGGATTGGCACTGCCTTGGTCGTTGATGCCCTTCAATTGCTTGAGCAGCAGGGCTGGCGCACGCTCCAGTGTCATGTTCGCGATGGCGATGCAGTGGCGCTACGGTTTGCCCAGCAGCATGGATTCAGCCTGAGCCAGCGTTTTTTTACCATGGTGCTCGATGTGGCCAGTTTCGATGCCAACGCATTTCAAGCGGTTGTTCAAACAGCGGAGGCAGCAGGATTTTCCTTCTTCACCTTTGCCGATGTGGCCAACCAGCCTGATGCAGCGCGCAAACTCTATGAGCTTAACCGGCGCTTAGCCCCCGATCTGCCCGGGAATGACGACTCCTTTCCCACATTTGAAGAGTACGCCCATGAAATTATTGGGGCTGACTGGTTCCGGCCTGAGGGACAGTTTATTGTGGCCGATGGCGAGCGTTGGGTTGGGCTAGTTGGCATGGGCTTTGATGATGCAGCCCGCACGATGAGCCATGAGTTTAGCGCGGTCGATCGAGCCTATCGGGGCCGTCGGCTGGGTATGGCCCTCAAGGTGCAGAGTGCCATGCTTGCCCAACGCTTGAACATGGAGCGGATCGTCACGGGCAACGATAGCACGAACACAGCGATTGTGGCACTGAATCATACCTTAGGCTACCGAGAGCAGCCCGGCATATGCAAGCTGCTACGTGAACGTTGATTCAGCTATGCAAACTCATCGCAGCATTATCTGCCCTCGGTGCATGCACATGATGGCTGTGCTATCATAGGCGCACGCTGCATTGAGGATCGAGGTGCCCCATTTACCCATCCTGCACGGACGATTTGTGTATGAACTGTTGGCGGATGCCCGCCTCCCGCGCTGGAAAGGCGCGTTACTGTGTGGCGGCTGGGGGCGTGCCCTCTCTGCCGTGTTTTGTCACCCGCACTGCGATCAGCCGGCTCACTGTTCGCATGCCTGCCCTTACCGCATGCTGTTTACACATTGTTTTCATGGTCTTGTACCCCCGCTAACTGCCGCCACTGTTCGCATGCCTGCCCTTACCGCATGCTGTTTACCCCCGAAGCCCCACCTGGCCATGTCGCTGGAGTGCGTGATGCGCCCCGTCCCTTTCTGGTTCGCCCTCCGTTGACCGATCACACGAGCATGCGGCGCGGCGATCAACTCGTGTTTGAGGTAGTCTTGATCTGATCAGCGGTACACTATGCCCATGTTATGATGGCCGCCTTTGCCCATTGAGGTCGCTTGGGATTAGGCGGAGACCGTAGTCCAGCAACGTTAATCCAAGGGTTCACTTTTTCTGATCGTGAGCAGCAGTTCATCCCATTTATGGGACAATGCCATGGCAACCCCCTGTCGATGCGCTGCTCGCGGATGCGCGCGTTGCTCACGTTGTTGAAGATCGCATGCGGTGGGTGGATTGGGGACGAACATCCGAGGCAACCGGCCAAACGATGCACTTGGGAGGTATGATCGGGACGCTCGATGTCCATGGCATGACCCCCGCCTTGGCAACACTTCTCACGATGGCATCAATCGTCCATCTTGGGAAAGCCGCTGTCTTTGGGAATGGCTGGTTTCGCGTGCAACCCACCGCTACCTAAACCATGATGCTATGGTCAAACATTCCCTCACCCCCCAGCCCCCTCTCCCACAAAAACGCGGGCGAGGGGGAGCATCCCTGGTACACCAGGGAATTGGGAGAGAACCACAGCATGAAAGCCTCTCGCCACGGGAGAGGGGGCTGGGGTGAGGGGATCTCAACAACCGACCCTTGGAAGCCCGTCCCTTCTGCCACGAAAACGCGGGCGAGGGAGAGCACCCGTTTTCACTACCAAATCATGCAACAACCACGGAATAAAAGCCCCTCGCCCGCGCCACGGGAGAGGGGTTGGGGTGAGGGGATCTCAACAACCGACCCGTGAAAGCCAGTCACTTCTGCCATGAAAACGCGGACGAGGGAGAGCACCCGTTTTCACTACCAAATCATGCAACAACCACGGAATAAAAGCCCCTCGCCCGCGCCACGGGAG
>NZ_JBHUPY010000024.1:0-30571 GCF_042688385.1 Herpetosiphon sp. NSE202 | reverse complement strand
AGGGGTTGGGGTGAGGGGATCTCAACAACCGACCCGTGAAAGCCAACCCCCTCGCCCGCGCCACGAGAGTTTGGGCTGGGGTGAGGGAACTAAACTACTTCCATGCAAGCAACAGTACATCAAGCATGCCCTTGCCAAGTGGACTCATTTGGCATACGAGGTCTTGCATCTTGCCATAATCGCTGCGCGAAACGGGATCGACGTGCGCGGCATTGTTGCGGGCATCCTTAACGCGATTCAGCAAGCGGACAAACTTAATAAAATCAAAGCTATAATCCATATCCTGAAAGCGAATCTCTGACTGCCAATGGCGATCAACATGGTCTAAAATGAGATCCCAGTTTTCTTGATCAACCCAAGGTTTTTGCTGTAAAAAGGTGATCTTGCCCATAGTATGGCTATGGGGCTTAGCCAAATCGCCCTGTAAGTTGCCGCCACCAAAAACGCGCTCTTTAAGCAGCCGCTCCATGACGCTGCCAATATGAATCGCCGGAGCCGAGTAATCATGCGATTTAATGCTATCAAGCTGATCGGTCAGAAAAATAGCGAGTGCCAGCGACTCTTGGGCATAGCGATCAAGCAGATGAAATGTTTCGCGCATGCCCAGATCACGCACCCGATTGAAATATTGTTCCCATTGAATACTATTAATTGCGGCAAACTGACGGGTGATCGATTCAACATCCTGGACAATTCGCGCCAGTTCTTGTTCATCAAGTTCGTCGCTGTAGGCCAAAATATGTTGCAATTCGTTGAGCAGATCGCCAGCGGTGCGCAACGGGCGAATCGGCTTGCGTTTATTGGCGAAACCAATAATTTGGCAAACATTGGCATCTTCGCAACACTGGCGGCCTCGATGCACGAGGTCGATGCGCCATGGGCCAATATGCGGTTTGGGGCAAAGAACGACTTCATCGAGTTCTTTGGCTGCAATACCATAGCTTTCCAGCAGTGGCAAGCGATTGCTGCTACTCAGCGAATCAAGAAATATGGCGTGGCATGCCACTTGGCATGGTTGGCCAAGCCGCGCATGGGCGCTCTCCAGCAGGTCGCTCAGAATTGCCCGAACGCTCATTACCCCAGCTGTGCTTTCTGGCTGAAGTTGGCGCAACTGGACTTTTTGTTCAGGCATGACGTTGTGGGCAAAGCCCCGTTTCGGGGCGATAGTATAGATCGGCGCTGGCTCGGGGCTGGCGCGATCGGCAGTATTCGCAGGATTAACCTGCTGATCGAGGGTTAGGAATGCAAACAAGAGCGTGCCATGCTCTTCACCAAGCAAGGCTAGATCAGCAATCATGCGCTTGATTGGTTCGGCAGGAACTTTTTTGTTATCGAACGGTCGATAATATTTTGCGTCCCAGATGATGCCTGGTTCGCGCCAGAATTGCTGATCGTTGTGGGTAACCGTGACCATGGCTGGATTGAGGCGGGTCAGATAAAAGTCTGGCCGAACATCGGGTACATGGTCGGATGTTGAGCTGCTGCTCCAAACTGCCGCCGGATTTGGCACGCCTTGATCGTGGCGCAGCTCGTATTCAACTTCATTATTGGCTGGCCCCCAGCGAAAATGCAAGCGCATGCCTTCTTTTGCACTCTGCTGTGGGTAGACGATGCTGATCAGCCGTTGCTGATCAATCAACAAATCGGCTAGTTCGTAAAAAATCCAGAGCTGATAGAGGTAGTTATCGCGGGTTGGGTTGCTGCCTAACACGTCGTTTTCGGGCGCGGTTGGTAGCCGTCGCAGCAATTGAAGGCTATGCAGCCGCTCACGCCAGCCAAGCAAATCTTGGTAGGCGCTGTTGCCGCCAGGAATTAATTGATCGCTAACTTGCGCTGCGAGGCTCGTGCCATCGGGATATTCACTATGCAGGCCAGCAATAATTTGGGCTGCTTGGCTGCGGAGGCCAGCAAATTGGGGAAATGCCAGCTCACGCTCACAGCGCTCGACAATATCGGTGAGTGGATGCCGCAACGCTGCCGCCCCGACCGCTACGTTTTCATCCCACAGCAGGGCTTCAACCAGTTGATGATATTCCAAGAGCGCAACCACGGTCAGCAGATTCTCGGGAATGGCAAAATCGCGGCGCTGCTGACGGGTAACTAAGGCCAGTGGCGGCTCGCCTGGGCGTTCATCCCAGGTTGCGGCAAGCGTGCGATCCCAATCGATCTGGCCGCGAGCTGGTGGTTCTTCGACCACCAGCTCGCGTGGCGCAGCGAAACTTAATCGGCGTACAATTCGCGGCAAAATATGCTCAAAGAGTTCATCGCGTAGATGAAAAACCGTCGCTAGATCGCGGTAGCGGCTGAGCGTGGGGTTATCCTCAAGCGCAAAGCCAGCATACGAACCCATAAATTTGTGAAAATTGGCCTCATCATGCCGCAGCAGCAGCTCGATCATCCGGGCTTGCATACTGGCAAAGGCGGTTTGCTCAAGCGCAGTTGGCGTATGCAACATTTACAATCCTCGTTCGCTACTGAAAGCCAGCAAGCGCTGGGCAAATTGGCTGGTATGGTCAATCAACAGCTCACGATCAAAGTCGAAAATTTTGCGGATTTGGCTTGGATTGAGATCATCAGCCTTTGCCAGGTTGATCTGACTGCCATTGGGACTAGCCGCTTGCAGATGGGCGAGATGGCTGGCTTGGCGTGGGAGCGGCAAGCTCTTAATAATTTGTGTAATCTGTTCGGTAAATTGGGTATCGTTGTCGCTATGTTGTAAATAGGCCAGCAACACCCGCAGCTCATCACGATTGAGCACTTGCAGCTGGTCGGCGAGCGTATCGGCCAAGGCATAATCAAGCGCATCGTTCCAGTTTAAGCCAATTGAGTGGCCAGCAAAGGTTGCAGCATAGACCGCTTCTGCTTGGGCGGTACCAAGTTGGCGGTAGACCCGAATCGCGCTGAAAATTCGCCAGAAGCTATCCAGCACATCCTTGGCTTGTTGCTGCTCAATATCGAGCCGATAGCTGACTTGTTGGTCGTCGCCGTCGGCTTCGCGACTAACGTTGAGCACGCCGCGCCACGTTGCACGCCCAGCCGCTTCGTTGGCAGCAATCGTATCGAGTTTTTGGTCGCTCAGCCGCAGTAGGGCGCGATAGACGGCGATACCTTGCTCATCGTCGGCGGCATCGCGGCTCGGCGGCAACAGATCGATAAAGACAAAGCGGCGCTTCATGGCCTCGCTCATTTGATTGAGAAAGTGCCGATCAAACGAATTAAGCGTGCCAATGATGCGGAAATCGCGGGGCAATGGCACTTGCACGGCCACGCCATCATCGGTTGGAATGCTCAGTGGAGCGTTGCGCTGACCACCAAGCGTTGTCAACAAACTGCCAAAAGCAGCATCGATATGGGCGCGGGTAAATTCGTCGATGACCAGCCAACGCCCACGATAGCGCTGACCGTTGACCACCACTTCGCTGCGCTGTAAGCTCTCAGGATTGGGCACGTTTTCGCCATCATAGCCAGCGTAATTGGAAAGTACGGCGTTGGTGAGGCAGCCATGGCGCACGCCGTAGACCAAGGTTTTGCCGCCAGCGCTGCGTTGCAACTGCGGAACAATCCCACCAATCACATCGCGGGTGCTCCACGTCTCGGTGGCAGTTTCAATCTGCACTGCATAGCCATTGCGGGTGTGGCGTTCTTCAAGCGGCGGATCGGTTGGCGGTACTGCTGGCGAGGTTGGCATGCGCAAGCTTACACTGGCATCGCTATCGCGCCAGAAAATCTCGGGGAGGCGTTGGGCAAGATGGGTTTTGCCAGTGCCAGGCGGGCCACTCAGAATCACATGCTGGCCAGCAATCAACGCGCGGTAGATGCGCAGCAAGGTGACGCGATTGACCAAGAGTTCGCGCTGAAGCTCAGCGATGCGCTCGTTGAGCACTGGGGCTGTTAGTTGGGGCAATGGCTGCTCTTGCAGGGCGCTATCGGTATTGCTACGCTGGCTGATTTGCACGCGCTCTAGGTGATCAAGGAAGGTGTTGATCGCATGGGCGGTTGGGGTTGTGGCATTGGCCAATGGCTGCAACGCATTGGGTTTGCTCCGCAGCCAATCGCGATCAGCTTGCTCAATGAGGCTGGCCTCGTGATACCAATCGCGCAGCAAGGCTGGGCTGGGCCAAGCTTCGGCGGGATGCGCCTCGCCATCGAACGGCATGTTGGCGATTGGCAGTTGATAATCGTCGCTGGATTCGCTATCGGGCAGCACGAGGGTCAGCGCACTATAGAGCAGCATATGCTCTTCGTTGGCATCGCTTAGGTGCGGCCAGCGCTGGTAGCGATCGTCGGGCAGGCGCTCAATCAATCGGAGCAGTTGCAGTACATCAATCAGCTCGTCGGCGTTTGGTCGGGCATTAAGCGCCACCAATGGCGGATTGGACTGGCCAAGCACATCAACAATTTGGTCGGCGCTATAGCTCGCGGCGTTTAGTTTGAGCGCAAGCTGGATATAGGGCCGTAGCTTTGGCCCCAAGGGCAGCGCGACCGGAAAATCAATATTTCTGATTGTGGTGGGATCTGGCTGCAACGAATAGAAGGTGAAATTCGCCCCATATTGCGGTGTTAACGAACGGCGAATCTCCAATAAGCGGCGATCAACATCATCGCTATTGCTTTGTTGATGATGGGCATATTGGCGGGCATAATTGGCTTTATGATCACGCGAAACAATTGATTCGAATGTATCGGGATGCACCAAATGCAGCAGCATTTCGCGGGCAGCGTAGGCTGTTCTGATTGGTAGCGAGAATAAAATTCGTTTGAATTCCCATGGATCAGCGAGCGCCGCTGAACGCGCTGAAGCCGACAAGCTCTTCCAATGTTGCACAAATTCGATAATAAAGCTGATTTGGTAGAATTTGTAGGTGAGGTAGGCGGTGCCAGTGTTGGCAATGCCTTGGTCGAGCGCGCCATCAAGCTCTTGCGGAAGGCTCACCGGCTCTGCTGACCAGCTAAGAATCGTATTGATCTGCGCTCGCTTGGCTTGACCAGTGACATTACGCGCAATCAAGTGGTAGATAAATTGGGTTTCGGCTGCAAGTTGAATCACGATTGGGGGGGCATTATGGAGCTGGCGCTGAAATTTAATCATAAATGAGTCGCTTGACTCATCAGGCTCGCCAACGAAGCGCTGATACAAATCTTGGAGATTGGCAGCAGTCCAAACTGCAACCCCCGGGGTAAAGAGCGAATCGTCAGTGCGTAGCGCCCGATCAACAAAGCTTTTGGCGGCGAGGTAGAAGAGCGACCGATCATCGACACGGGCCATAGGGGCAACTCCTTTGATGCTCGCGAGGGCCAGTAGCGCCTCGTAGGTTGCTAGGGCTTAGTATACCATCAGGCTTGCATTTGGGCGAGATAGTGGTTAATGAAGGTTCCCTCACCCCCAGCCCTTCTCCCACTGGACGCGGGCGAGGGGTGCGTTGGGTTTGATGAGTTTGATGTGTTCCCTCACCCCCAGCCCCTCTTCCACTGGACGCGGGCGAGGGGAGCTTTCGTCTTGTGGTAATAGTAGGGCATGAGTGCAAACAACGACATCCTGTGTTATCCACGAATTTATGGTAGATCAATAATTGAATTCCCCCTCGCCCGCAGCGTGGGAGAGGGGGCTAGGGGGTGAGGGGATCACGAGCGTCAGGGTTCCCTCACCCCCAGCCCCTCTCCCACTGGACGCGGGCGAGGGGTGCGCATTAGCTGGTTCGATCAAGGATTGGCTGCGGACAAAGGATTTTTGGTTTTTCCAATGTATCATGAACGATCGCGCAATGAATTCCCCCTCGCCCGCAGCGTGGGAGAGGGGGCTAGGGGGTGAGGGGATCTCCAATCATCCCACCGTTAATCATCGCGCAATGAATTCCCCCTCGCCCGCAGCGTGGGAGAGGGGGCTAGGGGGTGAGGGGATCATCCTCCACCGCCAAGCCACATTGCGCGAATTGCAGCAAGTGCGGCGGCTAAATCGCGCTCAACACTATCAGCACTCAAACGCAGCACGCGATACCCCAACTGTTCTAAAAGAGCTTGCCGCTCCTGATCAGCCTCCAGTTGATCGGCATGAATCGACCCATCAACTTCAACAATCAGCAACTCTTGAAGGCAGACAAAATCAACAACAAAGCTGGCAATCGGGTGTTGGCGACGAAATTTCCGGCCATCAAGTTGTCGCCGCCGCAGTGCTTGCCACAAGATTGCCTCGCTCGGCGTTGCAACTTTGCGAAACTTTTGCGCTGCTTGGCGGATGCGTTGGGCCAGTTCATACGGTATCACCAATCGATCCATGGCAATGCTCCTTGTTGTGGTTAATGTTCCCTCACCCCCAGCCCCTCTCCCACTGGACGCGGGCGAGGGGTGCGCATTAGGTGGTTCGATCAAGGATTGGCTGCAACCAACGACATCCTGTGTTATCCACGAATTCACGGCGGATCAATAATTGAATCCCCCCTCTCCCACTGGACGCGAACAAAGGAATTTTGGTTTTTCCAATGTAGCATGAACGATCGCGAATTGAATCCCCCCTCGCCCGCCACGTGGGAGAGGGGGCTAGGGGGTGAGGGGATCTCTCTTTACTCCTCGCGATCCCAGGCCTCAAGCACCAGCCGCCGCGTGCGATACTCGCCATAGAGCTTGGTTTCCTTCTCCTTCAGCACGCGAAAGGTTTCGCCAGGAAACTCGCGGCCATACACATCGGCTGGGTCGAGAATGTAGCGCAACTCGTCGCGGGTTAAGCCATACAGCCGCGCAATTCGGGCATCAAGCTCGGCCCGCAAAACCGCCCGCCGCTCGTCGCTCCAGCGGAATGGCGGCAAGCCAAAGCCGTCGCGCGGGCTGAACCACGCTGCTGGCGCTCCTTGGTTGCACTCAGCATTTTGGGCCAAAATAGTCTGCCGCGCTAACTCGTCTAGCTCAGCCCACACATCCTCAGCGAATGGCTGCATATCCCACGCGGTGTAGACCAGCTCCAGCACTCGCGGCACAATAAAGGCCAATTCGGCCTCGCCAAAACGCTCGGGCGGGAGTACGGGTAGTTGATACAAATAACCAAACGTTAAATTAGTACCACCAATTTTTTGTCTGACAATATAATCAAGAGCTATACTATTGAGAATCGATAGTAAAATCGTAACAAGACTTATAGATGTTGCTCCATCAGGAATAAGTGTAGGCATAGAATGCCCTACACCAGAATGTGGAAGAACAGTAAATATTGAAGTTCTTTCATTTGTTGCATTTGTAATATTACGAAAACCCAATAGCCAATTTTTGTTCCATCTATTTTTCTTCCATTTTTCTACCTCTTTATTACTAATCCAATATCGAGGATTAATAAATATATTTGGATTAGATAAATCTTCTATTTCTATGGTTTCAGTATCATTCATTGAAGCCCATCTATGAGTAAATTGATAAATAAACTTGGCTTCATATAAAGGTAAGTAACTATTAGAGCCAAAATTTTGGAATAAGCCACTATCATTTGACATATGAAACATTGTGGCGAAATGTATATTCCAATGACTTTCATTTAAAGATTCCTCTTTTAGGATTGGTATGCGTTGATAGATTTTCTTAGTTAACTCAGCATCAGCTTTTGTTCTAAATGTAGGACATGTTCTAGTATTTGGGTTGATTAACTCGAAATCTCTCGTCGAGAGTGTAAATAACCTTCTTTTATCATTCAAATGTTCTGGACGTGTTAAGTAGAAAGCTAGCTTTATAGGTAGTGAATTTTGATTTTGTGTCATGGTTAAAGCACAGAAATGAGGATGTGTTCTATGAATACCAGGAAATACTCCTTCCGTATTTACAAAATCATATAAACTAACTAATTGCCGTTTTTTTACAATATCTGCAAAGAATAATTTATTGGTATCATCATTAGCAATGCCACTTTGTACAATCACACCAGCGTAACCATGTTCGTTAATTAAATTTCGATCAAGTTCGGTGAAGAGAGCATAAGTATTAACATCACCTAATCCTGTTAACGGGTATCGTTTGGAAACACGCATAAAGCGGCTAGTGGCTTCGGCGGTATATTTGGCCAGTTCAAATTTGGCATAGCGCTGTTGTTTGCTTGGTTCGTCGCTGCTGGCCCATTCTTTGAGCACTTTCTCACGGGCTGCTTTATTGGCTGCCTCGCGTACTTCGGCCACATCGACCCAATGTTCTTGCTCTTGCAGCTTAATTCGCTCCCATGGCGGGTTGCCCAAAATCACATCGAAGCCTTTGGGGCTATTGTTGCCAAAAATATGTGGAAACTCCAGCTCCCAATGAAAAAAGCGCATTTCGGCCTGATCAGCCAAGCCATCGACGCGGGCCAGCAACCCAGCACTCACGCTTTGCGGGGCGTGTTTGGCCGCATACAACGTGGCGTTGGTAGGAATAAACGCCAAATTCTCCTTGGTCATTGGCAGAAAAAACGCCGCCGTCCAAAGGTTGTAGCGCGTCCAGGTTGGGCGCAGGTCTTCGCGCATGCGGGCGTAGCCAGACGCTTTTATGCGCACAGCTGCCACACTATCATCGGGCAGCGCCTCAAGTTGGCGCGCAATTTGGCTTAGGTTTGTGAGATTGCTCGGGCTGAGCGCAATGTCCATGGTCGTTTGACCATTGAGAATATCATCGCGTTCGCGCTTATTCCGCTTGCGCAAGGCCGCAACGATTGCTTTGTCATCGCCAGCCACTGCTTTAAATGCATCATCAGGAATACCCAAGCTAGCCCGATCCTCGGCGGTATCAGATGCTCTCGGCTCCAAACGCATCAGCTCTTCGGTTGCGCCCACGAGGCTATTGCCCCAACGAATGTGCGCATCGATAAACGAGAGCGGCATGCCAGCGCAATGGCCCTCGATCCATAATGCAAGTTTGCATAAATCAACCGCCAATGGATTGAAATCGACCCCATAAATACAGTGTGTAATCACATCGCGCACGGCGTGGCGAAACTGGTCGGGGGTTGGCTGATCCTCGCCGGAGCGTACCCGAGCCAATTCACGGGCGATGCGCCGCGCGGCGGCCAGCAAAAAGTGGCCGCTCCCGCAAGCAGGGTCGCAAACCGTAATTGAGAGCAAGGCCTGTTCAGGATTTTTGGCGCGCAGTCGCTCGGTGATCACCGGCTCAAGCGCACTCTTGATCAACTCCTGCACCAATTCAGGGCGGGTGTAATACGAGCCGGTAGTTTTGCGCTCGGTGCCAGCAACCAAATCGAAGCGGGCAGCATTCACAACTGGGCGATAATCGAGCAGCGATTCATACACACTGCCCAACTCCTCAACATCGAGCGCAGCATAATTGACCCGTCGCAAACTGTTCGATTGCGGATCACGGTAGATTGATAAGGCTCGCAGCGCCGCCAGCAAATCGGCATTGCGCAGGCGTGCCGTTTCCAGCGCCCCAATTGCGCCCTCGCCAAACAAATCGCCATCGAGTGGGGCGATGCCCAATTTGCTAGCCTTGAGATCAGTACCCTCAAAAATCCGAAACGTCTGCTGGAGCGCAATCCACACATCGTCATACGGGCCGCGCCCAGCGCCGCGCAACTCGGCCATGCGTCGCAAGCGCCCAACGCTATAATGATCGTAATAGAGTTTGAGCCGTTCTTGGGGTGTGCCACGTTGCGCCAACTCAGAGAGCGGGTCGCTAGCGATCTCGGCCTCGATTAATCCACGATCTTCAGCAACCATCAAAAACAGCAAGCGATACACCAATTTGAGCAACTGGCGATAATATTCCAGCGGCGTTAACTGATTATTGGCAAAGCGGTCGCGCAAATCGGCGTTGCGTGGATGGCTCAGCAAGCCGCGCCCAAGCACTTTGAGCGCCGTTTCAACCCCTTCGCGCAAGCCTTCGCGCACGCGTCCGCCCGCCTCGCGCGCCTGCTGGTGATAGTGTTCGAGCAGCGATTTTGCCGTATCGGCGCTGGTGAGCGGCAAGCGCGTGCGGTGTAATACCCGATACAACAAGGCAAACTCATTGAACAACTGGCCCGTCACCAACGACTCCAAGTCGAATTCAACGAAACTTGGGCGCGTAGTTTGCGATGAATCACGCAGCAAGCGCAGCCGTCGCCCGTTGGTCACAATCCCCCAGGCATGCTCAGTTGCGTTGAGATATTCCTGCATCAGCGCGTGCGGCGAGATCCGTGGGCGACCACTTTCAGGGCGGCGATCGATATCGGTATTGATGCCCTCGATGTGGATGGGCGGCGAATCCTCGTTGTCATCGGCGGAGTGACTGATGGCATAGGTGCGATTATCGACCCGACGTGCGCTTTTGGTTGACGTTGGCTCATAGCCGATCAATTGCAAAAACGGCTCGACCCAATAACGGCGGGTCAGCGTCGTGAGCGAATCATTTGGTCGGCGCTCGATTGAGGCTTGAAAAATTTGCCACTGCGCGCGCACCTGGCCCCAAGCGGCGGCAATATCATCGCTCATGCGGCGGCCCCGTGGCAGCCCAAAATCTTCTGGGCGCTGGCCAATGCTCCCGCCTTGCTCGCCCTCGGCAATCGTCTGGAGCATATCGGCAGGTAGCAGCCCACCTTCGGTGATAATCGCAGTATATTTCATCAAATCCTCCCAACAACAAGCTTTTTAGAATAGAGATCTGGGTGGGTAATGGTTCCCTCACCCCCAGCCCCTCTCCCACTGGACGCGGGCGAGGGGAGCCTTGGTTTTTCGATCTATCATGGTTTTGGGACTCCCCCTCGCCCGCTGGGCGGGAGAGGGGGCTGGGGGTGAGGGGATCGCTCACCCAATCATGGTTTATGGTCGGCTCCCCCTCGCCCGCTGGGCGGGAGAGGGGGCTGGGGGGTGAGGGCATCGCCCACCCAAATCATGGTTTTTGGTTCGCTCCCCCTCGCCCGCTGGGCGGGAGCGGGGGCTGGGGGGTGAGGGCATCGCCCACCACCGCTTACTGCACCGGCACCAACACATACAACCCCAGCACATCAGGCGGCAAATGTGGCTCGACCTTGGCCTTGCCTGCAACCCGCGTTGCCGAACGCACCCGCGAGTGGGCCTCGGCCAAACGCTCGGCGCGTGCCTTTGCAAGCTCCTGCAAATCAAGCGCAAGCGTTGGCAAAAGGGTCAAGGCTGCATCGAGCTGAAGATCACGGTCACTGATGCTGATATTTGCATCGGGCTGAGCGTTCGTCAGCAGATCAAGCGCCGCTGATTGCTCCAACCAACGCACACCGCTTGGCTCGCGGACAAACCCAGCCACAACCAACTCTTCGGCCAACAGCGGTTCGTCCCGTTTCGCCGTAATCAGCATGCGCACCCGCAGCAAAAGCAAGAATGTACGTTTGTTGACTGAATGAGTGCGTAGCACTCCGCAGCGTGCAGCAGGAGTCGGCAATCCATCCTCAGGAGTTAATGCGGTTTCCAGCGCATAATCGGCGAGCGCCACCGCCAGCGGATGCTGGCGACCTACGAGGGCCACGCCCTCTGCTGGTACACCCGTAAAGGTCACTAGTAGTTCGCTGCTCTGTTTGCGCAGTAACGGCTCAACCCGTTCGCGCACTGGCAACGGCAATTGCAGCACTGGCACGCGCCATTGATCGGGCGCATGGCTGCCAAGCGCAGTCAGCGGCGCACCAACCCGCTCGGCGATTGAGCGCACGAATGATCGCACGGTGTCGGCATCGCCCAGCACCGCATCGCTTTCCTCTAATTCGCGGGCAACCTCATTGGGCTGGATGCGGCGTTGCGCAAAGCGGGTGCGACTTTCGTACTCATCTTTCTCAGCGCGCTCCCACTCAAGCTCAACCGCATCCAAGGTTTTTTCGGCAGCGGCAAAAGTTGCTGGATCAATCGCTTCGAACATGGTCAATTGAGTTGCTGGCGGCTTGAACAAACTTGCGATCAGCGCATCGACCACGGTTTCATTATCAACTGGCAGCGGTACGCTAATACCGAGGGTTCGATGGATCGTTACTGCTTTGCGCAAGAGCACCTTCATCACCGCCTCATCGATTGGATTATCCTCGCCGCGCACCAACGCCATGCGCACCACATCCTTTGGCTGACCATAACGATCAACCCGACCCTCGCGTTGCTCCAAGCGGTTGGGATTCCACGGCAAATCATAGTGAATTACCGCGTTAAAGGCTTCTTGCAAGTTGATACCTTCGCTGAGACAGTCGGTCGCAACCAAGATCCGGTGTGGGCTGGCGCTTAGCTCGGCAATCAGCGTTTCGCGTTCTTCCTCGCTATGATCGCCAGTTACTGCCAAGATGCGGGTATCGTTGCCTGGCTTGAGTGCGCGGCTTAGCTCCTCGGCCACATAGCGGGCAGTTGCAATATAGCGGCAATAAATAATTGGCTGAAAGTTATCCTTGAGCAGTCGCGCTACCACCGGCACGATGCTTTGCAACTTAGGATCATTGGCTCCGCGCAGCTGGCGAGCTTTCTCGGCAAATTTTTGCAGCCGCTCAGCCTCGCTAGCGGTACTGCCTTCCTCGATGACATGGGTTGGCTCAACATCGTCATCGGCGGCTGGTGTGCTGCGATCGTGAATCGAGCTACGAAAGAAATCATCGTCAAATGTCAATGTCAAATCGCTGTTTTCGGGGCCAGCATTGTTACGAGCGCGGGTTGATAAGGCTTTTTCTGCTGCTGCTGGGCTACTCATAACACAACGCAACAGTGCCAGCGCCGCCCAATAACGAACCCGAACTCGGGCCGCAACCCGTGGGGCGTTGGCATCGCGCAGCGTCTCGTGCACCAATTCGCGCGCAAACTCAAACACATCGTTAAACAACGAACGATAGCCCGACGATTGCGCCAGCCGATAGGTAACATCGCGCTCGACTTTGCCATCGCGCACCATATTTTCGCGGCGGGGAAAGGGCGTATCTTCGTTCATCCAGCGCTCAACATCGCGGCGGCGACGTTGCACAAAGTGTTGCGCCAGCAGATCACGTTGTTTTTCCGTGAGGCTGGTCATTGAGAAATGCTCAAATTCGGGCCGCAACAAGCCAAGCAGCGAAACAAACGCATCCTCAATCCCGCTGTGGGGCGTGGCCGAAAGCAAGAGCAAATGGCGCTTGGCCTCGCTCGCAATTTCGTGAATCAGCTCATAGCGTTGTTGCTGGCCCGATCCCCGTCCGCCTGGGCGAGCCGCAGTATGCACCTCATCGACAATCACCAGTTCGGGGCAGGCCCGCAGAAAATTAGCTCGATGACGATCATGTTTGACATAATCAATACTGGCAATTGTAAACGGATAATATTTAAAAATACTTTCATCGCTGTTGGGCAAGCTGCGTTCAAGCGCTGCCGCCGTACTAGAGCGTACCACGACTGCCTCGATGCCAAACTTTTGCTCCAACTCACGCCGCCATTGATCGCACAGATGCGGCGGGCAGAGCACCGTAAAGCGCTGAATCTCACCGCGATCGAGCAATTCGCGCACAATCAGCGCGGCCTCAACCGTCTTGCCGACCCCAACATCATCGGCGATCAGCAGGCGTACCGGGTCGAGCCGCAGCGCCATCAGTAGCGGCACCAGCTGGTAGGGCCGTGGGCGAGCAGCTAAGCGCCCAAGTGAGCGAAACGGCCCAGCGCCATTGCGCAAACTCAGCCGTGCCGCATTGCGCAACAACTGCCCCGCCACAAAATCGCCAGCTGCGCTTGGATCAGGCGCTGGAAATTGGGCTTGGCTGACACTATCGCCCTCAATTGGCAGATAAATGCCACAGCTTTCGCCGTCAATTCCACCCAGTGGCCGCAGCATCAGAATATCCGCATGAGCTGATGGCTGAACCACCCACTCGCGATTCCGACAGCGAACAATCGAGCCAACCCCAAACTGTGCCATCCAATCACCTCATCTACTACAAAAGCCTGCTCGATTTGCAAAGTTCCCTCACCCCCCGCCCCTCTCCCACTGAACGCGGGCGAGGGGAGCCTTGGTTTTTCCAATGCATCATGATTCTGGGTTTTGTTGATCCTGATTCTCGGTTTGTTCCCCCTCGCCCGCCACGTGGGAGAGGGGGCTAGGGGGTGAGGGAATTCACCCAATCCTGATTCTCGGTTGTTCCCCCTCGCCCGCCACGTGGGAGAGGGGGCTAGGGGGTGAGGGGATCTTAACCCTCAATCCTCAAAAGGCTTGCGGCCTGCAATTTGTGGCTCCAATGGCTGGCCCTGCTGCACGATGATCACCTTTAATCCAGCTTCTTCTAAGTTAAACCGCAGTTCATCCAGCGATTCACCAACTTCGGCGCATAGCACACAGGTTGTCGGGCTGCCTGGCCGTGCCGCATAGAACAAATGCGGGCGAAGCCCAAACTTCTCCGGTTCAACTTCATCAGGTAGATTGCGTCCAGTGCTATGCAGCAATGTCAGCACTTCGCGCACAAATGCCGATTCAGTTTGGGCCAGCAGTGCATCGAACTCTGTTTCGCTTGAATGACTCGTTTTTGTAACGTGATCATGGCTTAGTTGCAGTAACAGATCCCGCACTGCATAGCGGTTGAGATAGGCATGTTCTGGCTGATTGGCATAGGAAAGCAAGCAGTGATAACAGCCACGAACGCATTCGCCAGCCCGCTCGGCCTGATTCTCGCCAGTCTCAGGATCAAAGTGGCAAATTTCGAGCGCAGCCCGCGCAATTCGCGCCAAAGCCTGTGGATCATCGACCAGATGGCGTAATACCCCAGCACCACCTTCTGACGCTTCCCACAGCAACATCCGTCGATTCGCTTTATAGCCCAGCACTTGCGCGCCTAATTCCTGCTCCTCAAGCTGAAAAATTGCCAGAATCCCCCGCACCAGCGCAGCTTGGAGGCTGAACAGCAATTCAGAATTATCGGCAACCTCAGCAGCTGGCTGCACCAATAAGATGTTGCGCGTATCGTTGACAACAAGCCGCACATTGCGCTTAATCTCGTTGGAATCATCGGCGCTTGGACTATCCTCTTCTGGATTTTTGGCCCACAAGCCTGAGCGTAAATCAATATTGAAGCCCTTACTCCGCGAACGTCGCCAGCCGTGATTGATCCGCCACATCGTTGCTGCATGGCCATAATTCAGTTCGATCGCTGTAGCATCGCTTGTCTGCGCATCCACCCGCCGCAGCCCGCTATGATTCGGCGAAAACTGATAGTGGGCCGAGATCTCAAATCCGAAGCGCACTCGTTCCTCTTCTTGACTGGTAATACGTTGAATCGCTTGCGCCGTGACCGTTGTCATTGGCAAGAGATCCTGAAGCGTCTCGCTGGTTTCGTCATCGAAGCGCGCATCACAGTTGCCACAACGATCGTGCTGGGTTGTTGGATCGTTGTGGAAATAGCCACACACAAGGCAAACTTTGGCTTGAATAAAGCGCTGTTGGGCGTTGGCTGCTGGCAGCGCCGAGCGAATAATGCGATACTGTTTGCCCTCGTGATAAATGACGTTGCGTGGGCCAAACTCGCTGAGCGCCAAAAAGCGTGGCCGAGCCAAATATTCGCCCTCACCAGCTTGATCGCGCAAAAATGCCCGCACTGGCAGCCGTGGAAAATTATAGCCCGGCAAGAACCCTTCGCTTGCAAAATAGCGATAGGGATAGAAATCTGCATCGCTGCCCGATTCGCTGCGTGACTGATTGCAGAGAATATCCTTCTGGCGCAGCGCTTCATCGTGGCGACGGCGCGCTTGGTCGGCCTCGCGCCCGCGCCCTGAGCGCTGATGGCTCAGATCCATGCTCAGTCGGGCCTCGCGCACTTGTTCGTCGGCGGCACGGTATAGCTCGCGCCAGCGTTCACAGGCCGCATTGAAATGGGCGGCGGCATCGGCCAGCGTGCGCTCGACATAATCAGCGCCAAAGCCCGGCACAGTCGCCAGATCAAGCTGACACTCGTTGATAATTTGCTGACATGCCACAACACATTGTGCGTGTTGGGCGGGCGAAAGCTGAATATGCGCCTGAACCTCCGGCCAGAGTGGATAATCAGCCTGGCTTGTATCGATCAAATCGAGCATTGAGTGGCGCATGCCCAAGCCTGTTTTGCTCAACCAAACTGCGTGAATATGCGCCCGCAACAAATCCTCGTTGGCTAAATCGATCTGCGGTGGCGCAACCACGCCTGCCACCATTGCCGATTGCCGATCAAAGAAATATTGATCATGGCCGCTGCCAACCGAACAATAGGTTTCGATCAGCGCTGGTTGGCCTGAACGCCCAGCCCGCCCAGAGCGTTGCGCATAATTGGCAGGTGTGGGCGGCACATTACGCATATGTACCACATTCAAATCGCCAATATCGATCCCAAGTTCCATTGTCGGCGAGCAAAAAAGCACTGGTAATGTACCCTTGCCAAAGTCCTGCTCACGCGCTTGACGTTTGGCTTGTGGCACTTGGCCGGTATGCTCGCGGCCTTCCAGCCCTTGAAAATTTAAGGCCATGCGTTGATAGAGATCCCGAAAGAATGGGTTGGCGTGGTGTGGTGCGGGTATGATGCCTTTCAGCGTACGCGATCGAACTGGATCACGCGGCGGCGGGTTGCCATCGCCGACTTTCCACAGTAGCGCATCACGGCTAATTTGCAGCACTCGATGCTGACCATCGCCACTATCAGTTAAAATATTGCCAACCAAGGCATCAACCAAGGTGGTAATCAGCGGCCAATATTCCTTCTCAGTCAGGGTTTTATGCAGTGCGGGCCACGTTTGCTCAGCCCGTAAAAATCGGCCTAGGGCCGAGCCAGCACTCAAGCTCTTGCCATTACCTGGGCTGCTGCCATCGGGAGCTGGCACGATAAATCGTCCTGCGAGAGCCAGTTCGCGTTCTTCGAGTTGCCAATTGGCGGTGAGCAGCGCCGCGATACTGGTGCGCATGCGTTTCTGCTCTTGTTCATCCAAACAAGGCGCATTGATTGCCAAGTCACTGCGCATATAATCCAGCATAATGCGCATAACCCGTTCGCGATCGGCAGGGGTTGTTGCTGCAAGCAGTTCATGATTTTGCCATAATGCTGCTTGATTGGCTAGCTCGGCAACCCCATCGTAATCAATGCGCAGCAACCCTGCTTGCTCCAAATTTGGCTGCGTAATCCGCCAGCCTCGGCGTAAATCCTCGTAAATACGATACTCGATTAACCGAATCATGGCATCGTCAATCTTGGCGAGGCGGTTGGGCAAGGTTGTTGGATCTTGCGCATAGGCTGCTTGCGGAAGATTAAGCTGCGCAAAGACCGCTTGAGCGATTGTGGTATAGTCGAGCGCGCTGCCCGCTGGTTGCTGGCTGAGTGCAGCATAAATTGCGGCCCGTAGTCGAGCCACGCTCACAAAGTCGTTAAAATGGCCAGCTTGCAACGAGGCATCTTGGCGATTATCGGTAAAACTCAAAATCTTTTGGGCCGAGGGTTCGTCGGGCAATGCTGTGCGTAGTTCGCCAACGGTTGCCAAGGAAAGCACCGTTGTGGCGGTAGAGCGACCTTCGCTGCTCAAGCGTGCCAGCTTGCTAAAATCGTTTTTCTCGCGTTTGGTATAGACAACTCCACAATTAAGACAGCTCATAAACGGGCTGGGTACAAACCACGCAGCGGTTGCGTTGGGCGCAGTTTGCGCCGCAACCGCTCCATCGGTGTACACTGAGAGTCGTTTTGGAATAAACTGCTTAAAGTCTTTTTTGACGCTGCCACGCCCATGTTTCGCGGGGTTGAACCAGCTATCCGGTAATAGATCGATTGCATCCTCGCTCCAAGCATCTTCGCCAAGCAAGGCATAGCCTGGGGTACTGGTACTACTCTCATCGCCCTGTGAGAATGGCTGGCGGGGCAGCAGTATTTGCCCATAGTCATCATACGAACATTGATAATAATGCTGACCACAATGGCGACAAAAAACCAGCGGAAATAGGATGCGGGGATTTTGGCTATCGCCAATTGAGTGCTGACCTTCGAGCGTGAGTTTGCGCTCTGGGGGATGTTCCAAGGTGGCGTACACCGTACCGCCTTGCGAGATGAATTGATGCAGTTTAAAGGTAAAGGCTGGGCGCGCATTTTGGGGGTCGGTGATGGTGCTCCCAAGCTGCAACATCGCTTGCAATTGTTGCAGACAAATGGCATATTCAACGCCAGTTAGCTCCGCCAAGGCTTGCGCACCTTGAGCCAAGGTTTTTGGTTCGGCGCGGCGCAATGGCTTGGTGCTATCAACAATAACCCCAAACGTCTGTTCGATCCAAGCAGCGAAAGGATTATTTTTGAATGAATTCCAATCCATGGTTGTGGGAATTGGTTGCAGCAGCAGCGGGCGAATTTCGTGCGCTGGCGGCGAGCCAAAGTAACTGACCGATTTAATCAGCTGTTCTTCGATAATTTGGCTGGTTGGAATCGTGACCCCAAATACGCTGCTGGCAATCGTTGCAACTGCCTGCTTGCGATCAGCAGCGATAGTGCTGCTGGCCATTGTGGCACTCGTGCCAATACAGATTAAGTTGGGGTTGCCGCTCCGTTCGCGCAAGCGCCGAACAAGCAAGGCCACATCGCCACCCTGACGGCCACGGTAGGTATGGAGTTCGTCGAGCACCAGAAATTGCAGATCGGCTGTGTGCTTATCGACAAATGGCGCTTCCTCGGGGCGGGTGAGCATCAGCTCAAGCATAACATAATTGGTTAACAGAATATGGGGTGGGTTCGCCTGAATCGCCTGCTTTTCCTCTTCCTTATTTTGGCCAGTATAGCTCTCCACGCGCAGCGGGCACGCGCCATCGCCAAGATTGGCCAGAAATGCTTTGATGGCCTCCATTTGCGAGTTGATCAATGCATTCATAGGGTAGACGATAATTGCCCGTACCTTGCCAGCTTCCGGCTGATGCTTGAGAACATGGTCAAAAATTGGCAGGATATAGGTTAGGCTTTTGCCCGAGCCTGTGCCAGTTGTCACGATATAATGCTTCTTTTCCTGTGCCAAGCCGAGTGCGGTAATTTGATGGCTATACAGTTGCAGTGAACGTAATTGTTTTTGCGCGTTATATTTTTGAAAGATGAGTCTACATAACGGATGCAGTTTCTGCGCCGTCACCAATTGCTCAACCGAGCCACCTTGTTCGTAGGCTGGTGAAAGTTGAATCAGCGAATCCGGCCACAGCGAACCACTCTGGAGTTTGTTGCTGACAAACTGTTGAATCGCCGGATCAAGAATTGTGAGGAAGCCTTGGGTATATTGACTATACTGATCAATCACCCGATCGCGAAGCTGAAAAATATCCATAATGCTCCCGCTAACTACAGCGTCAGACAACATGTGGAGCTGGCTTTCGCTCAAAGCTGATTTTAGTGGGAGAATTATAGCAGACAACTACATTCATCGTTGTGCTGGGCAGCATTATGATTAGGCTTGCGCTCCGCGTGAAAAATCGACACTCTGGCGGAGCTGACGCGACCAGAGTCGTGCTAAAATAGTGTTCGGAAAACAATCTCTGGATTGCCGCGAGTGCCCTCCAATAGCAGCTCACACTTGTTTCGATCGATAGAGATTTTTAATGGATGCAGCGCTGCGTTTTCTTGGTTGGTGGTGGCCTCACGCTTGGACCCAGCAGCAACGAGCGACTGGTTTATTGGATGGTTTAGAGGATGCATCAATGAGTCTTGAGCAGCTTTGGGACGAATATCGGGAGCATGGTTACCGTGCCGATCAACCAATCGGTGTTGAGCCGCTGGATCAGTTCTATGCCGCGCTGCTGGCGTTCGGTCACCAAGACCTCGCCCGTGCTGCCGAGTTGGCGAGGCAGGCAGCGATGAGTGCTCCGGATGATCGGGTGTTTACCGAGGCGGCTACCTATCTGGATCGGGTCGCTAGCCAGGGCAAGCACAATGTTTACGTCAGCGGCGATGCCTTCGCGGCCTTCATCGGCGGTGGTGGCAACGTTCCGCTGTACGTGGCGACGAGCGCTGCCTTGCGCGCTGCCTATGACGAGTACGAGCAGCTGGATGTGGTGGATATTGGCACCGGCAATGGCCACGCGCTGCTCCCAGCGCTGACCCCTACTATCAACCGCTTGGGAGTGGTTGAGCCATCGGCGGCGCTGCTGACCGAACTCCGCGCACGCTTGGATGCCAGTGGACGATCCAGTGAGGCCTTCGCTGGCACCGCACAGGAGTTTGCACGCCAGGAGAGCGGCGGCTGGACAATCATTCAGGCCACCTATAGCTTGCACTCGATCCCGCCCGAGGAACGACCGGAGCTGCTGCATCGGCTCCGTGACTTGGGCCAGCGCCTGGTGATCGTCGAGTTCGACGTGCCGGAATTCGCTGCCATGTACGACCCAGCGCGGGTGCGCGATATTTTGGGCCGCTACCAGCGCGGACTGGCTGAGTACACCGACGACGGTGGCCTGGTTGCCCAGGGCTTTCTGATGCCCGTTCTCCTTGGATACTTCGACCAGACGGCGGCCCGCACGACCTATGAGCAGCCGATCGCGGCATGGGCGGAACAGGTACGCGCGGCTGGCTTCACAGCGGTCGACGTTCGCCCGATCTATGACTACTGGTGGGCGACGGCGTGGTTGGTATCCGGCAGCGGAATATCTCAAGCACGATGAAACAGATGAAAACGGACGATTAGAAGGATTATTCGCGCAATGAGCTGTTGTGGGCATCACGTGGGGGAGCGTATAGCACTGTTTCATGGGATTGGATACCGTTCCGTTATGCGGGGTTGTTGGAAACTTATTTAGTCGGTCACGCTCATTTTGATCACATGCCTGAGCAGGCATTGTAAAATCAAATGCGACTATCAAAGAATGATAGTCGCATTTGATTGGATTGTCCTAGTGACCTTGTTCTTCCATGAGTTTGCGTAAACTCAATGGACGCATATCAGTCCAAACTTCTTTGATATACTCCAAACATTCGGCTTTTGGCCCACTTTTTCCAACATCGTTCCAGCCGAGTGGATTTTCACGATCAGCAGGCCAAATTGAATATTGTTCTTCGTGGTTAACCACAACCTTGTAGATCGTTGTATCTTCTTCGTCATTCCAGCCCATGGTCGGTAATCCTCCAACTACATTAAATTGTCATTCTTCTGTTTTTTCGATTACAGCCGCTTGGGCGGTTAGGGATGATGAGAGAGCAATGTCATGCAATCGGGTGCATTCTACGGTATCTGATTATGGGCTTGCAAGTACAACCGCTGAGTCATCCTCGACAGGTTTTAAAGGCAACCCATTAACGGTGTCATCAGGCATTAATTTCGTGGTGTTGGCTGCGCCATTCGCTTGCTAATAACGAATAACAGGCCATATCTGCGAAACGTTTGCCATCAGTCCAGGTTTGGCGGCGTACGCCTTCGAGGGTGAACCCAAGCCGGTCTGCGACCACCCGCGAACGTTTGTTTTCGACCACCGCATTTAATCCGATCCGGTTAAGCCCTAACTGATCAAAAACAAACTCCAGCAATGCTCTGGTTGCGCGCACCATCAAGCCTTGGCCACCCGCTGATTCAGCGAGCCAGTAGCCGATTTCGGTACTCATAAGGCGGCGATCAAGCGGAAAAAACAGCATACCCCCAACCAGCTGCTGATTGTGCCAAATTCCGACGCGCGGCAATCCATCCTCCGCGAAGCGGGTGAGTCCAGCGGCGATAAATGCTTCTGCGTCGGCAACCGTCGTCATGGTATTCGCCCAGCCAAGCCATTCACCAAAATACTGACGATTGGTACTCACCAATTCAAGAAATGCTGGTGCATGGCGACGTTCTAAAATGCGGAGTTCGCTGGTTGGATCAAGATCATACTTAAACATAGATCCTCATTAACGAAAGCGAGCACTGTCAAGCTCAAATTCAAAGATTGTCCCGGGTTCGCGATCAGGCAGATTGTACCACCAGATAAAATTGAAACTGCTTGGGATGGTATAGTCGCCAAAGCGCTGCTCTTGGTGAATTTGCATGCCACAGGGAATTGCTTGATAGGTTTTCGCTCCACCCTTGGCACTCCAATAGTCGAAGCATACTTCCTGTAATTCGCCAGCTGGGCCAATTGTGAGGGTTAAGCTCATCGCTTGGCCATCTTGCGTGATCTTGACCTTGGCATGCTGATCATCAATGGCCTGCCATTCCACCCCAGGTTGGGGTAATAGCGCACTCGGCAAGAGCACTAGATCCGTGATATAGCGCTCCAAGAAGGTGCGCGTAATATCGACGGGATCACTCAACCGAAAATAGATCGGAATCAAATTAAGATATTTGGCACGCTCATAGCCTTTCTGGTTGGCATAGTAGGCCAACCCGGTTTCATGAAGCCGCTGAAGCCCTGATCCAGGGACAACAACCTTAAAAACAAAGCCTTTGCCGGCACGAATGATTCGTTTTCCCCGAAACGGGTATTTCGGGGCCTTAATATCGGCACTATGTGTATAGGCTCCATGCATGGTTACCTCGACACTGCTGGCAAGGCGGGCATTCGGCTGAATCGCATGGAGCAAATAGCGTTGGGCTGGGGCTGGCAAGTCTTCCACCATTGCTGGCTCAAAGTGCTTGGTGGACGGCTGCGTTTTCATCGAGCGCCATAAGCGGTTGGCTTGCATTGCATGCCAGCCTTGCAGCAGCCCGAGCGAGCCAAGGGTTAATCCACCAACGCCTGTGAGCGCCATAAATGTTCCTTTGATGATAGCTTGGAAGGTCATGGTCAATCCTTATCACTAACACTTAAATCGCTGATGTTTCAATGACTGGTTCATGCTCATGGGTTCGCACTTCTGGTTGGGCCATGCTGCTGGCGCGTACATCTGGTAATTCTTGCTCAACCATGCGCAGCCGAGGGTTCATAAATCCAACAATACTGGCAACAATAACCAACGTTCCCATCAAGACAAAGAGAAAGGCAATGCCACGACCTGGGCCGATGCCAATAAGCTGACCAACGCTATTCGCAAGGCCGCCACCAGGTGCAAACAACGGCTCTAAAACGTTATCAACCAATGGCCCTGAAACCACATACGATAGGGGTAAGGCCGAAAAGCCGATCAATTGGCGAATCGATAAGACCCGTCCTTGCACTTCAGGCGCGATCTTGCTCAACCAAATCGCTTGATTCGAGATTAAGCCAATTGGCCAGCGTAGCAGATAGATAAAGATCGCAATCCCAAACAATGGAATAGATGGCTTTAATCCAGCAATCAAAATACAGATTCCCCCGATTAATTCACCACCTAAGACTCCATAAATCCGTCGTTTTGGCCCGCCCCAACTGGTCATGGCAATGCTGCCAATCACCGCCCCAACGCCGCCAATGGACATAATTGTCCCAAGCGTTTGCTCGTTACTAAAGGCTAAGACCAAGGGTGTGGCCAAAATATTGACGCTTCCCATCACAAACCGCGTAACCACGGCAAAGATCAGCAGCGCGAGCAGCCCATTACGGGCGCGAATATAGGTCCAGCCATACAATGCTTCGCGCCACAATGAAGCTTTTGGTTTGGCTGCTTCTGCACTTGTTAGTGTTGGTATGCGGACAAACAACAACGTGCTCAGTGCTAAGAGAAACGAAATGCCATCAATCATGAAAATCGCTGAAAGGCCGATCCCATTCAGCAATGCTGCACCAAGAATCGGGGCAATCAATTGGGTTGCAGCATAGGCAATTTCGTTCATCCCGCCAGCCCGCCCAAGCTGTTTGGTTGGGACTAAAAGCGCCGTACTAGCATGATAGGCTGGCCAGAAGAATGCTCCCGTAATCGAATTAATTGCCACACCAAAACAAATATGCCAAAAGGCGAGCAGATTGCTGAAATACAGCAGTGCCATGGTAAGAATGCTTAGTGCTGAGACTAAATC
Organism: Herpetosiphon sp. NSE202; assembly: GCF_042688385.1. Taxonomy (NCBI): domain Bacteria; kingdom Bacillati; phylum Chloroflexota; class Chloroflexia; order Herpetosiphonales; family Herpetosiphonaceae; genus Herpetosiphon; species Herpetosiphon sp. NSE202. The sequence continues at coordinate 6,818 of NZ_JBHUPY010000024.1, read as the reverse complement.
ACTGAGAATCATCACGATCCGACGATCCCAGCGATCAACCAACGCCCCAATTAATGGCCCAGTTACGAGGCCAGGGATGGTCGTAAACAGTGAAATCAGCGTTAACTGGGTAACCGAATCGTTTTGTTTGTAAATCCAAATTCCAAGTGCAAAACTGGTGAGCCCTGAACCGATCAACGATAGCAGTTGACCGAACCAGATAATGCTGAACATTTTCATGCTGCCTTGGTGTCCGCCTTGGACTGGTTGCATTACACACTCCTCAATAGGTTAAACCGTGCGTTGAAATTGGTTAATCAACGCTGGGGGAACTGTTGAATCTTGGTCGCTCAGCTGCCCAAGGAACCGCTGAAGGAGCGCTTGATCAACAATCGCTTGCTGAATTGTTGTTTGCGCTAAGCCTGCTTGGCTCGTGGTTTGATCATACATTTGATCATAGCTGTTGTCCTCGGCTGCCTCGGCTGGCGCTAAGGCTAACAGCGGTTGCAGTGCATGGTTGGGTTGTGCTTGAACCAGCGCTTGTAATTGGGCTAACCATTGATCGTGGTCAACATGGTCAATGGGATAGCCTAGTTCTTGCATCCAACGAATCAATTGATTCCATTGGATGCGATTTGGATTAAGAACGTGGTAGGCTTGGCCTTGCCCAATTGGCTGGAGCGAGAGCGCGACCATTGCTTGAGCTACATAATCAACTGGCGTAATCTCAACCAAGCGCTCAACTTGAGGCGCACTGCCAAGTTGTAAACAACCTTGAATCAAGCGATAAAGCGAGTCATTGCTGTTCCATAAACCTGTTTGTGTATCCCAGCCGATTCGGCCTGATCGATAGCTATTGACGGGAATGCCCCGTTCGCGAGCTTGCAGCAACAAGTGCTCAGCCACCCACTTACTTTGACCATAGCCACCGTTCAATCCGGTTGGTGTTTGTGGTAGTTCCGCTTCATAGCGTACCGTGTCAGGGTGCGTTGCTGCGGCAAAAACGCTAGTTGTTGAGCTAAAATGGATCGCTTTGATTTTTGTTTGGCTGGCCAAGCGTACAATTTCTTGCGTTGCTTGGACATTACTTGGTTTGAGCGCGGCATACGGGTAGGCAAAATTAACCAACGCTCCATTGTGATAGATACTGTCAATCGTTTCTGCAAGCCATTGCCATTCTTGCGCTGCAATCCCTAATTGCGGTTGCGCAAGATCGCCAAGGACAACATTGATGCGCGATGCGAATGCCGATTCCCAGCGTTGATAGTGCTCAAGTTGCTGGCGAATTTTGGCATAGCCTTGGGTTTGATCAGCTGCGCGTACCAAACAATAGATCTGAGCATTCGTCTGTTTAAGTAATTCTGCGAGCAGGAATGGCCCTAAAAACCCGGTTGCTCCGGTGAGCAAAATTGCCTGCGGCAAGGCTTCGTGGTATGGCGTTACCCCGACCGTGCTCAACGTCGGCTCAAGTTGCGCCTCTTGGGCTAAATCAAGCTGATCAAGCGTATCAAGCGCCGCATCCGAACCAGTCTGTTGAATAATCGCAATCACGTTGGCAAGTTGGGCGATGCTTGGGTTACTCAGAAATCGACGTAATGGTACCTGGATCTGAAAGCTTGTTTGAATCCGCGACAGAATTTGTAAGGCATTAAACGAATGACCGCCCAGTTCAAAGAAATTATGCTCGATCCCGACTGTCTCTCGGTTCAGCACGTCGGCCCAAATCGTGGCGAGTTGCTGTTCAAGCGCTGTCCGTGGCGCAACGTAGCCCGTTTGAACGCCAAGCTCATGCTGATCAGGCGCGGGTAAGGCGCGGCGATCAAGTTTGCCATTGGGTGTGCGCGGTAGCGCCGCGAGGTTGATGAAGAGCGATGGCACCATATAGCGTGGGAGCTGTTTGGTCAATAATTCACGCAGTTCAGCACTGCTGACAGCCGCATTGCTACTGAAATAGGCCACTAAACGCTGATCGTTGGGATTGGCAGCATCCAGCACAACGGCTACTTCGCTGATTGCTGGGTGGTGGCGCAGCAACGACTCAATTTCGCCTAACTCAATCCGGAAGCCCCGCATTTTAACTTGCTGATCGATTCGGCCAAGATGTTCAAGTTGACCGTTGTGATCAAATCGCGCGAGATCACCAGTTTTATAGAGCCGAATGCTCTGGTTGGGCTGAAGTTGATAGGTGATGAATTTTTCGGCAGTTAATTCAGGCCGTTGCAAATAGCCACGCGCCAACCCTGCCCCAGCAATATGTAATTCACCAGCGATTCCTGGTGGCACTGGTTGGAGTTGTTGATCAAGGATATAGATTTGGGTATTTGCGATCGGTTCACCCAAGCGAATTGGCCCAGCGCTAACATTCCAAACGGTTGACCAAATTGTGGTTTCGGTTGGCCCATACATATTCCAAAGGCTAGCACAGCGAGGTTGTAACGCCTGGGCAAGCTCAGGGGTAAGCGCTTCGCCGCCACACAATAGCTTTAAGGTCGCGTTACCCTGCCAACCAGCCTGAATCAACATCTGCCATGTTGCTGGTGTTGCTTGCATAAGCGTAATTGGCTGGGTTTCAAGCACATCACGGAGTTGCTGTGGATCGGCGGCAGTAGCTTGACTAACGACGACTAATTCTGCGCCGCTGATCAATGGTAAATACAATTCCAAGCCAGCAATATCGAAGGCCAAGGTTGTGACCGATAAGAGGCAGTCACTGGCATGGATGCCAGGGCGCTCTTGCATCGACAAGAGAAAATTAGTTAATGCACCATGTTCAATTTGCACGCCCTTCGGTTTCCCCGTTGATCCAGAGGTATAGATAGTGTAGGCAAGGCTGTGCGCATCAAGCTGGATGGATGGGGCCGTTGTCGGTTGTTGCGCAATTGCAGCCCAATCCTGATCAAGTTTCAGCCATTCAAGGCTTGTATTTAACTGTTGAGCGAATTGGGCTGTCGTAACGACTGTTTTTAAGCCAGCATCCTCAAGCATATAGATGAGTCGTTCGCTCGGGTAATGGGGGTCAAGTGGCACATAGGCTGCCCCAGCTTTTAATATCCCTAACAGCGTCACGACCATGTTCACGGAACGCTCAAGCATAATTCCAATCAGGGTATGCGGCGTAACCCCACGCTGAATCAGGTAATTGGCTACTTGATTGGCTTGGTGATCAAGGGCTTGATAGCTTAGACTGGTTGTTTGATCGCGAACGGCAATCCGCTCTGGATGGTGATTGGCTTGAGCTTCAAACAGCCGAAAGAATGGTTGATTGAGATCATACTCGCGGTCTGTGTTCGGCGCTGTCGTTAGCAGTTGGTGTCGTTCATGCTGGCTCAGCAACGCGATGGTCGCCAGTGGTTGCTCAGGTTGCTCTACCATTGCAGTCAGCAGTTGTTGTAAATGACCGAGCATGCGTTGGATGCTGGCTTGATCGAAGTGCGGAACTGCATAGATTGCTGTAATGCTTAAGGTTTGGCCAGGCACGACCAATAGCGTTAATGGATAGTTGGTGCGTTCAATCGATGTCACTGCTTGAATTGAGAGCTGGTTGCGTTCAGTCCCCATGCTCTCTTGCATCGGGTAATTTTCGAAAACAATCAGACTCTCGAATAATGCCATCCCCCGTGGAATCTCACTCCAGCGCTGAATATCGAGCAATGGCGAATATTCGTATTCGCGCAGGTTCACCTGTTGTTGTTGCAAATCATTGAGCCATTGAATCAATGATTGCTGCGGATCAAGCGTTACGCGCACGGGCAGGGTATTGATAAACAGGCCAACCATCGTGTCGCTGCCAGCAAGGGCGCTGGGCCGACCAGAAACGGTTGTGCCAAATACCACATCATCCTCACGAGTGTAGCGGCTGAGCAAAATAGCCCAAGCCCCTTGCACGAGCGTATTCAGGGTTAGGCGATGCTGGCGTGCAAGCTGTTGGAGTTGGAGCAGCGTGTGTGGTTCTAACTCGAGATAGTGTTCAGCATAAGTAGTGGCTTGAGCATCGCTGCTGCCAACCCCGCTTGCTTGAAGCAACGGGGTTGGGGCGTTAAAACCATGCAGCTGTTGCTGCCAAAATGCTTCGGCAGCGGCGAGATCCTGTTTGCGCAACCATGCCAGATAGTCACCATATGGCCGCCGACGTGGGAGAATTGGGGTTTGGCCTTGGCAAAAAGCTTGATAGGCAAGCATAAACTCATCGAGAATCAACCCGCGGCACCAACCATCCATCACCATTTGATGAATTGACCAAACAAAATAAAACGAATCGGCATCGCGTTGAATCAAATACCAACGAGTTAAGGGTGGCTGAGTTAATTCAAATCCCTGTTGCCGATCCGCTTGCAGCAACTGTTCAAGCTGTTGTGGTTGCTCATCCAAGGGAATTGTGCGCCAGTCGCGTTCATGCCATGGCATTGGAACAACATGATGCACCGCTTGAATCGGCTTTTCGAGGTTTTCCCAATAAAAACCTGTGCGTAACACCGCATGGCGTTCAAGCATCAATTGCCATGCTTGTTTAAAGGCTGCAAGGTTTAAATCACCTTGGAGAATACAACTAAATTGGAGGCAATAAATGCCCGCCGTTGGCTCAAGGATCGTGTGAAACAGCATCCCATGTTGCATCGGCGATAATTTATAGATTGTCTCAATATTTTTGTGTTTCACAAATACTCCTAGGCAAAGCGTGCAAAAAAACCATCAAGATCGTCTTGACTTATTTCAGCGTCAGGAAAATCACTGGGCGTATAGCCCCCAGCCTCAGCCGATTGACAATGCGCAATCACGTCGCGTAAGGCTTGAAGATAGCTCGCTGCCAGCTGTTCGATGGTTGTTTGGTGATAACTCTGCGTGTTGTAAGTCCAATTCAAGCGCAATTGATGATCGATAATTAAGCCATTAATATCAATCAACAAGTGGCGCTTAGTATGCGGGCTATGCAAGGCTCCAGCTGATTCATATGCGGGCGCAAACCATGGCGTAGCCTCAAGCGCTTGATCAAGTTGGCCAAAATAGTTAAAGCCAATTTCGGCTTGAGGTAGTTCGGCAAGCTGTTGCCGTACCTGTTGATCAGGATGCAGGTAGCGTAAAACGCCATAGCCAATCCCTCGTTCAGGAATTTGCCGAATTTGCTCTTTGATTGATTTCAAGGCTGTGCCAAGGTCTGTTTTTGGTTCAAGCGCAAGGTACACCGGATAGAGACTGGTAAACCACCCAACCGTCCGCGAGAGATCAATGCCAGGGATGATCTCCTCGCGACCATGGCCTTCAAGGGCAATCAGCACTCCCGATTCATCAGTCCATTCGGTCAAACACACGGCGAGCGCTGTGAGCAACACCTCGTTAATGTGGGTCTGATATACGGAAGGAACATCCTGCAACAAGGCTTGGGTTTCGTTTGCTGTGAGTTCGACACTGAGTGTTTGGTTGGTTGTAGCGGTGTTATGCTGCTCGCCAGCCTGATCATCCACAGGTAATCGAGGATGCCATGGTGGTACCTGATTAAGCCAGTAGTCAGCTTCAGCCGCTAGCGTTTTGGAGCGAGCATAGTCGTATAATTGCTCCGACCACTGCTTAAACGAGCTTGTTTTGGCTGGGAAGCTGATGCTCTGACCCATGCTGAGTTGTTGGTAGGCATGGTGAATATCTTCCAAAACGATTCGCCACGCTAAGCCGTCGACGACTAAGTGATGCGCAATGAGCAGTAAGCGTCCAGCCTGCCCTGCCCCATAATCAAAGTAAATTGGCTTGAACAATGGGCCATTGCTGAGATCGAGGCTTGCTTGCAAGCGGTTTGCCTGCTCTTCGAGTGCTGCACTCCGTGCATGCGGCGCGAGATTGGCAAAATCAATCAGCTGCAATGGCACATGCTGCTGCTCAGCGTTGATTTGTTCGATGCCCTGACCCTGATCAATAAAGGTAATCCGCAACGCATCGTGATGCGCAATCACAGCATTAATCGCTTGTTCCAACCACGCATGGCGGATCGTTGCTGCAACTTCAATCAGGATGCTTAAATTCCAGTGATGTGGTTCTGGCTGGTTTTGCGCAAAGAACCAATGCTGAATTGGGGTAAGGGCAATCGGGCCGCTCACAAGTCCTTGTTCGGCGTTAATTGTTGTTTGTTCGCTCGCAACTACTGCCAAATCGGCAATTGTTTGATGTTGGAAAATTAATTTTGGCGTGAGATAGATGCCCGCTTGATTTGCCCGGGCAACCATCTGAATTGCCAAAATTGAATCGCCGCCAAGCTCGAAGAAATTATCGTGAATGCCAACCTGATCAACCCCCAAGACATTCGTCCAAATCTCAGCCAAGCTTGCTTCAGTCGGTGTGCATGGCGCAACAAAGGCCTGGCTCCGCTGCAAGGTCTGGTGCGGTGCTGGCAATTGGCGACGATCAACCTTGCCATTGGGCGATAACGGCATGGCTGCGAGTTCTACCCATAAACTGGGGAGCATATGCGCTGGTAGGTGCGTTTGCAGCGCCGCACGCACCTGGCTTGGGTTGAGTGGTGCCTGCTCGGGCACAATGTAGGCAACCAATTGTTTCTCGCCATGCGCATTGAGCTGGTCAATCACCAGGCTTTCGCGCACATTCGCCACCCGATTCAGCTGGGCTTCGATCTCGCCAAGCTCAATCCGGAAGCCGCGAATTTTGACTTGGTGATCGCTCCGGCCAAGGTACTCGATCTGGCCAGTGGCGGTGTAGCGCGCCACATCGCCCGTATGATACAGGCGACTGCCCGCAACGCCATACGGATTGGGCAGAAACCGGTCGGCGGTTAAGTCTGCCCGGCCATGATAGCCGCGCGCCAAGCCCACCCCGGCAATGTAGAGATCGCCCGCAAT
>NZ_JBHUPY010000023.1:0-116480 GCF_042688385.1 Herpetosiphon sp. NSE202 | reverse complement strand
CGCGGGGTGGCCGGCTCGGGACGGCTATCCCCTAACACTTAATTACTACCCATTCCCCAACCTGTCCGCCCTTAAACGCCTCAAGGAGGGAGACGCAGGGTTTTCATCCCCTGCACCCCTAATATTTGGGCTGTGGATTGTTGTTGTGCTGCTGTTACTTCCAATTACTGTCCTTCGTGCTCTTCGTGCTCTTTGTGGATCAAAACTTCGCGCTCTTCGCGTTCTTCGCGGTTCCACTCGTCCCTCGTTTTTGTGGGCGAGGGGGTTGGCGACGAGAGAATGCGATTTAGCGCAGAGCAACTTTCACGCCATGTTGGATAAAGCGTTGCAGCAACTCAGGATCAATTGGATAGGTAGGATAAAAATTTAGGCGTAAAAGCTTAAGTTTGGGTAGCGCCAGCCATGATTCCAAGGCCAATGGATTATCAAGCTCTGATCCTGATATTTGTAGGATTTCAAGCTTTTCTAATTGATTAATCCATTCAGGTAACTCATGATTTCGCCACATGTGAATCGATAAACTACACAATTGATCCAGCTGGCAAATGCTCTTGGGTAATTCGTCAGTACCCGTTAGGTTGAGTGATAGATGCTTTAGCTGGCTTAACTGTGACAATAATTGGTCTAAACGTGCGATTGGAATATAGTTACCTTTAGCACGGAGTGTTTCAAGCTGGTGCAGCTGTCCCAAACGTAGGTCAAGATCGGTCAAGTTGCAACCTTCAATCGAAAGCTGGCGCAAATGCTGCAATTCGTGCAGCCATGCTGGTAGCTTGCCGATGGAATGATTAGTCAGGTGTAATTCTTCCAACCTAGACAGGCTGCGTAGCCCATCCAAGCTGTGATTGCCACTACAATCTCGACTATCCATCATAAGTTTGCGTAGGCTACTATTAGGCTGGGCTGGCGGTAAGATGTGATCAATCCCCGTATTGGCAATATCCAAGCTATGCAATTTCGGCAATTCTAAAACCCAGCCAGGCAATTCGCTAAGCTCTTCACCAGATAACCATAGCTCTTCAAGTTGATGCAATTGGCGAATTGATTCAGGAATTGCTGAGCCACTGATGGTTGTTTCTAAGGTTTTGAGGTTTGGTGGCAAGGTCGTTGTGGCAAGCTCATAACACTTGAGGTGTTCAAGTGATTGCCAGTTGTGCCAAACGTGGCCAATTTCTTGAAAATCGCTATAGCTTTCCAAATAGGTCAGTTGAGACAATTCCATGAGCCACAGCGGTACAACGATGTTGCCACTAAAACAGAGTCGGCGCAAATGATGCATCTGCCTCAGCCATTCAGGCAAAGTCGTAGGATTACGATGATCATACATTAGATCAAGCTCTTGAAGCGTGCTCATGGAGCCAATCAAATGCTCATTAGGAATACCTTTTAGATCATAGAGTAATTGTTTGAGCTGAAGGCTCGCAAACCACGCAGGTATCTCGCCTATATTTAAGCCACTAATATTGAGCGTTTGTAATGTTGGCAGCTCATCTAACCAACGGGGAAGTTCATTCAGATTGGTATAACTCATGTCAAGCGTGTGCAATTGGTGCAGCAGTGCCATACTTTCAGGCAGTTCGCTGACTGATAATTCACGGAGATGCAGTTCTTCGAGATTTGATAACTGTCCAATCCATGGCTCTAATACTTCAATTTCATCGTTATAGCTAAGATCCAATCTGCGCAACTTCGTTAGTTTGGCAAGTTCAGCTGGCAGTTGCTGCAAACGATTCCTTGATAGGTCCAAGTGTTCAAGATGGGTTAATTCGCCAATTGTTTCTGGTAGCATAGTAATTTTGAGAGACGAAAGATCGAGGTTTGGTTCACGGGTCTGGGCGTTGTGGGCAATCCGCGCCCGACACAATTGCTCGTTCATCTTCTACTCCTTAAACTAAGCAATTCTTTCTCATCCAACCAATGCGTAAGAGATCATTGCCTCCTGCCTGCTAGGCGGCGAGAGAATACAATTTAGCCCAAATCAACTTCCACGCCACGTTGCGTAAAGCGTTGCAATAATTCAGGATCAAACAATTCTGGCTCGATATGAATATCGATCTGGCGTAATTTCGGCAATTCAAGCCAACCTTCGATCCATCGTAGTTGAGTAGGCTGAATGTTGTAGCCAAGCATTATGCTTTCGAGCTTGGTCAATTGATTCAGCCATTCAGGAATTACATGGTTTGGCCCGATTCTGAGATACAAACTCCGCAGTTGCGACAGTTCGCGAATACTGGCAGGAAATGGCTCATCACTTGATAATCCAAATGATAGATGTTTGAGTTTAGTGAGCGTTGGCAAAATGCGTTCCAAGCTCGCTATGGGAATATCATTACCATGAAGATACAGTTCCTCAAGTTGCTGGAGTTGGCCCAACCTTGGGTCAAGATTGGTCAATCTACAACTATCAATCGAAAGCTCGCGCAGCTGCTGCAACTCGTGCAACCATGCTGGCAGTTGTCCAAGTGTATGATTACTCAGCCATAATTCTTCGAGCATGTGTAGGCTGCGTAGCCCATCCCAAGTGTGATTATAACTACAAGAGTAACTATTCATCCATAGCTTACGCAAGCTATTGTTGGGCTTATCTGGCGAATGCACATGATCAATTTGTGTGTTACGAATATCCAACGTGTGCAAGTTGGGCAATTCTAAAACCCAGCCAGGCAACGCGCGAAAGCCTTCACCTTCGATATGAAGTTCTTCAAGGTAGCGCAATGTCCGTATTGATTCAGGAAATGTCGCTTGATTAATCCCGAGGTCTAAGGTTTTGAGGTTTGGCGGAAAAGCCGTATCGCCCACATTCCGACACTTGAGCTGTTCAAGCGATTCCCATGCATGCCAGATTTGGCTAAGCTTGCCAAAATCGCTATAACTTTCCAAATAGGTCAGTTGGGATAATTCCATGAGCCATGTTGGCACAACAGCGTTGGCACTAAAACAGAGCCAGCGTAAATGATGCATCTGTCTAAGCCATTCAGGAAAAGCTGTTAACTCATCGTGGTTATGCCATAAATCAAGTGCTTCGAGCGTGGTCATTGTACCAATTACATGCTCATTGGCGATACCTCTTGGATAATAAACCAAATGTTTAATTGGTAACTCACTTAACCAAGCCGGAAATGTTGTCAGTTTTTCTAATCCATCAATATCGAGCATGTGCAACGTCGGTAGGTTGAGCAATTCGCGTGGCAATGCTTCAAAACCATCGAGATAGAGATTAAGTTTCTGTAAATGTGGTAAGCGCGTTAAAACAGCGGGAATACCCGTGGTTGGGTTCGCCCGAATATCCAATGCTTCAAGGCCCGTTAACTGGTCAAGCCAATCGGGAATCGTATCGAGGTTGAAAAAACTAAGATCTAAACTGCGCAAGTTGGTTAGCTTGGCAAGTTCATCTGGCAGTTCTTGCAAAGGATTCCTCGACAAATCCAATACTTCGAGGTGAGTTAACTCGCCAATTGTTTCTGGTAAGCTGGTGAGATTGAGATACGAAAGATCGAGGGTTGGCTTACGGGTTTGGGCATTGTGGGCAATCCGCGCACGACACAGTTGCTCGTTCATCTTCTGCTCCTTAAATCAAACCGCCACTGCTTTGCTGCAAGAAGTGGCGGTTTAATTCTGATCGATTAGTGGTTGGTTGCGCTTCCTCACCCCAGCTTTTGCATACTTCTAAGGGTCGGTTTCGGTTGCAAGCCACAGATTTTATGCTTCATCAATCATTGCATGCGAGACCCTGATTGCCTTTGAGGGGGTGCAGGGGGATTAAAGCCCCCTGCGTTTCCCGCTGGCGGGACGTAAGGGTGGAGCGAACCAACCCTTGAAAGCGCAAATTTTAGCGGGTGCTCCTACACGTTGAACAAGAAGTGGGCAATATCGCCATCTTTGACAACGTAGGTTTTGCCTTCAAGCCGCACGGTGCCAGCTTTTTTGGCGGTCGCCATATCGCCAGCCTTCATCAAATCGTCGAAGGCCACGATTTCGGCACGAATAAAGCCACGCTGTAAGTCGGAGTGAATTGTGCCAGCGGCTTCAGCAGCCCCAATGCCTTGGCGAATCGTCCAAGCACGCACTTCATCGTCGCCTGCGGTCAAGAAGCTAATCAAGCCCATCATCGTATACGAGGCCTTGATCACGCGGTCGCGGGCTGGCTCGGTAATGCCTAAATCGTCCATAAACATTTGGGCATCTTCATCTTCAAGCTGAGCCAATTCGGCTTCAACTTTGCCTGCCAAAGTCACAATTGCGGTCTTTGGCTTGTCGTATTCCAGCACTGGCGGCGTTTTGAGTTGCTTTTCGTCGATATTGACAACAACCAACATTGGCTTGCCGCTGAGAAATTGGAAGCCACGCAATACTTTGGCTTCTTCTTCGCTCAATTCTTGGGCGCGAATCGGCACATCTTGTTCGAGGCCGGTATACAAGCGCTCAAGGGCGCTCAGTTCGACCATGCGCGTTTCGCGGTCTTTGCCAACCATTTTGGTCACTTCGCCACGCAAGCGGCTCAAACGGCGCTCGATAATCGCCATGTCCGAGAACATCAATTCCATGTCGACTGAGGCTAAGTCGCGGGCAGCATTAACGGTATCTTGGGCATGGGGCACGCCATCATCCTCAAAAGCACGCACGACATGCAGTAAGGCATCGACTTGGCTGATGTAATTGAGAAACTGTGGATTCAAGCCGCCGCTTTCATGGGCATTGCCGCTCATCCCCGCCACGTCGATATATTGGACATCGGCTGGGGTGAGCTTTTTGGGCTTGTACATTTTGGCCAAAGCATCAAGCCGCTCGTCGGGCACTTTGACCATGGCGATATTTGGCTCGATCTGGCCTGATGAATAGGCGTTCGTTTCAGCGGTATTGCGGGTTAGCGCATTAAATACCGTGGTTTTGCCGCTGTTGGGCAAACCAATAATCCCGATTTTCATGAAACCCCTTTATTTATGGTGTTGGTGTAATTTGAACCGTTGGTGTCGTGGTTGTGCCGCCCAAGCTTTCACGTGGTGGCGGTGGCGATGGCAAGACCATCGAATAAATTCGGTTGCTATTGGCAAGATACAGCATTTTGCTGGAGCCGCTGCCAACCACTGCCACGTCGTTGAGCAATTCGAGTTTGATGGTGCTGGTGCTCGGCACTTTCAGCTGTTGAATAATCTCGCCTTGGCGATTGACTTCGATCACCCGTTGATTGACTGCATCGACGATGAAAAAATGGCCTTGGTTGTCGCGGAAGGTTTCGGCGCTAACTTCTTGCTCGACGAACAAGCGCCGCGCCCGCAATGGCGGATCAAGCGCTGGCACGCTTACAGTATCGATCAACGAGCCGCCCTCGAAAATGCCAACCGTGCCATCAGGCTGAAGCATATAGATCCGCCCGTCAATCGCAATATCGACGACCGCTTTGGTGTTGAAATCGCCAGTTGCTTCGGTGATCCAATTTTCGGGCAAGTTGGCGAACTCGCCTGAGCGATAGCGCAGAATTTCGCCAGCAGTTGCGCTATCGGTGCGCCCCAAATCGTAGACATACAAGCCGCCGCCGTAGGTCTCAATATCAGGAAATGGCTGGCGCGTCCAAAGTTCGCTGCCTTGGATGGTGCGCGAAACCCAGGTTTTGGTGTCGCGCAAATAGAAATAGATATTTGATTGGGCATTGAGATTGGGCGGTGCATCGATGGCCGCTAGCTCGCCTTCGCGCAACATCACGCTGCGAATTGGCGCTGCTGGCAAGCCTGCAATTTCGTCGCCATCTTTGAGCATGCTGACGGGCTGGCCGCTGCTACCTTCGGTGTAGCTATAAAGCGCGCCATTCTCAGTGCCAATAAAATACAAGTCGTTTTTGCCAGTGTTTGGCGTGACAATCAGCTTGCCAATCGTGTCGCTGGTTGGCATCGTCGTTACCAATTTGAGGTCAGTCAAAAACGAGGTGCGATCAATGCTGGCCCGCAGGTTATCGGATTTTTTGCGCAACGCCAGATAATCGGCCTTGCGGGTTGGATTGCTCATATAGCCCTGATCGCTGGCCAAGGTTTCGAGATGGGTGTCTAATTCGCCCAATTCTTCCAAGGCTGCGCGATCGTCGGTGGCTTTAACCGCCGTTTCAAATTTGGCATTGGCTACATTCAAGCTATCTTGGTAGGCAGCTTCGGTGTTTTGGGTGCGCCGATCTTGCACATAGAACCAACCACCGCCAACCAACACAATCAGCAAGGCGATTAATGTCCATGGAATGTTGCGCCGTCGCGAACGCCGATACGATAAATCGCCACCGCGAGCTTGGGCAAAGCGCGGCAATGGCGGAGCCATCGGGCGGCTGTTGCGGCCAAAATTGGCAATATAGGTCACGATTGCTGCCAGCAAATAGCGAAATGGCGCAGTGAATTTCTGCCAGCCAGTCAATGGCACCACCGGATCGCGCTGCGGCACAGGCACGGCGGCAAAATCGACCGGCAACGGCTCCATGTCGGTCAAATCGATGCTTGGCGCGCTGCTGGCGGCCTGAATTGCCGCGACCATGCTGGTTTCGCCCAAATAGGCGCTGGGCAACCATTGCTCAGCATCACGCAAGCTACGTGGGCGATAGCGCGGGCGCTCGTTGAGCCAGCCCATATCGCGTGGATCGACTTCCTCAAGCTCTGCTGGCATTGGTGGCAGTTCATCAATGGCCGAGCTAGGATCATCGTTTTCATCATCTTTTTCGCGGCGCACCATCAAGGCAGCATTGGCCGTGACATCGCTAATCCATTCGCCAACCACGCTGGCAGCGGCCTTGCCGCGTTCGGCCAAACCCTCAGCAGAGAGCAATTCGCTATTTGGGTCAACAAACGGCAGCATATCGATTAGGGCAACGTGGGCTTCATTCAAGCTATTGCGCCGTGCGATTGCGTACAATTCTTCCAGCGAAGCAGAAGCCTCGGAAAGACAAAACATGCGCTCGGCATCGGCACGACCAAGCACCCGCGCCAAGCGGCTTGAACAGAGCACCAACATATCACCAGCTTCGACCACGTTGCGAAACATTTCTGGCTCGCTGAACAAACTCGTGCCAAGCGCGTTGGGCGGCATAATTGTTGAGCTACTGACGTTGCCCTGCCACGAAGGATTGGTTGGCAAAGCGCGTAATTGGCCGCGATGGGCAACATAGGCTTGGGTTGGCTGCACTTGGGCAATATATAAATCGTTGTTGCGCAAAACCGCACATGTACAACCAACCGCAGTTTTTTGGTGGTGTGCAGCCTTGAAATTAAATTCATACAGGGCAGTATTGGCAGCTTTTAGGGCATTACGCAAGCCAGAGGTAATACTAAATGAAGTATCGGCATAAAATGTTTTGATTACGGTTTGGGTAACAAGATCACACGCTTCTTTACCGCGCGCACCTTCATTAACTGCATCGGTTAATACAAACAAATGGCCTTTGCGAGCCTCAGGTGCGAACAAATTATTTGGCATCGCACTATTAATGCGATCGCTCACATCTTGGCGCAAACCATTGACAATGCCAAATTGATAGGTTTGTAATTTATAACGTGACATTTAAGCGTTATTCCATATCGCAGTACTTAATCGTTGCACCCAATCAAGGTTGGTCATATCGAAATGCAGCGGCGTAATCGAGACATGGTTGTTGGCCACTGCGCCAAAATCGGTGCCATCATCGGGCTTGCCTTCAGGCGCGGCCCCGCCAACCCAATAATAGGGTCGACCGCGCGGATCAAGCCGCTTGATCAACTCGTCGCGGTAAATCCGATGGCCCAAGCGGGTAACTTTGGCATCGTTGACGATTTCGGCTGCGCCTTGCGGCACATTGACATTCAACAAAATATCGCTGGGCAATTGCAATTCCATGGCGCTGGCGGCAATTCGCCGTGCCCAAGTGGCAGCCACACTAAAATCGCTGTCCGGCTTGTAGCCATCAACCAGCGAAATTGCAATCGAGCGAATGCCAACCACGAGGCCTTCCATGGCGGCGGCAACCGTGCCGGAGTAGAGCACATCGTGGCCAAGATTGGCTCCAAGGTTAATGCCCGAAACCACCAAATCAGGCCGATGATCGAGCACACCAAGCAAAGCAAGGCCAACACAATCGGCGGGCGAACCATCGCAAGCGAGGGCTGAGCTGCCATCTGCAAGCTGCACTTCGTTGACGCGCAGTGGGGCAAATAAGGTGCGACTATGGCTGCCTGCGCTCCAATTGCGCTCAGGCGCAACAACAGTGACACGGCCAATCTGCTCAAGTTGACCTTTCAAGGCCAACAAGCCAGGGCTATGCACACCATCATCATTGGAAAGCAAAATGTTCATGATCGCTCCTCAGGCCACCAGAGCCTGCTCATTCGCGGGCATTATAGGGCATTATGCCACGACATGCCAAACGCCAAGCGCTTGTCGTTGCCAACAAGCGCTCCGTTGCTTCATTTAGGGCGTTACCACCGGAGTTGGTTGTGGTTGTTCCGGTATCGGCGATGGCTCAACGACGGGTGGCGTAGTTGGTACTACAACTGGCGGTGCGGTTGGCTCTATAACTGGCGGCGTGGTTGGTTGCGCTGGCGGTGCGGTTGGCTGGCTGGTATCCGGCGAGCGAATACCTAAAATAATTACGGTATTCAGATCCACCGCCGAGCCAACCCCTGGCAAACTACTGACCACCGCATAGGCTGGAAATTGATCAAAAACAGGGCCAAGCCGATCGCGGCCTTGATAATCGACCACAATCTTATCGGGGGTAAAGCCCAAGTTCATCAACATCTGGCGGGCTTGGTTTTCGCCATAGCCAACCAAATTTGGCATTTGCACTTGGCCCGGCCCCAAAATTGGTGCGGTCGGGGTCAGTGGGTCGGGGGTTGGCGTGCCTGGCGTTGGCGTTGGCGCAACCGCATCGCAGCTTGGCAACTTATCTGGATCAACCGCCACCGGCGAATCTTCGCCATTATCGCCGCGATCGCTGGTATAGCCCTTCCATTTGCTCAGATCGATCCGTTCGTCGTCGTTGCTTTCTGGCAACTTCCAGACATAAATCGATGAGATCGCACCTTCGGGATACTCAGCGCCAGCGACTGGGCGGCAATAAGTTGATGTTTGTTTGCCTTCAGCATCAGTTGTGGTGAGCCTAACCACCGAGATTTTCTCGTAGAGGTCGCAGCGCCCACCAGAATCTAAGCCATCGATAAACAGCTCGTCGGTGCGCCCGCCGAATGCGCCTGGGATTTCGCAAATTTCCTCGCGATACACGCCAGGATACGATTTTGCAAAGCTTTGGGGCATACTATCGATGCCGCCATAGAAGCCAGCCAAGCGATTCATAATTGCGTCATTGGCAAAAATTGCTTCCATCGTGCGCGCCCAAATCACGCCCCCACCTTGGGTACTTTCCACTTGGGCGGTTTGTTCGTTGTTGTTATTGCCCGTCCAGACCGTGACCGTGACAAATGGTGTAAAGCCTGAAGCCCAGGCATCGCGGAAGTCGTTGGTCGTACCGGTTTTGACCGCTGCTGGCAACGAAAGTTTCAAGATGCTGTTGGTGCCGAAAATTGGGCGGCGTGCTTCGTTGTCGCTAATCATGTTGGTGATGATATGGTTTAAGCGACCATCAACACATTGGGTTCCATTCGGCAAACGCGCACCTAAGCGATAATCTTCGCCATCAGGAATCACGCATTTGCTGGTATCGCTGACGGCATCACTCTCGGGATTGGCGAGCGGGGTTGGCTTGAATTCTTCCAAGGTTTTGCCGCGCGCATCGGTAATTTTAAGAATTGGGGTTGGCGCAAAATAACGGCCACCACTAGCAACCGTATTATAGGCCGTCGCCAAATCCAATGGCGTAACTTCGCCACCACCAAGGGTCAGCGCCAAACCATAATAGCCGGGATCGTTGGCCAACACGTTGGGCGAAATCCCTAAGCGATGCAGTAAGTTCAAGGTTTCGGGAATACCTGCCGCCTTAAGACCCTTGACCGCTGGAATATTCAGCGAGTTGGCAACTGCGGTGCGTGCACGCAACGGGCCATGGAATTGATTATCAAAGTTTTGTGGTTCGTATTTGACCCCACGTGGATTGAAAATCGTTGGCACATCCCACAAGACGCTGGCAGGCGTGATGCCGCGTTCGCCCTTGGTGGCAACATATTGCTCCATGCCCGAAAGATAGGTGAATGGTTTCAAGGCCGAGCCTGGCTGGCGCAAAGCAGTGGTGACGTTCACCTTGCCATCAAGCACGTTGCCTTCTTCACCTGGCGTTGTCGTCGTCTCAGAAAGATCATAGCCAATCGAGCCAACCATCGCCAGAATTTGACCAGTGTTGGGCTGCATAACCACAACTGCCGCATTGTGAATGTTACGTTCAGCAGCGTTGAGTTCTTGAATCCGCGTGTAGGCGATGGTTTGGGCCAAATCTTGGGTTTGCAAATCGAGGGTTGTGGTGATGCTCAGACCACCATTTGAAACCACCTCAGCGCCATAGCGTTGTTGCAAATAATCTTTGACATAGAACACAAAGTGCGGTGCTAACAAACTGACTTCAGGCTTATCAAACTGTAAATCGGTCGCCACCGCCGCCCGTGCTTCGCGCTCGGTCACATAATTGTTGCGCACCATTTGGCGCAGCACTTCGATCTGACGACCTTTGGGTGGCACAATCTCGCCTTTAACATCGTTGGCAAGATCGTACATTGGGTCAAGCCAAACATCCTTGGGCAATTTGAGGCCTTTAAGCACCAATTTATCATCGAGCCAAGGCATTGGATCATAGGTCGTTGGCAGCTGGGGAATCCCGCCAAGCAACGACGCTTGGGCTATATCGAGGTCTTTGGCATCAATGCCGAAATAGTTTTGGGCCGCAGCCTGAACGCCATACGACAAGTTGCCATAGGGAATTTCGTTGAGGTAGAGTTCGAGAATTTCGTTTTTGCTATAAACCGTGTTCAGCTCTTGGGCCAAGATAATTTCTTTAACCTTACGGCTATAGACGTTGGGATCTTGGCGTTCCTCAGGCGTGAGCACAATTAAGCGCACAACCTGTTGGGTAATCGTTGAAGCACCACCAGCACCCACGCTTTGTTGGGTGATGTTGGCAAAGGTTGCCCGCGCAATACTGAAATAATTCACGCCAGAGTTTTCAAAGAACGAAGCATCTTCGGCAGCGACCGTTGCATTAATCAAATGCTTAGAAACTTCATCGAGATTAACCGGTGTCCGCCGACCTTCACCGACAAATTCATAGAGCAACGTGCCATTGCGATCATAAATTTTCGAGGCTTGAAAGGCGGTGTAGGTATGGATTTGATCAAGCCGTGGCTTCAAGTTGGCGGCAATGCCATTGTAGGTAACGGCCATCGCCACCCCACCAACAGCCATAAATACCAGCCCAACTGCCAGCAAGCTCATAAAAGCAATGCCGATGCGGCGGCCCATCGAGCGCTGCGCGCCCTTATTGCCAAGGCGCGAGGGAATAAAACGCGTTGTGCGGCGTTGTCGCCGTGAGATTACATTTCGAGATGTTTGACGCATAGTAGACACATACCCCTTTGGATTCGGTGTGTGGTCGCCGGATATATAACAAGGCGGCTCGCGCCGCCTCGGATATTCTACCATGCTCAAGTTAGGAAGTTGCAAAAATTGATGCTTTTTCAGCTCTCCATCAGTTGAACATCAGGCAAGCGCAGGCGCTAAACGAGCCATGGTATAGGCATCGACCAGCTTGCCGCCGCGATAGGCGTAGTTGCGCAAAGTGCCTTCGACCGCAAAATCAAAGCGCTTGTAGAGCGTAATTGCTGGCGTATTGTCGGTAAAGACCACAATTTCGAGCCGACTTAAGCCAAGCCAATTTTCGGCCAAATCGATAATTGCTGCCATCAAGGCTGCGCCAATCCCACGGCCTTGGTAATCGTCGCGCACCGCCAGCTCCAAATCGCCTGCATGGCGGCGACGACCCTCGCCAATTTCAAGGCTAATCACGCCTACAACCATGGCATCGATGGTAGCAACCAAGCGTGGCGTTTCGGTATCGGGATTTTCAACCCGCCGCCGCCAAACATCCTGAGCCGGAAATGGCACGTGCAATGATCCATCAAGCACGTTTGGCCCGCTAAATATGGTCGCAAGATCAAGGTAATCATCTGGCTCCAAGGCCCGAATGATAATATCCAAGCTTTTACTCATGAAACTACTTTCTCGAAAAACTTAGCTAACACGATATAAGGGTGTTTGGCGCAAGGCGGCCAAATCTGCTGCCCCAGTACAAAACATACTGATGCGCAATTGATCAATAATTGCCGAAATTGCGGCATGGACTGCATCGCTGCCGCCCTGGTTTTGGGCCAATAAATTTGGCGCAGCCGATGCGCCCAAATCAGCGCCAAGCGCAATTGCTTTGGCAATATCCAGCCCGCTGCGCACGCCACCAGAGCCAATAATACCAATTGTTGGCAAGGCTGCACGCACCTGTTTAATCGCCTCGGTGGTGGGAATGCCCCAACCAGCAAACGTGCCAGCGGTATCTTGACCAGTTTTGCTCGGCTGGCGAAAGCGTTCGACTTCGCTCCAACTGGTGCCGCCAGCGCCAGCAACATCGATTGCCTGCACGCCAGCCTCGACCAAGCGCTTGGCTGCTTTGCCGCCAATGCCATTGCCAACTTCTTTGGCAATTACTGGCACTGGCAAGGCCCGACAAAGGGCCTCGATTTTCGCCAATAAGCCAGCAAAATTGGTATCGCCTTCTGGCTGTACAGCCTCTTGCAAGGCATTAAAATGCAAAATCAGCGCATCGGCCTCAATCATATCCACTGCGCGCTGGCATTGCTCGATGCCATAGCCATAGTTGAGTTGCACCGCACCCAAATTGGCGAATAAGGCAATATCGGGCGCGACCCGCCGCACTTGATACGACGAAGCCACGTTTGGGTCGAAGATGGCCGCGCGTTGCGAGCCAACGCCCATCGCCACACCCAAGGCTTGGGCGGCTTCAGCCAATTGTAAATTAATTTCCTCGGTTGGTGCAGCGCCACCAGTCATTGAGCTAATTAGAAATGGCGCATTGAGCTTTTTGCCCAAAAATGTAGTGCGCAAATCAATGCAGTGCATATCCAATTCTGGCAGGGCATCATGCTCAAAATGATAGCTGCCAAAGCCAGTTGTGATACCTTTGGCATTAACATCTTCGTTAATCACAATCTTCACATGATCAATTTTGCGGCCTTCGGTTGCAGTTTCTGTCATGATCCAGCCTCGTTATTCGTCATCAGCCCCAAAAAATTCAAGCCATTCATCGATCTCATCGGGATGCACTGGCGGCGGTGGTTTGTGTAGCCGTTCGCCGGTACTTGCCTGCGGGTTTTTGCCACCCCGCGAGAGCCGTGGCCGCCCATCAGCATCACGCGGAATTGGGTCGGGCTGGTCTTTGCGGCGCGGCGGCAGTTGCCAACGCTCAGGCGGTTGTGGCACAACAATTGGTTTAGCAGCCTGGGGCGAACGCCGTTTGGCTTGGGTTCCTGTGCGCTGCTGGCTTGGGTGGTTTGGCTTAGGCTTGCGCGTCAGGTCAACCTTGCTCTCAGCACTCTCTTTATCAAAGCCAAAAAAATCCAGCCATTCTGGCAACTGATCTTGACGCACATGGGCATGCATCTCTTGGTGCGTCGGCGCATTCGGATCAGCAGCACCCATCGATTCGAGCAGAGCGGCAAAATCGCGGGCGTTGATCACCCGTGCGCCAACTGCATCGGCCACATAGGTAATCGCGCGGTCTGATGAAACCAACACCCATTCGCTGGCGCGAGATAAACGCACAAGTTGCGATTTGATCATCTCGTCTGCATCGCTTGGCGAGCGGGCAAAGCGCACAGTTACGCCACCGCCGCCAAGCGTGCGCTGGGTATATTGGCCACGGTCAAAGACCACCGAAACGCTGACTTTGCGCGTAATTGCAAAGCGTTGCAACAATTGTACTAATTTTGCTTCGTCATCAGGGTCATTTAGGCGAATTGTCGCCAGTTGGCCAATTAAGTTATGGCCATCAATTAAATAGGGCATACACAGCCTCAGTTTGGTTGTTTGTATGATCCCCGTAGCCTACGGGCGATCAGCGTTTTTAGTTTTCACTGCTGCGCTCGGAGAACGCGGAGAGGGCAAATTCAACCTAGAAATGCCATGTGCTAGTGCTTGTCACAATGCTATAGGATATACATCATAACAAATAATTGGCTTGCTGGGCGGTCTATTTGGTTGTTTGCGGTTAATTGTACGTCAAGGAGCAGGATATGCAGCATCAATCTGTACGGCAATTGTTTGAAGCAGCCGAAATGGGAAGTTTATCGCCATTGGCGGCCTATAGCGCGAACGCCAAACGCGATCAGCCTGAGCCAGCCTCGCCAGTGCGCACTGAGTTTCAGCGCGACCGCGACCGAATTTTGCATTCTAAGGCGTTTCGGCGGCTCAAGCATAAAACCCAAGTCTTTATTGCGCCAATCGGCGATCACTATCGCACGCGTTTAACCCACACACTTGAAGTAACCCAAATTGCGCGCACGATTGGCCGAGCCTTGTTGCTCAACGAAGATTTGATCGAGGCCATTGGTTTGGGTCACGATTTGGGCCACACGCCGTTTGGGCATGCAGGCGAGGCCGCCTTAGCCAAAGCAATTGGCCGCAGATTTCGCCATAATGAGCAAAGCGTGCGCGTGGTTGAGCTATTGGAGAAACATGGCGAGGGGCTGAATTTGACGCAGCAAGTGCGCGAGGGCATTTATTCACACTCCAAATCGCGCAAAGATATTACCACCGCAACCTGGGGCACGGCCTCAACCCTCGAAGGCCAAATTATTAAATTGGCTGATAGCGTGGCCTACATTAACCATGATATTGATGATGCAATGCGCGCTGGTATTTTGCAGCTGGGAGATTTGCCCAGCGCCTATGTTGCCATGCTTGGCACAACCCACGCCGAGCGCATCAATACCATGGTCTGCGATATGATCGACCATAATTGGTGGGCACGCGGCGAGCAACCAGCACCCAGCGATTTAACCATCAGCATGAGCCCGCAAATTTTAGAGGCCACCAACGGCGTGCGTGAATATATGTATGCCAATGTCTACCTGCGTGGCCCGGCCAAAACCGAAGATGGCAAAGTCGATTATGTTATCAACACCTTGTATGAATATTATTGTCAGCACCCAGAGTCGCTGCCCAGCGATCTGCTGGCAATTGGTCAACAACGTGGCGAGCCAGTCGAACGCGCCGTAATCGATTATATTGCTGGCATGACCGACCGCTATGCGCTCAAAAAATTCAACGATCTGTTTATTCCCAAAACGTGGGATATGTAGAACGAGGGGCCAGGGGCCAGAAGTTAGGCTATAGGCTTTCGGCAAGGAGGATCATGCCCTCACCCCAGCCCCTCTCCCACTGAACGCAGGCGAGGGGAGCCGACTATTTTTTACTGCGCATTGCTGTATAACCACACGGTTAAAGCCCCTCGCCCGTGGCACGGGAGAGGGGTTGGGGTGAGGGCATCATGCGCTTGGTTGTCAATCCAAAAGCCTATAGCCTATCGCCTCGTCCTTCGTGCGCTTCGTGCTCTTCGTGGTTAAATAAAACTGATCCCTGACCCCTGATCCCTCGTTCTATATTCTTGGTTTATAATAGCGATCTATTGATACTTGACTAGACACAGCCAACTGTGGAGGTTTACCAGGTGCAAACGTATTTGTTTTCGGCAGAAGTTGTTTTGGGCATTGCCTTGATTACTTTGGTGCTTTTACAAGCCAAAGGCAATAGCGCCAGTGTGTTGGGTGGCCGCAACACCTCAGCCGCCTATCGTACTCGGCGCGGCGTTGAAAAAACCCTGTTTAGCGTAACGATTGTGATCGCCAGCGTATTGATTCTCTTGGCGCTGTTGCATCCCTTCTTATTAACAGTCTAAGCGTATGGTTCGACGTATTCGCTGGCAAATTGGAGCCACCTTGGTTTGTGCTAGTCTGATTTTGTTGTTGTTGGCGCACTTAGCGCTAGCAACAACAGCAGGCGGCGAGGCAGGCGTTGGCGGGGTCTATCGTGAGGCTTTGGTTGGCGAGATCAACGATCTCAACCCCTTGCGCGGTAGCGCTCAAACCCGTGCCGAGGCCGACCTGAGTGGCTTGTTGTTCGAGGGCTTGACCCGCGTTGAGGCCACCGGTGTGGTTGTGCCTGATCTTGCAGAAAATTGGCAGGTCAGCAGCAACAACTTGGTCTATACGATGACCTTGCGCAATGATGTTCGTTGGCACGATGCTACGCCTTTTTCGGCCAATGATGTGATCTGGACGATCGACTGGATCAAAAGCCCGCAATTTAATGGCGATCCCAGCCTCAAGTTGGCCTGGCAAAATATTGCGGTTACAGCGCTTAACCCGCAAACGGTGCGCTTTAATTTGCCCGTAGCCTTCGCGCCATTCCTCAATCAACTCACTGTGCCGATGTTGCCGTCGCATCTGTTGCGCAACGCCACGCCCGAACAATGGCAAGCTTGGAACCAGCAACCAATTGGCACTGGCAGTTTTCGCTTTGGCCAACGCGATGGCAATTTAATCGAATTATTGGCAAATGCCGATTATCGGCCCAATATTCCCAATAGTCGCCCTAATTTGGAGCGGCTGGAGTTTCGGCTGTACCCAACCATGGAAGCAGCCCACGAGGCGTTACGCCGCGATGCTGTCGATGCCTTTGCCTACGATGTGACTGAGCAAGGCGAATTGCCGCTGCCAGTCGGCTATCGGCGCGTTCGCGCACCCTTGGCCGATTATGTGGTGCTAACGATTAATTTGCGTCGTCCGCCGCTTGATGATTTGCGCGTGCGCCAAGCCATCGATTATGCAGTTGACCCCAATAGCTTGATTGCCGACGTGCTGCAAAATCGGGCCTTGCCGTTGACTTCGCCAATTTTGCCCTCATCGTGGGCCGTGGCCGATGAGCTGACTGGCTATATCGACGATGCAGAACAAAGCCGCGCCAATGGCTTGCTCGATCAAGCAGGCTGGCAACGCGATGAGCAAGGCTGGCGGCGCAAAGCTGGCCAATTGTTGAGCTTTGAACTGGTCAGCGCCAATAGCCATGAACGGAGCGCCATTGCCGAGCGAATTCAGGCTCAATTGGCAACGGTTGGGGTTTCAACCAGCCTGCAATTGGTGCCAAGCAGCAATCTACAAGATACGCTCAGCCAACATACCTTCGATTTGGCAATTCATGGTTGGTCGAATTTGGGCAGCGACCCCGATGTCTATGAATTATGGCATTCGTCGCAGGTCAATGCCGCCAACTTTGCTGGACTCGAAGATCCAGCAATTGACGATTTATTGGTGCGAGCACGCCAAACCACCAACCAAGAGACGCGCCGCGAATTATACGCCGAGTTTCAGGCCAAATGGCTAGCCCTTGCGCCTTCGGTGATGCTCTATCAGCCATTGTTGGAGCAGCAAGTCGCACCATCAATTGAGGTGCTGGGCCTTGCGCCAGTCAATCAGCAGGCCGAAGTGCTCTATCGCTACAGCGACCGCTTCCGCCGGATTGCCAATTGGTATCAAGTAACTACCCGTCAAGTGTTGCCCAACTTCCGCAATGAACCACAAAACGAACGCCCACGCTAATCAGCTGGGCGTTGCGGCTTTTTTTAGGGTTGTTGATGAGAAAGGATCTATCACATGACCACCCAAACCTTACCACACTGGGATCTTTCAGTTGTCTACCCCAGCCTCGAATCGCCTGAATTTGCCGAGGGCTTTGAAAAACTCAAGCATCAAGTTGCTGAACTCAAAAGCTTGTTTGACCAAAATGCGATTCAGCGTAGCGAAAACCAAGTGCTCGATTCAACGACCATCGCGACCTTTGCAACCGTAACCAATGCGCTCAACCAAGCGCATGAGGCGGTAGCAACGACATTTAGCTACATCATGGGCTTTGTCGCCACCGACACTCGCAATACTGTAGCTCAAGCGCGGTTTAGCGAAATGCAACAATTGGGCATGCAACTCCAACAATTGGGAATTCGCTGGGTGGCTTGGATTGGTGGCTTGGATGTTGAGCAATTAATTGCCCAATCGCCGCTGGCCGCCGATCACGCTTATGCTTTGCAAAAAGCCAAGCAAGAAGCAACCCACTTGATGTCGCCAGCAGAAGAAGTTTTGGCCGCAGAACTCAATTTGAGCGGCGCAAACGCTTGGAGTAAATTGCACACGGTCGTCAGTTCGCAGCTCAATGTGCCAGTCGAAATCGATGGCGAAACCAAGCACATGCCCATGAGCATGGTGCGCAACTTGGCGTTTGATCCCAATCGCGAGGTGCGCAAAAGTGCCTACGAAGCAGAATTGGCTGGCTGGAAGCAGGTCGAAACGCCGTTGGCGGGCGCAATTAACAGCATCAAAGGCCAAGTCAATACCTTGGCAGGCCATCGTGGTTGGGCCACAGCCTTGGATGAAGCGCTGGCTGATAACAACATTGATCGCCAAACCCTTGATGCGATGCTGACCGCCGCCCGCGAAACTTTTCCAGATTTCCGGCGCTACTTGCAGGCCAAAGCGCGCTTGCTCGGTAGCGGCGACCGCTTGCCATGGTTCGATCTGTTTGCACCCATTGGCAACGATGTAAGCACTTGGGAATACGCCGAATCCGAAGCCTTTATTTTGGAGCACTTCGGCAGCTATTCGCAACGCTTGCGCGATTACGCCGCCCGCGCCTTCGATGAAAACTGGATCGATGCTGAGCCACGGGCTGGCAAACGTGACGGGGCGTTTTGTATGCGTTTGGTTGGCGATGAATCACGCATCCTGAGCAACTATAAGCCATCGTTTGCCGGAATGCGCACCCTTGCACATGAGTTGGGTCACGGCTATCATAATCTTAACTTAGCCGCAGCCACGCCATTGCAACGCCAAATTCCCATGACTTTGGCCGAAACCGCCAGCATCTTTTGCGAAACGATCGTGCGCAACGCTGCCTTGGCCAAAGCCGACCCTGCCACCCAGTTGGCAATTATCGAATCATCGCTGCAAAATAGCTGTCAGTTGGTCGTCGACATTAGCAGCCGCTTTATCTTTGAGCAAAGCCTGTTCGAAGCCCGCCAAGCTCGCGAGCTAAGCGTGCAAGAAATTAACGATTTGATGCTCAAAGCTCAAGCTGAAACCTATGGCGATGGTCTCGACGAACAGTATTATCATCAGTATATGTGGGCGGTCAAAGGCCATTACTACAGCGCTGAACGCTCGTTTTACAACTATCCCTATATGTTTGGCTTGTTGTTTGGCTTGGGCTTGTACGCCCAATATGTGGCAACACCCGACGAGTTCCGCGCCAAATACGATGATTTATTGGCTGCTTCGGGCAAGGCCGATGCCGCAACCTTGGCCGAACGCTTTGGAATTGACATTCGGACACCAGATTTTTGGCGGGCAAGCTTGGCTACGGTCAAGGCCGACATCGACCGCTTCGTTGAGCTAAGCGAGCAATTATTGGATGCTCCCGCCAACTAACGAAGCCACGTCCGCCAATGCACAAGGAGTTTTAGCTATGCGACGCAGGTTTGTGCTATTGGTGCTCATGGTCGTGCTGGTTGGATGTGGTGGGGCACAAGCTCCCAAGGCCAAAATTATTGCGCTGTTGTTGCCGGAGCAAACCACCAAGCGCTACGAAACCGTGGATCGACCATGGTTCGAGCGCGAGATGAAGTTGCTGTGTGATGATTGTCAGGTGTTGTATTACAACGCCCAAAATGATCCGATGCTGCAACAACAGCAAGCAGAACAGGCAATTAAGGCTGGGGCACGGGTTTTGGTGCTCGATCCGGTCGATTCGGTCGATTCGCGCACGATTGCCGATCATGCAGCCGAGCAATCGATTCCGGTTGTAGCCTATGATCGGCTGATTCTGAATTCGCCTGGCGTGACGGCCTACATTTCGTTTGATAACCAGAAAATCGGCGAATTGCAGGCCGAAAGCCTGGTTGCTGGCTTGACCAGCCGTGGCATTACGAATCCCAAAATTCTGCTGCTACACGGCGCGCTCAACGATAACAACGCCAGCGAATATAAGCTGGGAGCCAAAAAGGTCTTTGATCCATTGGTGGCAGCAGGTAAATTAACGATTGTTGGCGAGTTTGATACGCCCGATTGGCAGCCAGCAGAAGCCCAGCAATATGTCGAACGCATGTTGGCAGCTGGCGATCAGATTGATGGGATTTATGCTGCCAACGATGGTACGGCAGGCGGCGCTTTAGTCGCTGTGCAAGCTGCTAAACTTGAGCCAATGCCATTAATAACCGGCCAAGATGCAGAATTAACCGCCGTGCAACGCATCATCACTGGCGAGCAGCACATGACAATTTATAAGGCAATTCGGCCTCAAGCAGAGGCCGCCGCCAAAATTGCCCATGCGCTGTTGGTTGGCCAGCCGATTCCAACCAACTTGGTCAACAATCGCACAGTGGCCAATGGCATTCTTGATGTTCCGGCAATTTTGCTCAACCCAGTCGTTGTGACCAAAGCCACCATCAACGATACGATTATCAGCGATAATTTTTGGTCGCCGCAACAACTTTGTCCAGTCAAATTAGTTCCCGCTTGTGAAGCAGCAGGAATCAAGCCCTAAGCGCAAATCAACATCACACCACAACACCCGATCTGCCTGTGCGGTCGGGTGTTTTTGCGAGGAAATAGCTATGTCAACCAAGTTACGTCGCGGTTTGGAATTTGGCCTTGGCCTGATTATCTTAATTGGCTTGATTTGGTTCAATAATCAGCCTAGCTCAAATCAACCAAGCGCCAACCCAACCAACGCCGCAACCCTCGAAAGCAGTTCGCGTGGCTTGCCATCGAGCACGCCGCAACGCCAACAAGCGACAGCGCGACCGCGCCAAACTGCCACGCCAACAATTAAGCCAACCACGCGGCCTCGTCAAACCGCTGTGCCCAGCAAGCCCACACCACGGCCAACCGCCCAAGCAACCCGCATGCCCGAGCGCGATTCGGCGGGCTTGCGCTATGTGGCGTTTGGCGATTTGCCAATCCAAGCCCAAGAAACGATTGAATTAATCGAGCAAGATGGGCCGTTTCCCTATAGCAAAGATGGCGCAATTTTCAGTAATCGCGAGCAAATTTTGCCCAGCAAGCCGCGTGGCTACTATCGCGAATACACGGTCGAAACGCCTGGCTCAGCCGATCGCGGGGCACGCCGGATTGTTGCTGGAGATAATGGCGAGTTGTATTACACCGATGATCATTATGCAAGTTTTCGGAGGGTGCGCCAATGAAATTACTGAATTTGGCCCGCGATCCAGCTCAATCTGGCTTGTATCGAGTGCAAGCAGCGCACATTGCTCGCTTATTGATGGGCGTGCAACAGCTGAATCTGCAACTTATCGAGCTTGATGGGCGCGAAATTAGCAGCAAGCCCGATTTGCTCAATGCCTGCGCCCAAGCTTTGCAGTTTCCGAGCTATGTTGGCCACAATTGGGATGCACTCGAAGAAGCGTTAAATGATTTAAGTTGGTTCGATGCGCCGGGCATGATTATTATTTTTTATGAGGCCGACCAATTGCGCCGTCACGATCATGGCGCGTGGCAAATTTTCTGCGAGATTGCCCAAAGCTGTGTTGAGCAATGGCGCAGCCAAGGTCAGGTCTGGAGCATCTGGTTTAGCGGCTTGGAGTATAGCCAGCCTGAGCTAATCGACTTAGCTGGGGTTCTGAATGAGCCAAATCTGAGCGAATAAGCAACGAGCGTTGGGCGAATATCCCAACGCTCGCAACCTTCAGCTTACTTAATCACAAAGCTGGTCGTCGCAGTTTGGCCGCTGCTGAAGCTAGCGCGCACATTATTGCGCCGCCCACTTGATTGATTGCCAACCTTGAACTGAATCGTGGCCACGCCCGAGCTATCGGTTAACGCGATCAGCGATTGAGTTCCGCTGGCCAAATCGATTTCGACCGTGGCGGTTGTGCCGCTCTTGGGCTTGCCAGCGATTGTCAAGCGCACACAGACCGTTTGGGTTTCGTTGCTAGCAATCTCAGGATAAACCACCCAAGCCTGCGCACCTTCGGCGACTGCTGGTACGTTCATGGTGCAATTGGCGGTGGTTGGTGGCTGGGTGGTTGGCGGCGCGGTTGGTGGGGCAGTGGCCCGCACTTCTTTGCCCAACAAGCCCAACAACACCTTAAAATTATTCGGATTATTGGGATGCCACTCGAAGCGAGCGCGTTCAAACCATTGGGTTTCGACTAAATCGCCGCTGCTGTTACGCTCCATTTTTGGCTCGGTCAGAGGCAAACCAAACAATTGCAACGAACGGGCGTAGGCATCAAGGCCATCAATTTTCAAGCCATTGGCTTGCCAATAGCTTTTGAAGCCAATTCCACTGCCTTGATCGCAGACGTTATGCCCAGTTTCTTTGAACCACAAACAGCCTGTTTTTGGCCCAGCTTCAGCGGGATCTGGCTGGCGGCCAAGTTGGCTCAAGCGATCTTTGCCCAAGAGGCCAAGCAGCACTTCGTAAGGCGTGCCCGTATTTTCTGGATGCAACTCAAAGCGATTGCGTTCCATCCATTGGGTGCGATAGACCTTCCCAGTTTCGCGGTTTTGTTCGCGGTTGACCGTGGTGATTGGATAGCCAAAGACCGGCAGGCCGCCGTTTGCTTCCCAATAATCGCTAAATGGGTCGCTCAGACAATAGGGGCTTTGATCTTCGGGAAAACAGACCTCGTGAGCCGATGTGGCTTTGGGCCAAAGGGTTAACCCCAACAGCAACCCCACAATTAACAAGACACGCTTTGGCATATCAATCACCTTCCTATCGTACAAATATAGGCTTATTATTTTGATGTGATATAGATTAAGCAGGTTAAGCTGGCCACCGTAACAGCAGCCAGCCAAACTGGAAACTAAACTTACGGCAGATCAAAAGCACAAAGCTACTTGACCACGGGCAACTATTACAGCTTAGAAGACTTGAGTGAATGGAGGAACTTTGAGTGCCATGTCTTTGCCCAATAAGGCGCGAACTGCATCAGCACCGGGGTAATCGACTGGGCCGATAAAGCCTGTGCCGCCTTGCAAGAATGGCCCAAGCACCGGAACCGCGTCGGAAACGTTGTAGAAGATTGGGGCAGGCAGGGTGTTTGGATTTGGCAAATAGCCACCAATTTCGCGGGTCAAAGCCAAGTGTTCAGCTTCGGTCGCGGCGTGTTGGGCAGTGGTAGCGGCAATCCGTGGCTCGCCAAGCTCGGCAAAGCGGCGGGTAGCTGCCAAATATGCGCCAGTAAAGGCGGTTTCTGCTGCCATAAAGGTGTTGGTGTTGACCCCGAAATCGCTCAAGAACTTGGCTGGAACATAGAACTTATCAGCAAGCGCCTTGCCACCGAAACTTTCCACAACTTCAAGGTGATGCAATTCTGCACTCAGCGCATACTTCAGATACAACAATTCTTCGTCGGCCAACCCAAATGGATTGCCCTTGATCGTGTTGTAATACGAGGTGATGGCCAAGCGTTCGGCGGTAGCGGCCAACGAAACGATTGTGAGTGGAGTATCTTTGGCATCATGGTTTTGAGCGTTGTAATCGGCTGCTGAAACATCATGCAAACCGAACATCGAGGCAAAACTTGCGACCGCAACTCCACCGCCTACACCTTTTAAGAATCCGCGACGTGAGATACTCATAGGTTGCCCTTCCTAACAAAAAAATATGCTCAAACACCATTCTGTTGTGTGATGTTCTTGTGGAAATATTCGCCGCCAATCCCATTATGGATGTATCGATTATCTCACCCCTTAGGGGGATATTTTGACCTATGCTCAAGCCAAGCGCCATGCTATACTGACCAATGGATGATGTTGTCACGGAGATGATCCATGGAACAAGAAGCCAAATACCGCGCAACGCAGCCGATCCGTCCGAAACAACTTGAGGCTGTGAATATTGCGCCTTTTAGCCTCAGCGAGCGGGTTACCGCCGAAATCCGCGATAGTATTTTGGATACCGCGAGCCGCCAATTAAACCAGCAGCGCTATACCTTACGCATTCGCCGCATCGATCAGCAATTGTGGCTAACCCTCAAATTGCCGGGCAACGTTGAGGGTGCAGTTCATCAACGCCAAGAATTCGAGCACGAAATTACGCCAAATGTACGTGATCATCCTGAATTGTGGCCGAGCGAGATTCGCGAACCACTGCAAGCAGTAATTGGCGATGAGCCGTTGGTGCCAATGCTCACGGTGCGCAATCGGCGACGGCTCTGGCGGATCGAGCGCGATGGTGAGGAGATTGCCGAATTGGCGCTTGATCGTGGATCGTTGATCAGCGGCGAGCGCTCGTTGCCGTTCCATGAGATCGAAATTGAACTCAAAGGCGTTGGCACTGCTGCCGATCTGGCGGTGCTGGCCTCGATCTACACCACCGCATTGCCGCTGGAGCCAGAAACCCGCTCCAAGAGCCAGCGCGGCATGTTGTTGCTCAACCATGCCGAAGATCAAGACCAGCTCAAGCAAGCAGTTGAGAGCACGCCGATGGAGTCGAGCAGCAATTTGGCCGAAGCAGGCCGCTCGATTTTGGCCAAACATGTGCTGAAATTGCATAAAGCTTGGCCGATAGCCGTCATTGGCGATGATTCCGAGGGCGTGCATCAGATGCGCGTGGCAACTCGCCGCTTGCGCACAATTTTGGCAATTTTGGGCGAAACGCTCTACGAGCCAGAAATTGTGGCCAAATTGCGCCGCGGCCTGCGCCAATGGGCCAGCATGTTGGGCGCTGTGCGCGATGCAGATGTGTTTTTGGGCAAGCTTGATGAGCATCGGGCAACCCTCGAAAAAGCAGAACAAGCAGGCTACGAACCGTTGATCGAATCGATTAGCCAGCAGCGAGATGCGGCGCGGGTTGAATTATTGGGCTTTTTGGAAAGCCGCAAAGCCAGCAAATTTGCCCAACGCTTGACCGATTTTGTGCTGACCGCAGGCGCTGGCGTGCGCGAAGCCGAAACTGC
Organism: Herpetosiphon sp. NSE202; assembly: GCF_042688385.1. Classification (NCBI taxonomy): domain Bacteria; kingdom Bacillati; phylum Chloroflexota; class Chloroflexia; order Herpetosiphonales; family Herpetosiphonaceae; genus Herpetosiphon; species Herpetosiphon sp. NSE202. Next base: position 91,495 of record NZ_JBHUPY010000023.1, on the reverse strand, counting down.
TGAAGGCCGTGTTGAGCGCAGTTTGGTGCGACATTGGGTTGGCAGCACAGTTTGGAGCCACTACGAGCGCATTCGAGCCTATGATGTGATTTTGAATGATGCGCCAGTTGAGAGCTTGCACCGTTTGCGCATCGAAATTAAACATCTGCGCTATACGCTGGAGCTATTTAGCGATGCTCTGGCCGAGGAGCACGAATCGCTGCTTGAGCAATTAGTCACCGCCCAAGATTACCTTGGCGATTTGCAAGATGCTGAGGTGGCGTTGGGATTGGTTGGCGAAGCCTTAGCCGATAATCCCGATAATAGCGCATTGCTGGCGTACCAAGCAGCCAAGCAGCACGAGCATGATCAGCTTCAGCTGAATGCGCCAAAAGCGCTGCGCCCGTTGTTTGATCTGCCATTCCGCCGCCGCTTGGCCTCGATTCTCTCGAAATTGTAAATTTTGAGGTTGGAAGAACATAGAGCATAGAACATAAAAATCGCTATAGGCTATTGGAGCCGAAAGCACGAGCATGCCCTCACCCCTAGCCCCTCTCCCACTGAACGCGGGCGAGGGGAGCAGCCGTGGTTCACCGACGTATTGTGCAAAACCACGGAATTAAAGCCCCTCGCCCGCGCCACGGGAGAGGGGTTGGGGTGAGGGGATCACGTGATGTTCCGATAGCCTATAGCCTTCATTCCTACTTCATGCCACCAAAGGCGGCAAAACAGCTATTTTTGTGCAAAATATCGAGCTTTTGAAAGCCGACGCTGCGTAAAACATCAATTTGCCATAGCAATGGGCGCGGCGAATCTTCGATCTCAATATAGTTAAAAACCTCATCACGATAGGCTTGATTACGAAAATCGCTCAGATATTGGCCATAGCGCTGCCACATTAATTCATGCACCGCCTCGCTGGAATGCTCAACCAAATCGAAAATCCACAGCGAGCCGCCTGGGCGTAAAGCTGCATAACATTGAGCAAATACCGCCTGCCATTCAGCATCGTCGCGCAAGTGGTGAAACACCGCTGCGGCAACGATAATATCAACCTGTTCGTTGCCCAACTCAAGCTGACGCACATCGCCTTGCAAGGCCGTAACCGAGCCAGTTGTGGCAGCGCTCACCCGTTGCTGAGCACGCTCAAGCATTGGCAAACTTAAATCGATCAAGGTTACATCGCGATTAGGCAATTCTTGCAGCAAGCGCAAGCTATAGTTGCCAGCACCGCAGCCAATATCCAAAATATGGCGCGCATTGGGCGTGGTGGCAGCGGCGGCTTGGGCAACGAGGGTCAGACCTAAGGGAGCATCGACGGTTGCCGATTGACCGGTTTCCAAATTTGAGAAGCGCTCAACATCGGCATCGAAGCGGGCGCGAATAGCCTCAACTGTTGATTTGGCCATGGGAAACATCCTCAAAACACAAAGAAGCTTCAATTGGGCTATTCTAGCAGGCTTGGGGAATTTTGTACTGATCAATCATGGACAGATTTTTATAAGGATGAGGGATGCACAAAAGCAGAGCATAGAGCATAGAACATAGAACATATGGCTATTGGCTACAGGCTACAGGCTATTGGCTTTTGGAACACGAATTACAATAATCTGTGGCTAAAAATCGTGCTTCGTGCTCTTTGTGCTCTTCGTGGATCAGATTCTTAACGCATAGGCGCAGAGCCACCGAAGGACGAAGGATGAAGGATGAGGGATGAAGAGCATAGAACATAATTCCAACAATCTCTGGGAATCTGTGGCTAAAATACTTTTTCGTGCAATTCGTGGAATTCGTGGCGAAAAACTTACCCTTCGTGCTCTTCGTGGTTTCGTCGCCCAACCCCACTTACTCGATCGTTGTCAGTTTGATTGGCAATTCAGGGGCGGGCTGGCCGCGTAAACGACGCAAGCCTTCTTTGAGCGCGCCAAGCAGCAAGCGTGGCGGCGAAAGCAGATTGACGCTTAGGCCATTGCGGCCATCGGTTGCTTTCGATGCCAACCAAACTGCTTTTTGGGCGGGCACGCTGGGCGGATTGCCCCACATGCGCAGAATTGTGTTGAGGGCTTTGAGTTTGGCCTCGTAGCCAGCCATCACCTCAACATTGGTCAGCATATCGGTGGTCATCAAGCCTGGGTTAAAGCCCAAAATTTCAATCCCTTGCTGCTGATGTTCTTTGGACAAAGCAAGCGTGAAATTGCGCACCCAGCTTTTGCTCGCACCATAGGCGGTTTGGAACGGAGCTGGCCCAGTATCGCCGCGCCCAAACAAATTGATTAATTTGCCATGGCCTTGGCTTTGAAAGTGTTTCAAGGCGCTAATTGAGCCATGATAAGTGCCAAGAATATTGGTATCGATCACACGCCGATAATCACGCGGGCGAATCGCCACGGTTGCACCGTAGGGGCCAGCAACGCCAGCATTGTTGATCCAAACGTCGAGCTTACCAAAATGGGCAAGTGCTTGATCGCGCAGCGCTTCGACCGCTGCCAAATCGCCAACATCGCAACTGACAGCCAAAACATGGCTGCCATGGCGTTTAAGTTCAGCAAGCGCTTGTTCAAGGTTGGCCTGATCGCGGCCAGCAATCACAACCTTGGCTCCTTGGCGCAGCATTGCCTCGGCCATGGCCAAACCCAGCCCACGGCTGCCACCAGTAATCACAATCACTTTATCGCTGAGTTTCATCGCCAACTCCTAAAAATGCCTGCAACTGCGCAAGGTCGCGCAGATCGCCTAGCAACAAATCGGGCTGGTGCTCGGCAAGTTGCTCAAGGCTGAATTGACCGCTAGCCACCGCAACCGAGCGCGCTCCGGCAATTTTGGCGCAACCAATATCAAACGGCGTATCGCCAATCACCACCACATCGGCGAGCGAGCCTTGCCAGCCAGCAGCCTGCGCTCGTTGAAAAGCTACGGGCACTAACTCGTTGCGGATGTGATTATCTGAGCCAAACGCGCCCCAATCCCAGCGAAAATAAGCGCTGAGGCCCACCGCATCAAGCTTGATGCGAGCGGTGCGCAGCATATTGCCAGTCAAAAGTGAGTGAATTGTGTGGGCTTGAAGTTGGCTCAGCGCAGCCTTCACGCCAGGCAAAATGGTGGTTTCGCGTTGCAAATGCGCAAATCGCGCTTGTAATTCGCCTTCGTAGACTGCATAAAATTGCTCAAGTCGCTCAAGAATCGCCGCTTCTTCCCACATATGCAGCAACTCGCGAACGATCAAGCCATCGGTTTTGCCAGCGGTCGAGCCGAGGGGCAAATCCAATTCGTAGACGCGCTGAAACGCGGCCTTGAAAGCTTCAAGACCGCGCCCATGACCCCGAATCAGGGTTCCATCAATATCCCAGAGCAACAGTTTCATTCTTCGGTTGGTTTCCCATTTACAAGGTCGGCCAGCGGCTGCACCAACTCGCCCAAGCTGCGGAATTGCGGCCCTAGCTCAGTTTCGCTCAGTGGAATATTGACTGGCACAGTTAAGCTGACTGGCACTGACGATTCAAGTGGAATTGTCATGCTCAAATAGACTGGCAATTCCAAGCCTTCGGGCAAATTCAAGGCCACGCTCGCTTTGAGGTAGCCCACGCCGGGCAGCGTAATATCAGCAGGCACTGATAAAGGCACTGCTTGGGTCACGCGCACATTGGTATTTTGGCTAACTGGCACTTGCAAGCTAATCGGCAAGCGCTCATTCAAAGGCACGCTGGCTTTAATCGTGGCATTGTTGAGACCATCAATCGTATCGGTCAATTTGGCGATGGTTGGTTTAAGCGGCGCTAAACCTGTTTTATAGCCAAACAGCGCGACCCCTAAAATGATCAAACCAATAATTAACACAATGTTGAGGATAAAGGAGGTCATGATCATAAACTTGTAAGAGCGATCAATGTCGACTCGTTCGACAGCCTTGGTGTTGGTCGAATCGGTGGATTTGCGGTTGCGACTGGCCACGTCAACCTCCTTGCAGTGCCTCGAAGGGGAATATTTAGCAGCAGTATACCACAGCCGATCGTTGCTTGTCATAGCTATTCTAGGATTTGGATGTTGCTCGCTACCTCTGCACCTTGCCTCAAAATGGGCAACACAAGGGATTTTCATCATCTCTCGCCCATCGGGCGCTGCGCGTGCTTCGCGATTCTGCGTGTGCATTCGCTGTTTGACAACTTGCCCAATCTTGTATACTTTCAACAATAATTTGGTCGTCAGCTTATGGCAATCTGACCATAGTTCATAGGTTTAAACAAGCCTATAATCACTGTTATAGACCAGAAGTGGTCTGGTGTGTCCGTGACTGGCGTGCGGCGGTGGGAGTCCCGGCCCTCCGCCCAGCCGAAAGCAGACACCACGAGGTAGCCAATTCCTATGCAACAAGCACCAGAACCCGCAAAGCTCTTCGATTTACCGCCTCATGATGTTGGTTGGGAAGGAATTCTCTTTTTCAGTGCAGGCTATGTCTTGGCAGCCTTGGTGCTGTTTATGATTTTGGGGGTTACGCTAGCGAGCATTCTGCTGGTTGGCTGCCTGTTGGCATTTTTGGGAATTAATTTCTGGCACTAAGTTTCAATAATTAAGCCGCTGGATCACAATGATCCAGCGGCTTTTTGGCTTATTTCGTGACTAATGGCAAATAAACGGTAAAGCTTGGGGAAACGGCAGTTACCGTGGTAGTTGCGGTAGCCGTGTTGGTTGGGCTAGTGGTGGCGGTGGTAATTGGGCTAGTGGTGGCGGTGGTAATTGGGCTAGTGGTGGCAGTATTGGTTGCAGTAATCGTAATGGTTGGCGTAGGCGTTGCGCACAAGGATTGTGCTCCATCTAACTGGCCGCGAACCTCGCCGCCGGGGAAATTTTCAGTGTGAATGTTGATGTAGGTTTGGCCAGCCAAAATATTGGCTTCTTGATTTTCGGCATAGTTGATTGTGCCAACTTTGCTTGCCCCAAGCGGCAGATCAAACAACACTCCTGCGGTTGTTCCGCGCGGCGCAAAGCCGTGAATATGGGCCGCAGTTTCGGCGCTGCTCAAATCGTGATAGGCAATGTTGTAGCTCAGCGTGTTGGCAACGGTATGAATCTGAATCGTGCCCATCGCCATGCCTTTGCTACCCGTTGGTGGCACTTCTTGCGAACCATCGGCAATCACCGACATCGTAATACAGCTTGGCGGTGGGGTAATAATTGGCGTTAAACTTGGCGTTGCTGTCCCAGTTTCGGTGGCGGTTGGCGTAATGCTAGGAGTGGCGGTTTCGGTTGGAGTAGAGGTTGGCGGCGGGCAAAGCGTAGCGCCATCAAGCTGGCCGCGAATTTCGCCCCCAGGGAAGTTGCCAGTGTGAATATTAATGTAGGTTTGGCCAGCCAAAATATTCGCTTCTTGATTTTCGTTGTAGTTGAGGGTGCCAACTTTGGGCGAGCCAGTTGGTAGCGGGAATAACACGCCTGCATTGACCCCACGTGGCGCAAAACCGTGAATATGGGCTGCACTTTCATCCGCGCTCAAGCCTTGGAAGCTGAAGTTATAGCTCAGGGTGTTGTTGACGGTATCAACATCAACTGTGCCGCTGCCAGTACCAGCGCTGCCCGATGGAGGCACTTCCTGCAAGCCATCTAAGCTCAAGTTGAAGCGCAAACAGCTTGGAATTGGCGTTGCTGATGGGGTTGCTGTTTCGCTTGGCGTAGCCGTATCGGTTGGGGTCTCGCTTGGCGTGGCCGTATCGGTTGGCGTGTTGGTGCTTGTTGGCGTAGCCGTATCGCTTGGGGTTGCGGTGGCTTGATTCGCCGCCGGAATCACAATAATACCCCGCAAGGCAGTATTGGTTGCAGCAGTGGCAATTGGTTGCAACGACGCTGCATTAATTGGCTGATTATAAGCAGCAGTATCGGTTAATTTGTTGATTGTGTTGCCACCACGGGTCAGATACAAATCAACGCCGCTTGTGCCATTATCTTGGGCTGTAACGTGAAATGCAGTGCTGGGAGTAGTCCAAACGCCTTGGAGCACCCAGCTTGTGCCATTGAACGAAAATTTGCGCAAGTTGGTAACATCGTCGGCGACATACAATGTATCAACCCCAGCTACGCTTGGCTCGCGATCCAAAAACACAAAGCCATAGGCCGAAGTTGCGCTGACAACTTGAGTAATGCTTTGGCCGCTATTTGTTGGCAAGCCTGTGCCAATTTGATAAATGCCGCGTGATGTTGCTGCTGATGATGAGAAATAGAGATTACCACCAAAGGTATGCACCACTCGGGTATTGGTTGGGGTGATGAGGGTTGTGGTTGAGCCAAGGCCATTGAGATAGCGCACTCCGCCAACGGAACCAGTCCCAGTTGACCAATTATTTGTGGCATTACCAGTTGCGCCGCGAATATTATTGGCACTATAAGCATCATTTATCGTATGAGACAGATCAATAATGCCGCTTAAACTCACACGGCCCACCACGCGATTGACAGTTGTACTGGGGTTAGTAGCAACGCTGGTCGTGCCTGCATCAGCGTCGTAGCCTGCGAGCACCAGCGATTGCCCATCGCCAGCAAGACTAAGTGCGCCTTCTGAGGTTGCAGTACCAGCCATTGTAAGTCGCCGAGGATTGCCACTCAGGCTACTTGGCAAGCCAATTGATTGAACCAACAAGCCGCTCGGCGTATATTCGTCGAGGAAAACCGCTGCCGCAGCACTTGTAAGCGTAGCAGCGCCAGTGCCAACCCGAACAACGACGATATTGCCTGGGCTAAAGCCGCCACCGCCTTGAGCAGTGCGTGGCGCAGCTTGGGCTAAATTCAGGCCAACAACCAGGCTAAACAGCGAAAGCAAGGTTATCAACGAGAACTTGCGAGGTGTCCGAACATGATTCAGCACACTGACCCTCCTTAATCAAAGGAAACTTCCCATACCTGAGCACTGTGACAACCATTGACACAGCGTTGAGCGATGCTTGAGTTGTATGATATGAGCATGTTATAAAGATTCAATAGCCAAACTTGTGTGAATATGAGGAATGAATCAATGCCATTAACGATTCCAACTTTGTGGCAACCACTGCTTGCCGAGGAAACGACCAAGCCCTATTGGAGCCAGCTTGAAGCATTTGTTGCCGCCGAACGTGCTGAACATCAGGTTTTTCCGCCAGAGGATCAGGTGTTTTCGGCCTTGGAATTAACCGCGCCTGAGCAAACAAAGGTCTTGTTGTTGGGCCAAGATCCTTATCACGGCCCCGGCCAAGCCCATGGCCTCTGTTTCTCGGTGCTGCCTGGCATCAAAGCACCGCCATCGCTCAAAAATATGTTCAAAGAACTCAAAACCGATTTGGGCTGCGTTGTGCCGAATAACGGCTATTTGCTGCCCTGGGCCAAACAAGGCATGTTGATGATTAACGCGGTAATGACGGTTCGGGCGCACACTGCCAACTCGCATAAAAATCGGGGCTGGGAGAAATTTACCGATGCTGTGATTCGCCAAGTTAATGCCAAAACCGAGCATGTGGTATTTGTGCTGTGGGGTGCTTATGCTCAAAAGAAGGCCAACTTAATCGATAGCAATCGGCATACGATCATTCAATCGGCGCATCCCTCGCCACTCTCCGCTGATAATGGTTTCTTTGGCAGCCGCCCATTCTCAAAAATTAATGCGGCGCTTGAAGCCCATGGCCAAAGCCCAATCGATTGGCAGATTCCGAATTTATAGCGCTAGTTCCCTCACCCCCAACCCCCTCTCCCACGAAAACGCGGGCGAGGGGGAGTACCCGTTTTTACCGACGCATTGCGCAAGAACCACGGCATGAAAGCCCATCGGATGGGAGCGGGGTTGGGGTGAGGGAATCTTAATACCGACCTTTGTAAGCAGCCTCCTCGCCCACTGAAACGCGGGCGAACCACCAAACAAAAAAGCCCCTCGCCCGCGCCACGGGAGAGGGGTTAGGGGTGAGGGAATGTACTGGCTTGGGCTAACGATTCATGCGATTGTGTAAAAAGAGCAAAATAATCATAAACAACATCAACCCAGTTAAGCCCGCAAACATGGGAAACGCCAGCGCAAAATTGCCACTATATAAGCCATTGAGCGCTACAGCAAAGAAAATGACCATCACAATGCCCGTGATATACATAAAGCGCCGTGGCCAGGGTGATGGTTTTGGAGAACGCCGAGACATACTTGCCCCTTTCAAAAGTTGCCAAACGCGGCATGGCTAGAGCCGTAGTGCCGCGAGCTTATCGCGGATCTCCTCAATCATAAATGGTTTTGCCAGAAATTGGGTTGTACCAGTAGTCCCAAATTGTTGGCTCACATGGTGCTCATTATAGCCGCTCATAATTACCACCCGCACTTCAGGCTGAATTTGCTTGAGCACGGCGAGGGTGCTTTGGCCATCAAGGTCGGGCATGGTTAGGTCGAGAAAGACTCCAGCAATGTCTTGATAATGCTCGCGGAACAAGCTAATGCCACGATTGCCACCTTCGGCAAGCAAGGTTTCGTAGCCCAAGCGCCGTAAAATGCGATCAATCACCATCCGCACATCTGGCTCGTCGTCAATAACCAGAATTTTGCCTGGGGCTGAAGCTGTCAGATTTGGCTGCTGAGCAATGACTTCGCTTTGGATATTTGCTGGCATAATTGGCAAATACATTCCTATGGTTGTGCCCTGTTGCGGGCGACTTTTGACCGCAATGCTGCCACGATGGCCACGTACAACGCCCAGCGTAACCGCTAAACCAAGCCCGCGCCCAGTAAACTTGGTGGTAAAAAACGGGTCAAACATGCGCGAGATGGTCGCGTGATCCATGCCCAGCCCCTGATCGCTAATTTCAATCACGATATAGTTGGCGGGCACAAAGCTGCCGGTCGTGTAGGTATGGCCTTCGGGCGCACCTTGCAGCTCGCGCACGCTGGTTTTGACGCTAATTGGGCCGCTGCTTGATGCTTCGAGTGCGTTAATTAAAACATTGCTGATTGCTTGGCGCAAGTGCTGTTGATCGCCCTCGATTGGCGGAATGTCGGGCGCTAGCTCGCTTTGGATTTGGCGTTGCTGGCTCAAGGCTGAGGGCAAAAGCCGAATTGAGGTTTGCACCACTTCGTTGATCAGCAAACTACGCCGCACATCAAGATTTTGGCCGGTATAGGCGACCATTTGCTTGGTAATTTGGGCTGCACGTTTGGCCGATAGTTCAATTTCGGTTAATAATTGACGCACATTGGCTTGTTCGGGCAATTCGAGCAAGGCCAAATGGGTATTGCCAAGAATCGACATAAACACATTGTTGAAATCGTGGGCGATGCCGCCTGCAAACACGCCCAAGCTCTCGATTTTTTGAGTTTCGGAGAAATGTTGTTCAATTTCCAAGCGTTTTTGTTCGGCCTGCTTGCGCTCGCTAATATCGCGAATAATGACTTGAACTGAGTTGCGATGATCAAACACCATCGCCGAGGTTGAGCATTCGCCATACATCAGCGTGCCATCACGGCGCAAAAAGATCGTTTCAATAAAATTGGTGGGCACAGTGCTGGCATGGCGAATGAGCACATTAAAATCAGCCAGATCATGTGGGCGCAAGCCCTGTTGCACCGATTGGCCCAATAGCTCGCTGCTGGTAGTTTGGGTCAGCGCCAAACCAGCCTGATTGGCATAGACGATCCGATCATCCTGCACCACAAAGAGCGGCAAGGGCAACATCTCGACAATATGCCGATATTCTTCCGAAATATCGATCAGCGTACCGACCATGCGCAAGGGCTGGCCGCTCGCATCGCGCAGCACATGGCCACGGTCGCGCACAAAACGATACTGCTGATTGTGATCGCGGAAGCGATATTCTGCCGAAAAAACGTCGCTGCTGCCAGCAAATAGCTTGGCAGTGCGTTGCATAAACAGCTCACGATCATCAGGGTGAATATGCTCGTCCCACCAGGTTGGGCTGCTAGCCACCTCGGCGCTACTATAGCCAAACACGGTGGTAAAACTGCGATTGACCAGCGTGGTTTGCTGAATCATATCCCAATCGTAGATGCCGCCGTTGAGCACCGTTTGGGCCAACTCAAAGCGCTCGTTGAGCAAACGCAACTGCTGTTCGACCCGCCGACGTTCGGCCAATTCGGTTTGGGCTGCGGTGTTGAGCATATGCTTCTCCAGTGCAAGCGAGGCAAAGCGGGCAAATTGTTGCACCATTTCAAGCATGGTAATGCTAATCTGAATTTGGCTGGGATCGTAGATAATCACCAATGCGCCAGCGACGGTTTGTTCGCGTAATAATGGTAAGACCAACAAGCCATTGCCAAAACCGGCTTGCGGATCAAAAAGACGCTCTGGCCAAGCAGCATAATCATCAATAATTAATGGCTGGCCAGTTAAGCCAACCGTGCCAACCGCGCCTTGGCCCAATTCGATGCGGGGAATCACATCCATTCCGCCGCGCCCAACCACCGATTGCATGGCTTGGTCATCATCGTTGCGAATATAGAGCACACCATATTCGCTGCCAACCAAATCGGTAGCCTTCCAAACAATAATTTCGAGCAAATCGTTGAGCGCAACCTGTTCGATGAGCGCTAAGGTAACGTCGTGCAGCGAGCCAAGGTAGCTATTTTGGCGTTGCATCTGGCGAATCGTTTGCTTGTGGGCGGTTACATCGTGAATCAAACAACACAGTACAGGCTGCTGCTGATAGTCGAAGGCAGTGATATAAACTTCCACATCGCAGACCATTCCTGAGCGTAAACGATGGCGAAAATCGTAGCGATTGCTGCCACCAAGCTCTGCGTTGCGAATTGCCGAGCGTTGTTCTTGGGCAGGTTGGGCATTTAAATCGCTGAGCCTAAAAGTACAAAACTCCGCTTGGCTATAGCCATAAAAACGGCAAGCGGCTGGATTGGCAGCTAAAATCTGCCACGTATGCGGCTCAATAATTAACTCGATGACTGGAGTTTGGGTAAAAAACTCCATTTTGCGCGTTTCGCTGGCAAGCAAGGCTTGTTGGGCGCTCGCAAGCTCGGCTTCTAAACGGGCGATAGTTTGGCTTAGCTGGGTGAGCGTTGGTGGCTCGATGGCTGGTTGCCGGGACGTATTACTAAAACTATTCATAAACTCGGCCAGTGTGGAAAAAAGCCATAATAGGTTCATTATACCGTGAAGCAACTTGCTTTTGAAACTGCCCGCAATTCCTATTTGCTTTTGCTACCAATCGGACTGATGTATAATTAAAGCGTTACACCTGCGTGGGAGTTTGCAATGGATGAACGTCATGCCTACATTGCCTTTAATCTCACTCCTGGTATAGGACCACAACGGCTTCAAGCGTTGATCAAACACTGTGGCTCTGCTGCAGCAGCGTGGTCGGCCAGCTTAGACGATTGGCGTGCCGCAGGCTTGGGTCTGCGCACAATTCAAGCCTTACAGCATGCACAGCAGCATTTAGACCTTGAAACTGAACTTCGCACCATCGCCGAGCAAGGCATCACGGTTGTGATGCAGAGCGATCCTGAATTTCCCACCATGTTGCAAACGATCGATCCGGTGCCACCCTTGCTGTATATGCGCGGCTCGCTGATTGAAACTGATCGCTGGGCAGTGGCGATTGTTGGCACCCGCAACCCCACCCCATATGGGCGTGAGGTCACCTATAAGTTTGCTGGCGAGTTAGCCCGCGCTGGCCTAACCGTCGTTTCAGGCTTGGCACTTGGCATCGATGCCATGGCTCATCGCACAGCCTTGGAGAATAATGGACGGACGTTGGCGGTACTTGGCAGCGGCTTGCAGCAGATTTACCCAGCCCAACATCGCCAATTGGCCAACGATGTCAGCCAGCAAGGAGCCTTGCTTTCGGAATATGCGCCCACGACCGAGCCGCTGAGTGGCAACTTTCCGGCGCGCAATCGCTTGATTAGCGGGCTAAGTTTGGCAACGATTGTGGTTGAAGCTGGCGAACGCAGCGGCGCATTAATTACTGCCCGTTTTGCGCTCGACCAAGGCCGTGATGTGTTTGCGGTGCCTGGCTCGATTTTGAGCCATAGCAGCGATGGCCCGAATCAATTAATTGTTGATGGCGCAACACCCTTGCGCAGCATCGACCAAGTGCTTGAGCAACTTAATCTGCATCAAGCCCAAGCCCAACAAACGGTCAGCAGCATTGTGCCAGAAACACCAGCCGAGGCCTTGCTCTTGCCCTATTTGAGTGGTCAGCCAACCCATATCGACGATTTAGGGCGGGCCTGTGGTTTGGCCGCCCATGATCTTTCGGCGACGTTGGGCCTGATGGAACTCAAAGGTATGGTTCGCCATGTTGGTGGAATGCACTATGTGCTGGCGCGGGAAAAGCCCGCATCCTATGATCTTTCTTAACCTAGCAAGGAATTTAATCTATGGCTTGGGAACATGATGTTTTACGCTCGCTGAATGAGCAAGGCTGCCGTATGACTGGCCCACGGCGTTTGATTGTGCGCACGATTGCCAGTCGGCGCGAGCCGTTTACCGCCGAGCAGTTGGTAGCCGAATTGCCCGATGTTGGGCGGGCCACGATTTATCGCACCTTGGATATGTTGGCGGCCAGCCATTGGTTGGCGCGCATTCACCACGACGAGGGCGACCACGCCTATTTGCCAGCTCATCCGCATCAACACCAATTGGTTTGTACCCGCTGTGGCACGGCGGTTGCCTTCAACACCTGCGACCTCGATGGCATTTTGAGCCAACTTGGCAAATCGACAGGCTTTGTGATTCATGGCCATGCGCTCGAAGCATTTGGCTTGTGTGGCCAATGTCAACATAATCGCCCAGAACTGCGCCTAACTCCACGTTTGGGCTAGCTTCTCGGAGCGCTGGAAGGTAAGCGGCTTATGCCCAAAGAACTAACAGTGCGCGTCAGTGCCCGCACGGTCGGCTGGACTCTGCTGATTTTTTCAGGGGTTTGGATTACGATTCTGCTGCATCATGTGCTGGTGTTGTTTTTCGTAGCAATCTTGCTCGCAGTGGCCATTTCTGGGGTTGTGCAGCGCTTTGAACAATTGCGAATTGCCCGCCCAATCACAATTTTGGTAATTTACACGATCATTATTGCGATGTTTGTCAGCTTGGGCTTTGTACTGGTGCCGATGGTCAATCAACAGGTGCGCATTCTGGCACAACAATTCCCCGATTTGGTGCGCCAACCAACCCAACAAGCAAGCGCTTGGATTGCCGAGCAGTTTCCGACTTTGCGCGAGAGCTTGCCAACCGGCGATTTGGCGGGCCAAGCTGCCCATTATGCTGGCACAATGGTTGGCGGGTTTAGTGGCGCAGCCTTGACCTTTGGTCGCACCTTGATGGGCGTGATCATCAATTTTATTGTGGTGTTGGTGTTGGCGTTTTTCTTGGTCAGCCGCGCCAATGTGGCCAGCAATTTCATCAAATTGATGATTCCCAATCGCTTTCAAGAGCGCTTGATTAATGTTACGAACGTAATTGGCCGCCGCTTAGGGCGCTGGGTTTGGGCACAACTGACGGTCGCAACTTTCTATGCTGTTTGTTTTGGCATGGGCTTGTGGCTGTTGGGCGTGCCATATCCGGTGGCGCTAGGCGTTATCGGCGGTTTGCTGGAACTAATTCCCTATGTTGGCGGCTTTGTGGCTACCCTAATCACCATGCTGGTTGCATTTACGGTGCAGCCAATTCTGGCGGTCTGGGTGTTGGTGTTGCACCTAATTGTTGGTAATGTCGAAGTTCATATCATTGCGCCCAAGGTAATGGGTCGCGCGGTCGAAACCCATCCGGTCGTGACGATTTTGGCCTTGTTTAGTGGCATTGAGTTACTTGGCATTATCGGCGGCGTGATTGCGATTCCGTTGGCGGTGGTTGGCCAAGCGTTAGTCGAAGAATTTTGGATTAAGCGGATTCGCGAAGCTAATACTGTTGAAAAATCGCTGCCCGTGCAAGCTGCCCCAGTCCTCATTCGGCGCAGCCAGTTACGTCGCCGCCCAAATCTGCGCAAGCGCCAAGGAGTCTAGGCAGCAATTTTTAAAGAGATCGCTAAATAGCTATTGATCAAGGGAACAAATTAATCATTGCTGGCGTTGATGCTATAGAAATGTCGCGACAAACCAAAATTTGACCCATTCCGCGAAAGGAAATAGCTATGTTAGCTCAAATTCGTTCACGCAAACGTGTATTGGCGATTGGCGCTGCTGTTTTGGTTGTCTTTTTGATCGTTACGCAAATGTTTAATGGTTCGGGAAATGCTGGGCGAAAATTACAGACTGTTGGCAGTACTTTAGAGGAACCTGCTTCTAGTGCAAGACAGTATTCAGGTGCGATGCCTACCCCAGAACTGAGTCTCAAAGATTCTGCCAATTCCGATTTGTTATTGTCGCAATCGCCTGAAGGCACTGGTTCGAATGCACTTGGCGGGGCTGCTGCGCCAACTGAGAGCGAAGGCAAGGGCGAGCAACCACAACAGCAAAATGCCGCTCCAAGCCAAGCTACTGAACGCTTGGTGATTAAAAATGCCAATGTTGAAGCGCTGATCGATTACAAGCAAATGCGCTTAGCCAGTACCCAAATTGAAAATATGGTGCTGCGTTTGGGTGGCTTTATCGTTTCGACCGATGATGCGAGCAGCAATGACGAAGCCCAAGCCTATATCTCGCTGGCATTTCGAGTTCCCGCCGATCAATTTGAAAAAGCCCTGAATGCCTTTGAAGAAAATAAACTGGAAGTTGTGCGCCGCGAAGTCTCAGGCCAAGATGTTACCGAAGAATTTGTCGATAATCAATCGCGCTTAGCCAATTTAGAAGCAACCGCCGCCCGGATTCGCGAATTGCTAGCCAAAGCTGAAACCATCGCCGACACGATTAAAATTAACGAAACTTTAGCTCAATACGAAAGCCAAATCGAAGTTATCAAGGGCCGTCAGAAATTTTTGGGCGATAGCGCTTCAATGAGCTTAGTTACCTTGATGATTCGGCCAAAAGTCACCGAATATAACATTCTTACCACGCTTGATATTGGCCAAAATGTGCGCAACGCAATTGCCCGCGCCGAAAAACCAGCTTGGACTCCGCTTGCTGCCGCGACTGGCGCATGGGACGATGTTTTGGCAATCGGCAAAGATTTGGCCGAAACCTTGGTTGTTTGGGCCGTCTGGATTCCAATTTGGTTGCCATTGCTGTTGGTTGCTTGGTTTGGCTGGCGCAAATGGCGCAAATATAGCCAAAGCCAAAATAACCCAATCAATACGCCAAATCCGACCGTCAATCAACCCTAAATTGTGGTACCATTTTGGCAACGCCATCGCAGGGCTAAGAGCTAGTGCTCTTGGCCCTTTGTGTTGGGAGGGTTAAATGTTGCTCGATTTGCATTGTCATACAATTGCTACGCCCCATCATTCACATTGGACACCAAGCGCATTAATCGCGGCAGCCCAAGCTGCTGGAATTGGCGTGATTGGGATTGCCGACCACAATACGACCAGCCAAATAACCGCTTTTGCCGAGGCGGCGCAGGTTGCTGGCCTGCATTTCATCGGCGGCGTTGAGTTCGATAGCGCCTTCAATGGCAAGCTTTGGCATACCTTGGTCTACGGTGCAAACCCCAACGATGCTGGAATTTTGGGCTTGTGCGAGGCGGTTGTGAGCCGCAACCACGCCGATGCTCAACGCTTGCTGGAGCAAACGCAGGCTGCTGGCCACGAGCTGCCAAGCCTTGGCCAAATTGCTGTCGATCGCCCAGCCAACTTGGCCGATGTGGCGCATGCCTTGGTGCGCGATGGGATCTGGCCGAGCCAAACCGGGGTTGATCCTGAATCGGCGGGCATGGCCTATTTGTTGACCAACCAGCCTGAAGCCTACAATCCGTTGAGTGTGGCCGAAATTGTGCAGGTGGCGCAGGCTGCTGGCGGCGTGGCGATTTTGGCTCATCCTGGCCGCGAAAAAAGCGTCTACGCCATCCCCGCTACTGCCGACGATTTGGCGGCGCTGGCGGCGGTTGGGCTTGATGGCATTGAGGTCTATTATCCAATGCATCGCCCTGAGCAAGTGGCGTTTTTCGAGCAGCAAGCGGCCTTGCATGGCTTTTTGATCAGCGCTGGCGGCGATTCGCATGGCCCGCGTGATCCGTTCAGCCCACAGCCTGCCGAGTGTTGCAGCGCGTTGTTGGCTCGCTTTGGGATTGATGTCCGATGAGTGTGATTGTCTGTTTTATTGATGGCGTTGGCTTGTTGCCAGCCCCAGCGCCGCCTTGGACAACTGCCCATTTGCCAAGCCTCACCAAGTTGCTTGGCGCTGTGCCACACAGCAATTTACTGATCGATCAGCCAAATCTTTATTTTCGGGCGATTGATGCGACGTTGGGCGTTGAAGGCTTGCCGCAAAGTGGTACCGGCCACACCAGTTTATGGACGGGCGTAAACGCTTCGGCCTTGTTGGGCAGGCATTATCCGGCCTATCCCGCGCCATCGCAGCGCCCGATGATTGCTGAACAAAGCCTGTTTGCCAAAGTGCAACAGCTTGGCCGCACCAGCCTGATTGCCACCGTGCATCGCGATAACTATTGGGATTTGGTCGCCAAGCGCGAGCAACGGGCAACCGCCGCCGCCTTTGCTGCCCAAGTTGTCGATTTGGCGCTGCCTGCTACACCAGAGTGGCGCAACGGCCAAGCAGTGACATGGGATATAACTGGCGCTTATTTGCAACAATGGGGCGCGTTGGCTGGCTTGCCCACGATTTCGGCCCACGAAGCGGGCTTGCGGCTTGGGCGAGCGCTGCGTTTGGCCGATTTTGTGCATTACGAGTGTTATCTGCCCGATTTCGTAGGCCATCGGCGAATTGCCGAAACGCCAGAACGCACGCTGGAACTGATCGATAGCATGCTTGGCGCGTTGCTCAGCCAAATGCAAACTAACGATAGCTTGATTGTGGTCAGCGATCATGGCAACTTAGAGATGATCGAACACACCAGCCACAGCCGCAACCCTGTGCCATTGTTGGTGGTTGGGGCCAACGCCCAACGTGCCGCCAAGGTCGAAGATATTAGCCAGATCACGCCCTTAATTCTCGATCTGCTGAGCATTGAGATATAGCGCTATAATAGGCCAACATGCTCAGATCTTGCTTAGTTTTCGAAGGAGCAAACGCGATGCAATGGTTAAACGAACCGCAACAATGGGCAGCCAACGACAATGTGCTGACCATAACCCCTGAAACCAAAAGCGATTTTTGGCGCACCACCCACTATGGGTTTATTTTTGATTCTGGCCATTTTTACTATCAAGTGGCCGAAAATAATTTTAGTTGTAGCGTACGAGTGCGCGCCAACTACCAGAACCAGTACGATCAAGCTGGCTTGATGGTGCGGCTTGATGAATATAATTGGCTCAAATGTGGCATCGAATATGTCGATGGCGTGTATCATGTAAGCGCTGTGTTGACCCTTGAACACTCGGATTGGTCGGTGGTGAAATTGGCTGAAGCGCCTGAAGAATTGTGGTTGACGGTCACGCGCAACGGCGACACGCTGCAAGTGCTGTATGCCACCGAGGCTGAAGCCACGCCAACCATGGTGCGCTTGGGCTACTTTCCACCCGCCTTGCCTGTGCAGGTTGGCCCGATGGCTGCCGCACCAATCCAAACAGGCTTTAGCGCCGAATTCCGCGATTTTCAGCTCGAAGCGCTGCCCCAAGAGTAGCATGTTTGTGTCAGTATGGTATAGTTGGGCCGAATATTGACCAACAGGAAGCCTATGCTGACCCAAGCTCTCCCGCAATTAACACCACCGTTGAAATGGGCCGGTGGCAAGCGCTGGCTCATTCCACGCTTAATCAATTATTGGCAGGCGTATCACAATCGGCCCTTGGTGGAACCATTTGTTGGTGGTTTGGCTGTTGCTTTAGGCTTACAACCCCAACACGCGCTTTTGAATGATATTAATCAGCATGTGATTAATTTTTATCATTGGTTGCAGCAAGGTTTGCTAATTGATTTTGAATTACGCAATGAACAAGCGCTGTATTATCGCTATCGTGATCAATTCAATCACTTAATTCGAATTGGCGAAACCCAAACCGCAGAGGCCGCTGGTTTATTTTATTATCTTAATCGAACTGGCTATAACGGGCTGTGTCGTTTTAATCAACGTGGCATGTTTAATGTGCCATTTGGGCGCTACAAACGAATTGGCTATTGCTATGATTTTGGCCATTATCGCGAACTTTTAAGCCAATGGCTTTTTCAGCAAGGTCATTTTGCGGCGATTCAGCTGCCAGCAAATGCCTTTATTTATGCCGATCCACCCTATGATGTGCCATTTCGCGCCTATAGTTCACAGGGCTTTAGTTGGTCAGAGCAAGTGCAACTGGCAGAGTGGCTGGCGGCGCATCACGGGCCAGTCGTCGCATCGAATCAAGCAACTGAACGAATTTTAGACCTTTATCAGCAACTTGGGTTTCAAATTGAAATTTTACCAGCGCCTCGCCGCATCGCCTGCAATGGCGACCGTCAGCCAGCCCTCGAAATGTTGGCCTTCAAAGGAGCTTAATCATGGCGATTGTGCTTAAGCCGCCAAGTGCCTTGCCCACCACCAAAACCGTGCCCACAATTTTTTTGGCTGGCTCGATCGAGATGGGCAGCGCGATTGATTGGCAAGCAGAAATCGCGCGACAATTAGCTGCCGATGATCTGCTGTTGCTCAACCCGCGCCGCGATGCCTGGGATAGCTCGTGGGCGCAAACGATCGATAATCCACTGTTTCGCAGCCAAGTTGAATGGGAATTAGATGGTTTGGCGCTGGCCGATTTGATCATCATCTACTTTGCGCCGCAAACCCAATCGCCAATTAGCTTGCTTGAATTGGGCTTATTTGCCAGCAGCGGCAAGCTCTTGGTTTGCTGCCATGAAGGCTTCTGGCGCAAAGGCAATGTTGATATTGTTTGTGCACGCTACCAGATTCCCCAAGTTGCCAGCCTTGAAGCACTAATTGCGGCCTGCAAACGCTTAGGGTGAAGCTGATTCCCTCACCCCCAGCCCCCTCTCCCACGAAAACGCGGGCGAGGGGGAGCACTCATTTTTACCAAGGAATTGTGCAAGAACCACAGCGTTAAAGCCCGTTGGACGGGAGAGGACTTGGGGTGAGGGTATCTCACAACCGACCCTTGTATGCCAGCTCCCAGTGAACGCGGGCGAGGGGGAGCACTCATTTTTACCAAGGAATTGTGCAAGAACCACAGCGTTAAAGCCCGTTGGACGGGAGAGGACTTGGGGTGAGGGTATCTTCACAACCGACCCTTGTATGCCAGCTCCCAGTGAACGCGGGCGAGGGGGAGCACTCATTTTTACCAAGGAATTGTGCAAGAACCACAGCGTTAAAGCCCCTCGCCCGCCGCGTGGGCGAGGGGTTGGGGTGAGGGAAGATTAAAGACCCAAAATCGGCCTAAATACCCCTCGCTCAATTGGCTAGGATCATGTTAAAATAGAGCTATGAGTATATCGTCTGCCTCAACGCCAATCGGCGACGTATTGCAGCAAATTGCCCAACGCTTCGCCCAAAGCAGCCGCTCGCCCTTGTTGCGCAGCGGTGAATTAGCCTTGCCCGATGCCAGCACCCAGCCGTTGCCCTTAGCTCCTGAATTAGCGGTGGCATGGCGAGCTTTGCTGGGCGAGACTGGCTGGCCGTGGCAAGCAGAGGCGTTGGCAACTGTGCGCCGTGGGTTGGGTTTGGCCTTGGTTGCGCCTGCGCCGCTTGGCCCAGCCTGTTTGTTGCTCTTGGCAGCCGAGCATATTAGCGCCAATCAAGGCAGTTTGTTGTTACTCGCGCCCGATGCTGCTAGCTTGCACGATTTGGCGCAAACTGCCAATAATATCGATGCTTTGCTGGGCGGCGGTTTTCCGCACCTTGTGGTTGAACAAACCACCCGCCCGCCGCATAGCCCGCCGCGCCTGATTTTGACCACACCCACCACCTTGCATCAACGAATGTTGCGCACCCACCATCGCGGTTGGTCGAATATGTGGCCGCAGTTGAGTGGGATTGTGCTGCCAGCCTTTGATCAAGCCAATAGCACCAGTTTTGGCCATTGCCGTTGGTTGTTGCGACGGGTCGAACGCTTACGTCCGCGTGCGCGGCCATTGACGCTTTACGCCAGTTTAGCGCCAGTCGCCGAGATCGACGAGTTATTGGCGCGAGTGTTTGATCATCTGCCGCCGCTGGTTTATGCCAATACCGCCCGCATTCCCTTAACTTGGGCATTGTGGAATGGTGGCAATCAGCCAGTTGATGCAGCGCTGAAATTGGCCCTCGCCTTGCGCCAAGCAGGCTTAAGCGTTCAGCTTGATGCGCCCGATAGCCTAGAACGGGCAATTTTGGCCCAACGCGGCGCAGCCCAAGGATTAAGTATTGTGCCACGGGCAGCAGCTCCGGCCCATGTGTTGGTAATGTTGGGCGGCGTGAATGCAACCAGCCTGCCAAGTTTGTTGGCGAGCGGCCATCGGGCAGTTGTGTTGGTAACCGATCAGTCGATTGCGGCCCAGACTGCCTTGGCCCAACCTGCCTTGCTCACGCCCAATTTGCCGTCAGCTTTGCCAGTTGCTACCCAAAATAACTACATTAGCAGCGGCCATTTGCGCTGTGCCGCCGAAGAGCGTCCGCTCCAGCAGAGCGAAATCAGCGCATGGGAAGTGAGCGATTTAGTTGAGCGTCTGACTCAGCGCAACCAATTGGCGCAACTGCCCGATAGCCCAACCTGGCAACCAGTCGCCAATTTGCAGCAGCGCAGCGATATTTACGCAACGCTGCATCCAACCACGATTAGCGATGTGCCAGTGCAAATCGTCGATCACGAAGGCACATTTTTGGCCGAACTGGATTCGGTGACGGTTGAGCGGCGTTTGTTTAGCGGCGCGAGCGTGCTTGGCGGGCGGGTGGTTGGCTGGAATGATGATGGTTCGTTGGGTATGCGCTTGCAGGATGCTGCCCCAACTTTGGCCGAACATCGCTGTAGCGTCTCGGTGCGCGAGCAATTTGGCCAACGCCCGTTGGATGGCGCACACGCCGAAATCGAACTAACAATTGGTCGCGTGGTGGTAACTGAGGAAATTGTGGCGCGGCGCACCCTTGCAGATGATGGGAGTATGCGGCGCGTGCCGTTCGAGCCACCAATTCAATTGCAGTGGAATGCTCCGGCCTTGTGGCTTGGCGCTCCCGAAGCAGGGGCTGGCTTGGGCGAAATTCTGCTTGGCGTGCTGCCATTGTTGCTGCGTTGCCAACCAAATGCTATGGTCGCTTGCCTGAGCGAACAACAGCTATATTTGGTCGAAGCGCAGCCCGGCGGACGCGGCATCGTCGAGCAATTGTATAGCCAATTTGAGGCATGGCTGCATTTGGCTGGCTTGGCGGCGCGTACCTTGAGCAAAGACCCACTCTACGCCAGTTATGCCCAAGCAGAATTGCGCTGGCTGGAAAATATTTTGGTACCGCTGGCCGCCCCGTTGCGCGCTGATATGCCGCCAGAACCAGCCCAAATTGCGCCGCCACGCGTCGAACGCGCCAGCCGCCAATCGATGGTAATTAGCACGAACGAATTGAATGCGCGCCGACGGGGGCGCGGCAATGTTTTTGCGTTGCCCCGTTCGTTGCCCAAACAAGGCGAGGCCGTCAAACGCCCAACAACGCCTTTGCCGAGCCAACCAGCCTTGCCAGCGCAACCAATGCGCTTGGAGGCCCAGCAACCGCCAGCAAACAAACCGATTACCAATCAACGCCCAGCGGTGCGCAACGAAGCACCACCAGCACCGCCAGCACCCGAAAAAGCCAAGCCAAATGTGACCCGTCCGCCGCGCCGCAAGGCCAGCGTTGGACGCAATGAAGCACAGCGTTCGACTCAACCCTTGGTGCAGCCCAAAACTGCTGCGCCAACCAATCAGTTGCCGCCAGAACGTGGTTCGGTGGTGATTCCAGCGCCCAACCAGCCGCCAGCCTACGAGCGGCCTCCGTTTCAGCAACGCAACGCGCAGGAAAAACCTGCGGCCCAGCGCCCAATCTCGCGGCCAGTGCAACGCGAGCAACAGCCTGCTCCACGTGAAACGCAGCCGAATCAGCGGCCAGCCCAGCGTGAGCAACAGCCAGCCCGACCGTATCAGCGCAACGATCAGCCGACCAAGCCCATGCCCCGTGAAACGCAGCCGAATCAGCGGCCAGCCCAGCGTGAGCAACAGCCAGCCCGACCGTATCAGCGCAATGATCAGCCAACCAAGCCGATGCCACGCGAAACGCAGCCCAATCAACGGCCAATTCAGCCAAACTTGACCGAGCAACCAGCGCGGCCTTATCAGCGCAATGAGCAACCAGCCAAGCCCGTAGAAGCCAACGCCGATCCGCAGGCCATGCTCGAAAAAGCTCGTCGTTTGCGGGAGCAGCGCGAAGCAGAGGCGCGAGTAGCCCAACCAACTACGCGGCCAAATAGCACGAATTACGCTGCCGAGCCAACTGAATCGCGCTTCAAACAAGGCGATCGGGTGCATTGCGTGCCCTATGGCGAGGGCGTGGTGCAAAAAACCCGCATTCGCGATGGCCGCGAACTATTGCTGGTACAATTTCCAGAGCTTGGTGATCTCCGTGTTGATCCAGCGGTCAATGCTGTGCGCATCGTGCGCCCTGAGATTCAAGCAGACGACGACGAATAATTAAAGCTGTGACAACGAAGCCACTACCGTGACCAGCATTGTGCTGATCGCGGTAGCTTTGTTGGTCGCAAATAAAGGATAGAACAATGCAATCACACGACGAAGCCCAATTGATGGAAACGTGGGCACGCCAAGCAGGTGCCTATGCGCTTGAGATTTTTCAAGATTATGCTGCTGCCGCGCCCCGCCGCAAAGCAGATAACTCGTGGGTAACCGAGGTCGATGAAAATATCGAGCAGATGCTGCGCCAACAAATTGCCCAAGCTTTTCCTGATGACCTGATTATGGGCGAGGAAGGCGGCGGCCAGGCCAGCAGCAGTGGCCGCATTTGGGTGCTCGACCCAATTGATGGCACTGGTTCGTTTGTCAAGCGCCTGCCCGTGTGGTGCGTCTCGATTGGCTTGTTGGTCGATGGCTATCCTGCTGCTGGCTGCGTCTATTTGCCGGTGCTCGACGAATGTTATTTGGCGGGATTGACTGGGCCAGCAACCTTAAACGGCCAAGCAATTCATGCCGAAAATCCCGATTTTCTCGATAGCCAGTCGTGGATGGCGGTGCCATCGAATGCTCATTGGCGCTATAAAATCAGCTATCCAGGCAAAACCCGCTCGCTAGGCAGCACCGCCGCCAATGTCTGCTATGTGGCCAGCAGTCGCGCTTGCGCCGCAATTTTGGGCAATGCCAGCTTGTGGGATATTGCCGGCGCATGGCCAATTTTGGAGCGCGCTGGCGGCAAATTATCAACATTCTCTGGCGGGCCATTCGATTGGCAGCGCTTCTATGAAGGCTCATCGGCCAACGAACCATTATTTGCTGCCAGCAATGATAATTATGCAACAATGCGCGGCATGATCGACCTTGCCAAGGGCGCAATTTAAACAGCAAGCAAGCAGCAGCGTTGATCGGGGCATGGTATCATAGGCCAGATTAAGCCCCCGCAGCGAAGGAACCAACTGATGGCTGATTTAACCAAGTTTGTGCGGCCTGATATTGCAGCGCTGGAAGCCTACACGCCGATTCAACCATTCGATGTGCTCAGCGAACAATTGGGCATTCCGATTGAGCAAATTATTAAACTTGATGCCAATGAAAATCCCTACGGACCTGCGCCAAGCGTTGCCGAAGCGCTGCGTGATCACCCGTTTTATGCAATTTATCCCGACCCAGATCAGACCCGTTTGCGGCGGGCGATTAGCCCATTTATTGGCCAGCCGATTCAACGGATTTTGTGTGGCAATGGCTCGGATGAAATTATCGATTTGTTAATGCGAGTGCTGGTCCAGCCCAACGATGTGGTGATTGCCTGCCCGCCAACCTTCGGCATGTATAGCTTCAATACTGGGGTGGTTGGCGGGCGCTTTGTGGCCGTACCGCGCGATGCCAACTTCGATGTTGATATTGAAGCAGTAGCCGACGCGGTGCTTGAGCATCAAGCCAAAATGGTCTTTTTGCCCTCGCCCAATAACCCGACGGGCAACCTTTTGGCGCGTGAGCACGTCCTACGGTTATTGGAATTACCAACAATACTCGTGTTGGACGAAGCCTACGCCGAGTTTAGTTCGGGGAGTGTTGCCGATTTGGTTGGCCACTATCCCAATCTGGTAGTTTTACGCACCTTTTCCAAATGGGCTGGTTTAGCTGGTTTGCGCTTGGGCTATGGCCTGATTCCAGAGTGGTTAATTACCCACTTGTGGAAAATCAAGCAACCCTACAACACCAATGTGGCGGCAGAAGTAGCGGTTTTGCAATCGTTGGCTGAAACTGAGGCGCTGAATGCGCGCGCCAAGGTAATGGTGGCTGAACGCGAGCGTTTATTCGCTGCGCTGCAAGCAATCGATGGCCTAACGCCGTTTCCTTCGCAGGCAAATTTTATCTTGTGCCGAGTTGAGCGTGGCGACGCTGCCCAACTTAAAGCCGAGCTTGCCAAGCGCGGAATCTTGCTGCGCTACTATCGCAACCCAGAGCTAGCCAATTGTATTCGCGTGAGTATCGGCCTGCCAGAACATCATGATGCCTTGCTTGCAGCGTTAGCCGATTTGGGTTATCGCTAAATTGCATTGACATCAAGGAACGCGGCGTGCTATCGTTGCCACAGAGTTTCATGATTGTGGAGTGATCGTTGTATGATTGCTTGTCCTGTCTGTAATGCGACCAACCAAACAGGGGCCTTATTTTGCGAAATGTGTGGTCATCGTTTGCCAACCGTGGCGGCGGCTGTTACCCCACCCAAAGCCGTTGCTGGCGGCATTCAATGCCCAACCTGTAAGCATATTGCGACTGCTGGCGAGGCATTTTGCGATGAATGTGGTACGCCGCTGAATGTTGGCGTGGCTGCCGCACCTGCGGCTCCTGCGCCAGTTGCGCCAAGCGTCCAACCAGCGCCGCAGCCAAATTACCCTGCGCCGCAGCCGATTGCCAACGCAGCTAGCCCAACCTGCCCAAGCTGTCGAGCAGCGGTTATTCCTGGCGAGGCCTTTTGCGATAACTGTGGGGCTTCGTTGTTGGCTGGCGCACCTGCCGCCGCTCCCGCCGCCCGACCAGTTGCTCCCGCGCCACAACCAACTTATACTCCGCCAGTGCAGGCTGCGCCGGTAGTGCCAGCTGCGCCAGTTTATACGCCGCCAGCGCCAGTTACGCCCAAGCCGCCAGTGGCAGCCCCAGTTGCCGCCGCGCCGGTTGGCATTCAATCGTTGGCGGGGTTTGTGCTCGTCACAGCGGCTGGCACGCGGATTAATCTTCCTGCCAAAGCCGATATTGTGGTTGGCCGCGAGGATGCAGTTTCGAATAACTATCCCGATGTCGATTTGAATCCGCATAATGGCTTGGCTGATGGCGTTGGCCGTCGCCATGCACGCATTTTTGTGCGGGCAGGCCTGGTGCAACTTGAAGATCTCGATAGCACCAACGGAACAACCGTCAATAAACAACGCTTACAAGCTCGCCAAATTGTTAATCTTAATGTTGGCGATGAAATTCGTTTTGGCCGATGTGTGTTGCAATGGCAACGCTAGCGTGATGTAGCAGCTATGAGTGGACAGGCCATGTTTCAACAAGGACGCTACCAAGTACGCAACGAGCTGTTTCGCGATGAATGCGGCGTGATGTACTTGGCGGTCGATGGCAAGATGGCAGGGCGCGAAGTTGCCTTACGCCAACTCAATGATGGTGTTTTAGATCCAGCTTCGTTGCAGCGTTTGGCGCAGTTAAACCAAGCTGCGCTGCCTTCGGTCTATGATCTGTTTGAGGAGCATGGCCAGCGCTATTTGGTGCTTGAGTATCCGCGTGGCCAGACCTTAGCCGATGTGGCGCTGGGGCCGCGCTTGCGTGAAGGCGTGGTGCTGGCGTGGGCCAAGCAAATTGCCGAAGGCCTGCGCTATTTGCATAGCCAAGGCTTTGTGCATGGCGATATTCAGCCGCAAAATATTGTGCTGCAAGATGGCCGCCGCATTAAATTGCTTGGTGGCTTTCCAGCAGGTTGCCCCAAAAATGCCGGTTCGCGCTATTCAGCACCCGAAATTTGGAGCGGCGCAAATGCTACTCCAGCTTCGGATATTTATGCCTTGGGCGCGACGCTACACCATTTGTTGACCGGAACTGACCCCAACACCCAACCCTTGATGGCCTTTGCCCCGCCCGATGTGCGGCGGCCTGATCTTTCGCCTGCGGTTTCCAACGCCATTGTCAAAGCGCTCAGCCAACAGCCACAACAACGCTTTGCCTCTATTGAGCAATTTGTGGTGGCCTTGAGCCAAACCAGCAGCACCCAAGAATCAGCGGGCGATTTGCCTGTGATTGGTTTTACGCCCTCGATGTTGCCCAGCACACCAGCCGATGGCCCAACCCAACGCTATGTGCCCTCGGAAAGCTCGCCGATTCCGGTGCCACCAGGCCGCGGCACAACCTCGCAATATGATCAGGCGATGCTTGAGCAATTGCTCTTGCCCGACCGCGATCTTGGGCCAGCGACCTCGGCCTTGCCGCAACGCCCAGTTGAAAGCAACAATCGTACGGGCTTGATTGTGCTAGGTGTGTTTATTGGCTTAGCCTTGTTGGCTGGAGCATGGTTTATTTTCAAGCCCAAGAGCAATGCGTTTGTTAATGCAACCGAAATTGCCAACAATGGCTTGCCAACCGTTACCCGTGATGAAGGGATTTTGCTGAGCGATAGTGCCAAAACT
Organism: Herpetosiphon sp. NSE202; assembly: GCF_042688385.1. Taxonomy (NCBI): domain Bacteria; kingdom Bacillati; phylum Chloroflexota; class Chloroflexia; order Herpetosiphonales; family Herpetosiphonaceae; genus Herpetosiphon; species Herpetosiphon sp. NSE202. The sequence continues at coordinate 64,717 of NZ_JBHUPY010000023.1, read as the reverse complement.
GCTACTGCTTTGGCGGCAATTCCACCTGCAACCCAAATTCCAACCCTGGATGTGCCGCGAGCTACCGCCGATGCGATTCAGACGTTTACTGCTGCAACCGAAGCTGCGTTTAACGTCGATTTAGAGGCGCGCTATCAGCGGGGCACGGCCTACGAAGAAACCGGCCAATATGGCTTGGCCTTGAGCGAATACGACGAAATTTTGCGCCAAGACCCATTTTATAAAGATACCCAATCGCGGCGCGACCGAATTAAGATTTTTCTTGATGCGACTGTTACCGCAGACGTGCAACAAACCACTGTTGCGGTGGCAACGGCAACCGCCGTTGCCCAACCAACTGCAACCGCATTACCGCCAACGCCCACCGCCACGCCAGTTGGCCAGATTGTTGGCGATACCTTCAATGGCAGCACGCTTGACCCACGTTTGTGGGCTAGCGAAACCCGCGATGGCAGCATTCAGTTGAATAATGGTGAATTGCAACTGGCTGCAACTAGTGCCAATTGCTATCCAGTCGTGCGCACGATCACCGATACGCTCTTTCCGGCCAACAACTTTACGCTCAACATCACCTTCCGCTATTCCGATGTAACGGCCTTGGGTACGGGCTTTATGCTGGCCGATGCAATGGCTACGCCGTGTGGCGAAACTGATCGGGCTGGCACCAGCTGGAGCGGCATTTGGCAGGATGAAAATCAAGGCCTGATTGTTGAATTCCATCGTGACCAAACAGCAGATGCTGAGCTGAAAGATATTCGTTTGCCCTATACCAACGGCCAAATTGATACAACCGAACACAACTTGACGATTCAACAGCGTAATGGCGAGCAAACCTTCATTCTCGATGGCAATCAGCTATTTACCGAAAAGATTGGAGCGCAGCCGAAAGTGTTGTGGTTTGGTAATCCGAGCCGCACAGCAATCGGCGCACCATGGACAGTGCTGAATATTCTGAGCGTTGATTTGCGCGAAGAACCATAAGCAATCACGCTTGATTGGCCTCTCGTTACCGAGCGAGAGGCTTTTTTGTTTAAGCAGTTGCGTGGTACACTCTCTGGCAGTTTGCTTTAATTGCTAGGGAGATTCTGATGGTACAAGGTTTGCGGACACATTGGCGGCGTTGGTTGGCTCGACCGTATGGAATGTATGCAATGCTCGGATTATTGGGCTTGGCCTTGGCAGCAGTTGGCTTTGTGCGCGTATTGCCAAGCTTAATTCGCGTGCCCGATCATTATGATTTTGCGGCCTATTATGTGGCTGCGCGGGCCTTGAACCAGCACGAAACCCTCTATGATGGCGCGGCGATGCAACGGGCAGCGACAATTGATGGCCAACATATGGCGCATCCGTTATATATTTACCCGCCATTTTTTGCAGCAGTGCTGCGACCATTGGCCAGCTTACCCTTCGCCCAAGCCAAAACGATCTGGTTTTTGGCCAATATTGGCGTATTTGCTGCAATGTGGTGGCTGCTTGGCCATTTGGCGCAGCTTACTTGGCAACAGCGTTTACTTGGTTTAGGGCTGTTGCTGCTAGCCCCGCCGTTTTACGATACGCTGCTCTTGGGCCAAGTCAATATATTGCTGCTGGCCTTATTAACTGGTGCGTTAGCTCTGTTGTTGCGCGCTAAACCAAGCAATCGCAGCGATCTTTTGGCAGGCGCGTTGATTGGCGTTGCAGCGGTGATCAAAGTCTATCCCTTGGCATTTGGGTTGATTTTTCTGCTACATCGGCGCTATATTGCCAGCCTTGGGGTGCTGCTTGGTGTGGCGGGTGCAATGCTCATCGGTATTTTTGCAGGTGGCGGTTGGGCTACGACGCTGCATTTCTTTACTGATGTATTGCCAAGTTTACGCGGCCCCGCCAATGCCGCCGACCAATCGATTTGGCCAGTTTTCGAGCGTCTGTTTACGGAGCATACCTATCGTTATGCCTACTTGAGTGCTAATAATTTGGTTGAACTAACGCTTAAACCAGTGATCGAAGCGCCATTGTTGGGCAAGCTGTTGGCGGCTGGTTTGGCGGCAGCAATTGCATTTTTATCAGGGCGCAGCATTGTGCGACGTTGGCGCAGCGCTTCAACACCAGCCAGCTTATGGTTTGATTATGGCTTGATTATTATTTTGACCTTGTTGCTGTTGCCGGTGGTGCATAGCCATTATTTGGTGTTGTTGCTGATTCCAGTGGCATGGCTGCTTCAGCGCTATCAACAACTTACACCCAAGCAAAAACCCTCTATGATTATTGGTTTGTTGGCGAGCTATGGTTTGATTGTGCTCGAGCGCTATTGGCGCTTTTTGCTCAACCTCGCTGCCACACCGCTCTTTTTGGGCTGGGGCCTGTGTGGAGCGTTGATTGTGTGGTGGTTGCTGATGCGCTATCAACCAGCCAAGGCTTCAATTCAGGAATAAGTTCTCTTACCCGCCCGCCGAATTTGCGCTGTGCCTCAGCACATAACCTATATTTTGCCCAATGAATCGACTATAATAGCAATGTTATGGTTAAGTGCAATGTGGTGAGGCAATTGGCATGTTGAAAAGTGGCACAATTATTCAAGATCGCTATACGATTGTGCGGCCCTTGGGCAGTGGTGGCTTTGGAGCGGTCTTTTTGGCCACCGATGGTCGCTTGGGGCAGCGCAATGTAGCGATCAAATATTTTGCTACGGCTCATATGCGCCCAGAAGAACGTGATTCGCTGGCCCATTTGTTTCAGCAAGAAGCCCATACCTTGGCCAGTTTGAGCCACCCCAACCTCGCGCCAGTGCTCGATTATTTTGCTGTCGACGATGGTTGGATGTTGGTGATGGGCTATGTGCCAGGCGAATCATTGGCGGCCTTGCAAAAACGGCTCAACGGCCCGTTTGGCGAGCAACAAGTGGTCGATTGGGCGATTGAGTTATGTAATGTATTGGAATATTTGCACAATCAACGCCCGCCACTGATTTTTCGCGATCTTAAGCCAGCCAATATTATGCGCACGCCAGAAGGCAAAGTTCTTTTGATCGATTTTGGGATTGTGCGGCGTTTCAAAGAGGGCCAACATCAAGATACGATTCAAATTGGCACGCCTGGCTATGCTCCTCCTGAGCAATATGGCGGCCAAACCGAGCCACGCTCCGATTTATATAGCCTTGGCTCAACGATGTATGTGCTGTTGACCAACGAGCGCGTAACCAGTGGCCTGCGCTTGCCGCCAGTTAGCCAAAGCGTCGATTGGGTTTCGCCTGCTCTCGATAGCTTAATTACCCAATTAACCTCGCTGCACATTGATGAACGGCCTGCGTCGGCAGCGGTTGTGCGCGCTGAACTAGAGCGCATTCGCGATTTGCCAATTGTACCAATCGCTGATCCATTTGCGATTTTGCCGCAAGCCGCGCCCTATCGCGGAGCCGAAGCGCCAACGCGAGTCAATCCTCAGGTACAAACCCAACCACGCTATAGCCAGGATGTTGCTACGCCCCAGCCGATCCAAGCAACGCCAATTCCAACTGTGCCTGCTGCGCGCAAAACGCTGGTTTGGCCATGGGTGCTGCTGCTGGTGCTGGTGGTTGGTGGTGGCGCAGGCTGGTGGTATCTGAATCGCTCTAATCAACTGCAAACGCCGCTGGTGCCAACCCAACTCAGTGCCTTGCCTGATAGTGCTGCTGGCGATTTGATTATTTCTTCGCGCGTAGGCAACAGTGGCGCATACAATGTGCTGAGTTTGGATATTCCGTCGGGCAATGTGAGCGCGGTTGTGCCGCATCACGATGATAATGCAATTGCCTCGCGTCGCCGCAGCGATGGTCGGGTGGCCTATTCGCATGGCGTTGATGGGCTTGAACAGATTTTTACGATTAATGGCGATGGCACTGATGAGCAGCAATTAACCTCGGCTCCAGGCGAAAGCCGCGCTCCACGTTGGTCGCCTGATGGCAGCAAAATCGCCTTTGAAAGCGATCGCGACCGCAGCACTAACAACAGCTTCGATATTTATATTATGGATGCAGATGGCTCGAATGTGCAGCGCGTGACTGCTGAAGGTGGCTGGCAAGGCGGCCCTGCTTGGTCGCCTGATGGCAGCAAGCTGGCTTTTCATAGCCAAACCAGCGATTTATATGAAATTGTGGTGCTTGATTTAACCAGCAACAAGCAATATTTGTTGGCGAGCGTCGATGATAGCGCCTTTTGGGCCGATTGGTCGCCCGATGGCCAAACGATTGCCTTTATGACTGGCGATAACGATAGCCGCACCAAAATTTATACTGTGCCAACCAGCGGCGGCGAGCCACGCGAACTGACCACGCTTGGCAATGGCAAAAACCGCTGGCCGCGCTGGTCTCCCGATGGCCGCTATTTGGCTTTTGAGAGCTATCGTAACGAACATTGGGGCATCTATTTGCAAAATCTGGCGACTGGCAAAGTCGAAGCGCTCTCCGATGGCACGCGCCACGATCGCTGGCCTTCATGGTAATGCGAGTATAATAGCTTTCAGGAGAAAGGGAAACGAAACCACGAAGAGCACGAAGAGCACGAAGATAAGGCTATTATATTGGCTTAGAGTTTGAATCATAATTTGTATGTTCTATGCTCTTCAATACTGACTATGCGTGAACGCTATCGCTTTGTAGAACAACTTGGTAAAGGTGGTTTTGCGACCGTCTGGCTCGCCTACGATAAACAAATCGGTGGGCTATGCGCGGTTAAACAAAGTATTGCCGCCGAAGCAGAAGTTACTGAGATGTTGGAAGCAGAGGCCACGATTTTGGCTGGGCTGGCCCATCCATCGTTGCCACGAATTCGCGATCACTTTGTGCACGAAGGCCATGCCTGTGTCGTGATGGATTACATCGAGGGCGTTGATCTGAATGTCTTGTTGGCTACCGAGCACGATGGCATTGCTCCCAAGCGGGTTGTCGAATGGGCGCAACAATTGTGCACCGCCGTCCAATATATTCACACCCTGCCGCAACCAGTGCTGCACCGCGATATTAAGCCATCGAACGTTAAGCTCACGCCTGATGGGCGCTTGGTGCTGATTGATTTTGGGATTGCCCGCGACCTCAAGGTTTCGAGCTTGGGCTTGCGGCGTGCGGTAACTGCTGGCTATTCGCCGCCAGAGCAATATCGCGGCCAGACTGATGCGCGCTCGGATATTTATGCACTGGCGGCAACGATTTATGCCTTACTGACTGGCCGCGCTCCTTTGGCAGCCCCAGCCCGCTTAATTGGCGAAGCCTTACCAGCTCCTTCTGCCCTGCGGCCCAGCCTGCCAAGCGTGTTGGATCAGCCATTATTGCGCGGTTTAGCTTTGGAGCCGGAGGATCGGCAGCAATCTGCTGGCCAATTGGCTTTAGAATTGATGACCGCGTGGCGTTCGATTCAGCCAGCTAGTCCCAAATTGCCACTCATTCGCACCCAACCCTTGATTCAGCCACGCACGTGGCGGCATTGGCTTGGGCTTGGCTTGATTGGCAGCCTGAGTTTGGGCGGGTTTAGTGCCACAATTTGGAGCCTGGTTCGACAACAAAATGCTGCTGAAGCTTCGCCCAATTCGCAAATCTATTTTCCTGCATTGTTAAATAATAGTGCCACTTCGGCCCCGTTGTTCACGCCAACGCAAGCGCCAACCAGCACACCTGCGCCAACTAGCACACCAGCCCCAACCTCGACAGTGCAACCCTTGGTTGCTGGCCTAACTGGCTATTTCTTTGTTGGTATGCGCGCCAAAGATGGCGAATATCAAATCTATCGAATTCCGGCGATGGGCGGCGAGCCGCAGCAATTAACCACGCTTGGCGCAAATTATGGTGGGGTGGTTTCGCCTGATGGCCAACAAATCGCCTTTACTTCCGAGCGCGATGGCCGCGAGCAAGTGTATGTGATGAATGTTGATGGTAGCAATCAACGGCGCATTACGACTGATGTTGGGCGTTGCGAATACCCTAGTTGGTCGCCAGATGGCCAAAGTGTAGCCTACGCCCACCGCCGCTTGGACGATTTGAAGGAAAATAGCTCAACGATCTACATCCAACGGCTTGACCAAGCTGAAGGCCAGCAAGTAAGCAAAATGTGGGGCACAATGCCAACTTGGGGCGAGCAAGGCATCGTGTTCACCAGCCGTGATATTGTCGAGAATATCGAGCAATTGGGCTTGGCGATTATTCAGCCCGACGGCAGCGAGCTAAAAATTATCAACCCAACCCGTGATCGCGATGAACATTATGCCGAATGGTCGCCTGATGGCAAGCAAATCGCCTATGTTGCTGGCGATAGTCAGCGCACAATCACGCGCCAAATTTGGGTGATGAACGCCGATGGCTCAAATCCGCACCCGCTGACCAAGAGCATTGGCGGCGTAACCCAGCCGCGTTGGTCGCCCGATGGCAAATGGATTGTCTTTTTGGCCAAGTGGGGCATGCCCGACGATCTGCAAAATAATCGCCCGCGCTTCAATTTGTGGGTTGTTTCGACCAAGGGTGGGCCTGCGCAACCGTTTACGATCTCCGATGCGAATAAATTTGGGCTTGGTTGGGGGCCACGCTAAGGTTAAAAGCCCCTCACCCCAACCCCTCTCCTTTCAAGGGTAGGTTTTTAACAAATGTAAAAGTATGTGGCATGTTTCATTCCCTCACCCACCCAGCCCCCTCTCCCACTGAACGCGGGCGAGGGGGAGCCGACCAGTGGTACCAAGAACTGCGTCAGAACCACCCGTTTAAAGCCCCTCGCCCGCGCCACGGGAGAGGGGTTGGGGTGAGGGGATCTTAACAACCGACCCTTGTAAGAACTCCCTCTCCCACGAAAACGCGGGTGAGGGGGAGCTCGATGGGAGAACCACAAATCATCGATCAACCACCATTCATGCCAAATCCATCCAACCAAAAGCCCCTCGCCCGCGCCACGGGAGAGGGGTTGGGGTGAGGGAACTAAACAACTTCACCGCCGCTGGCAGGATTGTGGGGCAAGGGTTCGCATACCAAGGCCAGCGGAAAGGCCACATAAAACGTTGTGCCTGCTTCTTCAATGCTCTCGAAATAAATCGAGCCATGATTCATTTCGACCAAGGCTTTGGCGATTGATAAGCCTAAGCCGGTGCCGCCCGCCGCCCGCGACAATGGGTTATCGTTGCGAAAGAAGCGTCCGAAAATCCGTGGTTGCTCACGTAGCGAAATGCCAATGCCTGTGTCGCGCACCACCACCAGCACATCATCGATTCGCTGTTGAACTTCGATTTGAATCTGGCCATGCTCAGGCGTGTATTTGATTGCATTGCTGATTAGATGGTGGCTAATTTGGCGCAAATGCAATGGATCAAGGCTCAATAACGGCAATTCGGCGGGCAATAAACATTCTAATTGCAATTTTTTGCGCTCAGCACGAGGCCGAAATTCATTCAACACAGCACTCAACACGCTGCGCAAATCAACTGGTTGCGGGGTATGTTCGTTGCGTTGAATTTCCAGCCGCGCCAAATCAACAACTTCGTTCATCAGCTCAGTTAGGCGTTGAATGTTGCGGCCAATGCCCTCGATATAGCTGATTTCTTCGGGGCTAAAATGCTCAGGGTTGCTCCACAGCAGCATATCAGCAAAACCACGAATGCTGGTCAACGGCGAACGCAATTCATGGGCTGCCAAGGCCATAAAATCGCTGCGCAGCCGTTCGCTCTCAACCCGCGCACTCATATCTTGCAAAATTGCCACCGCGCCCATGCGTTGATCATCGACCCAAATTGGGTTGGCGCTCAGGCGATAGGTGCGCCCAGCAAAACAGACCCGTTCGGCAGGCTTGATGTGGGGCCGACCCAAGGCTTGATCCAAGGCTGGTTGCACGGCATCAAGCGCCGCGTAAAAGCGCACGCTCAAATTCGGCTGTTCGTGGGTAGTTTGCAGACGCTCGGCTTCAGCCATGGCAATAATATTGTAGGCAGCAGTGTTGAGCAATACAATTTGGCCAAGCTGATCGCAGACGATCACGCCATCGTCGATCGCCGCCAAAATTGCCCGTTCGCGTTGGGTTTCGCGGCGCTGGTTGGCTAGCAAGTTGGTGAAATGCTCAGCCGCCAGATTGATCGATTGGGCCAATTCGCCCAGCTCGTCAGTGCCCAAATTTGGTGCTCGCACGCTCAAATCGGCGGTTGCCAAGACCTCAACCACGGCGGTTAATTGCTCAATTGCTCGCCGTTTGCGTTGCAAAATCACAATCAGGCCAATTTGCAGCAGCAGCCACAAACCGCCAAGGCTAATCAACAGCCAATGCCACCAATCGAAGTTTGCCAGCCAAAGCCCATAGCCAATCAGGCCAAGCCCGAAGCCGCCAACGACAATCGCCATCAGATACGCCAACCGAATCAGCTGATTAAGCGCCAAACTACTGTATGCCTGCAACTGCATAGCCATTCTCGTTACTCAAATTGGCCTATGCTAGCAACCCAAAGTTAAGCCTTGATTATGGTCATGTTTAAGCTATATTTTACCTATTGGCGCAGCTTAACCGAACAGCAAGGTCAAGGTTATGGGGGCCAATGAGGCTTGAGTATTGGCCAAGGCCATCAGCATCAGCAAGCCAGTTGCAGGCACCGCAACAATGCCCATGGCAATTTGCGTTTGGGCAGGCACATTCCAGCGCGCTTGGCCTGCGCGCGAGGCGCGAATGAGTTTTTGCCAGAGCTTGGTGGTGGCAATTGCAAACACGAGCAGCAAGATACTCGCTACCAGCGCTTTTGGGCCTTGCCAAGCAAGCCGATTGTGGATTTGATGTTGCAAGATGGCTGGGGTTGCAGTGCTGCCGGTTTCGGCCCAGCTATCGACTGCTTGGTAGAGCGCGGCTTTGGCTGTGCCCGCTGAACTGTGCAGATCGGGAATCGTTTTGGCAAAGCCTGCTTGGGCGTTAATCACGTTGCTCAGATTTGCTGCCACAATCAACAGCAGCCCAAGGGCCAGCGTGGTGCTTGCCGGCCCGACAAAGGCATAGACCTTGCGCTCAAATGACCAAAATCGTTGGTTTAAGGTTTTGGCGCGTTTAAAGCGTCGCCACAGAACGATGCTGAGGCCGCCGAGCAGCAGCGTGAAAAAACCGCCCTCAACCACCAGCACCACGTGGTAGTTGGTGTAATCGTTCAACAGGGTTGTATAGGCGGGGTTGGTTGTTGATTCAGCTTGGTTCAGGCGCGCGAGGGTTGCTTGTAGCCCAGCACTCTTGCTTGGCTGGCTGCTTGCATCGGCATGGAGGCTTGGGCTTGGCGCTGCTGGAATAAAAATTGGAATACTATACATGACCAAGGCTATAAGCAGCAATCCGCTTGCGAGCAACGCTGGCTGCCAATGTTGCTGGCGCAGCATTGCATAGCTTACAAATGCCCGCAGCAAGACCAACCCGCCGATACTGACCAACCCAAGCATCAGAATCATAACTACCCCAAAGCTGAATAATACTCTGCTGCTTCTAGACGTTGGGTTAACGGGCAAAGTTGCGCCACGCGGGGCGGATATAAACTTGCTTTGGAGCATATTGAGTATTGGCTAGATTCGAGTATTATTAAGCCAAATGCGACCATCTGCGGATGGCATGGAGAGCCACATCAAATGAGCGAACAAACCGATGCCCCGAAACCAATTGTGATTAAACAAAAACGTGGATGTTTGGCCACCCTTGTGGGTTCTGCTTTGACGATTATTGTCAGTGCTGGGCTGGGGGCGGCGCTCGCGCTCTTGGTGATGTGGTATGGGCCACGCAATTTTGGGGTAAGCTTTCCCGATAGCACTGGGCGGATTGCCACACTTGAGCAAGCCCAACAAACCGCGATCATCGTTCAAACCGATCAAACTGCAACTTTGCGCGGCTTGACTGATCTGCGTGGCTCGGTCGATGGCTTGCGCGAACGAGTGCAAACGATTGAAAGCAGCCTCAATACCCGTGAAACCAACCTCGATAGCCTCCAAAAACAAATCGATTCGAATCTTAATTCGTTGTTGAGCATTCAATCGCGGCTTGATGAGCTTGAATCGATTCCCGCCAATGCAGCTTTGACCAACCGCCTTGATAGCGTCGAACAAGATTTAGCCAGCATTGGCAGTACCTTGGAGCGGCTTCGGATCGCTTTAGGGGCAGCTGCACCAACCGCGAGCCCATCGCCAACCGCCACGCCCACTCGTTAGCCAAGGAGCGAATTATGCCCCAACAACAATCAATTGTGCGTTCAGTTCGCAGTAATCGCCATACCACCACCATCGATATTGGGGTGATTGGCCAAATTGTGCAGTCGGTTAGCGGCACGATTGAAGGCATTTACGAAACCCAACTCGAAAGCGCCGAATTGCTTGCTGAAGGCCGGGCCGAGAACGATCAAAAAAAGGATGAGGAGCCGCAAACCCGCTTTGATGAGCGCGCCAGTGTTGTGCTGCACCTCAAATTAATTCCATTTATCCACGAGCAATTGCCACCAATCGTCAATGCGCTGCGCAAACGGGTGATCGAAAGTATTCAACAATATACCGAGCTGAATGTTCACGCTGTGCATATTCATATTGCTGGCTTGTGGTATCGCTAGCCAGCAACTGTAATGATTGATTCGATTGGCAATCAGGGGAATGCCCTCACCCCCAGCCCCTCTCCCACTGAACGCGGGCGAGGGGAGCACCTACCGTTTTTCACCACACCTTGCGACAGAACCACGGCATGAAAGCTCGTGGCACGGGAGAGGATTTGGGGTGAGGGGAGCATGCTGTGGTTAAAAATTCGCTGACCCCTTGCATACGCCGTCGATACCTGGTATCCCTCATACTCCATTCTTCAACCGATGCCTACCCCTCAGATCCACGATTATGGTAGGATAAATGCTCTTGTGTGAGGAATTAGTATGCACTTTTTATTGAGATTGAGCCTCATCATCCTGCTTGCTTGGGGTTTAAGCGCTTGTTCGCGCTCGGATATGCAAGAGGTGCTCAAACCAAGTGGCACCAGCACCCCGATTATTTCGCCCGACAGCGCCGAACCAACCACAGTTGATAACCAATGGCAGCGCTTAGAACCAGGCCTTGATTTTCGCGAAATTGGCTACGATGTGACCAATGTTCAAGTCTTGCGCATCGATCCTGCCTATTTTCGGTTGCGGATTGGCTACGATGTGGCCAGCCCAGGTCGAGTGAGCGAATGGGCCGCGGCGCTCAATCCGGTTGCTGTGATCAATGGTGGCTATTTTGACCCTCAAGGGCGAGCCACAGCGCTCACAATTTTCGATGGCGTGGTTAATGGTACATCCTACGATGGCTTTGGTGGCATGCTGGCAGTTGATAGTGCTGATGCATGGTCGTTGCGTTCGTTGCGCGAACAACCCTACGATAGCAGCGAAGTGCTCAATCAAGCGCTACAATCGGCACCGATGTTGGTGGTGCATGGCGCGGCGATCGAGCAGCCCAACGACGATGGCGATAAAGCTCGGCGCAGCGTGATTGCGCTCGATCAGTCAGGGCATTTGTTGATTATTGTCTGTAGTTGGCCGAGCTTTACCCTGACCGAGCTAAGCCAGTGGTTGGTGCAGCAAAATCTTGCAATCGACGCGGCCTTGAATCTCGATGGTGGCTCGTCGACGGGCTTGGTGGTCAGTAGCGAAAGCCGTTCGTTTAAACTCGATTCGCTAGTGCGCGTGCCCCAAGTGCTGTTAGTTGAGCGCAAGTAATGCGTTCCCTCACCCCACCCCCGCGCCCGCGTTTCGTGGGTGCGGGGGTGAGGGAACATGGTTGGTAATCCATAGGCGCTCCCCCTCGCCCGCGTCCAGTGGGCTGGCTTCCAAGGGTAGGGTGTAAGATCCCCTCACCCCAACCCCGCTCCCATGGCGCGGGCGAGGGGCTTTAATGTTGTGGTTCTGTCGCAATGCATCGTTGAACCACGTATACTCCCCCTCACCCGCGTTCAGTGGGAGCGGGGGCTGGGGGGTGAGGGAACATGGTTAGTAATTCATAGACGCTCCCCCTCGCCCGCGTCCAGTGGGAGAGGGGGCTGGGGGGTGAGGGAACTCAGCTCAATTCCAAAACCGTTTCAATTGCCTGCTTGGCGGCAGCATAGGGGTCAAGCTGGCGCTCGGCCATTTGATTGAGTAATTGTTCATACTGCTCTGGCTCAAGCCGCTGGAGCAACTGGCGCAAGAGGCGTTCGCGCATAATCATTTTCCATTCGCGCTCAATCCGTTCGCGTTCGCGCAATTCAAGCAGATTATTGCTTTTCAGATGATCAAAATGGCGTTCAACTGCCGCCGCTGCTTCGGCGATATTCTTGCCAGTGTTAGAAACCGTCTGCACAATCGGTGGCTCCCAACCATCGCGATGCTCGCCGCTGCCAAGATGCAGCATCATCTGCAATTGGCGCACAGTCCGCTCAACGCCCTCGCGATCAGCCTTATTGACCACAAACACATCGGCAATTTCCAAAATACCTGCTTTGATCGCTTGAATATCATCGCCCATGCCTGGCACCTCGACGACCACCACGCTATGTGCTTCGCGGGCAATCTCGACCTCAGCCTGCCCAGCGCCAACCGTTTCGACAATCACAATATCGAAACCAGCTGCATCAAGCACTTTCACCGCATCGCCAGTGGCTCGCGACAAGCCGCCAAGGCTGCCACGGCTGGCCATCGAACGAATATAACAGCCGCTATCGCCGCCCAACGATTGCATACGAATCCGGTCGCCGAGGATTGCGCCGCCGCTAAATGGCGAGGTTGGATCGACCGCCAGCACCGCGACCGTGCGCCCAAGGCTGCGCCAATGCAAAGCCAACTGCGTCACCAAGGTCGATTTGCCAGTGCCTGGCGCGCCAGTTACCCCAACGATATGGGCGTGGCCAGTGTAGGGATACAGCGCAGCCAAGGCGGTTTGGGCTTGAGCATCGCCAGCTTCAACGAGGGTTATCAAGCGGGCCAGTGCCCGACGATTGCCAGCACGAGCCTTTGCAACAAGTTCCACGCCCAACCTACCCTTCTACTGAGCTACGCTGAACATGCTCACGAATAAAATCAATAATTGCATGGGTCGATGAGCCAGGCCCGAAGATCCCAGCAATCCCATGGTCGTTGCGCAAGGTCAGCGCATCCTCATCGGAGATAATGCCACCAGCAACTACCAAAATATCCGCGCCATCGTTTTCGCGCAACATTGTGGTTATTTTGGGCAGCAAGGTCATGTGTGCCCCCGAAAGAATCGACAAGCCGATGCAATCAACGTCTTCTTGCAACGCGGCTTCGACAATCATTTGCGGGGTTTGTTGCAACCCAGTGTAAATAACTTCCATGCCTGCATCACGCAAGGCCCGCGCGATTACTTTTGCGCCACGGTCGTGGCCATCAAGCCCAGGCTTGGCCACCAACACCCGAATTGGTCGTTCCATGAGGTCTTTCCTCCACATTGAGAAATGACGATACACCCCATTGTAGCGCAGTTTAGGGCGCTTGCGGATCGTCAGATCTACCCATCGCAATTTAGATTAATCCTGCAACTTCTTTGAGCCGCACTCGCTTGACCCATTGATAGCCGCGTTTGCCTTGCAAGCATTGCTGGCGAGTGGTGGCGATATTGCCCAAGCCCCAACGCTGGCCATTGGCAAGGTCAAAATTCATGCTGGCCTCAATCACATCGAAATTGGCACTCAAAGGATAATTGGTTCCCGAGCGATCGGTGCCTTGAAACGGGCCAACATACAAACTTGCGTGCCCTGCTTGGGCCGCTCCATGGTTGCCAAAAACCAAAACATCGCCTGGTTGCCAATCGTTGGGATCGCTAATTTCTTGCAGCGTTGCAGGGCCGGGCGCATAATATTGGGCCATATGCGGGTTGGCCTTGCTTTGCCAATTAACGTTAATGCCCGCTGCTGCAAAACAAATGCTGACCAAATCGGCGCAAACAATATCTTTGTAGTATTGATGGTTGGGATTGCTGGCGAATTGCGCTCCATAGCACATTTGCTGCAAATTGGTGGGTAAGGCATCGTAAACGGTTTTTTCATCACCAAGCATAAACAATGCTTGATCAATAATCGCCCGCACTTTGGGGTGTAAAGCATTATAGCTGGGGTGAGCAGAACGCATACCACTACCACCGCCACGAACATTAATCGGCTGATTGATGTTATTGTTGACAATTACTGGTACGCGCACTGGTGTATAGCCGGCTACATTAACTTCGAGCAAGCCAACCGCGCCAGCGCCAATCTTGTCGAAGCGATAATTACCTTGAGCATCGGTTTTGACTTCGCAGGCAGCGCGGGCCACTGGTGAAACTTCGGGCATCAAATAGGTTTTGCTGGTTTGAAACAAGCGGCCATCAGCAACCAATTGCGGGTTATGCAGTAAGGCATTATCGCGAAACGATTCCCAACTCATTGGCACGCGCTTATCGATATATTGCACCCAGCAATCCCAGCGCGAGCCAGTAAAGCCCGTGATTTTGCGCGTCCAACTGACCTCTTGGGCAGGCGAAACTTCGGGCATCAAATAGGTTTTTTCGCGATGAAACACACGCCCATCATCATTCAAATGGGGGTTGTAGATCAACGCGCCATCGCGAAAATCGCCCCATGCAATCGGCACTTTGCCGTTGATCTGCTGTTCCCAGCATTCCCAGCGCGTGCCACTAAACCCAGTCAACGAGCGCGTCCAATCGACTTGGCCAGCTGGCAAGAGGCTGCGATTGGCAATATTGCTCAAATAGCCCGCCTGCGAGATAAAGCGCACGCTCACATTGGCCAGCGGCGCAAGATCAATTGCCCGAATCACCCGCCCAGTGATGCTATAACTGGTCATGGCTTTGGCTCCCTACTAGATGCTTTCGTAGCTCAATGGTAGCGGCGGCGCTGTTAGATTGCAATAGTTGAAGTTGGGGATCGGGGATCGGTTGTTGGGGATTGGGCTTTTTAACCACGAAGGCCACGAAGAGCACGAAGGTTGATTACTTAGTGGTCTTCGCGCTCTTCGTGGTTACGAAACGCTTCGTTACAAACTTGGGTGTTGTTTGTACCAGCTGTTATTTTGCTCGTAGGCATGGCCGACGCGCAGCAAGGTGGCTTCATCAAACGGCTTGCCAATTAATTGCAGGCCGGTTGGCAAATTATCGCTGAAGCCGCAGGGCACGACCAAGCCAGGCACACCTGCCAAGTTAATCGGCAAGGTACAGACATCCGAGAGATACATCGCCACTGGATCATCGGTTTTTTCGCCAATTTTGAAGGCGACTGTGGGCGAGGTTGGCGCTGCCAACAAATCGACCTTGCTCCAGACTTCTTGGAAGTCGCGGCGAATTAAGGTGCGCACTTGTTGGGCGCGGCGATAGTAGGCATCGTAATAGCCCGATGAGAGCGCATAGGTGCCAAGCATAATCCGGCGGCGCACTTCAGCGCCAAACAATTGGCCCCGCGTTGATTCAATTTCATCAAACAGGCCTTTGCCTTCCAAGCGCACGCCATAGCGCACGCCATCGAAGCGGGCCAAGTTGGTGCTACATTCTGCTGGCGCGATAATGTAGTACACAGGCAAGGCATATTTGGTGTGGGGCAATGAAACTTCAACAATCTCAGCGCCCAAATCCTTAATTTGCTCAATCGCCGTGCGCACCGCTTTCTCGACCCCAGGCTCCATGCCTTCGACAAAATATTCGCTGGGCACGCCAACTTTGAGGCCGCGAATATCGCCGGTCAGGCTGGCGCGATAGTCGGGCACTGGCAAGTTGGCGCTGGTCGAATCTTTGGGATCATGGCCAGCGATCATTTCGAGCAGCAGCGCCACATCTTCAACCGTGCGCGCAAACGGCCCACATTGATCGAGCGATGAGGCAAAGGCTACCAAGCCATAGCGCGAAACCCGCCCGTAGGTTGGCTTCAAACCAACGATGCCACACAATGCAGCAGGCTGGCGAATCGAGCCACCAGTATCGGTGCCGAGCGTGCCAAAAGCTTGGCCAGCAGCAACCGCCGCCGCCGAACCGCCCGACGAACCACCAGGCACGCGTTCGGTATCCCATGGGTTGCGCGTGCCACCAAAAGCACTATTTTCGTTCGACGAACCCATTGCAAACTCATCCATGTTGAGCTTGCCGAGAGTTACCGTGCCAGCCTCGTTGAGCTTGCTCACAACCGTGGCATCGTAGGGCGGAACCCAGTTTTCCAGCACTTTCGAGCCGCAGGTGGTGCGTACATCTTTGGTGACAATCACATCTTTGATGCCCAACGGAATGCCCGTTAGGCTGCTTGCATTGCCAGCTTTGATGCGCTCGTCGGCGGCTTGAGCTTGCTGCAAAGCCAGTTCGGGCGTTTGAGTTAAATAGGAATGCAGGGTTGGCTCTAACGCGCTGATGCGTTCCAGCAGAGCCTCGGTCAGTTGCACCGAGGTAATCTCGCCGCGATCTAATTGAGCGCGGGCCTCGGCAATCGTCAATTCATGGAGGGCCATAATCACATCCTCACGCATGGGCTTGTTTAGTTTACCAACGCGCATTGTAGCATAGCGCATCGCTTCACGATCAAAAGCGCTGCATTAACCAGCCGTAGCGTTTGATGCTCATTGGTTCTTAGCTGACCAAAGCATCGATCATCTGTTGATCGAAACGATGAAATTAATTACCAGACCTCGCCCTCACGCCATTCGACGGAGATTGGCGCAGCCAAATCGAGCGGATCGGTTTTGGGCAAGCGCAAAATCATCACTTCTTCTTCTGGCGTTGCTTCCACGCCTTGCTCAGTGCGCATTGCCAACGGGCCACGCCACAGTTCCCAGCCAAGCCGCTCGTAAAACGCCGCATCTGAGGGGCTGAGCGCTGCTAGCTCAAAATCGTCGATTGCTGTGGCCAAATGGCGTAACACATGGCTGGCATAGCCGCGTTTTTGATAATCGGGATGGGTTGCTACGGCTTCGATATAGGCCGTGCGGCGCGGTGCTTCGTCGCCAATTTGCAGCCAGCGCTCCACCCACATCGCATGGCTCACCAATTCTGCATCAAGCCAACCCAACACATGCACCGGATTGGCATACGTGAGATAGGGCGCAAAATCTTCATCATAGGCCAAGCTACACATTGTTAAAATGGCTTGGGCCACATCGGGGGTTATATCGGCACTTTTACAAATTTGCAAGCTCAATTCAGCAGCCATTGGCGTTCCTTTCAACAAAAAATTTGAGCTGAGTCTAGCATAGGTAGACGCGCTATTCTTGCATCGCAAGCCCGAATTTTGCTGGCGAGCACGCAGCAGCGCCTAAAACTGAGTTTAGTATGGAATAGTTTATTTGGATGAACAATCACCTGCATGCCCTCACCCCAACCCCTCTCCCGTGGCGCGGGCGAGGGGCTTTAACATCGTGGTTTTATCGCAATTCGTCGATAAAAACGGGCGGCTCCCCCTCGCCCGCGTTCAGTGGGAGAGGGGACTGGGGGTGAGGGCATGCAGACCATAGTTAACGTGATATACAATTACACGGATTTTGTGTAGTATACTAGGCCACAACGCTATTCTATTCTTCTCTAGCTGGTGTGCTGCTATGACCAATGCTGCGTACACACGCCTAAAACCGCAGATCATCACCGGTCGACGGATTCTGCTGACGGCTTTTGTCACCCCGAATGATGATTATTTCGAGCCGCCCGATGGCTGGATCGATCCGATCGAAGTTGCGCTTTATGGCAATAGTTTTGGCTGCAATTTGGCAACGCCCAATGGCAATAAACGCTATATCGATTCCTACAACCGCGATGAGGTGTTGTGGACGACCAATAGCTTAATGCAAAATTGCCAACTGCGGCCCGATTGGGGCTACTCGAATAACTCAACCCTTGATCTGAATCGGCTTTCACGCTTTGTCAGCCGCTTTACTAAGGCGTGCGTTGCGATTTATCGCCATAACCACCCGCCAGTCACGGTTGGGATGGCAATTATTCCTGCTCAAGGCTTGCAATTGCTCGATCCGCAGACCAATTCGCCATTTGGGCCGTTGGTCACCCAAGCGCGGGTTGTGGCCCAAACAGCGCTTGAGCCAGGAGCCGACGAACGTTTACTGCAAACGATTCGCGATGGTTTATTATCTCTTGCAGGCAGCTAAAATGGTAGCTCAGTTAGCGCTCGCAGACACAATGAGGTGATTGATGGGCAATCAAGTTACAACTGATGCTGGCATTCCGGTTGAGCCAATTTACCGTGATAACGATCGCCAGCCGGAGCCTGATGCTGGCCAGTTTCCCTACACGCGGGGCATTTATCCCACCATGTATCGTGGCCGCTTATGGACGATGCGCCAATACGCTGGCTTTGCTTCGGCCCACGAAACCAACGAACGCTTTCGCTATTTGCTTGGTCAAGGCCAAATGGGGCTTTCGGTCGCCTTCGATCTACCAACCCAGCTTGGCCTCGATTCCGACGATCCACGGGCAGAGGGCGAGGTTGGCAAGGTCGGCGTAGCCATCGATTCAATCGACGATATGGCAACCTTGTTCGCTGGTATCCCGCTGGATAAGGTCAGCACCTCGATGACGATTAACGCACCTGCCAGCGTGCTCTTGCTGTTGTATGAGTTGGTTGGCGCGCAACAGGGCGCAGCCTCCAAAACGCTCACGGGCACGATTCAAAATGATATTCTCAAGGAATACGCCGCCCGTGGAACCTATATTTTCCCGCCACGGCCTTCGATGCGGCTAATTACCGATACCTTTGCCTATTGCGCCGAACGGATTCCGCGCTGGAATACGATTAGCATCAGTGGCTATCATATTCGCGAGGCTGGGGCGACTGGGGTGCAAGAATTGGCCTTTACTTTGGCCAACGGCATTGCCTATGTGCAAGCAGCAATCGATGCAGGTTTACACGTCGATGAATTTGGCCCGCGTTTGTCGTTCTTCTTCAATGCCCACAACAATTTCTTTGAAGAGATTGCCAAGTTTCGCGCCGCCCGCCGCATGTGGGCCACGATTATGCGCGAGCGCTTTGGCGCAAGCGATGAACGCGCCTTGACCTTGCGCTTCCACACTCAAACTGGCGGCTCGACCTTGACCTCGCAACAGCCGCTCAATAACGTGGTGCGGGTAACCTTGCAAGCCTTGGCGGCGGTGATGGGCGGCACCCAATCGCTGCACACCAACGGCTTTGATGAGGCACTTTCGTTGCCCACCACCGAAGCAGCAACCCTTGCTTTGCGCACCCAACAAGTCATCGCCTATGAAAGCGGCGTGACCGCCAGCGCCGATCCGTTGGGTGGCTCGTATTTGGTCGAAAGCATGACCGACGAGATTGAGCAACGCGCCTTGGCATTAATTCGCCATATCGACGATTTGGGCGGCGCGGTGCGCGCTGTCGAGGATGGCTTTATCCAAGCCCAAATTATGGATACTGCCTACGAATATCAAAATCGGGTCGAAAGTGGCGAGCAATTGGTGATCGGGGTCAATAAATTTGTTACCGATGATGCGCCAGTGCCAATCTTCAAGCCCAACGAAGCGGTAGCCGCCGAACAATGCGCCAAATTGGCCAAACTGCGCGCCGAGCGCGATCAAGCGGCGGTTGATGCAGCCTTGGCCGATCTGCAACGCGCCGCCGAAGGCACCGCCAACGTGCTCGAACCAATGCGCGAAGCCTTGAGTCGGCGGGCAACCGTTGGCGAAGTGTGTGGAGTTTTGCGCAAAATGTGGGGAGAATATCGACCTGATGTCGCGATCTAAGGGTCTTGTTTTAGCCAGCGTCGTGCTGATCGTGCTGATCATCACGACGCTGGCGCCAAATCTATTTGAGCAAATCGATGGCCGCATTGGCAGCTATATTATGGTTGGCGTGGCACTGGCGGCGGTTGCTGCTTGGTGGTGGCGACGCAAACAAGCCTAGTTTTCAGCTTTGCCAGTCGTAATCAAACTCAGCAAATCTGCGCCCCACTGAGCTAATTTTTGGCTACCAATGCCCTTGATCGTGCTTAATTCGTGGTTGCTGGTTGGCTGATAGGCGGCCAAATCAAACAACACACTATCGGGAATAATCATATAGTGCGGCAGATTGAGCTTGCGGGCTTGCTCGGAGCGCCAGCTTTTGAGCGCCAGCAACAATTCGCCATCGACCTGCAATTGCTCAGTTTGGGCCGAATCGCGCTTGCCCTGAATATTCAATGGCGGCAGGCTTTGCGGGTTGTTCAAGGCCGCGCGGCCAGCACTATTTAATGCCAACAACGGATACAAACCCTGCTGCTGGCGCTCCAGCAAATGGGCCTCGACCAAGGCCTCAATCACCGCCTCAATTTGCTCCATCGTTACGTGCGCCAACACCCCGTGGTCGGGCGAGCGTTTGGCATCACTCGAACCCTTGAGCAAACGAGCCAAACCAGTACGCCCCAAGGGATATGGCAAGCGAGTCAGCGTTGCTAACACTTGCAAGGCAATATCACGCTGTTGATTGCCAGTCCGTTTGGGAGCCGCCGTCACGACCACCAAAGTTGCTCCTTGATAGGCCAAACTGCCAGCATCAACCAACACATCAATTTCGGCGCGAATTGAATCAAACGAGCGCTCGGAGAGTGCCCCAAACAACGGATGCGAGCTATAGCCGCGTGAGCCAGCCAAAATATGGGCCAAATCACGGCTGCTGAGTTGTTGGGGATGTTCGCGCACCGCCTCGACGATAATTCGTTGATGGTCGCTGATTGCGCCGCCATTGCCCCAATTGGCGCTAACCAAAGGCATCGTTTGCGGCTGCAAGCTGCTTGGTGGGCGGCTAATGCTAATTCTGCCCGATTGGCAAATATCGCAGGCATTGCCACAAGCAGGCAAGCGTTGGCCAAACTGGGCCGCCAAAATTCGATGCCGACAATGACTCGCTTCAACGTATTGGGTCAGCGAATCAAGTTGGCGCTCTTGGGTGCTGCGCCATTGCTTCAACACCTGATACATTCGTTCGCGAGTATCTTTGGGCGATGGCAAGACTTCGAGCAAGACTTCGCGGGCCACGCCTTCATAGCCAAGCAAGCCTTGTTCTTGCCATTCGAGCAGTTTTGGCTCAAGCTCACTAGGGGCGATGCGCAGGGCGGCGGCCAAATCGTGGCTATCGACATCTTGCCACCAGCGGCCAAGGCTAAACCACTCACAGAGCTGGTTGATTTCGGGCGTTGCGGGCGCTTCACCACGGCGCAATTTACAAACCCTTGGCAAATCGAAATGGCGACGCAATAGCCCAACATGCTCCAAAATGCCGAGGCCAACCCGCAAGCGCGTTTCATCGAAGCCAGAAAGCTCCATCAAATAGGCCTGATTGATCGTACCTTGGCCTTTGCCAATTTGGCCCAAAACTGCTTTATAGAGTTCGCGTAATTCTTCAACGCCAAAATGGCTGCTTTCGAGCCATTCCTTGAGCTGGCGTTTATCGAAGAAGTTATAGAGCATAATGCAGCGCGAAATTTGACCATCGCGGCCAGCCCGCCCCGCCTCTTGAGCATAATCTTCGAGCGATTTAGGCAAATTGGCGTGAATCACCGCCCGCACATCACGCTTATCCACACCCATGCCAAAAGCGA
Organism: Herpetosiphon sp. NSE202; assembly: GCF_042688385.1. Taxonomy (NCBI): domain Bacteria; kingdom Bacillati; phylum Chloroflexota; class Chloroflexia; order Herpetosiphonales; family Herpetosiphonaceae; genus Herpetosiphon; species Herpetosiphon sp. NSE202. The sequence goes on along the minus strand of NZ_JBHUPY010000023.1, from coordinate 43,219 downwards.
TTGTCGCCACAATCACCCGAGTTTCGCCGCGCATAAAGCGATCTTGGATGGCATCGCGGTCGGGGCAGCCAGCATGATAGGCTTCGGCCACAACTCCAGCTTGGCGCAGACGATCGGCTATTTCTTCGCAGCTATTGCGCGAACGCGCATAAACGATAATTGCGCCAGTAATTTGCTGACACAAGCTCAAAATTGCTGCTTGTTTTTTCTCTTTGTTCGAGGCTTTGAGCAACTCGAAGTGCAAGTTTGGCCGAAAAACATTAGTCCGCACCGTTTCTAAATCGCCAAGCTGCTCGCAGATGGCTTTTTCGGTGGCTGGGCTAGCAGTTGCCGTCAAGCCCAAAACCAGTGGATTGCCAAGCACTCGCAATGCTTCGCGAATAAATAAATAATCGGGGCGAAACGAAAAGCCCCACAACGACACACAATGCGCTTCATCGACCACAAATAGCGAGATGCCAACTTGCTGCAAGGCATAGAGAAATTGGCGTTGGCGCAAACGCTCGGGCGCAACATAAACCAATTTATAGCGACCTTCGCTCAATCCACGCAAGCGCGTGCGCACCTCCTCAAACGGAATTGCGCTGTTGATAAAGGTCGCTTGTTCGCGCACCGCCTCAGGCAAACCATCAAGCTGATCTTTCATCAAAGCAATCAAGGGCGAGATGACGATCGTGGCGTGGGGCAGTAGCAACGCTGGTAATTGGTAGCAGAGCGATTTACCAGCGCCTGTCGGCATCAAGGCGAGAGTTGATCGGCCTGCCATCACCCGTTCGATGACTTGTTGCTGACCGCTACGAAAGCCAGGCAAGCCAAAATGCTCGCGGAGGGCTTCGGTCAACTCATTGGCTAAGGCCGTCGGCTGGGCTTCAGCTTCATCGAAGGTAAAAAGCGGGGTTTCAGGATCAACCAAAGTCATAAGAGCCTCAAAAGTAGCAAATCTGTTTGTAAGCATATCACATGATTGAATCGTGGATGGCAGGCAGTAACGAGCGATCAGGGTTCAGTTTTCAGGGTTTAGGGTTGATGAAACCACGCAGCACGTAGGAAGTAGAATTCAAGGTTGATGAAACCACGAAGAACGCAAAGATCGCAAAGCCGTTCTAAACTAGCGATTCTCAAATTCATCAAGCAATTACTACTACCGCTTAAGTATTGAACACTTGCAGATAAATTGTAAGCAACTGATCGCTTGGCTGTAGTTGCACTACCAAGATTTGATAGCTTTTGCCATTGATAAATTGATAGCCATAGCGATATTGTTCAGGTTGCAGATTTAAGCTATCAAGCTGCCACCATGATTCAGCTTCAGGATACGGTGCATGTTGGGTTGCAAAGAGGGTTTCCTTGGTGTGCAGCGTTTCGGTAATCGGCACAGTCGTGAGCCATGCATCCAATGCCACAGCGGGCAAATCGAAGCGCGCAATCACCATCGTATCTAAGGCCGCTTCGCCTTGGGTGTGCACATTCGTTGCCTCAGCAGGAATCGCAAAGCCCATAAACTGCTCAATCTCGGCGCGACTTAACGGGCTACGCAAATCACGCAAAGCGGCTTCAACCGTCGCATCATGGTTTGGTTGCGCACGAGTTTGACAGCCAACTAAGGCCACGCTGAGCAGTAAAAGTATCATTAATCGGCGCTTTATCGGCTGCATACAAACTCTATTCTGCTGGACGAATGCCAAAGACAAACAAGCCAGTGCTCGTTTCTGGAAACGCAATCACGCGAATCATGAAGCCTTGATAGCGCACTTCATCGCCAACCATCACAAGCATGTTGAAATGTTCGGCAGCGTTGCCGAGCGTCTCAGGTGTTGTTGCCCGTAAATCAACATGTGGTTGGTTGGTGCTTGGATCAAGTTGCCAATTGGTTGGGTGTAGATCCAGATCAGTTGTGCCAGCATAGGCATTGAGTGGCAAGAACTTAATTGTTTCTTGCGATTTTTGATCGCTAGGCAACGCTGGCGGCTGATCGGCAAGTTTGGTTACGCCAACTGTCACCTTTTGCGAATCAACGGCAATCGCACGCACTTGATAATTAGCAACAGGGATTATGCTTCCCAGTTGGGTCGTAATTCGATAGCGATAGGCAGCTTGATCGAACCCGAGATCAAGCCTGATTAAATGAGGTGTCTGCGCTAGATCCTCAGCAAGAGGTGAAATAGCCCCGATCGATAGTTGATCAATCCCATCATCAATTCCAAATGGAATCGTAATGATTTTTTCTTGGTTTAGACCAAACGTTGGCGTTGGCCTAAGCGTTGCGATTGGCTGGATACTGGTTGGGATTGGGCTGATTGCGGTTTGAGCATTGCAACTACTCAACACCAGCAGGCTCAAACCCCAACTCTGTAAGTATTTCATGCATCGCCCCCCTTACCCAGCATCGCTACGCCAAATTGCCTGCTAATCCTTCAAATAATTAAGTATTGAACACTTGCAGATAAATCGTGAATAGCTGATCGCTCGGCTGCAATTGCACCACCAAGATTTTGTAACTTTTGCCATTAACAAATTGATAGCCATAGCGATATTGGTCACGTTGCAGATTTAAGCTATCAAGCTGCCACCATGATTCAGCTTCAGGATACGGTGCATGTTGGGTTGCAAAGAGGGTTTCCTTGGTGTGCAGCGTTTCGGTAATCGGCACAGTCGTGAGCCATGCATCCAATGCCACAGCGGGCAAATCGAAGCGCGCAATCACCATCGTATCTAAGGCCGCTTCGCCTTGGGTGTGCACATTCGTTGCCTCAGCAGGAATCGCAAAGCCCATAAACTGCTCAATCTCGGCGCGATTCAACGGGCTACGCAAATCACGTAAGGCTGATTCAACCGTCGCATCATGGTTTGGTTGCGCACGAGACTGACAGCCAAGCAAGGCCACGCCGAGCAGTAAAAGTATAATTAATCGATACCTTATTGGGAACATAGAAGTCTCTCTACTGTCGAAGATTAAAGCATGCCAATATCTCAAGAGCTACTATAGCAAGCGCGCACAAACAATGTCAAGGGTAATTTAATGCTAGGTTAATATAGTACTTTTATCAATAGAAAAGCCTGCTCCAAAGGTTTAGAGCAGGCTATGACATATATCAAATTCAATGAAATTAGACGGCAACACCAGTTGGGTTGAGAATCACCACTTTGGTTTCTTCATCTTCGCGGGGCAGGGTTGATGGCGTGAAGGTGACTTTATCAAGAGTTTCGTATTCCTTCAAGCCCATCTGATGCACAAACACGCTCAATGGCTCCAAATCGAGCGCTTCGAGGCGTTGTTGTTGATTGTCATTGTACAATGGCACAACGACTTTGGGCGCAATTTCGCCAATAATCTCGACCATGCCATCGGGCTTGATCACGTGGTTGCCGTTACCAACTGGCACGAACAACACATCAACAGCGCCAATTTCATCGAGCTGGCTGGCGGTCAGGCCATGGCCCAAATCGCCCAAATGGCAAAATGCAACATCATCAATATACATCACAAAAATAGTGTTATGGCCATGCTTTTTGCCCTCGCTATCGGTATGCGCCGTGCGAACGCCACGAATCAAAATATCGCTCACTTCGTATTCGCCAGGCCCATCGGCCACAAACAGCGTATCGCGCAAGGGCTTAACGGCCTCAACATGATTATGATCAGATTTGTGATGGCTGATCGTCACAATTTGGGCAGTTGGCTTGCCAATATCAAAACCCACCGATTGATCGCAGGGATCAAGCACTACAATGCCTTCACGACCGCGAATCCGCACGCTGGAATGCCCTAAATATAGTATTTCTGCCATGATTTCCTTCCTAGATAGCCCGTTCGTTACTGACGCTTCACAAGTGCCAATTGCGCTGAGCGCTAGCACATATTTTCGTTAATAATTATACCATGCTGCTTGGCGCAGAACACAAAAATGCGTTGCTAGCACCTAAAACGCTAACAACGCAGAATCAGCATCGCTTAAAGTTAGGCAACGCTTTCAAAGACCAACGGCAGGGCCTCTACCGAGGTTGGGCTAATGCTAATTGCCGATTTGAGCGCCGCCAAAGCAATTTCGGCGCGCTCGTTGCTGGCAGCATGCACCGTCAACAGGGCTTCGCCTGCTTGAACTGGCTCGCCAACTTTGTGCTTGAGCACCAAGCCCACCGCTGGATCGATTGCATCTTCTTTGCGTGCGCGGCCAGCTCCCAGTTCGGTTGCTACCACTCCACAGGTTTCGGCATCGATGCGTTGCACAAAGCCGCTGCTCTCGGCCAGCAAATCGATTTGAATTGGCGCAATTGGCAAGCTTGCTGGTTGATCAACCGCCGCCAGATCGCCGCCTTGCTGCGCAACAAACTCGCGGAATTTAGCCCAGGCTTGGCCATTATCCAAGCTGGCTTGCAACTGTTGGCGCGCTTCGTCGAGATTTTGAGCCTTGCCAGCCAAAACCAACAAATGTGAGCCAAGGGTCAAACAAACTTCAACCAAATCGCTGGGGCCGCGGCCTTGCAAGGTTTCTATCGCTTCGCGCACTTCCAACGCATTGCCAATCGTCAAGCCCAAGGGTTGCTCCATCGACGACAGAATCGCGGCGACATTGCGTCCGGATAATTGGCCGATTCGCACCATCGTTTGCGCCAAATCGCGGGCTTGATCGAGGGTTTTCATAAACGCCCCGGCCCCAACCTTAACATCGAGCACGATACTTTTGGCTCCAGCAGCCAATTTTTTGCTCATGATGCTGGCGGCGATCAACGGAATACATTCAACTGTGCCCGTTACATCGCGCAAGGCATAAAGCTTTTTATCGGCAGGCGCAAGGTCGGCAGTTTGGCCCATAATCACCATGCCAATGTCACCCATCGCATGGCGAAACTCAGCTTCGCTCAAGTCGATGCGCATGTTGGGGATAGCCTCAAGTTTATCGAGCGTACCGCCCGAAAAGCCCAAGCCACGCCCAGACATTTTGGCAACTTGCAAGCCAACTGCTGCCAACATCGGCCCCAAAACAAGGCTGGTTTTATCGCCAACCCCGCCCGTCGAGTGCTTATCGACCGCAGCAGGCGCAAAATCACTCAAATCAAGCTGATCGCCAGAAGCAGCCATGGCAAGGGTCAAATCGGTCGTTTCGCGATCGTCCATGCCTTTGAGCACAACCGCCATGGCCCAAGCAGCCATCTGATAATCAGGCACGCTGCCATCAGTATAGCCCTTGATCAGCCATTGAATTTCTTCGGTTGAGAGCTGTGCTCCATTGCGTTTTTTAATAATCAGATCAACCGCACGCATTATTGTTTTCCGCCTTCTGTAAGTTTGCGCCATGCCAAGGGCAGGCGATTAAGAATATCGCTTGCAATGGTGCCGCGTTCGCCTAATTCTTCGCGAACTAATGCGCCCGCAACGCCATGCACCCCAACCGCAAGCTGGGCGGCTTCAAATGGCGCTAAGCCTTGAGCCAACAAACCAGCGGTTAGTCCTGCAAGAATATCACCAGATCCGGCGGTTGCCAACGCGGGGTTGGCTAAACCATGCAAGGCCAAGCTGCCATCGGGGCTAGCAATAATTGTGTGCGCTGATTTCAGCACCACAGTTACGCCCCAGCGGGCTGCTGCTTCAAGCGCAATTTGCGGATGATCTTCGCCCAAGGTTTCTTCGCCAAGCAAGCGCGCCATCTCGCCAATGTGTGGCGTGAGCACAACCGGCTGATCGCGCAATTTTTCTTGCCAGTTTTCAATTGTGGCCAAAATATTCAAGCCATCGGCATCGATCACCAGCGGCGGCAACAAGACAGGGCCTTGTTCTTCCGCTTTGGCTTCTTCTTTGGGCCGTGCAGCCAAGCCAAAGCCAACGCCGCCTTTACGTTTGGCTGGAATTTCAAGCTCGCTCGAGCCAAGAAAGCCTACGCCCAAGCGGCGCTTGCTTGAAGCCAAGCCAATCAAGGTGCGCAGAAAATCGCCAGTGCCAGCTTCGGTGCCAAGGCCGGGGCCAACCAACAAGGCTTTATATTTGGCTAATTTTTCGTGCACCAACTTTGCAGCGGCCTCGGTCAATTCGCCTGGCTCAACTTCAGGCAAGGGCAAATAGGTTACTTCGTGGAGATGGGCGGCGGTGCTGCCATAAATCGAGCGTGGGCAAGCCAACGTCACTACCCCAGCGCCTGAGCGAGCGGCGGCGGTGGCCGAAAGCCAAGCTGCGCCAGGATAAAGATACGAGCCAGCCACAACCATTACGCGCCCGAAAGTATCTTTATGGCCATCAACCGGACGGGCCGGCACCAGCGAACGGATTGTCGCAAGATTCAGTTCAGTTGTAGTCATCGGCTCCTCCATAGAATCTGGTAGGGTAAATGCGGCGATGCCAAGTTTGCCAACATAGGCAGCGCCTGGGTAAAGATGATGGCCGCGTTTGCTTAGCCCAGCCGCCAGCGTATAGCTTGCGTCGATGATTGTGCCCCAGATCTTGCCAGTGTCGGCATCGAGGCCCGAAGGCAGATCGACGGCCAAAACAGGCACTTTGCTGGCATTCACCAAGCTAATAATCTGGGCCACATCAGCCGCCAATGGGCGACTCAGGCCAATTCCAAACAGGCCATCAATCACAAATGTGCTAGTTTGAAGCAGCCGCTGAAGCTCTTGGTTTTCAGGGTCGTCAGCAGCGAAGATCAGCGGAATTGCTTCGGCCTGAGCGGCGGCAAACGGCCAATCATCTGCTTGAGATTTGCGCTTGTACAAGTAGCAGCTAACTTGATGGCCAGCCTCTTTGATATGCCGTGCAATCACCAAAGCATCGCCGCCATTATTGCCAGCGCCAACCAACACCAAAACAGCGGGCTGCGGTTGCTTGGCGATGATAGTTAAGGCAACATCAGCCATAGCCTGCGCAACTTCAGCCATCAAACCAGGCCATGTCGCGCCTTGATCAACAGCGCGTTGCTCGATTGCCCGCATTTGGGCAGCGGTTGTAATGTGATACCCAGGCACAATTTTTGGCATCGTTGCCTCACCACACGTACTTAATGCTATCGAAAATTATACACCACAGGCTTGGTCAATCTATGGGCGATTTTGCAAGGATTAACGAAACACTAGCATAAGGCTTTGATCCACGAAGGACACGAAGGGCACGAAGGACGAAAACCGCGAAGAACGCGAAGATCACGAAGATACATTGGCTATGGGCTATAGGCTTTGGGATTCACGATCATAAAAATTCTAAAATATTCCGATAGCCAAGAGCCTTCAGCCATATAGTTCTCTGCGTCTCTGCGTTGATCGTACCTTCCGATAGCCAAGAGCCTATAGCCTCACACGCTCTGTGGCTGTGCTATCATAGACAATGGACAAAACGTCTACCATACGGAGGATTGATATTTCAATGGCTCAATATGATGTTGTGATTATTGGTTCAGGGCCAGGCGGCGAAGTTGCTGCCTTGCGTGCTGTCCAATTGGGCTTAAAAGTCGCTGTCGTCGAAAAAGAACAAGTCGGCGGTGTCTGTTTAAATATTGGCTGTATTCCTACCAAATCGCTGTTGCACTGCGCCGATGTGCTGGAAGAAACCAAAGAAGGCAAGAAATTTGGCGTAATCACTGGCGAGGTTTCGTTCGACCTCAAAGGGGCCATGGGCCACAAAGAAAAAGTGGTCAAAACCATGCGCACCGGCCTCGAAGGCTTGTTCAAAAAGAAAAAAATCGATCTCTATCGTGGTTTTGGCCGCTTAGCTGGCACCAACAAAGTCGCAGTTAAGGGCGACGATGGCAATGAAACGGTCATCGAAACCAAGAATGTGATTTTGGCGGTTGGCTCAACTCCACGCGCCTTGCCATTTGCGCCCTTCGATGAGCAACGGATCGTTTCGAGCACTGGGGCCTTGAGCTTGCCCGAAGTGCCAAAACATTTGGTGGTTATCGGCGGCGGGATCATCGGCTGCGAATTTGCCTCGATGTATCGTACCTTTGGTGCGCAAGTCAGCATTATCGAAATGTTGCCGCGAATTGTTGCCACCGAAGATGAAGAAATTTCGGCAGAGTTGGCCAAAGCCTTCACCAAACGCGGCATCAAGCTCTACACTGGCTCGAAAACCAAGGCCGTCAACAAGCGCGCCGATGGCGCAAGCGTGGTCTTTGAAGGCCCAGACGGCAAAGAGCAAACCTTGGAAGCAGATTATGTGTTGATTGGCACTGGGCGCGCCCCGTTGACCAAAAATCTTGGCCTCGAAGAAGTCGGCGTAACCACCGACGAACGTGGCTATATTCCGGTCAACGCTACCATGCAAACCAATATTGCCAATATCTATGCAATTGGCGATGTGGTGCCAACCCCATGGCTGGCGCACGTTGCCTCTGCCGAAGGCGTGATTGCGGTTGAGCATATCGCTGGCCATCACACCAACCCAATCAACTACGATATTATTCCAAGCTGTGTCTATTGCTCGCCAGAAGTTGCCCACGTTGGCTTAACCGAAGCCCAAGCCAAAGAACGCGGCTACAATGTCAAAGTTGGCAAGTTCCCATTTGCTGCGGTTGGCAAAGCCACGGCCATCGGCAATCGCGATGGCTTCGTCAAAATCGTCGCCGATGCTGAATACGGCGAGATTCTTGGCTTCCACTTGATTGGGCCACGCGTAACCGAATTGGTTGCCGAAGGTGGCTTGGCCTTGAGCCACGAAGCCACTGTCGAATCGTTGCTAGCGACGATTCACGCCCACCCAACCTTGTACGAAGCGATGCACGAAGCTGGCCATGCGCTGCTCGATGGCACGCTCCACCTCTAAATTAAATTTCGCTGAATCAGCGTACGAAGGACACAAAGCACCAAATTTTGCTGCTTTGCGTCCTTCGTGATTATTGAAGCCTTGGTTGCCATGAAAATTTTGATTATTTCCAAAGCTTTGACCGCCGCCACCTATCACCGCAAGCTCGAATTGATTGCGGCTGAGCCAGATGTTGAATTAACCGCGATTGTGCCACCCGTCTGGATTGAGCCTGGAGTTGGCGAATATCCGCTGGAGTTGCAAAAAGCGAGCAATTATCGCATGCACATCGTGCCGCTTGGCCACAACGGCCATCATCATACCTTTTGGTGGCAGGGCTTGGGCAAATTAATTGCCGCTGAGCAACCAGATATTCTACACGCCGATGAAGAAGCCTTCAATCTCGCCACCTTCCAAGCTTTTTGGCATGCGCGCAAAACCAAGGCCAAGCTCTGTTTTTACAATTGGGCAGATGTGGCGCGGCGTTATCCACCGCCATTTAGTTTCTTCGAACGCTACAGCTATCGCCATGCAGCCCATGCAATTGCAGGCAATCACTTGGCCAAGCAACTCATTCGCGATCATGGCTACACTGGCCCAATCAGCGTGATTCCGCAATTTGGAGTCGACGAGACAATTTTCACCCCAGCTGCTGAGCCATTAGCCAAACAGCCCTTTGTAATCGGCTTTTTTGGGCGTTTGATGCGCTCCAAAGGCGTGCTCGATTTGCTCGATGCGCTCGAACAGTTGCCCGCCGATATTCATTGTCGCCTGATTGGCAAGGGCGATTTGAGCGCCGAGGTTGAGCAACGGATTACCAAAGGGCCGCTGGCTGGTCGAGTCACGCTTGAGCCGTTGATTCCATCGAGCGCCATGCCCGCAGCAATGCGCAGCGTCCATGCCTATGTGCTGCCCTCGCGCACCACTCCCAATTGGAAAGAACAATTTGGGCGGGTTTTGATCGAAGCAATGGCTTGTGGCGTGCCAGTGATTGGCTCGAATTCGGGCGAAATTCCACATGTAATCGATACAGCAGGCATCGTATTTCCCGAAGGCGATGTAGCTGCCTTGGCTGAGGCAATTCACAAACTCTATAGCGATGAAACCTATCGCCAAACTATTGCTAAAGCTGGCCGCCAACGCGCCTTGAGCCACTATACCCAAGCCAGCATTGCCCAACAACACTTGGCGGTTTATCGCTCGATGCACTCATAACCACTAAGAAAAGAGAGAGTTTTATGCAAACAATTCGCACAGCCCGTTTAGTCATTCGCCAGTTTACCTTGGCCGATGGCCCGTTTGTGATGCAGCTGGTCAATCAACCCTCGTGGCTGCAATGGATTGGCAACCGCAACGTGCACACCTTGAATGATGCAGAAACCTACATCAGCAGCGGCCCCATGGCCATGTATCAACGCTATGGAGTTGGCTTGTGTGGCGTGGAATTAGCTGGCAGGTTGATTGGCATGGCAGGCTTGATCAAACGCACCCCAGAGGCCGAAATTGACCTTGGCTACGCCTTTTTGCCCGAATATTGGGGCCAAGGTTATGCCAGCGAAGTTGCCCAAGCGCTCTTGAATTATGCAATCACAACCCTCAAATTGCCGCGCATCATCGCCACCACCCATCTTGAGAACCAAAAATCAATTAAAGTCCTCGAACGAATTGGCATGCATTTCGAGCGGATTATTGACGAAGGCGAGCAGCAATTACGCGTGTTTGGATACAACCAACCAAGAACATAGAGCATAGAAAAGGATGAAGACCAAAACAAAAGGCAAAAGAGGCTAGGGGTCAGGATTTTAACGCAGAGACGCAGAGCAATAATGGCTATGAGTTGATGGAATGAGGAGCTTGGAACAATAATCCAATCTATGCCCATCTGTGGCTACAACACTTAAAGAACAAAGAGCATAAAACATACAAGCGAGGATTAAATGCAGAAGACAAACGAAAGCTCCTTAGTTGATAGGAGGTGACGAAACCAACCTATCAATCAAGAAGCTTCCGTACTATACCACCAATTGTCACATTGATCAACTCATTAATGTCCGCAATAGCCCTTTGAATGCAGGGAGCTGAAAATACCTTGATTCCCCTGTCAGTAGCGGCCAGCAAGAATAAATTCTATCTCAGCTAAGGAGCTATGATCACGATGAATCTATTTCCAGAATCATGGAATACCTTTGGCCGCTGGCTGCTCATTATTTCAGCAGGAATCATTATCCTATCAATTATTGTCAGTGTATTCGAAAAATTTATTCGTCGCAGACGTTTATTACGTTCTGGAATTCTCGATGTCGATCGCATGACTGGTACACAATTTGAACATTTTCTTGGCCTGGTCTTTCGGCAATATGGCTACCAAATTGAGCATACAGGCAAAGCAGGTGATTATGGCGCAGATCTAGTGATCAAAAAAGACCAAACTCGGACGATCATCCAAGCCAAACGCTACACCAAAAATGTGGGCGTTAAGGCGATTCAAGAAGCTGTCGCCGCCAAAAAAATGTATAACTGCCAAGGCGCAATCGTGATCACTAATAGCCACTACACCAAACAAGCCCAGATTTTAGCCAAAGCCAACGAGGTTGTGTTGTGGGATCGCGAACGCTTACTGAAAGTTATGCTCCAAATCAAACAGCATACAAATCAGACTTAGAACTGATAACAACGTAAGCAGTTAGCGGTATGCTTATTGCAGGAAAAACAGGTGCTGCCTACTTTGGTGTTGGAGACATGAAGGTAGGTTTGGGTGGTCGCGGAGAGCCGCTCGGGCGGCGGGCTGGGTTAGCCCGCCGAGGTGTTTAACCGATTGGCACGGGTTGTGTTGTTGTAATTGCAGTATCGCAACCAGACCTTGCGAACGAATTAACGAAACAACGTGTGGTACAATAGCCATGCTGACGTTTGAATGAGCTACCTCGGCCTGTGTGGTCGAGGTTTTTGGTGTGTTATGCAACGAACTGATTTACGCAATATCGCAATTATTGCCCACGTTGACCACGGCAAGACGACCTTGGTTGATGCCATGTTGAAGCAAAGTCGGATTTTCCGTGAAAACCAACAAGTCGCTGAACGGGTGATGGACTCCAACGCCATCGAACGCGAACGTGGGATCACGATTATGGCCAAAAATACCGCTGTTGAATACAATGGCGTGCGGATTAATATCGTCGATACCCCCGGCCACGCCGATTTCGGCGGCGAAGTCGAGCGGGTTTTGAACATGGTCGATGGCGTGTTGCTGTTGGTCGATGCGGTTGAAGGCCCTATGCCCCAAACCAAGTTCGTGCTGCGCAAAGCTCTCGAACAAGGCCATCGCGCAATTGTCGTCGTCAATAAGGTCGATCGCCCAAGCGCTCGCCCAAATTATGCCGTCAATGAAACCTTCGATTTGTTTATCGATTTGGGCGCAACCGAAGAACAAGCCGAATTCCCAATTGTCTATGCAAGCGGGATGGCCGGCACCGCTGGCCACGACCCCCACGCCATGCAAGATTCGTTGATTCCGTTATTTGAAACGATTTTGCAATATGTGCCAGCGCCTGATGTTGATGTCAATGGCCCACCCCAATTGCTGGTCACCGCAACAATGTACGATGATTACAAAGGCAAAATCATCATTGGCCGCTTGAACAGCGGCACAATTCGCAAAGGCCAAGCGGTTGCCCACATCCCCGCCGGCAAAGACCCCAAATCGGCCAAAGTGGTCCAAGTTTTCACCCACTATGGCATGGATCGGGTCGAAGTCGAAGAAATTACCGCTGGCGATATTGTCGCCATGACGGGGATTAACGATGCAGGCATTGGCGATACGATTGCCGATAAAGACAATCCAGTTGCTTTGCCACCAATCAAGGTCGAAGAACCAACTGTTCAGATGACCTTCGGTGTGAATACCAGCCCCTTCAGCGGTCGCGAAGGCAAATTGGTCACCTCACGGAAGATTCGCGAACGCTTATATGGCGAAACCGAGCGCGACGTGGCTTTGAAGGTCGAAGATACCGACAACGCCGATACCTTCCGCGTCAGCGGTCGCGGCGAATTGCACTTGGCAATTTTGATCGAAAATATGCGCCGCGAAGGCTACGAGTTCCAAGTTTCCAAAGCAGAAGTGATTTATAAAGAGATTGATGGCGCACGCCACGAGCCATATGAATTGGTCGAAATCGAAGTTGATTCCGATTATCAAGGCTCGGTGGTCGAATTGATGGGCTTGCGCCGTGGCACCATGCGCGACATGAGTGTCAGCGATTCAGGCTCGGTGCAATTTGTCTATCACGTGCCAACCCGTGGTTTGTTGGGTTTCCGCCAACAATTGCTCACCGCTACCCGTGGCACAGGCATTATGAACAGCTTGTTTGCTGGCTATCAACCCTACGCTGGCGATGTGCAAACCCGCCAATTTGGCTCATTGATTGCGTGGGAACAAGGTGTGACCAGCAGCTACGGCTTGTCGAGCGCCCAAGAACGCGGCCAGTTGTTCGTTGGCTCAGGGGTGGATGTCTACGAAGGTATGATCATTGGTCAACACATTCGTGATGAAGACCTCGAAGTCAATGCCTGTAAGAAAAAGCAATTGACCAATATGCGTTCATCAGGTGCCGACGATGCCTTGCGCCTCGACGTGCCACGCAACATGTCGCTCGACGATTGTATTGAATACCTCGCCGACGATGAATTGCTCGAAGTAACCCCGTTGCATTTCCGGCTTCGCAAGCGTATCCTCAACACCGACGAACGCCGCCGCGACCGCAAATGGGCCAAAAACCGCTAACTTGCAAACTCCCTTGTCCAGCAAGCTGGACAGGGGAGTTTTTGTTTAAATTGAATATATTCCCTCACCCCCAACCCCTCTCCCACGCGGCGGGCGAGGGGCTTTAATGGCGTGGTTTTGCATGATTTATAGTAAACATTGGTGCTCCCCCTCGCCCGCGTTTTCGTGGGAGAGGGGGTTGGGGGGTGAGGGAACGCTCCGCCGCCGACCAATCGCTCAAACCCTACTTTTGTAAGAATCCCAACCCCTATGTTCTTTGCTCTATGTTCTTTGCTCTATGTTCTTTGCTCTATGTTCTTTGCTCTATGTTCTTTGCTCTATGTTCTATGTTCTTTTTGACTTCATCCTTCATCGCTCGATTTACCGGTCGTACAAGCGCAAACTTGGAATGCGCAAGGCAATAATAATTGCTGCCGTAACACAAATCGCGCCGCCAAATGCAATCGCTGCTGGCGCGCCAAATAAGGTCGCTGCAATCCCAGCCTCAACTTCGCCAAGCAATGGCCCGCCTTGAAAAAACAACATATTGGCCGAAGTCGCCCGCCCGCGCAATTCATCGGGAGTGTTCAATTGGCGAATCGTGCCCCGCAATACAGCGCTGACCGTATCAGCAGCCCCAGTGCCGGCCAAGCCCAAAAGTGCAATCGGCAAGCTTGGCGCTAGCCCAAAAACCATGGTCGCCAGCCCATACAACACCACTGAAACCACGACCACCATACCTTGACGGCGTGGGTTGCCAAACCACGACATCGCTAGCGCTGCGATTAACGCACCCGTTGCTGGCGCTGCATACATCAAGCCCAAGGCTTTTTCATCGACTTTCAAGACTTGATCGGCAAATAATGGCAAGAGCGTGGTTGCCGCACCACAGAAGGTCGCCACAAAATCAAGCACCATCGTCGACCAAATAATCGGCGTTCGGCTAACAAAGCGTAAGCCTTCCCAAACCGAGCCTTTGACGACAGGCTTAACCTCAGTTGGCGCATAATTGCCGCGCATTTGCCACAAGCCAAAAACCACCGCACCATAGCTTAGCGCATCGAGCAAATAAACTAAGGCAATCGAATGGGTCACAAACCAGCCGCCTAAGGCTGGGCCTGCAATATTGCCAATTTGCCAAGCAATCATGTTCAGGCTTAATGCTGTTGGCAGCACCTCACGCGGTACCAAACGCGGAATCAGCGCTTGGCGTGCAGGTAAATCAAAGGTTTTGGCGCTGAAAAAGATAATCATAATCCCATACAGCAGCCATAAATTAATCAGCTCAAACCACGATAAAACCGCCAACACCAACGATAAACCCATCAGAATGCTTTGGGTGACGATCATCAAGCGCCGTCGATCAACTCGATCAGCCAATAAGCCTGCCCGCAAGGCCAGCAAAATCAAGGGAATAAATTGAAAAAAGCCAATCAAGCCCAGAAAAATCGCTGAATTAGCCCCAGGAATTGCTTCGGCCAAACGATAAACCTGAACATGCAAAGCAACCGTGTGCATCTGCGAGCCAGCAATCGAAATTAGCTGGCCACTCCAGAGCAGCCGATAATCGCGATGACGTAAAGCAACCAACGCCGATGGTTGGCGCGAAGTCGTTGAATCTGAAGCCATGAGCAAGCCCTTTATTGATGATTAAAGTGAGATATGATTATAAGCTAGTTTGATGCCAATGAATCTCAATCGCAACAATAACTGAACGCTATCGTTTGAGCATAAAAAAACCGCTAACAGCTAGCACTGTTAGCGGCCAAACCAGCAAAACTTTAGAATTCGAGCTTGGCGCGGGCAATCCCGCCACGTCCGCCCTGAACGGTCAATTCAATCAC
The DNA here is from genome assembly GCF_042688385.1 of Herpetosiphon sp. NSE202. Classification (NCBI taxonomy): domain Bacteria; kingdom Bacillati; phylum Chloroflexota; class Chloroflexia; order Herpetosiphonales; family Herpetosiphonaceae; genus Herpetosiphon; species Herpetosiphon sp. NSE202. The sequence continues at coordinate 27,891 of NZ_JBHUPY010000023.1, read as the reverse complement.
GCCAGAATTGGGCACATGCACCACCCACTCAACTTTGGCACGATCTGTGGTTGAGCCATTGCTGAATCCAAAGAACGAAACCCGCCCCGAACGGCCTTCCAAATCACCAATCGTGGTTTTGGCCTGGCCCAGCTTAAGACTCGCACCTTCTGGCAATTTCAACAGCGCCTCAAGTGGCAGGGTAGCTTTGCGTTCGCGGCCCTTTTGCGAGCCATAGCTTGGCAAATAGCCCTCATTTTGCACCACAGCCTGCAAGCGATAGATGTTATCGCCCAAGCTTTCAAGCTCAAAACTGCTAATCGTGGTGAATGGCGCAATCGCGGCGTGCTCCAAGGCAAAGTGGGTTACTGGCGCAATCGTTTCGAGCAATTTGGCTGGTGGTGGATTGCGGAAGGCAAACATCGGATGCCAGCCGCCAATTTCAACCGCGCCAAGCTGTGGATGCTCAAACGGAGTCCAATCGTAGAAGCACAAACCTTCGCCATGCTCATCAACCCATTGCATAATTTTGAGATCGTCTTCTTCTGGATGTTCTTTGAACCATTCGATAAATTTGCGATCCTTGATTCCCGCCGAACCAACCAGATCCCAAAATTCAACTGTCCAAGCAAACATGCCCAAATGATCGTAGACCCAATCATCAAAAACCCCGGTAATCACATCTTTGGGGTGATAGCGAAAATCGTGGTAGACCGAAACGCTCGGCCAGCCCGTAATTTCGGTGCCACGCTTACCCAAGGCCTTGAACACATCAAGATCGTGGATGTTCATCTGATCGTCGGCGCGGTCGCCGTAGGGCCGCAACAGCACGCCAGAATAGGTGTGGTAGGTCAGGCCGCTATGAATTTCTGGGTGATCGACGATAAATTGTACCACCGCGCGAATTTCTGGCTCGGAAGTTGGATACGGCCCAGCGCCATATTGCTCGGCTTCTGGTCGCCAATCAATCGGAAAATTACGATTAATATCCAAGCCTTCAATCGAGCGGCTGAGTTTGATATTGACTCCATCGTAATTTTGAATCAAGCCTTCGGGCAAAATTCGATAATAGGTGCCGCCAATTTCATAGGGCTTGCGTTTGACCATCACCCGTGGATCGTGCTCGGAAACCCGCCAATCGCCATTGGGATCAACCAAGCGCATTTGCAGAATAATCCCGTCGTCGTTGATATCCTCTTGGTACAGGCCATCGATGCGCTCAGCATACGGATACGGTCGCACGCTCGAACGCACAACATACGGCGTAGTCAAGGCCCGTTCAGCACCATCGGGATTGAAGCGCGGCAAAATGTAGAAGGTCGTGCGATCCAGCAAACGCGTGCATTCAGGATCATTGCCATAGCCCTTGAGCAAGGTATCGATCAAGTGCAAACCAGCCATTGCGCCAGTCACTTCGCTGGCGTGAATATTAGCATCGACCCAAAACGCTGGCTTCTCGCGGGGCGTTCCAGTGGCATCGTTGGTGAGGGTTGCCAGCCATAAATCGCGGCCTTCGTAACTTTTGCCAATTGATTGCAAGCTAATCAGTTGGGGATATTCGGCAGCAAACCCTTCTAAGGCTGCTACCAACTCGTCAAAACGATAATAGCGCGTGTAATCGATCTGGGGCATGGCTCCTCCATTACGAACTCTATGCAGAATATTGCATATTATGCATTATTCTATGGGCTAGATGCAAGCCCAAATTAACCCAAAACCCCCTTGGATGAACAAACATCCAAGGGGGTTTATACCAATAGGCAAGTAATTTAGACGGTTGCAGGAGTTTCGCTGCGCTTGCGCAAGTTCGAGCCAAGCCCGCCGCCGAGGAACAAGCCCCAGAGCAAGCCCAAGCTCATAGCGTGCACAAACACAACCCCGCGCACTTCGTCGTCCCACCGTGGCAAGAACACAATCACCAAGAACTGGACAACTGGAATAACCATCAAGGCTACGCCCAAGCGCACAAAGCCTTGCGCAACTGGTTGGCCGCGCAAGTGATTGCTAAAGCCGGTCACAATCCAAGCGATGAAGAAGAAGATTGTGGCCGTGACAACTGGCAACAAGACCAAAATATCGCCAATCGCGATGCTCAACACTTTGGTCGAAGCTGGCAGCGTATTCGACAAGGCTTGGGTCCCGAAGGTCAAGCCAAAGAAGGCTGCAACCATCACCACCAAGGTAACGACGAACGCAATCAAGCCACCACGCGCAGCTTTGCCCCACAAAGCGATGGTATTGGCCAATACGGCATAGCCGATTGCACAAGCCCACAGTAAGTAGTACATAATATCTTTTTTAACTTGCAATCCGGTAGCGAGATCACCAGCCATATATGGGCCGCTGCTGGTCGTCCAGATTGCGCCAAAGATGGTGTAAACCAAGGCAAATGGCACAAAGATGACCAGGTCAAGCATGCTCACGCCTATGTTATTCAACCATTTTTTCATTGAATGGCCTCCTTAGAAGGCTTTTAGGCTGGCGACAGCATGCCATCGCCAGCGCGTGCTTTACCGAGTCAAGGTCTTCAAGTAGGCGATAACTTCGAGAATTTTATCTTCGCTAAGGATCTGGCCTTGGGGTGGCATTGCCCCATACGAAGCGCCATCTTGAGGATCTGGGCCAACACCTGGGCCGCCGCCACCATTCGTAATCCAATCTAAGACATTTTCGTCGTTGACTGGATTGCCGTTAGGCAGGGTTGTGCCAAAGGCTTTGGTACCAGTTTCGCCGAACAAGCCTGCCAAACCAGGGCCTGCGCCGCTAGCATCGGTTTTGTTGTGGCAGCTGATACAGTAGGTGTTGAAGGTTTGCTTGCCAGCTTCAGCCACTGCATTATCCAATGGTGGCTCGTTTGGCGTTGGGGTTGGTGGCAAGCCTGCTTCAGTGGTTGCAGCCCACGATTTGGCTGAATCAAGCGCGACTGGCGAGATTGCGCCACCTTGCATCGACATCACATAGGCAGCGATGGCTTTAATTTGGTCATCGCGCATGCCTTGCAATTTCCAGGCAGGCATAGCCGTGCCAGTTTTGCCATAGGCAATAATACCTTCGACATAGTTGCGCAATGAGCCATATTTTTTCTGAATCCCGTTTTCGCGGGTAAACGCTTCGGTGCCTGGGCCTAAGCGACCTTGCAAATCGGAAAGCTTAGGAGCACCTTTGTTGCCTGGGCCTTGGCCTTCGCCAGCCAAACCGTGGCAGGTGGCACAATATTGTTCGTAGTTGCGCTGCCCGAACTCCAATTGCAAAGCATCTTGGCGCAAATTCGTGGCAGCCAAACGATCATTCGTTTGGCCAATCCAGATAAAGCCAAGCAAGGCAACTGTTGCGAGGGTAAACAGCAGCGAAACTGCAATGTTTTTCGTCATAGGACGTGTTTCCTTATTCGACACGGCCCACGCAGCAACGTAGGCCGTGGATAAAAAACTTAGTTTCGTGGTTCCGTATCGCCAACGTGAACAACCCCATTCCGGTTGAGGAATTTATATTGGGTATAGCGGCTCTTTTCGGGAGTTTCGACCAAATTACCGTCTGCGTCGTAACCCGCCGTCGTCCATTCCATATCCAAGGTTACACGTTTTTGCAGAAGCCCATCAACTGCTGTTGAGAATTCGGCAGCATCGGTATCTTGTTGATAGAGCCATGGCTCGATCGTTAAAGTAACCGTTGGGCGAACAAACAGCACGTCATATTCGGCCCATTTTTGCACGTCGTGTTTGAGTTCAAGCAGCATTTCTTTGAAGACTGGCGAGAGGGCTTCTGGCGCTGGGCCTTCAGCTACCCCAAATTCGCCTTCAACAAAGGCATCTTTGGTTGCATCGTAATAGACTTTATAAACGAATTTTTCTTGCGGCACTTGGTCGAATGGCACTTCCATCACGCGACCTTCGCCTTCAACTGGCACATACGAAACGGCCAATTCGTTCGAACCGACTTTTTGAATCCCGAAGGCGGGCAAGCCACCATACGAAACGACAACAAAGACGATCAACGAAACAATGCCGCCAGCAACCGCAAATTTGCGATCTTTGAAGCGGCGTGAAGGGTTGCGATCGATGTATGGCAAGAGGAACAGTGCGCCGAAGATAATCCCAGCGATGCCCAAGCCCCAAACGATCTTATCGCCAAGCTTCAACATCCCTTGCAACCAGAAGAAGTACCATGGAGCTTGGGTGTGTTGGGGAGTTTCCAAGGCGTTGGCGTGATTTTCCAGCTTGGCATCCCAGAAGAAGTTGTTGATAAAGATAAAGGTAAAGGTCAAAACCACAATCACTGCCAACTCAAAGAACACTTGGTCGGGCAAGAAAGGAATTTTGCGCTTGGTTGGTTTTTTGTTTTCAAACAATTCGTGAATTGGCGAAATTTCTTGCTTGCGCACTGCATAATAGTGAATACTGATGAAAATAATCGTCAGCATTGGCAACATAAAGATGTGCAACAAGTAGAAGCGCAAGAGTGCGCCAGCGCCAATTTCTGCGCCGCCACGGAGCAAGCGGCCAATTGCCGGCCCAACCCCAGGTGCTGCGTCAGCCATCGACGAACCAATCGTCACCGCCCAGAACGCCAATTGGTCCCATGGCAAGAGATAGCCAGAGAACGACAACAACAGCGTCATAAAGAGCAGCAGCATGCCCGTAAACCAGATAAACTGGCGCGGAGCTTTATACGAAGCCGTAAAATAGGTTCGCAGCATGTGCAAAATCACCACTGCAACCATAAAGTGCGCGCCCAAGCGGTGAATATTCCGCATCAGGCCGCCCAACGGCACGTCGTTCATAATCTGGGTCATGGTCGCATAGGCTTCATTGGGCGATGGCGAATAATAGATCATCAAAACGAGACCAGTAATCGCCTCAAGTACAAAGAAGAAAAACGACATCCAGCCAAGCCCCATGGTGTAATACCATGCGGTTGCTTCTTCAGATAACGAACGGGGACGAATGTGATACCAAAAACTATTCGAGTGCACCCGCATCCGTGGGTTGGGACGTGGTGCTGGCCCCCCACGCAGGGTTTCGCGCCACTCACGTGCGCCCATCGAAGGGAAGAACGAGCGGCCTACCTCGGTTAGCCAGCCACCCAAGCCCTTGCGCTTGCTTTCAGGCGATACAGCCATACGGAAACTCCTTCGTGACTGGGTAAACTAGCCGTGAGTTAGACCCGTCTTCTTTTTCCCAGTGTCTACTACCAATGCGCCATCTTCTAAAGTAACCGGAAACTGATCAAGGTTCCGGGGCGCTGGGCCAAGCACGTAATGGCTGTTACGTTCAAACGTCGAGCCATGACATGGGCAGATAAAGCGATTTTGTGAAGCTTGGAACGGAATCAAACAGCCCAAGTGGGTACATACTTGATAGATTGCAATCAAATATCCGCCATCGCTGGTTTCGACCCCAACCTCGTTATCGTTGGTTGAAACGATCCCGTTTTCAGCTGCACCTTTGGTTTTATCAACCTTAACAATGTAAAATTTACCAGCAGCATTTAATTCTGGTGCTTCTTCAGCGGTGTAGCTATCGCCAGCGCGAGCAAGCGTAAATTTACCGCCAAACTGGCCTGCTTTGATCCGTGGGTAGGCAAAACCGCCAGTAACCCAGTCGGCACCACCAGTCAATTCATTGATTAACTCGTCGTCTTTGCTGGGCGCAACAATGCTACCAAGCCCAAGTGCCGTTAACACAGCCATTGAGCCAGCCGTCGCATAGGCCATAAATTCGCGCCGATTGAGTCCTTGCCGCTCGCCAACCGGCTTGCCAACTTTGGTACGAGTAACAGGGCTAACGCCTGCTTTGGCAGCCACCGCCTCTGCTTCGGCCTGAGAGACGATCCGCCGCCCTCCAGATTGTTTCGGGTTTTCAGCCATTATTCGGTTCTCCTAGCCGCCTTGGTTGTCGTTTGGATATCGTGGCAATGTCAAAAAAATACCGCGCACAGACGCTGAGGCGGGGTCACTCGGTATTGTAACACATTGCACAAAGGAGCGTCAAACGCATACCACAGCGATTTTTTGCCTTTATAAAGGCCTATTTCGCAATCCGACCATGCCAGTTTTTAGCTACTTTAGCAGTTTTTTCAGCTCCTCGCCTGCGCTGCTTTACTCAACATCTGGGTCTAAATGCCACAACGAAAAGAATTCTTTGTCTTGATCGGCCCGATGCACATAGACTTCGCCCAAATAGGAAATTGCGTTCGGGCGCTCGCAATCAAGGCAACGATAAATATCATACTTAAAACGCGTGCTTACCGGATTCGAGACCGTCGCATTGACTTCATAGGCATCAGTGTTGTGGCTGCCACACCAAGCACATTCCACCGGATAAACAATCACCCATAGCGAGCGCCGAAAACGCCGTGGCGATTCGCGCACTTTGCGCCGCACAATCCGGTCGGGCCAGCGAATATCCACCATGGTCGCCTTGCATTCTGGGCAACGCCGTAGCTCATGCTGCAAGGTCACTTGCGGATTGACCACGCTAATAATTTCGCCAGCAATGACTGGCCCGCGATAATCGCACCATAAACAGCCTTGAGGTTTATCTTCCATATATTGGCCTCGTCATTTAATTAATTCGTTCTATTAATGAGTAATTATACCCATGATATGGCGAGCGACTAGTTATTGAATTATGAATTATGAAGGATGAGGGATGAAGTAAAAGTTAAAAGGCAGAAGACACAAATCGATAGCCAAAAGAGGGGCCAGCGATCAGGGGGCAGGTTTTAACGCAGAGGCGCAGAGAACGGATGGCTATTGGCTTTGGGGAATAATAATCAAATAAATCTGTGGCTAAAAAACAATTCTTCGTGTCCTTCGCGTCCTTCGCGGTTTCTATAGCCAACAGCCATTCGTGGCTAAAAATGTTCATTGGCTTTGGAATAGCTTAAACAAAAAGCCCCTCGCCCGCGTGCAATGGGCGAGGGGTTGGGGTGAGGGGAGACTCTATTCAATTAATCGTGGAGTGCGGTGAGATGGGTATCAGTTAAGCGCGCCAATTCGCCAACCGTTTCGCGATCGAAGGCAAATTTTGCCCCAGCTGCGGCAAACAATTGGCTCAACGGCTTGGTATTGCCCAAGGCCAAAGCCGAACGATATTGCGCCACTGCTTGCGCTTGATCCTTCATGGCATTACGCCAAACTTGCAACGCGCCCAATTGGGCCAAGCCATATTCAACGTAATACAATGGCGCTTCGAAAATGTGCTGTTTGCGATGCCAGCCAGTGGTATGCACATCCTCCAAGCCGCTCCAATCAACGCCGCTCATAAAGCGTTCGTAGAGATCTTTCCAAACAGCGTCAAGCTGCTCGGCGGTCACATCTTCTGGCGCTTCAATATACACCCAGTGTTGGAAGGCATCGACGGTCGCCATGTAGGGCAAGAATTTGAGGGTGCTCCACAGGTGCTCAGCCCGGGCGCGCCGAGCATCGGCTTCGCTGTAGAAACCACCTTTATCCTTGGCCAAATAGGGTGCTGCCAACAATTCCATCGCCATCGAGGCCACTTCGCAAAACTCAGTCGGCCCATCGTAATTCCAAATGATGTCGTTGGTTGCCGATGATTCCATAAAGTGGAAGGCATGGCCACCTTCGTGCAACATCGTTTGCACATCGTCGTGAGTACCAACCGCATTCATGAAAATATAGGGAACTTTGGAGACAAACATGCCGCCACAATAGCCGCCAGGTGCTTTGCCAGGCCGCGATGCCAAATCGAGCCAGCCATCGCGCATACGGGTGTATTGCGCACCCAACTCTGGATCAACTTGATCGAAGATGGTTTGGCAGACGCTTTCCAGCTCATCAGCATTTTGGAACGGGGTCAAGGCTGGGCGCGATTGCGAATCGACCGCAATATCCCAAGGCCGCAAGCTCTCAACACCTAACTCTTGTTGGCGCACGGTCAACCATTTTTCAACCAAAGGCACAACTTCATGCTCAATCGCATCGTGGAAGGTGCGGCAATCGGCGGGCGTATAGTCGAAGCGGCCATACAAATCCCAGACATAATCCAAATAGCTGGCTTTGTTGGCGTTGGCAGCAATTTGGCGGCGCAGCTTAAGTTGCTTAAGATAAATTTCGTTGAATGCAGCCCGATCTTGCAAGAAGCGGCTGTGATAGACCCGCCATGCAGCTTCACGCACGCTGCGATCAGGGTCGTTCAACAGCTTAAATACTGCTTGCATGGTCAAGGTTTCACCTTGCCATTCGACGCTCATTGCACCCATCAGCTTGCTAAATTCAGCGCTCAAGCGATCAACTTCGGTTAGCAAGGGCACGTTTTCTTCGCGGAATAAATCGGCTTCGGCCCGAACCCGGCGCAGCATTTCCTGCATTTCGGCGGGGAAGATTGCTGCATCAAGCGCCAATAATTTTTCTTTCAGCACTTGACCAGCCACCTTGGATTTAGGAGTAAGCTCCTCGATGGTGTAAAGATACAGCTCTTCAGCAGCTTTATCTTGGGTATTTTCGGTCATCGCGCGATAGGCACTAAAGCCAAATTCTTGCAGATGGGCTTCTAACTCGCTCCAACGGCTTAACCACGCGGTTGCATTTTCAGCCGAAAGCTCCTCAGCGGCAAGTGCATCGTAGTAGGGCTGAACTGTGGCCCAATCGCGTGGGTCAATTTTCAAACTCATGCCAGAACTCCTTGCTAGATTATTGCTACTCTCAAAGGGCAAAACCACCGCAAAACCATACACAAAAAAAATCGCCCTCGTTGAGGGCGATTGCGAGTGGTGGGCGGTACTGGACTCGAACCAGTGACCTCCACGATGTCAACGTGGCGCTCTAACCAACTGAGCTAACTGCCCACGCGCCCGCGTATACTACCATAGCTCTCAACTTTTTGCAAATTCAAGGCTTTGCTCGGCTAATTGACGTTGGGCCAAGCGCACCCGCAGCCCATGCTTCACCCCAAGCGTAATTTGCGGATCATACTCGACGCGCTGGGTTGGGTCAAGGGTGAAATCATAATGCTGCATTATTGTTGCCAACAACAATTGGGCTTCCATCATGGCAAATACGTTGCCAATACAAACCCGCGAGCCTGCGCCAAACGGAATATAGGCATATTTATGCCGTGCCCGTTCTTGCTCCGCGCTAAAGCGTTCAGGGTCGAAGCGTTCTGGCTCGGGCCAATAGCGCGGATTATGGTGCATTGCATAAGGCGAAACCATGGCTGCTTGACGTGGTGTAATCGTTTGCCCAAGCACCGTAATATTTTCGGTTGGCACGCGGGCACTCAAGGCATAAGCTGGCGGATACATGCGCAAGACTTCTTTGATCACCATTTCGGTATAGGGCAATTTTTGCAAATCTTGCAAGGTTACCGAGCGACCTTGCAGCACCTCGTCAACCTCTGCTTGCAAGCGTTGGCGTACCTCAGGATGTTTGCCAAGCAAATAACTACACCAAGTCAAGGTATTGGCGGTCGTTTCGTGGCCAGCCAAAAACAGGGTCACCACTTCATCGCGCACTTGTTGGTCGGTCATGCCTTGGCCGTTGCCATCGTCGATCGAAAGCAACAACATCGACAACAGATCGCCTGTGTCTTCGCCGCTTGCTCGGCGTTCGCGAATGACGCGCTGCACCACTTGGTCAATTTGCTTGCTGGCATGCTCCAAGGCCCGATTGGCGCGAGTTGGCACCCAGCGCGGCAAGGGCACAGCTTGCTCGGAAATAATCGTGAAATTGACCTGAATATCTTCCAAGGCTTGGCTAACTTGGCGAACTTCTTGCTCGCTGATGTCTGCATTGAATAGCGTCTTGGTCACAATCGTTAGGGTCAATTCCATCATGGCCTGATCCATATCCAGAATCGCCCCATCGTGCCAACGTTTGAGCATAGCTTCGGTGTGCTCAACCATGGTTTCAGCGTAGGCCTGAATCCGCTTCATGTGAAATGCGGGCTGTACCAGTTTGCGCTGCTTTTGATGATCAGCGCCATCGTTGCTAAGCAAGCCATTGCCCAAAAAGCGCGAAAGCAACTCGCGATCGCCAGCATTTTTGCGCACTTTATCGCGATTGGCCACCAACAGCTCTTGAATCCCATTGGGATCGTTCACCAGATAAACGCGAAACGGCCCCACACGACAGGTTGTAAAATCACCGTAGCTGGCCAGATATTCGAAAAAGCCCAACGGGCCGTATTTTTGCAAATCGCGCCGACTGCCCCCAAGGCGCGTTCCTTTGGGGCCGGGTAACATCTTAACCGTCATCGACTACCTCCAAGCTGAATATGCTTTATCGTTGTTAATTCGATTTCTATGCCGCAAAACTAATTTATGAATTCCGTTCATAAATAATACGTCATCGGCATAGCCAAAAGCAAGCAGGATTGGATGAACAATTGTTAAGAGAAATTTGGCTTGGAGCTATGCAACAAGCAGTCTGCTAGTTCGTATCTATAATGGTTCATTGGATTGGCAATCATGGGAATGCCCTCACCCCCAGCCCCTCTCCCACTGAACGCGGGCGAGGGGAGCATCCGTTTTTACCAAGGATTTTTGCAAGAACCACGGTGTTAAAGCCCCTCGCCCGCGCCACGGGCGAGGGGTTGGGGTGAGGGGATCAGGCGGTGGTTAACCTGATGTTCCATTACACGTATCAACTAGGCCAATTTCAACCAAACGGAGAATCCAATGAGTTATCGCGTGCCGACCAGTAATCAGCATTTAACACTCCAGCCTGGCGAAGAAATTCTCTGGCAAGGCCAACCTGTCCAAGGCTTTAAGTTTTATCCAATTGATCTTGCGCCTTTGGTTTTTGGCATCCTATGGCTGTATTTCCTGCTGACCAAGGTTCTCTTTGTTGAGAATGGGCAACAAATCCCAACCGTGCTACACCTGATAATGGTTGGTCTCTTTCTCTGCTATGGAGGCTACCTTTTGATTGGTCGATTCTTGTTTAGTCGCGCTTTGCGTCGCCATACAACCTATATGCTAACCAACCGCAGGTCGTTAATTCATATGCATTGGCGCAAGCGTGATTATCAACATAGCTACGATTTGGCTCGGCTCAAGTCAGTTACGCTTGATCGCATGCCCAATGGCCAGCAAAGTATTATCTTCGATAATACACCAGCCTTCAGCCAATATTTATTCTTTGGGTTAAACAGTGGCTTTACACTTTTTTTTGAAGGCATCCCCAATGCCGAAGCGCTCTATCAGCAGATTTTAGCCCTGCAAGCACGCTTACAAAGCTAGCAAACTGGTGGCTAAATCACCTCTGCTGATCAACGCAGATGGGACTTTTGCGGCACATTTGTTTCTTGACGCTGAATCTTGCGATTGCTATAATTGAAAAGCCGAAGTTGCAACGGCGCTTCCTCTTTCACCATCCTCTGGCAGCGACCATTCTCAAATTTCATCAACCTGCCAGAACAATCGCCGTCCTTTGGTGTTGGCTCATTTTCAGTCGGCTTTGTCTGCGTTCCTCGGTATCTATCGGCGGACCCCACCCCTCCGTCGTCGCTCTGTTCCCGCCGCGTGGCGGTGATGTAGGAGGCCAACTATGACGACTCCCTCCGGCTCGCAACTGATGTCCTTGCTGAGTACCTTACAAGACCAGCAAAACTATCAGAATCTCCATTGGGTTGGCTCTTTTCAGGATTATTTGGATATTGTGACCAATAATCCAAAAGTCACCCGCAATGCCTTCCAACGAATTTACGACATGATTATGTCGTATGGGCTGGAAGAGTTCATCGATGCCAAAAAGAAGTTAATTCGTTATAACTTCTTTACCACCAACGAATTCGACGAGCAAGATGCCATTTTTGGCTTGGAAATTCCATTAATGCGCTTGGTTAATTTCTTCAAGGCTGCTGCCCATGGCTATGGCACGGAAAAACGGGTGCTGCTGCTGCATGGTCCAGTCGGCTCAGCCAAATCAACCATCGCTCGCCGCCTAAAACGTGGCCTCGAACGCTATTCGCGCAGTGAGAATGGCGCGCTGTATACGTTCGATTGGTTTTTGGGCGATATTGAAGATCTCGACGCTGGCGAGGTGAAGGATGCTGATTGGGACCCCTGCCCAATGCACGAAGATCCTTTGCACTTGATTCCGCTCGAAATGCGCGAAGCATTTTTAAAGGAATTCAACGCCAACCTCGAACCAGACGAACAGATTACGATTACTGGCGACCTTGACCCTTCATGCCGCTATAATTTCCGCGATTTGATGCGGCGTTACAATGGCGATTTTGCCAAAGTTTTGCGCCATGTCCGCGTCCGCCGTTTCGTTTTCTCCGAACAAGATCGGGTTGGCATTGGCACATTTCAGCCAAAGGATGAAAAGAATCAAGATAGCACTGAATTAACTGGCGATATTAATTATCGTAAGATTGCAATCTATGGTTCTGATAGTGATCCACGCGCTTTTAGCTTCGATGGTGAATTTAATATTGCTAATCGTGGCATTATTGAATTTGTTGAAATGCTTAAGCTCGACACAGCATTTTTGTACGATTTACTTGGTGCTTCGCAAGAACATCGGATTAAATCCAAGAAGTTCGCGCAAACACATATCGATGAAGTTATCGTTGGGCACAGCGTTGCAGGTAATACGCCAATTCCCTATCGTTACAATGGCGTACCAGGCTGGACAACGCTAGAACAGCTTTGTGCTCGATTTAACGCCGATAGTAGCGGCTTAGAAGTGCTTGCGTTTGATTTCAACCGTGCAGCCACAACTTGGACTCCAGTTAAAACCATTTTCCGCCATCGGTTCAGCGGCAACATGCTAACCACCTCGCAAAAATGGGGAGTTGTCGAAACCACACCGAACCATTCAATCTACTCTCGCTCAGGTCAAACCTTCTTCCCTGAAGAGGGCCTAGAATTGGCGGCGGTCCGTTGGCTTGATGATGTTTGGATTAAACCAGAGGCTCAATGGCAGCCAATCGATGTAATTCAACATATCGATGGCTTTATTCGCGATGACGTGGTGCGGTTTGCGAATGGTGGCAAGTTAACCAAGCCATGCCAACCAGGCTGGGCACGGCTTAATTTACCGCGTCATGCAACCCAAATTAAAGCAATTTATGACCCACAACACGATCAACAAGCGCTCAAAGACCTGATTACAGTAATGGTTTGGTATGCAACTGAAGGCCATATCAACGGGCGTAATGGTGGAATCATAATCAGCCAAAACGATCGTGATGAATTAGAGCGCGTGCGCCAAGCCTATGCCAATATCACAACCGCCCATGGCTCAATCGATGCTGGCGCAAAAACCGATAACTGCTGGCGTTTGTACCTGAGTTCGCAAGCAATTGCTGCGTTGGTTAAATATCATTGTGGCGAACATTCCGAATTCAAGCGCTTGCCCGACTTTTTATTCAATTTGCCCAAGCTGTATCAACAACATGCCTTTGAAGAATTAATGCGCACCGATGGCTCACGCAAAATAGCCCGCGCTGTTGGTGAGGTATGCAGCGATGAATATCGCGACACCTTTTTTGAATACAAAACCCTTTCGTCGTTGCTAGCAACCCAAGTTGGAACTTTATCAACCTTGCTTGGCCACGATTACAGCGTTTATCGGCTTGAACGCGAGGATCGCACGCCAGCTTATCGCGTGCGCTTTGTTTCTGGCTCAGGCAAACGGGGTGGCCGTCACAACCGCTTTGAAAACCGCTTAACCGCCCGACCAGTTGTCGATGAATGGGTTTACGACATTGAATGCGAAGGGATTCATAACTTCGTCTGCGGTTTGGGCAACGTGGTTTGTCACAATACAAATGAACCAGAATTCCGTAAGCTTGAAAATAATGAGTTTATGGAAGCATTAAAAGACCGCACAGTACGAATTGATATTCCCTACATTACGCGCTTGCGTGATGAAATTCGAATTTACGAAAAGGATTTCAATTCGGAGAATGTTCGCGTCCATATTGCACCACATACCATCGAAGTTGCTGCCATGTGGGCAATTTTGACTCGGCTCGAAGAGCCAAAACGCGCAAACTTGACCTTATTGCAAAAGATGAAGCTTTACAATGGTAAATCGTTGCCTGGCTTCACTGAAGATAATATCAAAGAATTGCGCAAGGAATCCCGCCGCGAAGGCATGGAAGGCATCTCACCCCGCTATATCCAAGACAAAATTAGCAATGCCTTAGTTAATTACCAAAGCGATGGCGGCATCAATCCATTTATGGTGATGAATGAGCTAGAGAGTGGACTCAAAACCCACTCATTAATCACCAATGAAGAAGATCGCAAACGCTATCGCGAACTCTTGGCAATTGTTAAAGAAGAATACGCTGATATTGTCAAAAATGAAGTCCAGCGCGCAATTTCTGCCGATGAGGAAGCAATTAAGCGCTTGTGTGCCAACTATATCGACAATATCAAAGCCTACACGCAACGCGAAAAAGTGCGTAATAAATTCACTGGAGCCTATGAAGAGCCAGACGAACGACTGATGCGCTCGATCGAAGAAAAGATCGATATTCCCGATAATCGTAAGGATGATTTCCGGCGTGAAATTATGAATTACATCGGAGCATTAGCCATCGAAGGCAAGACGTTTGATTATCGCACGAACGAACGACTTCATCGAGCTTTAGAACTGAAACTCTTTGAAGATCAAAAAGATAGCATCAAACTGACCAGTTTGGTTTCGAGTGTTGTCGATAAAGATACCCAAGAAAAAATCGATGTCGTCAAAACGCGCTTAATTCGCGATTTTGGCTACAACGATCAAAGTGCTACCGATGTGCTGAATTATGTTGCGAGTATTTTTGCTCGTGGCGATGCGACTCAGCGCAAGTAGGCTCGGACAAAGCGAGCGGATTCAATGGCGCATCCGCTCGCTTGCGTGCGTTCCTTCCACTAACAATCAACGGTGAGCCTATGCAACGAGTTGAACGTGATCTTAATCGCTTCCGCCAAATTGTGCGGGGCAAAATTAAAAAAGATCTGCGCAAATATATTTCTCATGGCGAGATGATTGGTCGCCAAGGTAAACGCTTGGTCTCCATTCCTGTGCCATCAATCGATTTACCCCGCTTTCGCTTTGGCAAAAATCAAGGCGGCGTTGGCCAAGGCGAGGGCGAAAACGGCGATCCAATCGGGCGTGGTGATGGCTCGCAGCCAGGCGCAGGCGAGGCCGGCGAAGATTCGGGCCAACATTCGCTTGATGTCGAAATGACGATCGAGGAACTGGCGCAATTGTTGGGCGAAGAACTGCAATTGCCCAATATTCAGCCCAAAGGCAGCAAGAATATTATCTCGCAAAAGGATAAATATTCGGGCATTACCAAGGTTGGGCCAAATTCGCTGCGCCACTTCAAACGCTCCTTCCGCGAAGCCCTCAAACGCCAAGTTGCCTCTGGTCAGTACGATCCCGATGATCCGGTGGTGGTGCCGATTCGCGATGACATGCGCTTTCGGACCTGGAAAACCACCGAAATGCCCGAAAGCAACGCCGTGATTATCTACAGCATGGATGTTTCTGGCTCGATGGGTCAGGAGCAAAAAGAGCTGGTGCGGGTAACTGCATTTTGGATTGAAACCTGGCTGCGTTCCCAATACAAGCATCTTGAAATGCGCTACATCGTGCATGACGCAGCAGCTAAAGAAGTGACCCAAGACGTTTTCTATCGGATTCGCGAAGGTGGTGGAACCAAAATTTCCTCGGCCTATCGCTTGGTGCTTAAGTTAATTGATGAGCATTATTCACCCGCTGAATGGAATATTTATCCCTTCCATTTTTCCGATGGCGATAACTGGGGCGGCGGCGACACCCGCGAATGTGTTGAAATACTGCGCAACCAGATTTTGCCCAAAGTTAACCTTTTTTGTTACGGTCAAGTGCGTTCGTTGTATGGATCAGGGCGTTTTGCCCATGATCTGAACGAAAATTTTCGGGCCAACGAAACCATGGTCGTTTCAGAAATTGCCGACCGCGACGATATTTACAATGCAATCAAGGCCTTTTTAGGCAAAGGCAAATAGAAGGATGAAGGATGAGGGATGAAGGATGAAAATGCTAGCTAAATTTGAAATCAATCTAAAATTTCTGATTTAGCTAGCATTCTGCTTAATTTCGGAGGATTTAACATGCAAAAAGATGTTGGTCGTGATGATTTACGCCAACGTACCACTCGTTTTGCGATCCAAATTATTCAGCTGTACGGTTCTTTGCCAACCAGAGTCGAAGCAACAATTTTGGGCAAACAACTCCTGCGTTCAGGAACATCAGTTGGAGCCAATTATCGTGAAGCCCATCGTTCACGATAAGATAATGAGTTTATCGCCAAACTTGGCATCTGCTTACAAGAATTAGAGGAAACTGACTATTGGCTAGAATTATTACTTTTGGCTGATTTTCAAACAGCGATCGTTATTAATCCTTTACGTGATGAAACATCACAATTACTTGCTATTTTTACAACGATTGTTAAGAAGAAACGCTTACAACTTAAAGAACCAGCTACAATGTATGATTTCGATGATCAACAAGACTCATAGGAAAGATATTATGATGATTATCGAGTGAATCTATTCATCTTTGATATTTAATCCTTTGTTGAATATTTTCATCCTTCATCCCTCATATTTCATACTTCCAAAGAGAGGTTTTTATGCCACTCAGCAACAACGATTTACCGCTTAATCTGCAAAAAGCGTGGGAGCAAATTGATGGCCATGCCAAGCATTATGGCCTTGATTACTACCCGATTGTCTACCAAATCCTTGATTATAATACATTGTATGAAGTTGCTGCCATGGGTGGTTTTCCGCGACGCTACCCACATTGGCGCTTCGGAATGGAATATGATCAACTAATCAAGGGCCATGTGTATGGATTAAGCATCATTTATGAAATGGTGATTAATACCAACCCAGTGTATGCCTATTTGCTCGAAGGCAATATGATTGTTGATCAGAAAACGGTCATGGCGCACGTTGCAGGCCATGCCGATTTCTTCAAAAACAACATGTGGTTTGCTCCAACCAATCGTAAAATGCTTGATGTGATGGCAAATCATGCTGGGCGAGTACAACGCTATATCGATCGTTATGGCTATGAAGCTGTCGAATCATTTATTGATACGTGTTTATCAATCGAAAACCTGATCGATTATCATTCGCCGTATATTAATCGACCTGAAGCCCAAACCAGCCAACCAATCGTCGAAGATGACGATATTGAAGTAGCCGAAGGTTTGCCGTTCGAACGCGCATATATGAAGGATTTTATCAATCCACCAGAGTTTCTGCGCCAGCAACGTGAAAAATTAGTAGAAGAACAGCAAAAAATGCGTAAATTCCCCGAGAATTCGCAAAAAGACGTGCTGTTGTTCTTGATGAATTACGCGCCGCTTGAGCGTTGGCAGCATAATATTCTGGAAATTGTGCGCGACGAAGCCTATTATTTTGCTCCGCAAGGCATGACCAAAATTATCAACGAAGGTTGGGCCAGCTTTTGGCATAGCCGAATTATGACCACGCATGCCGCCGAAACCTCGGAAATCGTCGATTTTGCTGATCATCATGCGGGGATCGTGGCGGCCCATCCTGGGCGATTGAATCCGTATCGCTTAGGTTTGCTGTTGCTACGCGACATCGAAGATCGCTGGAATCGCGGACGCTTTGGCAAAGATTGGGAGCAATGCGACGATATGCGCGAAAAGCGTGAATGGGATCTGAAGCTAGGCAAAGGCTTGGAAAAAGTCTTTGAGGTGCGGCGGTTCCACAACGATATTACCTTTCTCGACGAATTTCTTACGCCTGAATTTTGCGTCGAGAACAAACTGTTTACCTTCAAGCACAACAACGATACTGATTTGTATGAGATTGTTAATCGCGATTTTGGCGCGATCAAATCGCAATTGCTCAGCGGCTTGACCAATTTTGGCCAGCCCTATATCTATGTTGAGGATGCCAATTACAACAATCGCGGCGAATTGTATCTGCGTCATCGCCATGAAGGTAACGATTTGCGCCTAGATTATGCCCGCGACACGCTCAAACATATTCATACAATCTGGACGCGTCCGGTGAACCTTGAAACGGTGCTTGAGGATAAAAAACGCTTATTGACCTTTGATGGCAAGGAATATAGCGAACGCCGACTTGATTAGCCATAATCAATCGATAATGATCCCCTCACCCCAACCCCTCTCCCGTCCAACGGGCGAGGGGCTTTTGATTGTGTGGTTTAACACATGTTAAATTGCATGACACGAGGCTAATTTTGGAGCATTTGCAATCCCAAATCATGTTCCGCTAGCCCATAGCCAACAGCTATTAGCCATTATTCCTCTGTGTTAAATTAATGGCTTCTGATTAGGCTTTTTGCTCCAAGAGTACCTCGCTATAATCGGCAACCCAACTAAAACCCAAGTTTTCGTAGGTTTTGATGGCGATGTGATTAGCGCTGTGGACGTTGAGTCCAATATGGTTGATGTCGTGGCGCAGGCTTTGGCAAAGTTTGGCGGTTACTTGCTTGGCCAAGCCTTGGCCGCGGTAGGCTGGATGGGTCGTGATATTGCCCAACGCTGCCACGCGATAGCTCGGCGAATAGACATGAATCCCAGCGATGCTGATTAATTGATCATCCTGCCAAATGCCATAACAACAGCCAGTTTCGAGCATGCGGGGATCGAAGGCGTTATCGGGATAGGCCTCGGCATACAACTGATTGATCGCTGGCAAATCGGCGCTGCTCAGTTGCACAACCTCGCGCTCAAACCGCACCTGATCAAGTTTGGCAAAATCGCGCAAGATCATTTTATGGTGTAGGCCATGATCGTGCAGCTGATAGCGGTCGGCCAAACCCTCGGCGATGCCAGGCGAGAAGTGGCAATAAACTTTGGCTGGCAATAAAGGCCGCATAGCTGCCGCCAATTGAGCCGAATATTGCTGGCGCTGATCATCAAACATTAGCCAAATTGGCATACTATGGCCAAGATAAACCAAGCCAATTTGTAGAATCTTGCCAGCTTGCTCAAGCCCATACCACACCGTCGAAGGCCAGAAGAACGCATCCAAATCGCCAATTTGATAGATGTTCAAGTCAGCATTTTGGCTCAGCCATGCTGCAATTTTTTCCCGTTCGTGCAGGGCAATTAAACGCATTGTAGCAACCTCTTAGGCAATCAAGAATTCAACCGACCAATTATAGGTTGACCAAATCTCCGTATACTATATGTCTATGGTCTGATTTCTAGAAAGGGTGCGGCAATGAAGCGCTGGCAAAGCGATGGGGTTCTGTTGTTGATTGTGATGCTTTGGGGCAGCACATTTTTTGTCGTGCGTGATGCGACCGATCATTGGCCGCCATTGGCCTTTGTGGCCTTGCGTTTTGTTTTGGCAACGCTGGCGCTCTTGCCATGGTCGCTCAAATCACTGCGCCAATGGACACGCACCGATTGGCAGGCAGGCTTGATTACTGGCAGCTTGCTATGCGTTGGCTACATTACCCAAACAATCGGCATCAGCATGACCACGGCATCGCGAGCAGGCTTCGTTACTGGCTTGAATGTGATTTTTGTGCCGTTGATGGGCGCTGTGTTGTGGCGCACAAAAATTAGCGCCAAAGTTTGGGCTGGCGTGATTTTAGCCGTCGCTGGCTTATATGTGCTCTCGATTGATAGCACTCCACAAGCAGGCTCGCAGCCAGTTTCGCTTTGGGGCGATTTTTTGGTGTTTATCTGCGCAGTAACTTTTGCAGGGCATATTTTGGCGATTGGCCATTGGACCAAAAAGGCATCGCCAATTGCCATGAACATGATTCAAGTGGCGGTTGTGGCGGTCGTTGCCAGCATCGGCAGCCTGCTGTTTGAAACAGTGCCCGCCTTGCCAGCAGACGTTTTTTGGGCGGGAGCCTATTTGGGCATCATCTGCACAGCGGTCTTGCTGGCGATTCAGATTATCGTGCAGCGCTATGCTTCGCCAACCCGCACCGCCTTGATCTTCGTGCTAGAGCCAGTTTTTGCGGCGCTATTTGCAGCAACCTTTGGCAACGAAAGCATTTCATCGACCTTCGTTTGGGGTGGTTTATTAATGATGATCGGCATTGTGATTGCCGAATTTCCACCCTTAGCATTTTTCAAGAAGCAGGAACCAAATGAAACAATTTGATGCAATTTTGTTTGATTGTGATGGCGTGTTGGTCGATAGCGAACCGGTAAGCATGCGGGCCTTGGATGTGTTTTTGGCCCGCTACGGCAAAGCATGCGCCCCCGATTGGGGCCATCGCATGGTTGGCCGCCGCGCGCATGATAATGCCAAAACGATGATTGAGAGCTTCGATTTGCCCTTGAGCATCGAGCAAACAATTGCAGAGCATCGCCAATTAATTTTCGAACTGGTCGAGCGCGAAGCTGAAGCCATGCCTTACGCAGACCAAATTATTCGTTGGCTCAATCAGCAACAGATTTCGATTGCGGTTGCTACCTCGTCGCCGCGACCATATTTGACCATGGTGTTGCAAAAATTTGGCTGGAACGATTGTTTTGGCGCAACCGTCACTGGCGAAGAAGTAGCCAATGGCAAGCCCGCGCCGGATATTTTTCTGCGCGCCGCCGAATTGTTGGGCGTGATGGCCAAGGCCAGCCTTGTGCTCGAAGATTCGCCGCAAGGCGTGCAAGCAGGTTTGGCGGCTGAAGCAACGGTTTATGCAGTGCCCAACAGCGTCACCAAATATCTAGAATTTCCGCCAGTGGCCAAATATGCGAGCTTGGCCGAGGTGCTAACCGAGCTGCAAGCCAACCGCTAAGCCTGCGCCATTCATAAGTGGTAACAGCCAAACCCCTTGCAGATCGACGGCTTTAAGGTAGAGTAAACACAGCAAGCGGTTAATCGATCTGGAGGCGTTATGTCTGATGCAGCGCAGGTTGTTTTGATTAGCACAAGTAATGCTGATGAGGCTCGCACGCTGGCCCTAGCCTTAGTGACCGAACGGCTGGCAGCCAGCGTTAATATTTTGCCGCAAATTAGCTCGATTTACCATTGGGAAGGCATACTCAAAGAAGAGGCCGAGATTTTGTTGATTGTGCGCACGCGTGCTGATGCGCTGGGCAGCCTGATCGAGCGGGTTGAACAATTGCACTCATATGCGCTACCCGAAATTATTGCTTTGCCTATTGTCGATGGCTCGCAACGCTTTATCAATTGGATTTTGGGCGAAGTCATGACCAATGAGGATGCCTAATGCAACGTATTTTAATTGTTGATGATGAACCAAGCGTGGTCGATGTGGTGCGTTCGCGCTTTGAACGCGAGGGCTTTGCGGTTGGCGAAACTGGCTCTGGCGAAGATGCCTTACTGCGCTTGCGCAACGAAACCTATGATCTGTTGATTTTGGATATTGGCTTGCCCGGGATTGATGGCTTTGGGGTGCTGCGCCAAATGCGGGCCGAGGGCTTCGAGCAACCAGTGATTATGCTCACAGCGCGGGCCGATGAGGTTGATCGGGTGGTTGGCTTAGAGCTTGGCGCTGATGATTATGTAGTCAAGCCATTTTCGCCGCGCGAGCTAGTGGCGCGGGTGCGGGCCTTGTTGCGGCGCACTGCCGAAGCCAGCCGTTTGCGCCAACAAATTGGCGATGCAGTGCCAACCTCAAATGGCTTGCAACTGGATAATGCGCGCCGCCGCGCGACCTTCCGCGATGTGCAATTAACCTTGCGGCCCAAAGAATTTGATCTCTTGGCCTATTTGGCTTCGCATCCTGGCCAAGTTTTTACCCGCGAAGTGCTGCTCGGCCAAGTTTGGGGCTACGATGAATATGTCGATGCGCGCACGGTTGATGTGCATATTCGGCGTTTGCGCTCAAAACTCAGCGAAATTGACCCCGAATCGAATTTGATTCAGACTGAATGGGGCATTGGCTATCGGTTTATCGAAGGCTAAAGGATGGTCATTCAGCCCCGCGTTGCATACACGGGGCTGAATTCAAGCCAGTTGCTTAGTTAAATAATTTTAGGCGGCGAGGCGTTTGGTGCGGCGTAAAGCCAAGCCAGCAACGGTGGCAACCAACACAGCTTTGTGGGTATGCAAGCGATTTTCAGCTTGATCAAACATAATCGAACGCTCGCCATCAGCCACATCGGCGCTAATTTCTTCGCCGCGATGCATTGGCAAACAGTGCATTACTTTGGCTCCTGCATTAGCTGCGGCCAACAGTTCAGCATTAATTTGAAATGGTTGTAGCGCTTCCAAATGACCTTCGGCCACGACTTGGCCCATACTGACCCAAACATCGGTATACAACACATCAGCATTCTTGACAGCTTCCAAAGGATCGTTGGTAACGATGATTTTGGTACCATTGGCGGCAGCTTGCAAACGAGCTTGAGCCAACAACTGCTGATCAACATGCTCCACAAATGGCGTGCCCAGCGCAAAATCCATGCCCAAGCGGGGCGCAATCTCCAACAACGAATTGGAAACATTATTGGGATCGCCAAGGTAGACCAATTTCACACCTTTGCAACTGCCAAAATGCTCGCGAATCGTCAAGGCATCGGCCAAGGCTTGCACCGGATGCAGCCAATCGGAAAGACCATTGATCACTGGCACATCGGCGGCTTCAGCCAACTCGACCAAGGTAGCGTGGTCGTTGACCCGTGCCATAATTGCATCGCACATGCGGCTGAGCACGCGCGCGGTATCGCCGATGGTTTCGCCACGGCCAATTTGCGTATCGCGTGGGCTGAGATAAATGCCATGACCGCCGAGTTGCACCATTGCCGATTCGAAGCCAACCCGGGTGCGGGTTGAGGGCTTTTCGAAAATCATCGCCAAGGTGCGGTTTGCCAACAGGGGATGCGCTTTGCGACGTTGTTGGCGCAATTTGAGTTCGGCGGCAGTTTCCAGCACGTCGAGTAATTCAGTGTCGTTCCAGTCGGCCAAGGCCAGTAAATCGCGACCAAGAAGTGAGTGTGTCATTTGGAAGCCTCCGTTAAGGGTAACGGCAGGGCGAGGGCGCTATGGGCAACCTCAGCCTTCTGCTAAAACGTGTTGAGCAGCAATCAGTTGGTCGCGCACGGCATTGGGCGCTGTTCCACCAGGTACGTCGCGCATGGCGACGGAACGAGCAAAATCGAATAAACCAGCAACATCGGTCAGGCTTGGGTGGGCTGCAACAAAGCTTTCGGCGGGCAATTGGCGCATGCCAACGCCACGTTGTTCTGCTTCGCGCACCAAGCGCCCGGCAATGTGATGGGCTTCGCGGAATGGCACTCCCCGGCGTACCAATTCATCGGCCACATCGGTCGCCAACATTGCATCATCAAGCGCTGCCGCCATGCGTTCGGTGTTGAAACGGGCGGTGCGAATTGCCCCAGCCACCACCGGCAAGGTCAGGCTTAATGTATCGATCGCATCAAATAAGGGTGCTTTATCTTCCTGTAAATCTTTGTCGTAGGCCGATGGTAAGCCCTTGAGCAAGGTCAAAACTGTAACCAGATTGCCGATTAAACGGCCAGATTTGCCGCGTGCCAATTCGAGCGAATCGGGATTTTTCTTTTGCGGCATTAAACTTGAGCCAGTTGAATAGGCATCATCAAGCGCCACAAAGCCCCATTCTGCGCTGCTCCAGATGATCCAATCTTCAGCAAGCTGGCTGATGTGCACGCCCAATAATGCCGTTGCCGCCAAAATTTCGACAATATAATCGCGATCGCTGGTGGCATCGAGGCTATTTTGGCTGATGCTGGCAAAGCCCAATTCAGCTGCCAGCGCTGCCCGATCAACCGCAAACGCCGTGCCTGCGAGCGCGCCAGAGCCAAGCGGCAAAACGCTGACCCGCTTGGTTGCGTCGTGCAAACGCTGGCGATCGCGATCTAAACGCCAAAAATGAGCCAACAGGGCGTGTGATAATAGGACTGGCTGCGCCCGTTGCAAGTGGGTATAGCCAGGCAAAATTGCATCACCAACTGCTTTGGCTTGCTCCAGCAAAGCTGCTTGCACATCGCGAATCAGATCATCGGCCAGTTTGAGTGCGCCCAACGTCCACAAACGGGTATCGGTTGCAACTTGATCGTTGCGTGAGCGGCCAGTATGCAATTTGCCCGCCAAGGCTCCGATAAAATCACCCAAGCGACGTTCGACCGCCGTGTGAATATCTTCGTCGCTGGTTAACGGCAAAAACAAACCTTCTTCAAACTCTTGAGAAACTTGACGCAAGCCAGCGATCAGCGCTTGGCATTCATCAGCTTGCAAAATGCCAGCCCGCTCTAAGCCATTGGCCCAGGCAATCGAGCCACGAATATCCTCGGCCCATAAGCGCCTATCGATTGGAAACGAATCGTTGAATAAGCGCATATGCTCAGCCAACGAGCCACTAAAACGTCCACCCCACATGGTTTGGTTACCTCGTTATTTAGATGTTGATCGTTGGGGATCGGGGGGCGGTAAGGCTTTTGTCATGATTTATTGGAATTGGCAAGCAGCTGTATCCCCTCACCCCCAGCCCCTCTCCCACTGAACGCGGGCGAGGGGATGATTAAGTGGTTCCCCCTCGCCTCGCTAGGCGGGAGAGGGGGCTAGGGGGTGAGGGAATTAGGCCGTACCTACCATGACACATCGCCCATAGCCAGATTAGCTCTGCGCCGCTGCGTTAAAATGCCCGATCCCCAACAACCAATCCCCGATCCCCAACATTTACGTCCGATAATCGGCGTTGATTCGTACATATTCGGCGCTAAAATCGCAGGTCCAAGCGTAGCCAGTGGCCGTGCCCGCCCCAAGATTAAGCCGAATGGCCACATGCTGGCCGCTCATTTGGCTCGCTGCTTCACGTTCGCTGTAGTCGGTGGGCGTGCCACCAGCAACTAATTGCACCTCGCCCAACCAAAGCTCAACTTGGCTAGGATCGAATGGTACGCCAGCTACGCCTGCTGCTGCCAAAATTCGGCCCCAATTGGGATCGCCGCCGTGAATCGCGGTTTTGACCAACGGAGAGCAGGCAATTTTGCGGGCAACAGTACGCGCTGCGGCAACACTCGGCGCATGATCAACCGTAACCGTGACCAGTTTGGTTGCGCCTTCGCCATCGGCGGCAATTTGCTTGGCCAAATCGATGCAGACCGCTTCAAGCGCTTGACGGAAACTAGCGATATTGCTGGCATTGATCGTCACGCCACTTGTGCCCGAGGCCAGCAGCAATAAGGTATCGTTGGTGCTGGGGTCGCCATCGACCGTCACGCAATTAAACGATGCATCGCTGACTTCGCGCAACAAGCTTTGGGCCAAATCAGCATCAATTGCCACATCGGTTGTGACAATCGAGAGCATGGTTGCCATCATTGGATGGATCATGCCTGCGCCTTTGGCAACGCCTGCCACGGTCACCAAACTCCCATCGATCACCGCATTGGCGCTGGCGGTTTTGGGGCGGGTGTCGGTGGTCATAATTGCTTCGGCAAGCGCTGGAGCATGCTCAACGCCCAGTTCTGGGGCGATTGCAGCAACGCCCTTGGCCACTTTTTCAACATTCAGTTGATGGCCGATTACGCCAGTTGAAAGCACTAAAACCTGATGAGGCTCGCAACCAACTGCCTCAGCTGCTAACCGCGCCATTTCGTGGGCAGCAGCATCGCCTTGTGCGCCAGTACAGGCGTTGGCACAACCAGCGTTGGCAATCACGGCGCGAATTTCGCTGGCATGCTCGGCCAACACCGCTTGATCGTAAAGCACTGGCGCAGCTTTGACGAGGCTGGTGGTAAACACACCAGCCGCCGTACAAACATCATCAGCAACAAGTAAACTTAAATCAGGATTACCACTGGCCTTCAAGCCACATCGCCCCGCAGCACTGCGGAAACCAGCAGCAAAACGAAAGATACTCATGCTTATTCAGCTCCTGAGGTTAAGGCTTCGACTTTTTGGGGCAAGCCAAAGAGCTTGATAAAGCCTTCAGCATCTGCTTGGTTGTAGACTGCATCTTCGCTGAAGGTTGCCAAATCGGGCACGTATAAGCTGCGTTCGGCCTTGCGCCCAACCAAATGCACGCCACCTTTGAAGACTTTCAAACGGGTCACGCCAGTCACGTTCTTTTGAGTTTCGGTGAAGAATGCCGACAAAGCGTAGCGCAACGGCGACCACCATTGGCCGTTGTAAATCAACTCTGAGAAACGAATTGCCAAGGTATCTTTGTAGTGCAGGGTTTCGCGATCAAGCGCCAATTCTTCGAGGCCTTGATGAGCGCGATAGAGCAACGTCCCGCCTGGAGTTTCGTACACGCCGTGGCTCTTCATGCCAACCAAGCGATTTTCGACCAAATCAACGCGGCCAACGCCATGGCGAGCGCCAATTTCGTTGAGGGTTTGCAGCAAAGCCACGGGGCCAAGTTGCTCGCCATTCACGCTGATTGGAATGCCACGCTCGAAGCCAATTTCCAGATATTCTGGCGCATCAGGGGCTTGTTCTGGGGTAACGGTGCGTTGGAACATATTTAATTCTGGCTCCAACCATGGATCTTCCAACGAGCCGCCTTCGTGGCTCAAGTGCCAAATATTGCCGTCGCGGCTGTAGATTGAGGCGCGGGTGCTGGTAACGGGCACATTGTGCAATGCAGCGTAATCTAATGCATCTTCGCGTGAGCGAATGTGCCATTCACGCCATGGGGCAATGATTTTCATGTGTGGAGCCAAGGCCATGTAGGTCAATTCAAAGCGCACTTGATCGTTGCCTTTGCCCGTACAGCCGTGGGAAAGTGCATCAGCGCCAACTTTCAAGGCGGTCTGCACTTGGCCGCGCGCGATCAATGGGCGAGCGATGCTGGTGCCAAGCAAATAGGTGCGTTCGTAAGTTGCGCCCGATTGCAACATTGGAAACAAGAAATCGCGCACAAATTCTTCGCGCAAATCTTCGACATAGCAGGCACTTGCGCCTGAAGCAATCGCTTTGGCTTCTACGCCGCTCAAATCATCATCTTGGCCAAGATTAGCGCAATAACAGACGACTTCACAGCCATAATGTTCCTTCAACCACGGCACGATCACGCTGGTATCCAAGCCACCAGAGTAAGCCAGCACAACTTTCTTTGCAGTCGCATTCGACATGACCAATGAACTCCTTATTGAAAGGATGAAGGATGAATTATGAGGGAGGAAATCCCTGAACCATCCTTCATTTCGCAAACTACATAATTGAGGATAAACCTAAGGGTTGAAGCTTCATCCTTCATCCCTCATAATTCATCCTTCTCGTTAATGTTCCCAAACGACGGCGGTTTCGTCACAGCAGGTGACGAGTGGACACTTGACACAATCGCGCCAAACCTTTTCGGGGAAGCGTTCTTTGTCGGTGATTGTAAAACCCAAGCGAACAAAAAACGAAACAGCGCGGGTCAAGGCAAAAACTGTATGAATTTGGCGCAATTTGGCTTGAGCAACCAGTTCGAGCACAATTTTGGCACCAACGCCAGCAGCGCGATACTCGGTTGCCACGGCTAATGAGCGAACCTCAACCAGATCAGGATTCATCAGCAACAATGAGCCAATGCCAATCACCCGTTGGCCATGGCAGGCAACTACCCAATTTGCTAAAGAAGCACGAATTTCGTCAGCGGAACGGGGTAATAAATGCCCAGCCCGCACATTTTCGGCTACCAACTCACTCATGCCAGCCACATCGTCTTCATGGGCGGGCCGAACCACAATGTCCGCTGGATCGATTGGAGCCAAAACTGTACTTTGTTGAATGGCAACCATTGATTGGTTACTCCCAAAACGGCTTGCGCCGGATAATGTTTAAATGTCGCTATCTATGTTTAGGCCCAGTTTTGGGCTTGATTTCGTTGATCAATGCTCATGGCTCGCCACCCTTCCGTATCATGGGTGGTTTCCGATCTCCAGCCCCCAGCAACCATTCCCCACGCCTCGTTTCGCCACCCTTCCGTCCCTCCGCCGGAGGTTTTCATCGCTGTACGGGGGTAGGTTTTGAAGA